>JBDRJV010000021.1:0-19612 GCA_043814605.1 Candidatus Omnitrophota bacterium | reverse complement strand
GCACTTTCTATTTTATCTTTATTTTTTAACCCATCAGAAAGACCATCTTTAAGTTTATCACTAAAAGAAATGCCTATATCTATAATCGGGGCCCATATTTTTATTGCTTTTCCCAAGCTAATTTTTTTTGCTTTAAATTTTAAAGCAAACATATTTGGGATAGAACTGCCAATAAAAATATCTAAACATTGAGATATGGCTGCACAAAATAAAATTATTGCCCCCCTCAATCTTAAAAATCCAAGCTGATTTTCTTCTATTTTAGTAAGCTTCCCTGCCTTACTTTTTCTTACTAATTGAAGCTTTTTGTATTCTATCGCCTTTAATAAAGAGTATACGAATAGTATGTGTTGAGCTGTAGTTTTCTCATTAAAAAATCTTGAATACAAACCATCATTTTCCCATATATATGTCTTTTGGTTATAAGCGATTTCTGGGAAACCATGAGTAGCAGCTAAAGCCTGTCCCGCCGCAATAGCAGATATTGAATTCGATATACGTCGGATAATATCTTCACACCCGCCTCTTCTTGACAAATATGTAATATTGTAAAGTTCGCTAAATTGAACACTTAAATATGCTTGAATCGAATCAGAACTTCTAAAATCAGGCGCCGTAATTTTATTTTGAGAATTATTATACTTAACTATGTTCTGAATTGTTTCTAACTTGGGACATACAACAAATCTAATGGGAACATAAGCGTTTTTAGCAGGAGATTTTTCAAGCGATCCCAATGCTCCTGTAGTTTGAGCACCATTAACGATAGATATTCCCCTTATAACAATCTCTAATTTCCCTTTATTTTTATTTTCCTTAAATTCATTAACTAATGCAGTTATTCCGTTGTTAAAAACCCAAAAATGCTCTGGATCATCACAACCTGTTTTTTTTATGCCATTATTAATATTTTCATCTCTTTTTCTACTCCCTAAATACCCCCTAATGTTGGCTGAAAAAATATCACCTTTATATTTTTTAAACTTATCATAGAGCCAACTTGCAGGGATAGCCGTAATATATGATTCCCAATCAGCAGCCTTCATCTTATAGCCTCCAGATATAGGAATATTAAAAGTATCCGAAACAAGTATTGGCATTTGCGAGGTTTTGTACCACTTTTCTAAGGTCTCAACTCCAACCTCAGTAGCACAAATCTCTACATTTCTAGCATCAGGAAAATTTTTAGCCACCAATGTCTTTGCTGTCTCTTCTACATTTTTCAATTCTTTATCAACATTCTTGGACTCTGGGAGATTATGTGCATACCAAAAATATATAGATTTAATTATATTTTCCTTGATACATCGACGAACTTCTTCAGCATGAGTAAAGATGCGTTGTGGCAATCTATCCAAAGGAGAGTTTAAAATCCAAGAAGCAGCGGTATTTAAATCAGATGCTTTTGATGCAGGAGCTTCTTTTTTGTCCCATTTTTTCGAAATATACGCTTGTGCAATAACCACATATCCATTCTCAGAATCTATGTATATTAAATCAGTCTTTTTGTCATCTCCTCCATCAGTTAAAGAATTACTTGCCAACTCCACAAAATCATCAATTCCGAACCGTAAGTCTAAAGCAAAAAACAACAAAGAATTCTCTTTAAAACTATGCAAGTCTTTCCGTGACTTATAACAAGAAACCCATTTGATCTTTTTTAAGTCTGACATATTTGTCACTCCCAATATTTAATCCATCTTGCATGCGGATCAAAATCGATTTTGGCTTTATTCCAGTTTATATTAATACATTTTGTCTCTTTATCAGAAACCAAAGCTATCAATGCCTCTTTAGTAATTTCAACTCCTCTAGGATTAGTTCCTTTTTTAGGTAATTTAAAATATTTTCCTTTGCCTAGTTTTTGAAAAACTCTTTGTTGTACTAATGCAGGAATATAATATAATCCCCCTGTGCCCCCCCATTTTATTTGTACTAGCAGAATATCATGATTTGGGTAATAATTCTTCGCAAACTCCAATGCTTTGGCCGAATCAACTGTCCAGATGAGCTTTACCCCACTAAAATTAGCACCAGTTATCGTCTTAATAGAAATTCCATTACCAAATAGCTCAACATCTATTTCCGCCTTAGTGATAGGGATTTCCGTTTCAACATTTGTACTACCAAATTCACTAATTAAAATAGAAATAAGTATTCTTTCACGCACAGAACCAACTTCCATTCCAATCTTTCCCGCTCTGGCGCATTCCAATTCAGCTATTTGAAACAATTTCGGCAATTTGTTTTCTATTTTTACGATAAACTCAGGGCTATTGAACTTGTTAATTAACTCATTTGCCATAGTATCACCTCAACATAAATGATACCTCTAACATACAAGTTTTTCAATAAAAACTATCAAATCTTATGGGTGCAAGTTAGGTAGGATTAACTACTCTGTTTATGTATTTTTTTACTTTCTGGATCCATTTACCAGGCTCCTTTTTGATTTTACTTTCCCAAAAACGAAATACCTTCCAGCCTTTTGAGCGTAAAAACTTGTTTACTGTTCTATCTCTTGAGACATTGTTTTTGATTTTATTAACCCAAAATTCCTTATTTGTCTTAATAGACTCCTCAAGAGTTTTAAAACCCCTTAACTTCCAGCCATTACCATGCCAGAAATCCCCATCAAGAAAAATAGCTATCTTATGTTTTAATAATACAAAATCCGGCTTACCTCTAATATTATAATGTTTTCTATATTTGAGCTTATTAGCACGCAATAACTTAGCAAAAATAATCTCCACCTTAGTATTTCTACTCTTGATGGTTTTCATTATTTTGGAGGTAATTTTAGGGTCTCTTTTCATATAATTCATAGAGATGTTTTGCAATGTGCCAAGCTAATACGGGGGGAACAGCATTACCAACTTGTTTATAAGCATTACTTGTTGATCCTTTAAAAATAAAGTCATCTGGAAAAGATTGCAACCTTGCGCATTCTCTAATTGTTAATCGTCTTTCCTCAGAATAATGAAATTCAATATTCCCATGATGTTCAGCTCTTATAGTGGGAGAGGGAGCATTAGCTAGTATTGCTTTATTGCCTTGGCACTTAATCCCATAATTACGAGCCTTAGAATATTGATCTTGATTAGGCAAATCTTTATTTTTCCATAATAGATCATCTAATGCTTCTTTAGCGGTAACATGTTTAACCAAAATCTCTGGAGGATTTGGAGGAGTAATCTTAATTTTTAAACTTTTCTTAAAACCAACGATAAAAACTCTTCTTCTTGATTGAGGAACTCCAAAATCAGCTGCATTTAAATACCAGTAAGTAACATCATACTTTAGTTCTTCAAAAGATTTTATTATCTGATCTATAATTAAACCTTCTTCATTCCTAATATTTAAAAGTCCCCCTACATTTTCAGCAACAAAAAATTCAGGTTTCTTTTTTTTAATAATATCTCTCATTTCAATATATAGATTTCCACGATCTGTTCCAGTCCCTCGTCTTTTCCCTGCTACACTAAAATCTTGACAAGGGAATCCTCCAATAACAACATTGCAAGAAGGAATTTTCTTTTTCTTAACTTCTAGAATATCACCAGGCACAATATGATTAGACACATTTTCCTTATAAGTCTCACATGCTTTTTCCTCAATATCATTTGCCCAAACTAAGTCATAAGGCAATCTTTCATAATACTTATTTAAATAAGTAAAGTCTCCCCTAAAACCTAAATCTTTACCACCACAGCCACTAAATAATGCTAATAACTTAAGATTTTCTGTCATATTATCTCCAATAATTCTATAAATATTTGTGATAATTATATCATAAAAATTAAGACAACAAAACCGTCTTTTTATTTTTGAGGAAATCACGCAACCTTATTTATCTCTCTGTAGGGGGTATCCGGGGGGTCAGGGGTATAAGGTGTCCAAAAACTGTCCATTTTAAAGACACAATAATACGACTCCATACCAAGCAATATTAACTGATAAAAACTGCTTTATTGAGGGTAATACACTGGGTTTTATATAACTTGTGTGGGGATAATTAGTTAAAAAATAGTAAGGAAATGGATTATGAGTCTCCTGCTCTAACCAACTGAGCTATGGGCCCGGAAAACAATATTATAAAATATAACAGAATTATGCACTTAAGTCAAGATTTGTCTAAAAGCTAAGAAAGACCTGTAATTTCTCATATTTTCCCCTTTAAACACAAAAAAAGCTGGGTTAATTATTGATTTTAATTAACCCAGCTCATTTTTATAATCTCAAATTAGATAAAATCGCGATGATCTCCAATTGTAATTTCCAAAAAATCACGCAATTTTTTACTCCGGGTGGGATGTCTTAATTTTCTTAACGCTTTAGCTTCAATCTGCCTGACTCTTTCACGCGTAACATTAAAAATCTTACCCACTTCCTCCAAGGTAC
Organism: Candidatus Omnitrophota bacterium; assembly: GCA_043814605.1. Taxonomy (GTDB): domain Bacteria; phylum Omnitrophota; class Gorgyraeia; order B26-G9; family B26-G9; genus JBDRJV01. Next base: position 15,211 of record JBDRJV010000021.1, on the reverse strand, counting down.
GCGGATATCCGTCTTTTATCCCGAAACGTAAGATTAATACTCGCTTTTCTCGATCTGAAAGTGTTTCCATTACCTGTTCCATCTGCTCTTTCAGCATTGAATGTGCTGTTGCTGTTGCCGGACTTACCACCCGTTTATCCTCAATAAAATCACCAAAATGCGTATCCCCTTCTTCTCCGATCGGAGTTTGCAAAGAAATCGGTTCCTGAGCAATTTTTAAAATACCTCTGATTTTATCCACAGATATTTTCATCATTGAACTTAACTCTTCCGGTGTTGGTTCCCGGCCATGTTCTTGGACAAGAAAACGAGATGCTCGAATCAGCTTATTAATTGTTTCTGTCATATGCACTGGAATTCTAATTGTTCTGGATTGATCTGCGATAGAACGTGTAATCGCCTGCCTGATCCACCATGTCGCATAAGTACTGAATTTATAACCACGTTTATATTCAAACTTATCCACAGCTTTCATCAATCCAATATTACCTTCTTGGATTAAATCCAGAAAAGATAAACCTCGGTTTGTATACTTTTTAGCAATACTTACAACCAATCGCAAATTTGCCTCAACTAAAGATTTTTTAGACAAAGTAAATTCTGCCTCGGCGTGTTTAATATAACGTAATGTTTTCCTAATGTTTTCGATTGATGAGCCGAATTCTCTAAAAATTTTAATTTTTTTCAATTGCAGCTTTTGTATTTGTCCCCGTACTTTTCTTTGTCTCTGTTTGGCAATTTCCTTTTCCAGGTGTGAAATCTGCTCTGCATTATGTTTAATTTCCCAAGCAATTTCTTCAATCATCGATGTAGTCAAATTAAACTTCAAAAGAATTTTTAACATGCTTTCTGGTTTTCGTACGGTTCTTAAACTTGCCGTAATTTGATTGATTCTCTTCATCAATTTACTGTGTTTCAAACGGAATTCATCACGAATAACATCTTCAACATTTACTTCTTTATTTATTATTTGATTTGCAATCCGCAATACTTTATATCTCGCCACGGGGCAAATCAAAACTGCTTTGCGCAATTTAAGTTCTGCAGCTTCAATTTCCTTAGCTAAAGTTAGCTCCTCTTCACGAGAAAGCAATGGGATTTGCCCCATTTGCCTTAAATACATTCGCACCGGATCTTCCACATAAGAAGTTGCCCCTGTGGTTTGAGCATGATGTTCTTTAAATACTTCTTCGTCAGAATCCTTAGCTTCCTTTTTTGCATCTTCCTCAGAATCAATAACATCAATATTCTCGCCCTCTAAAACTGTAAGGATTTCATCAATTTCCTCACTAGTCACCACATCCGCCGGTAAAGCATTATTTAACTCCTCAAAAGTTAAATATCCTTTTTTCTTCCCGCGGGCAATCAATTTCTTCAATTCTTTTATCTTACTAATCTTAGAACGCAAAACCTTAATTTCTGCTTTGTTAACTGCTGTAGATTTCTTTTGTGTTTTTTCCATCTGAGCCTTAATTTTAACCTGGGTTTTAAATCTAGTTTTCTTAACTATCTTTTTCGCTTTAGGTTTAGTTTTTTTAGTTATTTTTTTAACTGTATGTTTTTTGCTTTTCTTTGCTGTTTTTTTGGCTGGTTTCCGGCGAACTTTTTTAATAGCCTTCTTCACAACCTTTTTTATTCTCTTTTTAGCTGCCCGCTTTATTTTCTTTTTTTTTGCTTTCTTTGTGATTTTAGTTTTGGACAAAGATTTTTTTATGTTTTTTTTTCGCTGGGCAATTTTTCTCATAGCTTTTTTAGCTTTATTTCTAATTGCCTTTTTCATATAATTTTTGCTCCTTCTTTAAATTGCTGTATTCTTGCAATAAACTTCTTATTTTTTTACTATCTTCCTTTTCCGCTTGTTTAATTTGCTGCTGTAAAATATCCAGTTTGTCCTTAACTTTATCTGTCTTAATTTTTTATACAATCTTCAAAACTTTTTTTCCGGTCCTTTATTTCTAAATCTGAAACTAATAAATTGCAAATAAATGAACTAGCATCAGGATCATTAATCCTATTTAAAATTTTTGCCGGCTCTATTTCTTGAATTTCTTCTTTGTACAGATACTTTACGATTTTCTGAATAACCGGATCACTGAAGTCATAATAAGCAAGATTTTTTTTAAGTTCATTAATCAATCTGTTATCATCAAATAATAAAGATATCAGCATTTTCTCAGCTGTTTTGCGTACTTTATAACCTTCTTTCTTTATATTTTGATCATGACTACTATATATTGTTGTGATATCTTTTATTTCTTTTAGTTCTGTAATTAAAATCTGCTCATCTATTTTTAATTGCTCCGATAATTTTTTTATGTACGAGGCTCTGGTTATTGCATTTTTTATTTTTTTAATCGTACTCAGCATATCTTGGGCAATTTGTGTCTTTCCTTCCGGAGTATCAATCTTATATTTTAAAGATAATAACCCAATTTTAAAATCAAACAAGCTTTTTGCTTGCGTTAAAGTATCTTTAAATTCATCCGCTCCGTATTCACGGACATATGTATCCGGGTCAAATCCAGCTTTAAGCTCAGCAATCCTTACATTCATGCCTTCTTCGATTAATAAATCCAAACTGCGCAGTGCCGCTTCCTGGCCAGCATCGTCAGCATCAAAAACAATCACTAAATTCTGTGTGTAGCGTTTAAGCATTCGCACATGATCGATTGTAAAAGCCGTACCTAATGAAGCAACTAGATTTTTTATGCCTGATGTAAAAGGAAGAATAAAATCTAAATAACCTTCTACTATTACACAATAATTTTCATCTTGGATAAATTTTTTACTAAAATTCAGCCCGTAGAGATTTTTACTCTTTATATAAATACTTGTTTCCGGAGAGTTGATATATTTGGGCTGATTTTCTTCATTTTGCTCATTTGCCTGCGTATTTTGAAAAATACGCCCGCCAAAGCCCACAATTTTACCCTGATTATTAAAAATCGGGAACATTATCCTATTACGAAATCGGTCGTACAATTTACCCTGAACATTTCTGATGACCAGTCCTGATTTCAGAAGTAAATCATCACTGATAGATTTTTTTTTCAAAAAACAAAGCAAACTATCCCAGGCGTCGGGAGTAAAACCCAATTTAAAATTTTTTATTACCTCTAGGCTAATATCTCTTTGCTCTAAATATTTTAAAGCAGTGTTTGCAGCATTATTATTTAATAGATTTTGATTAAAAAACCACGCAGCTAATTCATTAATCTTATATAACTTTGTTGCAATTGACATTGTCAGCATCTGCTGATTTGCTTCTGCAACAAATTCAACACCTACACGATCGGCTAAAAATTTAACTGCTTCCGGAAAATCTATACGTTCATGTCTCATCACAAAACTAAAAATATCGCCGCCGGCACCACAGCCAAAACAATGAAAGATTTGTTTATCTGAACTCACAACAAATGAAGGAGTTTTTTCATGATGAAACGGACAAAGCGCCTTAAAATTCCGCCCCGCTTTCTTTAAGGGGATATAACTTGCAATAAGTTCTGCAATATCACAGCGATATAAAATCTCATCTAATATTTTATCGGAAATTCTGCTCATTTCCTTCTGATTCTTTCAAATCCTGAACAATTAAGAATATTTAATTTTTGTTTTTTTTCAATTGAATCTAAAATTAAATTTAACCCTAAATTGTCCGAAGCAATATGCCCGGCAATGATTACATTTATATGTTCTTTTTTAGCTTTTTTTAAATGCTCTTCACTTAAATGCATTCCCACAATAGTCCCCACTCCCGCTGCAGCTAAATTTTTAAAAATTTCCCGTGAACCTTCTGTGCCTCCAGTCATATCCACAAACACTCCTCCAGCACGAGAGTTATTATTACCATTAAATATTTTGGGTCCCGCATTATTTTTTACAGCATTCTGATACTCAGGGATAGACTTTAAAGTGTCTATAATCTGGCCTAAATTATGCGGCTTTTCTTTATTAAATACATGCTCTAAAAAACTGGTGACATGATTATCCGCCGGAGTATGTAAACTCATCAAAGGAATATTCAAAATCCGAGCGGCATCAGCTGTCTTAGCATGATTTACTGGCAACAACCTTCTTTCCACTTCATTAATACGATTTTGCATCAAACTCTCCGCAACCGTGATCGGAACACCTTTTAAATGAGCTAAATCAACTTGCATATACATTACTTCATAAAGGGAAGCTAAGGCTCTTCCCTCTGGATGATGCGCAACTATTAAATCAATTTTTTTGCCTTTTTCTTTTAACCTGTCCGCTAAAATAACTTCACTGACATCAATATCTATTCCTAATAAAACATTTTTTACTTCTTCCTTACCTGTACCAAAAAGAATCCTCGTATCACTATAAGGATTAACTAACCTCTCCGTATCAAATTCTTCTTTTTCCCGCGCATTTAAAGCTTGATAATGTTTATTCAGCTGTTTTAATTCCTTTTCAACTGCAGTTTTCCCTCGCGGGTCTTTGTCCATCCCTAATTTAATTATTAAAGCATATAATGATTTTAATTTCATAATTTTACCCCTGTTTTCCCCTATTTTTTTTAGATTTGCAGGAAAGTTGCAAAAATGTACGTTGATTAGCTTAACTTGTTTACTGGCAATGTGTTATACATAAAATCAAAAACTAAAAATGTAAATATAAAAAAAAAAGATCTATCTAATTAATTTAAAACGTAAAATAAGATACATCTTTATTATGTATAAGAAGTATATCATATGTATGCATTTCTGTCAAGGCAAGCCAAGAACAGCAATATTAACATAACCTACTAAAAATAAGTATGTTACATCTTTTAGTTTTATTTTAATTTGTAAAAAATAGAGACTTTTAAAATTATATTCTTTTAAAAAGTCCCTACTATGGGTTTTGTTAAATTGTTTCCTAAATTACTTTTAAATTAAGATTTATTGGCTAGTAGATAAAAAGGGCTATTGGTTATACAGACCTAATTGTTATTTTTAGCAGTAAGGCTAAAATCAATCAGCATTATCTAAATTCCTCAGGATATAGAACAAAATAAGAAAAAATAATCTAAAGTACTAACTTTTCTTTTTATAATTTACTATTTTAGATTAAGCAATTAGCTATTATTTACTTGTCATATAATAACTAAGTCTCATAAAACGCGTTAGCTTAATTACTGCTTGAGTTCTTAGTTTTTCCTTTTTTAAATCATCTTGAGCTTGTTGAAATTCACTAATGTTATCAATCAATTTGTTCGCATAAATATTTCTTTCATCACTTTGTTACACACAGGACAAATCATCGCAAAGCTCCTTTCTTATTTTATTGTTGCTGCCATTGTTTCCATATCCCTTTAGAATTCAAACCAACTTCTTGATGCAAGCGATCAAATAAATCTTTATAATAATCATTAGGTTGATTATCAACATTATAAGTATAACCATTTTTAATACACTCAGCGTTTACAAAAACTTCTTCTTTACGGGGGTCACCCCTTTTTTTGAATTCCTGAATAATAAATACATACCCTAATAAAACTCCATATAGATCTTTTCTTTTTTTATCAAATTCAACCCGAATATTTTTATCTAAAACTAGATCTTTAAGAAATAACCAACTCTCCTTCGCCATAACTTCTAAAACTTCAGATTGCAATCCGGTTATTTTAACATCGGCATCAAATTTTACGCCGCGATTAAGCTCAGGCGTATCTACTCCAATCAACCTGATTAATTCTCCATTTTCTAAACGAATAATATCGCCGGAAACTACTTCCGTAACTAAAATATTATCATATGCCTGTTCTGAACGAGATTGTTTTTTAACATAGATTTTTAATCCATTTTTCCCCTTAGCTAAAACACTCCCTTCATAACTGGTTGCTATAATAATTATAATCAAAATAAAGGGAATAATTTTTTTCATAAAATTATATTACTATAATAAAAAAAATAAGTCAATTGATAGATAAACTACTCCTGATAAAAAGAGACTTGAGGATTAAACAGACTACTATTGGCTGGCTTTTGGTTCTGTCTATGTTTTACGGAAAAAATCAGATCTTTTATAAAGAGACTTTAATTTTTTTGTCTGAAAATCAACCCGGCACAAACTATAACAACCATATCTTAAAAATATATACCCAGCTAGTTCTTTAAAATCACCGGCTGGAGTTTCAACTAAACAATTATTATCAATTAAATTATATTTTCCTTTTATTTTAAAAACACAAACAGCATGATTTGACCCCATACGCATTAAGGATAAAACCTCACCCCTTATTCCTAGGACTCTTAATACTGCTTGGTTTAAAAAAGAAAGATCTTCGCAATCTCCATATTTTCTTTGTAAAGTCTCATCCGGATAAGCCCAATCATCACGCCCTTTATCCTTTTTATACTCAATATTTTTTTTAAACCAATTAATATATTCTGCTAAGGATTTTATATTGTTGTAAATTATAATTTCACGAATTTTTAAATCTAATGCACTCGGGCCACTAAACATTACTCCGTTTCTGCTGTACTTTTCCTGTCTGATACATAAATTGTCTAAATTAAACTCTGCATCTTCCATACACAGAGCAGTAGAAGGCATTATTCCCAGATATAATCCGATAAATAATGTGAAAAAAAAATTTTTCCTATTTATCTTAATAAAATTAAACATTTTTTTCCTCATAAAACTTCTTAAAATAAAAAAAGCTCTAGAGCTTTACCCCTCGAGAGCTTTTATGTGGATAAGTATAGCATTTATATGAGTGTTTTGCAAGAAAATAATTATTTTTAATCAATTTTACATTTTCCTGCATGCTTTATAGCGGATATACTATATTTTTTAAAGGATGATTTTTAAATTCTGGATTCTATTTGATCCCCTCCAGTATTCTCGTAATCACATTGGGCTTATTTAAAGTAAAAAAATGGATTTTTTTAAAACCTTTTTTTTTCAATTCAAGACATTGATTAATCGTATACTCAATCCCTAGTTTTTCCATATCCTCAAGGTTATCGCGAAAACGTTCCATCGCTGACTCAATATCGCGGGGAATTGTTGTCCGGCAAAGAGCAGCAAACTGCTTAACTTTAGCTACATCAGTCAATGGTAATATCCCCGGTAAAACTGGCAAGTTTAAACCTTTTTTCTGCATTCTTTCAATTAATTCATAAAAATACCGATTATCAAAAAACATCTGTGTCACGGCAAAATCAGCCCCGGCATCAATTTTTATTTTGGCATATTCTAAATCTTCCGCAAGTGATGCTGTTTCAATATGACCCTCGGGATACACAGCAACGCCAATACAGAAATTTCCCTGAGCTTTAATTACAGACACTAAATCCGCCGCAAATTTAAAATCACTATTTTTAATTTCAAAATCAACTGTATCTTGCGGCGGGTCTCCCCGTAAAGCCATAATATTTTCTATACCTTGAGCTTTGTATCCAGCTAAAAGTTCGCGGATATTGTCTTTTGCTGCTCCGATACAGGTTAAATGCGGCATAACAATAAGCTCTTTTCTCTCCATTAATAATTCAACCGCGGCTTTAGTTCTGGCTTGCGTTCTGCCTCCGGCCCCATAAGTCATCGATAAATACAAAGGATCATAATGTTTTAAAATATCTATAGTCTCTTTGAGTAAAATTTTCCCTTTTTCTGTCTGCGGCGGGAAAAACTCAAAAGACACGCCTTCTTCAACTTCGTTTAATTTATCCGTAATTTTCATGGATCTATATGCCTCTGTTAATGTTATTTAATGATTGGTATTATAGCAGAAATATCCCTGGATTTAAATTTAAAATTTTTACTGTATCACCTCATAATTAATATTAAAAAACTTAATAATAAGGTAATTATGGCAAAAATCAGAATTGCCTTAGGGCTTGGATAACGCAATTTACTCATAAATCCAGTATCCCTTTCTAAACTTTCCCCGCAATAAAAACAGTTTAAGGCATCCTGATCATAAATAGGTTTTTGACAATGCGGACAATCCATACTTTTAATCCCAAAATCAAAATTTCAAAATCCAAATGAATCCACTATCTGCCTTCGGCAAAGAGAAACCAAAGCATCAGATCTTTTTCATTCTGTTTGACTTTTTATTTGTTATTCAAAAATATTTTTGTTTATATTCTATCTGTAGTTTTATAATCTACATTAAATTTTAGCGGGTTCTCATCCGGAAAAGCTTTTAATTTTAACACGAACCAAAAAATTTTATCGTGGGTTGAGCCATCATCATTAAGCTTAATATCATAAGTAACTTCAAGTAACCAGCAATGCAAATCTCGATAAATAGTATATTGTTGCTGCTGGAATACATCTGCATAAGATAAATAACGTGTATAGGAACGCACCTGCCAGTCACGATTAATTTTATAATATAAATCGGCAATCAATTGTTCACTAATATCCCGATCATACCGTTTACCTAAGCCCACACTCCACTTCTCACCGCTATGTGCGGCTAAATCAATATTTGCGGTTTGAAATCGATTAGTGTATTGATTATAGACAGTCTCAGAATCAATATGCAACCAACGTAAAGGTCTTACATTAAATTCAGTATTAATATAAGAAAAATGCCTTTGCCCAGGTTTAACCCGATGATAATAATCTACATGAGGATAAAAATATACCAGATCTACATTTTCCACATCTTGAGTATTCGGAATATTCCATTTTGTTTGCAAATGATTTTCTAATCCCAGTGTAAACACATTCGTCTTAGCAATAGCATCAATTTCATCAAAATCAGCCAATTTGCTGGCATCAACCGTAGGATTGTGAATATATTTATATTTAACACTCGGAGTGACCACATGCCGTAACCGATTAACTTCTATCCCGAAAAGCTTTCCTGCATAATCAGAAATACGAAAAAATTTTGTATTTAAATCAAATCCATAGTAATGAATACCTCGCACAAGATCATGGTTTGTACCAAATTCATCTTTAGAATAATAACTCTGACGCATACCTAGATAAGGAGAAAAATTAATCCAATCAAGTTCCCCCGGAAACTTAGTCGGATACTTAAGCTCGTTATAATTATCTATTCTATTTGCATCCTCATCTTGAGCACTGTTAGCAGTTTTTTTATTTAAATTTGCTATTTGCATATTTGAATAATAATAAACACCAGTTTTATTAATATCACTGCTCGTTTTATCCAATTCTATTTCCGGCAGTCTTTCTACTGCGGAATAAAAACGATTGGTTCTTTTCCGCGCATAAAGACTCACACTATATTCTGGTTCATAATGCGTTAAAGAAGTTTCGCTCACTGGCTGCACATCCTGCTCGTATTCCCGATAAAGATAATCCTGAATAAAATCAATATCACTCATTTTATTATACTCAAACAAAGCTAAGGTTGATGAATCAATCTGCCAACGGTGTTTTGCCTGAGCCCGATACCGTTCACGTTCTTCGATATTTCTTTCCCGCTTATCTGTTTCGTCAGTATAATATTTATCCCGTTCATTCATATAATAAGTTTTGAGTTGACCTGAACCGATATGATCACTTTTGTAATCAACATCAAGTCCGCTGGCAAAACCTTTCAGTTCTCTTTCATCCATATGTATCGTTGCTTTTAAATTTCTATTCAAATAATGTCTCCACGAAGTTAAGGCAAACCAACCCCACTCTTTACGGTGTCCGGCAGCGACCGAAAAATTAGAATCATCATCAATTAAAGAATGTTGCCAATAGGGGAAATACATTATCGGAATATTCCCGACAAATAATAAAACATTTTTCATGACGATTTTATCATCAATATAAAAATAAATTCTCTTTGCCTGTACCCGGTAATGCGGTTTATCTTTATCACAGGTAGAAATAAACCCTCGGGTTAAATGAACTAAATCATCGTTCACTTTTTCAGCTTGCTGCATCCGACCATACCAAAGGCCAAAATTTCCCTCAACGGAATTAAGAGTTCCTGTTTCAGTTTGGAAATTGTAAATCATCTTCTCCCCGGTAAGAACAGAATCCCCTTCCGTTAATAATACTTTCCCCGGAGCAAAAGCCTGGCGTATGTTTAAATCAAATTCAACGGTTCTCGTTTGAATTTTAGTTTGTTCATAAAAAATATCCACATTTTTATCAGAAAAATCTTCTGGTACTTTCTCTTGAGTATTTTCTCTAACACAAAACATTTGTCCTTTTTGTGTTTTAAAATTATAATAAAGTTTTTCCCCTGCCATTTTTATATTTTTATAAAAAAGAATGACATTGCCAGTAGCATAAGCATCTTTTGTCCTTGTGTCTACTTCGATAAAATCAGAATGCAAAACAAGCTGATCATAATCAATTTTTACATTTCCACGTCCCACAATTTTTTGTCTAGCATCATCTAATTCAACATCATCCGCATCAACAATAACCGGCTTGCCAGAATCCGTCAATTCTGGTAAAGAATTTTCTGATTGTTCTTGCGCTTTTACAATTTCCCCTTTAAAATTAACACTGATTGATAAAAAGAATAGAAAAAAAAGCAGGAACCTTACTGGAAATAAAAATTTATTGCGATTTAATAATTTAACTGGTTTCAATTACTTGCCCCGATAATTATTTATTATTTTTTTTAAAATTAAATCAAATTCTCGGCTTGGTTTATATCCTGTATACTCTTGCATTTTAGAAATATTCGGAACACGGTAAAACATATCTTCAAATTTTTTATCATAAATTTTTTTATGATTTACAAAAACTATTTTTGATTTACTCTGAGTAAATTCTTTTATTTTATAGGCTAAAGTTTTGATTGTTACCGGTTGGGAACTGCCAATGTTAATAATCTGGCCTTCTGCTTTAGTGTTCTGCATTAAAGCCTTCATTATCCAAACTGCATCTTCAATATAAGTGAAAGAGCGTACTTGTTCTCCATCACCATAAACTGTAATCGGTTCGTGCTTTAATGCTTGTTCAATAAATCTCGGGATGACCATCCCGTAATGCGGCATTTGTCCGGGGCCACAGATATTAAATAGACGGCCAATTACTACCGGCAGTTGCTTCTCTTGGTAATAAGCCATTGCTAAAAATTCATCAAATCCTTTTGCAAAAGCATACCCCCAACGCGGGATATCCACAGAACCCAAAACTCGATCATCATTTTCTTTAAAAGCCCGTACTCCATTTTTACCGTATACTTCAGATGAAGATGCAAAAAAAACTTTTTTCTTAAAATTACTGGCTAATTTTAAAACAATTTCTGTCCCTTGTACATTTGTAATTAGACTCTGCAACTGGTGTTCAATAACATATTTAACTCCTACCGCTGCCGCTAGATGATAAATATGGTCACAGTTTTTAATTAATTTCTGCATTAAATCATAATTTAAAATATCATCTTTAATAAACTTGAAATTTTTGTTTTGTTCTAGAATAGTAATATTAGTTTTGGTTCCTGTGGAAAGATTATCGATACTTACTACTTGATCACCGTTATTTAATAACTTTTGCGCTAAATTTGACCCGATAAACCCCGCGCCACCGGTAATCAGTATTCTCATTTTTTCTCCCTGCCCGCTAAAACCAAGGAAGCGGCACCAATTATTCCGGCTTTATCTTTAAACTTTGAAGCGACTATTTTTAAATTTCGGCAGGAAACTTGAAACGCTCTTTCTTTAACAATTCTTTTGACAGGATCAAGAATTAAGTTTCCGGCATTACCCACACCGCCGCCGATAACAATAATTTCCGGATTTAACAAATTAACCACATTTGCTAAAACCGTACCCATATGAATTCCTACTTCCTGCCATAATAATAAAGCAAAAGTATCTTTTTTCCGGGCAGCCTGGCTGAGCATTTCTAAGGTAAGATTGGAATAACGTCCGTTTAATTGATTACGAATAATACTTTTAGCCCCATTGCGTAATTTTCTCACTGCTCCTTCTAAAATAAAACGGTTTCCCACATATCGTTCTACACAGCCTCTGCCGCCGCAAACACAAAGTGCTCCATTTTCATTAATACTCATATGTCCGATTTCTCCGGCCGCAAAATTCATTCCTCGATATATTTTTCCGTTAAAAATTAACCCGCCCCCAATACCTGTACCCATTGTTACACACAAACAATCATTATGAGCTTTTGCCGCTCCGAACTTATATTCAGCTAATGCCATTAAATTAGCATCATTATCTACAAATACAGGAACTTTAACTTTACTTTCAAGATTTTCTTTTAAAGGAACATTTTTCCATCCGGGTACATTGGTTAAATCAAGAACAACTCCTTTATCAAAATCTACACGCCCCGGGACTCCAATTCCCACTCCCTGAACCCGGTTTCCCTTATATGTACTTTCTGCCTTAAGTTTAATGATTCTGATTACAAGCTGTTGAATTAATTCATCACGATTATAATCACGTGTTGCAAATAATGAAAATCCTTCTATTTTAAAGGTTTTTTCACTAAACCGGACTAATGCTAATTTAACATTTGTACCCCCAAAATCAACTCCAATTGTATATTTGGCTGAAGCGGTTTTAGCCTGCTGTTTTTTCACCTTAATTCCTCCTCCATTTAATTATTTATTTAGGTAATCAATTAATTGACCTAATTTTTCTCTGAGTTGCTTTCTATGGATAATTAAATCTATTAAACCATGTTCTAATAAAAATTCTGAACTTTGAAAACCCGGAGGTAATTTTTGCCGAATTGTTTGTTCAATAACCCGCGGACCTGTGAATCCAATCAATGCTTTCGGTTCGGCAATTGTAACATCACCTAAACTAGCAAAACTAGCCATAATTCCCGCCATTGTCGGATTCGTAAGAACTGAAATATATAGCAACTCTTTATCTTTATGACGTGCTAATGCCGCAGAGGTTTTAGCCATTTGCATCAAACTAAACATTCCTTCATACATCCGTGCCCCGCCCCCAGATCCGGAAACAATAACCATTGGTAATCCTAATTCTGTTGCTTTTTCAATAGCCCGCGTAATTTTTTCTCCCACTACAGATCCCATAGACCCCATAATAAAACGAGAATCAGTAATCGCTAAAATTAATTCTCGGCTGTCTAATTTTCCCTGACCGGTTATCACTGCATCAATAAGACCAGTTTTTTTCTGGTCCTGTTTAATTTTTTGCCCATAAGTTTTCGGCCCCTTAAAACCAATCACATCTTTTGGCCCTAAATTTTTGTCATATTCTTCAAATGTCCCTTTATCTAGCAACTGAGTTACTCGCAGACAAGCCGGAACAGTAAAATGATAATCACATTTTGGGCAAATATTCATATTTTCAATCAATTGCTTATTAAAAACTATTTGCCCGCAACCTTCACATTTAGTACACAAGCCACCCGGCATTTCTTTCTTTTTTATTCTGACTATTGTATATTTTGGTTTACCAAACATTTTTAGTCTCTTTGTCTAACTTTATTAAATACAATAAGATACAAATTCTACTGTAATATCTTTAGACCTGATTTTTACTCTTTCTACTTTAACTTTTAATAATAATTTAAAATATATTAGCATAAACTTAGAATATTGTCAAAACTCTTTTAGCCTTATCACGCTAAGATAAATCACCCAAATTAAAGGGAAAAACGATAGTTGCTACCTCCGGGTATTAACTTTTAGCAACCCGTATAAACCGTAACTAATAAAACAACTTGCAATGATTATAATAACTAATACCGGTTTCAAAAATTCTGATAATTTTGAAGCGACAAACATAAATATTAGAAACCCCAGATTCATAACAATACCCAGAGAACTAAAAATCCGGCCTCTCATTTCAGATTTAATTACTTCATGGATTAAGGTATTCCCCGATATGAATATTGGTCCCACAAAAAAACCAATGCATATCACAATAGCTGCGGCAACTGCAAAAAACGGATAAATTTTTAAAACTATCCCAAAACTACCTATAAAAATTCCACTGGCAATTAAACTGACAAAAATAATTTTCACTTTGGAAATTTTATTCCCGAAACGTCCAAATATAAGTGCACCCAAGAAAAATCCTAACCCTAAAAAAATTGATAAAAATCCTAAATCTCTGGTCACCGAACCAAACACCTTTTGAATAAAAACAATTGCCACAATGTAAATTGCTCCTGCCGCTGACATTAACATAAAGATTGTGCTGAAAATAAATCTTAAATACGGATGACCTAAAACATATTTTATCCCTTTTCTAATATCTTCAAATATGGATTTTCGATCTAAAAAACTGTCCTGATCTATTTTTTCTTTTATCGGTAGAATTTTTACACTGATGCAAGAAAGTAACACCGCAGAAAAAATATAAGTAAATGCATCAATATAAAATCCAGACTTTGCCCCCACTCTTTCAATTAAAGTTCCTCCGAGGCCAATTCCTAAAACTGCGGCAAGCATCATTGTTGTGTTAATTAAAGAATTCGCGATTAATAAATTATCTTTAGCTACTAACTCCGGAATTATAGAGAATTTTGAGGGAAGAAAAAAACAGCTGGTTGAAAATACTAAAAACACTACAATATAAAGCGGAATTGATGATTCCCATTTAATAAAAAATGTGGGAATTAATAAAACCAGCACCGCTCGAATCATATCTGTAATAATCATTGTGTACTTACGATTCCATCGGTCAACATAAGCTCCAGCAAAAGGACTAATAATAAAAGACGGAATAATCGTTAGAGACATCACTTTAGCTAATCCAAACGCTGATCCCCCTGTACGTGAATAAACCAGAGCAATTAATGCCATTTGATTCAAACGGTCCCCAAATTGGGACACAATTTGGCCAAACCAAAAACAGAAAAAATTTTTATCTTTTAATATATGACTAAACTTATTCATTTTAATTTTAGCCTATTTCTAATTCTATTTGACCGCTCTTTTTTTTGTGCTGAAATAATAAGTGTAAACATAACCGCGAAAATTCCTGGTCGCTCCGCTCACTTGCTTCGACTCCTCAAGAAGTCCTATTTTTTGGAGCCCACGATCCCGCCCGAAGTTCTGTTCTGGTTTTTCTTCGGGACCCCGAAGAATCACTTAATACTGCCACTTCATTCGGGGGAGGAGTCGCCTACTTCTCTCGCCACATCGTGTGGCTCGCTGCGCAGGCCCCCCTGTGTTCGCTAAATTTTTATCCTAAAAATTTGAGCTCCCGCCTGGTCGCTCCGCTCACTTGCTTCGACTCCTCAAGAAGTCCTATTTTTTGGAGCCCACGAGAGGAGTCGAACCTCCGACCTAAGCTTTACGAAAGCCTTGCTC
>JBDRJV010000020.1:0-39242 GCA_043814605.1 Candidatus Omnitrophota bacterium | reverse complement strand
CACTTATCACTTATCACTTATCACTTATCACTTATCACTTATCACTTATCACTTATCACTTATCACTCTTTTTACTTATTGTGCAGGTATTTTTATAAAGATACCTGGCCTGGAGCTGTTTACTGCTTTGTGTTTTACCTTGCTTCATGAGTTTAAAACACATCTTTGCTAAAATTTTTGGCTCAGGATACCAGAATTTTTCCCGGATAAACCTTAAATTAAAATTTTTTAATTTACTCTGGATAATTTGATCTTTATATAATGTGAGCCCATCACCGCTAAACCAGATTTTTTCTCTATTGCCATCAAATATTTTTTGCCTGAGGATTACTTCTATCAAATCCTCAATACTGCCTAAAAAATATTTTCCCTGCTGTTTAGGACCCTTAGCTGTAGCGCGGAATACCGCGCTATAAACTTGTTTTCTTTTAGCATCAATTATCGGACAGACTAAACCTTTGATCTTTTCACCTGCAGCAATTGCCATTGCCTCTAACCCGGAGAATCCGACTATTTTTTTATTTAAAGCAAATCCTAAGCCCTTAATTGCCGCAATGCCGATCCTTAAGCCAGTAAAAGATCCCGGCCCCTGATTAACTGCCCAATAATCAACTTGGGCTAAAGGCATTTTTTTCTTTTTTAATAATTTTTCAATCACCGGAATCAGCATTTTACCCTGCTGTTGACCCATAAGACGGTTATAACTGGCTAAAACAAAATCATTCTGCGCAATAACCACAGTTAAATATTTAGTTGTAGTGTCAATAATCAGCCCGTACATAATAGAAAAATTATAAATTATAAGTTACAAATTTCAAGTGCAGGTTACAAGCCGCAAGTTACCCGCTGTAAACTAAATGTATTATTCAAAAGATCGGTTTACAATAAGATCTACAAGAGCAATTGTTTTTGCGGATTAGACTAGCTGATTTTGCACGAATATAATAAATCCGCAGTCTCCTTCTAAGTCCCGCAGGATACAGAAGGAGAATGAGCAAAAATAATTGAAGTGGGAATATCTTATAAAAATATGCGAAACTGTTAACACATCTTCTGAATTATACAAGCTAAAAATCTAAACAAATTTCTAAACTTTTATTTTTGTGTTTTTACCAGTTGTGCTCTTTGTAACTGTTTTTATTTTCTCAACCACTTTTCTATATTTTTCACCGTGCGAGTAAATTTTAATTTTCCTTTTATTTTCTCCGCAATGGGATAAATCAATTTGCAAATACTCATCCGGTAAAAAATCTTTTCCTTTTTCTGCCCATTCGATTACTAATATACATTTTTCTCTTAAGTAGTCTTCTAGCCCCAGCCTTCCCACAGCCTCTAATTTATCTAAACGGTAAAGGTCACAATGCACAAGCGTAATCTGTTTTGCCCTGTACTCTTTAACCAAAACATAGCTGGGGCTGTTAACTTCCTTTGGGTTAACCCCTAACCCGCCAGCAATCCCTTTAACCAAAGTTGTTTTCCCTGCCCCTAAATCGCCGCAGAGCGCAATCGTCGAATTGACTTTTAAAAATTTAGCTATTTTTCTGCCAAAATCAATTGTTTGTGTTTGCGAATTTGTGATCATGCTGAGCATTTATTTTTACTTTTTTTATGTTCATTCAAAAATGCCTGTACCCGCCAAGTTTTATTTTTTTTAACCTGTTGTTTTTTGTTTTTAATTTTAACCCTTGAGATTGAGCGGTAATTTCCCCGATACAGGATAATTTTACCTTATTTTTAAAAGGCCAGCTAGATAATAATTTACCTGCGTATTTTTTCGGCAGAGTAAATAATAGTTCAAAATCCTCACCTGTGTAAAAAGCATCTTCCCGTGAATCCGCGAGATAAGACAAAGGGATTGACGCCTCCTTTAAAACCGCGCCGGCTTTGCTTGCTTTTAAGATATGATTTAAATCCGCAATCAATCCATCTGAAATGTCAATCATGGCATTGATTTTAAAATTGTTCACTAAAAATTGGGATTCTTTTAAACGTGGTGTAAATTTTAAATGACGGCCGCGGCAGGATGCGCCTAAATCTCCGGTAACAAAAATTAAATCATTTTTTTTTGCTTTACTTCTTAAAACTAATTTTTTTTTATTAACCATACCCCGTAAAAAAACACAAATAATAATCTTATCAAAACTGTTTGTATCCCCGCCAATAATACTGATTTTATATTTTTTTGCGGTTTTCCCGAGCCCCTGGCAGAGTTTGTTTGCAAAACGATAATTTAAATTTTTAGGAAAGGCCAGGCTCACTAAAGCAAAATCCGGCTCACCTCCCATGGCGGCAATATCACTAATTGAACAGGCCAGTGCCTTATGGCCGATAGCCTCAGGGTCTTGTGTCCTTAAAAAATGCACGCCTTCAATCAGCATGTCTGTAGTATAAAGCAAATATTCTTTCTTTGAATGCCTAATCACTGCGGCATCATCTCCGATACCGTGAATAACATTTTTTTTATGGCAAATCCTGTTAAAAATTTTTTCTATTTCGGCAATAAATCCAAATTCACCGATTTGGTTTAGTTTTTTCATGTTTTTATAATTTTTATTTTTAATTATCAAAAATTGAAGAAATATTTTTTTTAAAAGGCGCGCGAATAATACCGGTATCCGTAACAATTGCCGTAATTAATTTATTCGGCACAACATCAAAAGCAGGATTATACACATCAACGCAGGGTAACGCTATCGGCTTTTTAAAGAACATTTCTTTTACTTCTTTCTCGCTGCGCTCTTCAATCGGAATTTGATTCCCCTGTTTTAAATTTAAATCAAAGGTTGAACGCGGCGCAACAACATAAAAAGGAATTTTATGGAAATTTGCTAAAACAGCGATAGAATACGACCCGATTTTATTTGCCGTATCCCCGTTTGCGGCAATTCGATCTGCACCAATAAAAACTCTATCTATCTTTTTTTGCTGCATCAGATACCCGGCCATATTATCACAAATTAACGTTACATCAACTTTATTTTTAGATAATTCCCAGCAAGTTAAACGCGCTCCCTGCAAAAGCGGCCTTGTCTCACAGGCATAAACTTTAATTTTTTTCTTTAGTTCTTTAGCCCGGTACAAAACACCCGCCGCTGTCCCGTAACCAACCGTTGCTAACATCCCGGTATTGCAATAAGTTAAAATCCGGTCGTTTTTTTTAACTAAAGCTTGAGCATAATCCGCCATCTTCCGGCAACTAATTTTATCCTCCTGGATTATGCTTTGTGCTTCTTTGAGCATTACTTTTTGAATCTGAGCAATGGATAATTCTTGATTATCAATAACAACATCCCTGATCCTTTTTAACCCCCAGATAAGGTTAACTGCAGTCGGACGAGATGCAGCTAAATAAGCATAGAGTTTATCAATCCTTTTCCTCAACGCCAGAGAGGAAGAGAACTTCTTTTGATAAACGCCTAAAACCAGACCTAAAGCCGCAGCTGCCCCGATTGCCGGGGCACCTCTAACTTTTAAAAAACGGATCGCCTGCTGTAAGGTCTTTACATCCTTGCATTTTAAAAATTCTAATTTTTCCGGTAATTCAGTTTGATCAATTAAAACAACGCTGCCTTTTTCCCATTTAACACTCTGCAATTTTACTTATTCCCCTTTAGGATTAAAAACTCTTGTTTGATTTTTCCCTTGGTCTTTAGCTTTTTTCAATGCTTGTTCGGACTGTTCCAGCAGTTCATCAACTCCGTTGGGGGCATCTAAAAAAGAACTTACCCCGCAACTAATATTTAGACAAACTTTATTTTCGGCCTTGCCTATTTCTGAAGTTATAAAAAACTGGCGTAATCTTTCCGCGGCTAAATACCCTTCATGCAAATCTGTTTCTGGCAGCATCCAGCAAAACCTGTTCCCAGAATAACGGCATAAAATATCTGCCGCCCGAATATTCTGACGCAGCCGCTGCGCAAAATCCCTTAAAATATTATTGCCTTCAATATATCCGCAAGCATCATTGATCTGCTTAAAATCATCAATATCGACAAAAACACAAGAAAAATTACGTTTATACCTTTTACATAGCTCAAATTCATCAAATATCCGGTATTTAAAATAAATCCGGTTATAGCTGCCGGTTAAACTATCAATTACGGAAAATTTTATTGTTTCTTCTAAAATGTTTTTCCCGTTCAATAAATTCCTGATCCGGAGCAACAGCTCTCTTTCATCTGCATTTTTATTTAAAAAATCAGAAGCCCCTATTTCTAACCCCACGATTTTTTCATCAATTGTATCAATACTTGTATAAAAAAGTATGGGTAAATACATATATTGCTCATTTTTTCTGATTCTGCGGCAAATTTCAAAACCGTCGATATCCGGTAAAATAATATCCAAAATAATCAAATCCGGTTTTTCTTGATCAATTAATGATAAAGCTGATTTCCCCTCATTGGCAACAATTATTTCGTAAGAATCGTTTTGGAGCTTTCTTTTTAAAATATCCAGATCCTCTAAATTATCTTCAATAATAAGAATTTTGTTTCTCTTCATGTGAACCTCTTCTGGTTAATATTTTAGTTTTTTTAACCTTGAGCCTTTCCGTATAAACCAATTATGTTTTGGCCTGTTTTTTTTGCTTGATGCAAAGCAACATCCGCCTGGGTCAATAATTCCTCCCGATCGGCCGGATGATTATCCACTAAAGAACTAATTCCGCAGCTTAAAGTTATCTTTAAAGATTTTTCTATTTCATCTAAGTTTGTCTGCGCCACTAAATTTTTCAATCTTTCTGCCATAACTTGAGCCCCGTGAAAATCTGTTTCCGGTAAAAGCACACCAAATTCATCCCCGCCATAGCGGCAAAGGATATCCGCAGTACGCATATTTGCCCTTAACACCACCGCTACTTTTTTTAAAATTTGATCTCCTTTAGGCTTACCTAAACTATTATTTATTGATTTAAAGTTATCAATATCCATAATCATACAGCAGAACTGCCGTTCGTACCTTTTCCCTCTCTGAAACTCATCCATAAGACGGTATTGAAAATATCTTCGGTTATAAACCCGGGTTAAACTGTCAATAATTGTCAGCCGCAGGGTTTCATCGTATATTTTTTTAACCCGCAATAAATTTCTTACTCTTAATAAAAGCTCTTTTTCATTACAACCTTTACTTAAAAAATCAGACGCGCCTAATTTTAACCCCATTAATTTATTGCCCAAACTATCCGAAGAAGATAAAAATATTATCGGCACATTCATCCAACGGTCGTTTTTCTGTAAAAACTTACAAATTTCAAAACCATCTGTATCCGGCAGCATCAAATCAAGAATGATCAAATCTGGAGCAGCTTCTTCTAAAATAGCAAAAGTACCTTTACCGTCTACAGCATAAATAACTTCATAACCTGCTTCTGATAATATTTTTTTCACTACTTCTAGATCCAGCGGATTATCCTCAACAATAAGAATTGTGCTTTTCAACTTTTCTCCTCCTTAAAAATCGCAAATAAACTGCATTTGCCGGACATATTTCACTGCAACAAAGGCATAAAATACAATGCTTGAAATTTATTTTCATTTTACCTTTTTGTCTGCTAATCGCCCCTTGCGGGCAAATATCTTTACACATTAAACATTTATTACATTTAAGGTCATCGATTGACATCATTAAAGGAATCAATCGCAATAAAGCAGCTGCGATAAAATTAGGGATTTTCCCCAGCATCATAATCTGCGGTAGCTTAAAATCAAAAACCCGTACTTTCTCTAAAGGTTCGCCACAAATATTAATTTTTTTTAAATTTCCTTCCCCTAAATTCAAAGCTGCGGCTTCCTTAGTCGTAGGCACAACAAAAGGATCAACCCCGATAATTTTTGTGATTACAGCATCTAAAGCTACGGCATCATCCCCAGCTAAGATTAAATTTAACGGATACGGATCTCCTGCGGCTGGACCCGGACCTTGCATTGCAACTACAGCATCCATAATTGTCAAATGCGGTTTAACCATACCGTAAATTCGGGCTAATTCTTTAGCAAAAACACGAAAATTAGGTGCCTGTTTATGGCATTGCACTTTATATAATCCCGCCACGAGTCCAAACATGTTTTTAACCGCAGCAGTAATCATTGTCAAATTATGAGTTTTAAATTTTGGTAATGAAACAATAACATCAACTTCGTCTTTAACCCGGGCAAAAGGAATCTCGCCTGACATTACGATGTTATCAAACTTCACCAGTTTTATGTTTTCATCTTGAACTATTTTTAAAATACCGCATTGATCATATAACTCATCTATTTTTATTAATCCTCCCGGGCTATCCCCGATAAAGATATGGGGAGTTTTTTTCTTAACTACTTTCACCACCGCTCGGATAAATTCCGGATGCGTTGTCACCGCTGTATCCGGATGAGCGATTTTAAGCAAATTCGGTTTAAGCAGTACTTTTTGCCCAGGCTGAATAAATTTTTCAATACCGCCGAGAAACTTCAGAGAATTTTCAATTGACTCAATTAACTTATTCAGGCCATAGCCTTTGCATTTTACAATGCTTACATTTGTCATTATATATTTTACTAGTATTATATATCTTCAGAGTTGATTTTATCAAATTTATTTTTAAATTTTAAAAAACATTTTCGCATTTGCAGTAGTAATTCTTGCTACTTGATCAAAATCCATTTCTTTGATTCTGGCAATTTCATCCGCTAAAAATTTTAGAAATTCCGGTTGATTGCGCTTACCTCTTACTGGCTCAGCTGCTAAAAACGGAGCGTCTGTTTCTAAAAGAATACTCTCCAGAGGTGTATATTTAACAAGATCACGTAACCCTTGTGATTTTTTATAGGTAATATTTGCGGTAAAAGAAACATAAATTCCGCAATCTAAACATTCCTTGAGAAATTCTTTATTTTGAGAAAAACAATGCACCACTGCAGAAGGCAATTGATTTTTATTATTCTTGATTATGGCAATTAAATCATCTGCGGCTTCGCGGCAATGAAAAATAAGTGGTAATTTAGCCTTCGCTGCCAGCTGAATAAATTTATCTAATAATTTTTGTTGCTTTTTTGTACAGCGATCGCCACCTGGCCGTTTGGATTCTGGCGGTCGTAATAATCGAGCCCCACTTCCCCAAAAGCCACAACTTTTTTGATTACTGAGAATTCTTCGATCTGTTTTATTTGGGAATCAGAAGCATGCTGAGCATAATGCGGATGGATTCCCACTGCTGCAAAGATACAACTATAATCATTAGCTAGTGTTACAGATTTTAATGAACCGGCTAAATCCGCACCCACATTGATAATATATTCAACTCCCGCATCTTGAGCTCGCTTTATTACTTGCGGCCGGTCTGGATCAAAATGATCAAAATCCAAATGACAATGTGTATCAATCAACATTTTCGCAATCTTCAATATCTTCGATTTTTTCAATCCGGGGGAAAAGCGGTTTATCTTTTTTTATCTGGGTTTGGCCAAATTGATTTTTTATCTTTGCTGCTGTTTCCGGCATAAAGCAGTCTATATTTACAGCAACATTATTAATCACGCAAACAAGCACAAAAATAAAATCATTTAGTTCTTTCTTTTTATTTTCTTTAAACAAAACCCAGGGTTTTGTTTCTTCAATAAATTTATTGGCCGCATTAATAACTTCCCAGATTTTGGCTAAGGCTAAAGAAAAATTATAATCTTTCATTTGCTCGTTTACTTTTTGCTTGAGCTCTTTATTTAAATCCATTAAATCGAGTCCTAAAGTTTTGTGGAAAGATTGCGGGATTTTACCTTGAAAATACTTATCAATCATGGCCAAGGAGCGATAAACAAGATTTCCTAAATCATTGGCCAGATCACTGTTGATCCGGCGGATTAAGGCGGTTTCTGAAAAATTGCCGTCTTCCCCGAAGGAAACTTCCCGTAGTAAAAAATAGCGTAAACTATCCGCTCCGTATTTTTGGATCAACTCCCCAAGATCAATATGCACACCTTTACTTTTGGAAATTTTTTCACCGCTTAAATTAATAAATCCATGCACAAATATTGATTTTGGCAATTCAATATCCGCAGCCATGAGAATTGCCGGCCAAACCATCGCATGAAACCAAAGGATATCTTTACCGATGAGATGGATATCCGCTGGCCAAAATTTTTTAAAACGTTCACTCTTTGGATAGCCCACACCGCTAAGATAGTTGATCAGAGCATCAAACCAGACAAAAATCACATGGTCCGGATCCTGTGGAAAAGGAATCCCCCATTTAAAATTAGCCCGTGATATACTTAAATCGCGAACTCCTCCCTTAATCCGATTGATAATTTCATTACGCCGGGACTTAGGTTTAATAAATTCTTCCTGCTTCACTATATGATCCAGCACCCTTGTCTGGTATTTGCTCATTTTGAAAAAATAACCCTCTTCTTCTATCCAATCCGCTTTTTTCCCATGTACCGGGCAATTGCCCTCGGGCAAATCTCTTTCTAAATAAAAAGATTCACAATCTATACAGTAATATCCTTCATATTTATCTTTATAAATATCGCCTTTTTCAATTGCTTTTTGTAAAATAGCCAAAGCCGCTTTTATGTGACGGTCTTGAGTTGTGCGAATAAAATCATCGTTAGAAATATTCAATGCTTGGCAAAGTTTTAAAAATTCAGCGGTCATTTCTTCGACAAATTCTTCGCAGGATTTTCCCGCCTCTTTAGCGTACTTCTCAATTTTTTGCCCGTGTTCATCCGTTCCTGTAAGGAAAAAAACTTCTTTGGCTTTCTGTCTTTGCCAGCGGGCAATTGTATCTGCTAAAATCTTTTCATAAGCATGCCCGATATGCGGCTTACCCGACGGATAGTCAATAGCGGTTGTGATATAAAAATTATTTGTTTTTTTCATGTTTATTCTTGCACATTTCTTTAAAACAAACTTCAATTTTTCGCTCATCTTCAAGTTCAACAATCACAGTTCGTTTCAGCGTATGGACACTGATCACGCGTCCGCGGCCTTCTTCGGTTTCAATATACTGGCCTTCTTTTGGCAAAATTTTAGAAAACTCTTTATATGTTTGATACTCATACCCCAAACAGCACATTAGCCGGCCGCAAAGACCGGATATTTTTTCTGGGTTTAGCGGCATGTTTTGCTGTTTTGCCATACGAATTGTCACTGGCTCAAAATCCTTTAAAAAAGCTGCACAGCAGAGTTTTCTGCCGCAGCAACCGAATCCGCCGAACATTTTGACTTCATCCCTAACGCCAATCTGCTTAAGCTCAATTCTCGCCTTAAACAAATGCGCTAGATCCCGCACTAATTCCCGGAAATCCACCCGGCCCTCAGCTGTAAAATAAAAAGTTATTTTACTCCGGTCAAATGAATATTCCGCATCTACCAACTTCATTTCTAAATTGCGTTCGGTAATTTTTTTTTGAGTAGTATCAAAAATTGTTTTTGTTTCTTTTTTATTATTTTCAATTTTTTCCAAGTCTTCCGGCGTCGCAACTCTTAATATCTTTTTTAGGCTATTACGCGGCGTATCCTCTGCCGCCGGCTCTGCTTCTGTAACTACATTACCAAAATCCTGGCCGCGGTCAGATTCAATAATCACAACATCTTGAGGTTTAAAATCAACATTATTTACATTAAAAAGTACTGTCTTCCCTTGATACCGCATTTTAACTTCGGCTATTTTTAACATGATCAACTCCCTATCGCAAGAAAAACCTGCGGCTCTTTTTTATTTAATTATTTTGTGTTTATTAATTTGTTTTACTAGTAAATCAATAGATAACTTTATATTTGAATTTTTTTTTATATGATCCTTTGTATTTAATACTAGATCGGTTAGATATTCCAAAGATTCCCGGCTAAAATATCGCGCCCATTGTTCTAACTCCTGTTGAGTTTGGTCACCCAAAAATAAAATACACTCATGGCCACAGGAGAGTATTATTAAATCACGAAACACACAGGCCAAACGTTCAAGCAATCCTTCAACTTGTTTGCGCTCAAACTCCGCAATTTTTTCATAAAGCTTAAGATTATCCGGAGATTGTGAAGATTGGAAAAAATCTTTTATCAATTCATAAATACCATCGTTATCTTCTCTAACAGCTTCTCCGGAAAATTTAAATTTCCGGTGGTCACTAATTTCTTTAAAACGCACCCGTTTAGTCCGGGAAACTATTGTCGGTAAAAGCTGGTTAACATTATTTGTGGTCAAAATTAATATTGCATCAGCCGGCGGTTCCTCTAAAATTTTCAAAAGCGCATTGGCTGCTTCTGGGGTGAGCCGTTGTGCATCTTTAATAATAAATATTTTTTTTACGGCCTGAAACGGTTTTAAATAAATTCGTTCTTTAATCATCCGCGCCTGATCAATCTTAATAAACCCCGCAGCGCCTTTTGGTTCAATAAGAAACATATCCGGATGCTCTTGTTTGTCAATTAATTGACAATTTGTACATTTTCCGCAGAATTTAACCTCTGTTTGAGGATTACTTTCTGCTCTACCGGTATTTAAAGAACAATTGATTTTTTTAGCGGATGCGAATATTACATTAAAAATTTGAGGATCATCATTGCCTAAAAATAAAAAACTCCCCCCCTGATTTAAACTAAAGAATAAATCTTGTTCAGAATAAATATTCAACTCACTATTTATATTTTTTTCTTTTAATTGCATTTAATATTAGCCTGCGGATATCGGCTTGAACCGAAGCAATCTCCCCTTTTGCCGAAACAATCTTAATTCTTTCGGGATCTTGCTTAGCGATTTTTAAATAACCCTTTCTTACTTTTTCATGAAAATTAAGTTTACGTCTTTCAAAGCGATCACCCCGGCCGCAGCGAGCAATCCCAGACTGAACATCAATATCCATTAATATTGTAATATCCGGGATAACATCTCCGGCTGCATATTTATTAAGATTTTTTATCAGGTTTAGATCTACCCCGGAACCATACCCCTGATAGGCAGAAGTTGCATCAATATAGCGGTCTAAAATAATCATATCTTTTTTTGCTAAAATCGGTAATATTTTTTCGCATTGTAATTGATTTCGCGCGGCAATGAACAGCACAGTTTCGCAAAAATGCGTTAATTTGCCTTTACTATGCAAAAGAATATCCCGTATTTTCTCTCCCACACTGGAAGACCCGGGTTCACGGAAAACCTTAATTTTAAATCCTTTTTTTTTCAAAAATTGAGCTAAAAGCCGGCATTGGGTACTTTTGCCTGCACCTTCAATCCCTTCAAAACTAATTATAAAAGCGCGCGGGTTTTTCATAATATATTATGATAATTTTAACAAATATCTTATTATATAGCAAGGGATTCGAGAAGTTTTAAAAATTATTTAAAATAGGGAAAATTTTCAAAAAATGCCAATTTCTAAAAAATTAAAAGCCACAACAACTTTTTTTAGGAAAGCTGTTATGGCTTAATCGTAATTTTTTATCTAACTTGTTTATTTGCCAATAGTTGTTGCTGTTAAAGATATGTGTTTTATTCCTTTAACCGCCTGCAGTTTATGCACCAATTTAATAATTTCCTGTGACTTGCCCTGGGTGGCAATAATTTCTAAACAATTATCATGATCAAGATGAATATGCTGTGTAGAAATTATCAGTTTTTGCCAATCATGCTGTATTTTTAAGATTTTATTAACAAAATCACGTTTATGATGATCATAAACAAGACTGATTATTGCGGCAACTTTTTTATTACCTAATTGCCAAGCGCGATCCACAAGCTTAGATTTCATAATATCTGCAATTGCCTGAGAACGATTAGTATATTTTTGTGTGCGGATCAGCTGATCAAAGGAATCCAGCAACTTTGAATCTATAGAAACTCCGAAGCGAACACGTTTTTCCATAAGTATTTATCCTGATTAAAAATCTAAAAACCTAAGTTTTAAATTTAGTTTTTTCTAATCGCTAAACGCTATACGCTGCGTTTAAACTGACTGCACTTCTTTAACTGCAGGAATTTGTTCTTTTATTTTTTTTTCAATACCCATTTTTAAGGTCATCTGAGACATCGGACAGCTGCCGCAAGCACCTTGCAATTTAACTTTTACCACACCGTCTTTTGTGACTTCGATCAATTTTACATCTCCGCCGTCTGCCTGAAGCATCGGCCTTATTTCATTTAGTACTTTTTCTACCTTTTCTTTCATGATTTATCCCTCTTTAATATTAATTATTTTTTTTGAATTATACTTTCCTTTAACAATCATAATTTGCGATTTAGCAGCTTTAAAATATTCCGCGATCAGCTCCATTACTTTTTTGTTTGCCTTGCCTCTTTCCGGAGATGCAGTCACTTTTACAATATATTCACCTTTATTTTTTTTAATTATTTCGTTATTTGAGGCATTAGTGATAACTTTTATCGCAATAAACATTATTTAGGCCTAGATCAGTAATTTCAGCATCTTGTGTTTATTCAACAATATTCGGCAACTCTTTTAAAGATTCTTCTATTTTTTCCTGCGGATATTCATAATCAATAAGTTCATTGGCTAAATACTTATCATATGAGGCTAAATCAAAAAATCCGTGCCCGCTATAATTAAAAACAATTGTTTTTTCCCGGCCTTCCTTTTTAGCCAATAATGCCTCATCAATTGCCGCGCGCACAGCATGGGCTGTTTCTGGAGCAGGCACTCTGCCTTCTGTGCGGGCAAAAGTTACCGCTGCCTCAAATACTGGTTTCTGGTTGTAGCCTCGAGACTCAAGCATTTTTTCATTCTGCAAAAAACTCACCAAAGGCGCCATCCCATGATATCTTAATCCGCCCGCATGAATTCCTGGGGGTACAAAGTTATGGCCTAAGGTAAACATTTTTATTAATGGTGTTGTCTGGGCTGTATCTCCAAAATCATAGCGGTAAGGCCCTTTGGTTAATGTAGGGCAAGCTGTGGGTTCAGTTCCGATAAATTTAATTTTTTTCTTTTTATTCATTTTATCAAAAATAAACGGGAAAACAAAACCCGCAAAATTACTGCCTCCGCCGCAGCATCCTATCATAATATCCGGAATTTCTCCGATTTGCTGTAATTGTTTTTTTGTTTCTAAACCAACTACGGTTTGATGCATTAAAACATGATTTAATACACTGCCTAAAGAATATTTGGTATTTTTACTAGTTACAGTATCTTCAATCGCCTCACTGATCGCAATCCCCAGGCTTCCTAAACAATTTGGATCTTTTTCTAAGATCATTTTTCCGGCTTTTGTCCTTTGCGTAGGACTCGGATAAACTGTTGCCTTCCAGATTTGCATTAAAGAACGGCGGTAGGGTTTTTGTTCATAGCTTATTTTAACCATGTACACAACACATTCAATCCCAAAAAAATTAGTCGCAAAAGCTAAAGCACTGCCCCATTGTCCGGCTCCGGTTTCCGTTGTAATTCTCGTTGTTCCAGCTTGTTTATTATAATAAGCTTGCGCGACAGCTGTATTTGGTTTATGTGATCCCGCCGGAGAAACTGATTCATCTTTAAAATATATTTTAGCGGGTGTTTCTAAATATTTCTCCAAACGCCTTGCCCGGATTAATGGGGTGGGGCGCCAAATTGCTAAGATATCTAAAATTTCCTCTGGAATATCTATCCAGCGCTGCGTACTCACTTCCTGCTCAATCAAAGACATCGGGAAAATAGGGGAAAAATCCTCGGCTGTAGCGGGTTTGCCTGTACCTGGATGTAATGCCGGAGGAACCGGTTTTGATAAATCCGCCTGAATATTGTACCATTGTTTAGGTATTTCCCGTTTACTCAATAATACAGTATTATCCAGCATCTTAAACCTCCTTTAACCTTTTTTTATAAGCACAATCCCAATTCCGTGGCCAGTTTTCGTATAAAATTTTTCGAATTGGTACACATTCAAAAAATTTACCCGAACAAGTTTTTTGTCTGCCTGAGCGATTTTCATAAACAGCACATAAATATGTCCCATCATCCTTAAGCGTAAGATTAAGACAAGGGTCATCCCTCAACCCGCAACAGTTACCGCAACGCTGACAAATATCTTCAAATATTTTTTCTTTAAATACTTGATAAGTTTCGTAATCCATAATTAATAAATAGGTTGATTTAATTTACCACAAAATAATATTTCCGTCAATTATCGTCTATCCACGGATTTAAGAATTAAATGGAACCCCCACGGGCTAAAGCCCGTGGTTCCTGGGGTGGAATACTCAAGCAGCCTCCTTTTATCCGCGCCATAAATGGGCGCGGTTTTAGGCCGCGGATGTATAAAGGTTACCAAAAGACATGTGCATAAATTTAATAATGCAGCAAGTATTTGTCGATTCAAACTGTAAAATCTTGCTTTATATTTTTTATCCTGCTGCTTGTAACCTGTAACTTGCAGCTTAAAAGGTTAAGAAAAAATGATCTCTACTTTGTTACCGGAAATTTGTCTAACTTTAAGTTCTTCTTTATAATAAGTTCCTACAGCTTTAACCAATGCAACAAAAAAATGCATTAACCCGCGATATGATTTATACTTCATAATTAAAGTTTTTTTATCTATTTCTTTATACTCAAAGCGCGGCGGATGAGCATTCGGTAAATTTCTTGTTGTTCTTTGGTGCACTTCGTCCATTTTTAAGAGAAATTCCCGGGCATTTCGTGCTTTCTGGAAATAAATGCTGTACATAGTCGGTGCAAAAACATTAATCCAGTATTGGGCAAAAAGTTCCGCTAATTCCTCTGCAGAGAGTTTTAAAACTTCCCGGGCAACTTCAATAATCCCTAAAGCCTCAATATCCTTAATATCCTGGGTTACTATAAAGTTAGTTTCTGAATTAATTCCGCACTTTATTAAAATTTCTTCCCACTGGTTTTTACTATATTTTTCATGGATGAGATCACTCAAGCACTTAATAAATACACCTTTCATGATTTCTCCTTAATTATTCCGTTTTTTAGGGGAAGAGTTAACCTCAAAATTTTTAGCGAGAGGTTGTTATACTTATTATTTTTCCTTTAGATTTAATTTTATTTTATAGTGTTCTTTATAAGATGTCAAAAGATATCTATTTGTCTGGAACAATACATGCTTAAACCCTAATTCTTAGATGCTAAATCCCAAATTATAATAAATTAACCTTACTTTATTATTTTCGGTAATTTTTATATGTGATTCTGGGGAAATACTAATTACTGCATGCCAAATCCCTTTTTTTAAAACAACCGGCTGATCCAGAAAAAACGCCTCAATTTTATCCGGTTTTGTTTGCTGCGCGCAATATAATATTGCTTTGCCTTTTATTGGTTCAAAGCTCTCATAAGAAAACGGGTGCTGTTCTAGTTTATTGGATTTTTTGTTTCTCACAATTAAATAGGCAATGCGCCAGCCAATACCGTTAGGTTCGCGAATAACAATTCTGAATTGATTATTATTTTTCGCTTTTTGTTTCCCCTGCCATTTAATTATCAGCCCATATTTTTTAAAATTATTTTTAGTGATTTTTTTTGGTTTAATTTTTTTTGAACAGTTTGCTTTAGCTTCCTGCATATTTAATAACCCCTGCCTATTCTGTTATTAAGTTAATATCAATTACCGGATGATGCTTAATTGTATTATGGATTAAACATTTTTTTGCAGCAGCTAAAACTGCATCTTTACGTTTGCCCACTTCTGCATTTGGTAAAACAATGTCAATTTTTATGTTTTCTAATCGATTAGGATGAGTTGCTTTTTCTGCTGTGATTTTAAATTGCGCCCCTTGGGTATTGAGCCCGGTATTTTTACAATAACTAACTACATATACTCCCACACAACTCGCCAGGCTGGATAAAAAAAGCTGCGGCGGAGTTGCTGCCGTATCTGTCCCGCCGGAATCTTCCGGTAAATCAATCGTTAGATTATGATTACCGCATTGCGCACTAAACTTCATTCCCGCGTGATAATTAACAATTACTTCCATCTTGAATTAACCTTTCTTTCTTGTTTTAAATTATAAACATAACTAAAATTTATTCCTGGCCGCAGGAGCTTTAACATATTTTACCCAATGCCAATACAATTCCTTGGTTGCCTGTACATCACGCATGCAGTAGCGGGCAATATCCATGCTATTCTCCTGCATAAACAAATCATGCACAGCTGCTCCGTCGATATTATTTTGTTTCGGGCTTTTTATGCCAAAAGCCTGGGTAACCATATGTAAACTAAACCCCCGGCGAATTGCTCCGTAAAAAGTTAACTGATCATATAAATCAACATGAAACTTAGTTTCATAACGGTAGGGCATTAAATCTTGTGTGGGTTTTATTTTATGCACGCCTGAACGGATTAATATATACGGGCAATCAAATCCGCGTCCGTTATAAGTAACAAACTGATTATATTTATTCATAACTGACCAAAAATTTTCTAAGATTTCCTTTTCGGAACAAACGACATAATCAATATTTTTTTCTTTAGTACTTTTTAAATTTTTATCCTTACTTTGAAAAAATATTGCGCCCCAATCGCTTTCACAATCCAGCATCCCAATAGCTACAATCTCCCCGGTAATCGGAGATAAGCTTAATTCATCTTTTACCGCTTGTTCTTCCTCTGGTGTTTGCGAATATTTTAATAAAGATTCCTGAGAGATTGGATCAAAATCATCAAAATTTGTACCTACTGTTTCAATATCAAATACAATTCTAGCCATAACTTTCCTCTTTCTCTCTACTCTCTACTCTTTCCTTGCTACTCTCTACTCTCTACTCTCTACTACGTGTATAATTTAGTAATCCCCCAGCTTTAAGAATTTGTTTCTGTCGATCAGATAAATTATATTTCACTTTAATCTTATTTTTCTTTGTCTTATTTTCAACAACTATCTGCTGGTTATTATCTAAAGCATTAATAACATTATTGATAATTAATTTATCATTTTTATTTATTTTTTTGTAATCCTGCGGATTCACAAAAACTAAAGGCAGGATGCCAAAATTAACTAAATTTGCCGCATGAATTCGTTCTAATGATTTGGCAAAAACTGCTTTTACTCCTAAATACATCGGGCAAAGCGCCGCATGCTCCCGGCTGGACCCCTGGCCATAACTTAATCCCGCCACAATAAAAACTCCTTTTTTTGAATTTTTTATTTTTAGAGCATTAACGGCAAAATCTGGGTCAACCTCTTCAAAAACAAATTCAGAATATTTTTTGATATTCGAACGGTATTTAAGTCTGCTCCCTGCCGGCATGATATGATCTGTAGTAATTTTATCCCCGGCTTTAATTCCCACAAAACCGTCTAACTTATTGTTTAGTTTAATATTCTCCGGAAGTTCCCCAATATTCGGACCTCGATAAATCCTAATCTTTCGAGAATTTTTTGCAGGGTTTAAAACCATAGAATCATCAATATCAAATTTTCTGGGCAATTCAATCTGCGGAAAGTTTAGTTTTTTATCCAGCGGGTCAACAAATTCCCCATAAATTGCACATAATGCCGCAATCTCCGGGGATACAAGATAAACACCTGCTGATTTTGTCCCGCTTCTACCTTCAAAATTACGATTACTAGTTCTAACCGAAACCGCTTTTGTTTGCGGCGCCTGGCCATTACCGATACAAAAACCACAGGCGCTTTCCATAATTCTTGCGCCGGAATTAATCATATTCAAAAGTATATTATTTTTTGAAATCATAGAAAAAACCTGCCTTGACCCCGGAGCAATAGCTAAAGAAACACTATTGTGTACTTTTTTCCCTTTTAAAATTTTTCCGACAACCATCAAATCTCTTAAAGAAGCATTAGTACAACTGCCAATCTGCACCTGATCAACTTTTTTCCCCGCAATTTTTTTAACCGGAACAACATTACCCGGAGAATGCGGCAAAGCTACCATGGGAACAATTTTTGATAAGTTTACTTTTATAATACGAGAATATTCTGCTCCCGGGTCTGCTTCTAAGCCTGTCCAGTTTTTTCCTCTGCCTTGGCAAATTAAAAAATCACGGGTTACTTTATCTGACGGGAAAATACTGGTGGTTACCCCGGTTTCCGCACCCATATTGGCAATTGTCGCCCGCTGGGGAACGGTTAAAGTTTTAAGCCCTGGACCTGAATATTCCAAAACTTTATTTACATTACCGTGGGTAGAAAGAATCTTTAGAATCTGCAAAATAACATCTTTCGCACCAACCCATTGGCGTAATTTACCAATCAAATCAATTTTGATAACTTCCGGCGTAATTAAATAAAATGTTCCCCCGCCCATGGCTACGGCAACGTCTAAACCGCCTGCACCAACGGCAAACATCCCCAATGCGCCTCCGGTAGGAGTATGGCTGTCACTGCCTAATAAAGTTTTTCCGGGAATGCCAAAACGTTCTAAATGGACCTGGTGGCAAATCCCGTTACCCGGCCGGGAAAATTTAATACCATATTTTGCGGCAACAGTTTGTAAATATTTATGATCGTCTGCATTCTCGAACCCCTGCTGCATTGTATTATGGTCAACATAACTTACCGAAATTTCCGTTTTAGCTTTGGGGATTTTCAGAGACTCAAACTGCAGATAAGCCAGAGTGCCTGTCGCATCCTGGGTCAGGGTCTGATCTATTTTTATCCCGATTTCTTGCCCGGGGATAAGATTGCCGTTAACTAGATGCCGGGCCAAAATTTTGTAAGTTAAATTTTTTTTCATATTCTGCATATTTTTCATCCTTTTTGCTATTCTAACTTTCTTAAATTTAAACCGCTTGATGACAATTTAATTTTACTATTTTCGGGGTATTATTCTCATTCATTATAAATAAAACTTCAATATTTTTCTTATTTTTTAAAAATAATTCTGTTCTTTCCAGCCCCATGATAAAAAATGCCGTAGCTAAAACATCCGCATCAATACATTTATCCGCGATTACTGTTACACTTAAAATTTCATTATGGGAATCAGGCGATGTTTCTGCTTTAACTGTATTCACAATATGTTTTTTTATGTAATTACCCGAAGTTGTTACAGCACAATTTGAGACAAAAATATTTTCTAAAATATTGCTTTCATCAAAAGGGTCACTAATCCCAATGCCCCAGTTTTTTCCTTGTTTATTTTTACCTTGAGCATAAATATCGCCGCCAATATCAATCAAAAAATTTTTAATATCCAATGCCTTAAATTCTTCAACAATCAAATCCAGGCAAAACCCTACAGTTATCCCCCCCAGATCAACTTTTGTCTGAGTATTGTTAAAATATACTTCTTTGTTTTCTGGGTCTAAAATAATAGTACCATAACCATCTTTAGCCTGTAAAGATGTTGCTGTAGGGTCAAAAGCTCCTTTTGTATTTTTACTGTATTCCAAAGCTTTTCGTAAAATATCAAACATCCCCGGGCTTAATTTTACTGGATATTTTGCGGCATTATTATTAATTAGCGTTAATTCGCTTTTTTGATCATAAAAGCTAAATTGACCTTCATATTTTTCCAATAAGTCAAAGGCTTTTTTCATTGCTAACTGCGCTACATCCGAATCAGGCACAATTGTAATGCGAGCATTTGTTCCCATCAAAATCCTTTGCTGGGTAAGTTCTGATTCTGGGGAACAACCACAAATCAGACCACAGGCCATAGACCACAGGCCATAGACTAAAAAAATCTTAATAAAATCATTTTTCCTCAATAGTTTTACCCTGCATTACCATATTAATAAATATTATTTTTTGTTTTTGATCTGCTGCTCCAAATAAAGCTGCTTCTTTGCCATTTGTTCTCGGCCTTGCTAATGCGGAATCTGTTGTCTGTTTACTCATTATACTGTAATTAGTTATGTGATTCAACTATTCGCTATATTTAGGGGATAAACAATTTTTAAATTTTACATCATATTGTATCCAATTTTGTCAAAATTTTTTACAGAATTTTTCATGGAACCCTCACGGGCTAAAGCCCGTGGTTCCTGGGGTGGAATACTCAAGCGGCCTCCTTTTATCTGCGCCATAAATAGGCGCGGTTTTAGGCCGCGGATGTATAAAATCTTCTTGCATAATTATTAAAACTCTTATAAAATAAATCCACAAATGTTTTTAGCAGGGGGCATAAATTACATTTTCCTTTTTCCTTTTTCCTTTTTCCTTTATCACAAATATTACAATCATAATTAATATGTTCCACTAATTTTAGCAAAAACAACAGGGAAAAAATTATGGGGAAATTTTGCAGTCTGTATGAAAACTGTCCGTTTTTTTTAAAATATAAAGATAAACATCAGCTAGCTTGTTCCGCTTTTATCCATAATTATTGTGAAAATAATGGTGACAATTGTGCCCGGTTAAAATTTCGGCAAGAAAATAATTGCATGCCGCCAGCAGATTTATTGCCTACAGGCAAAACTGAAATTAGCATCCCCCAAGAAATTTTAGATAAAACAACAAAATGTATAAATAAACTTACCTGTCTTACAAATAATGTAGAAAATCTCTGTAAGGTTACTAAACAAATTCAAAACGAATTATACTTTATCGCATGCTTACATGATAAAGACTGCCCTTATATGGATGTGTTTGGTAAAACTAAATTATGTACCTGTCCGGTAAGACGAGAGATTTATAACCTGTATGAAGTTTAGGGATTAACTGCAAAAAAAATTATTCCTGATTTATTTACTAATACTATTAATTTGTTTTTTTATGGATTGCGCACAATCAAGCAGTTTAGTTTGTTCATCATGCGTAAGGTCTAAATTAATGATTTCTTCTGCCCCCTGTTTACCTAAACGTACCGGTACCCCAATACAGACACCTTTGATATTATACTCCCCGCTTAAATAAACACAAGCTGGCATGACCTTCTTTTCATCGCAAATAATTGATTTAATCATGGTAAAAGCCGCAGCCGAAGGCGCATAATAAGCACTGCCTTTTCCTAAACGTTTTACAATTTCTGCTCCGCGGTTTATGGTTTTTTCCACTAATTTATTTTGTTCTATTAAGGAAAGAAACTTTGATAACGGTTCACCTTTAACCCGGCTTAACCGGGCTAAAGGCAGCATAGCTTGTCCATGCGCTCCAATGACTAAAGCTTCAATACTGCTTACCGGAACATTTAGTTCCTCGGCAATCAGATTAGCAAAACGGGCAGAATCAAGCACGCCTCCCATTCCCATAACTCTTTTGGCATCAAACCCACTTATTTTAAACGCAATATTTGTTAAAACATCTAAAGGATTAGTCACCATGATTAAAATACAATCTGGCGTAAATTTAACTATATTTTTAACTATTTGTTCAATAATACTTGTATTTTTTTTCAAAAGATCTTCCCGTGTCATCCCCGGCTGGCGAGCCAGCCCGGCGGTAACTACAACTACATCTGAGCCCGCAATATCTTGATAATTATGCGTCCCTTGAACTTGACTATCAAATCCGAGTACCCCGCGGCAATCGTGTAAATCAAAAGCCTTTCCTTCCGGAATACCTTCTAAAATATCTAATAATACAACCTCGCAAAGACCTGACTCTGCCAATCTCTGCGTCAGGGTTCCGCCGACATTACCGGCACCAATAACAGAAACTTTCATAATTAAACTCCTGATATTATTATTTTATGTTAAAAAATTATCAGTATCTTAGTTATCAAACTTATAAATAAGTAGGGGCATGATTTATCATGCCCTTATATTTTATCATACTGAATAATTTTTTATACCCGGTATTATTTATTTTTTAATATAATCACAAATATTATTACTGGTTTACAATTTATTCACCCAGGTTTGAATACGGTCCAGGCCTTTTTTAATTTGCTCCATACTTGTAGCAAAACTGAGCCGGACATGTTTATCCGAACCAAATCCAATCCCCGGTATCACGGCAACCTGTTTTTTATCTAATAATTGCTGGGAAAAATCAAGCGAACTTAAACCTGTTTTAGAAATATTACAAAAAATATAAAAAGCTCCTTGAGGTTTAATTACACTTAATTTGTCAATACTATTAACCCGGTCAACAATATAATCGCGCCGAACTTCAAATTCTTTTCTCATTGTATCAATACATTCATTTCCCCCGGTTAAAGCGGTTACGGCTGCAGCTTGAGCCATAGCATTCGGGCAAGATGTGGAATGATCTTGCAAATTAGAAATTTTTGCTACTGCTTCGCTTGGTCCGGCCAGATATCCGATACGCCATCCGGTCATTGAATATGCCTTAGATAATCCATTAACCGTAAATGTTAGTGAAAACATCTTTTCATTAAGTGAAGCAATAGATAGATGTTTAGTCTGATCATAAACAAGTTTTTCATAAATTTCATCACTAATTACAAAAATACCGTAATCTGCCGCAATATCGGCAATTTCTTTAAGTTCAGATTCATTATAAACACAACCCGTAGGATTAGAGGGAGAGTTAATAATCACCGCTTTCGTTTTCTTTTTAATTGCCTTTTCAAATTGCTCCGGCATCATTTTAAATTGATTTTCTTCTTGGGTTTTAACAAACACCGGTTTTGCTCCCGCAACTTTTACCATTTGCGGATAAGAGACCCAATACGGCACAGGCATTATTACTTCATCATCTTTATCACAAATAACTTGAAAAATATTAAATAGAGAATGTTTCGCGCCATTGGAAACAACGATTTGATTCGGTTCATAATGCAGGTTGTTGTCTTTTTTTAACTTTTGTGCAATTGCCTGTTTTAATGCCAGAGTACCGGTAGAAGGAGTATATTTGGTTGCTCCGTCTTTAAGGGCTTTAATCGCGGATTCTTTTATATGTTCCGGAGTATCAAAATCAGGTTCCCCAGCGCCAAAACTAACCACATCTACGCCGTTTTTTTTCAACTGTTTGGCTTTGCTCGTAATCGCCAGCGTCGGAGATGATGTTAATGTTTTTACTCTTGCGGCCAATTTCATATTGTCATTCTGCCTTATCTTGTTTTAGAAACTTTCGCAAACCGCCTAAAAACTTTTTATCCTTTTCCTGGGGATGCAGATCTTTATCTTTTGGTTTATCTTTATCTTTTGATTTATCTTTCCCTTTGCCTTTAGTTTTGGTTGTCGCCTTTTCTTCCGCTTCTGCTGATGCATTTTCTGTTTTAGGAGACTTTGTCTCGTTTTTAACTTCCGCGGTTTTTATTATTTTTTCTTTTTTTTGTTTTTTAGATTTCTCTTCCGGCGATTTTTGTTCCGTTAATTCTAAAACTACTAAAGCGGCATTATCGCCCCGTCTTTTCCCTAAATGTACAATACGGGTATAACCACCAGCTCGGTTAATAAAACGCGGGGCAATTTCCGTAAATAATAATTTTACTAAATTTCTATCGCCTAAAACATCAAATGCTTGTCTGCGTGCAGCCAGTGTATTGCGTTTGCCTAAAGTAATAAGTTTTTCGGCTAAACGTCTGGATTCTTTTGCGAGCATTAATGTAGTCTTTATTTTTTCTTTGACAATAAAACTTTTTACCTGATTCCTTAACACTGCTTTTCTATGTGCACTTTGTCTACTTAACCGCTTAATGTTTTTTCTGTGACGCATAGTATTATCCTTTTTTCTTTAAAATATCATCAACTTTCATGCCAAAAGATAATCC
The DNA here is from genome assembly GCA_043814605.1 of Candidatus Omnitrophota bacterium. GTDB lineage: Bacteria > Omnitrophota > Gorgyraeia > B26-G9 > B26-G9 > JBDRJV01. The sequence goes on along the minus strand of JBDRJV010000020.1, from coordinate 15,723 downwards.
CATGGACTGCAAAATCACATTTATTTCCGCCAGGGATTTTTTACCAAAATTGCGATATTTTAACATTTCCAGTTCCGTTCTTTGAACCACTTCTCCCACTGTTTTTAGCCGGGCTTCTTTTAAGCAATTAGCACTTCTCACCGACAAATCCAATTCTGAAACATTCATTTTCAGCTTTTCCAATAAATCTTCATCAACATCAGGCTTTTCTTCTTTAATTTCTTCTTCTTCAATGTGGCCAAATGTCATAAAAATATCTAAATGCCTTTGTGAAATATTCGCCGCATGCAAAAGAGCATCTTTCGGATCAATACTGCCATTAGTCCAAATTTCTAAGATTAATTTATCATAATCAGTAATTTGTCCGACCCGGGCATTTTCTACAGCAAAATTTACCCGTGTTACCGGAGTAAAAATCGCATCCATATTAATTACTCCGATAATTTTATTATTATCTTTCATGCGGTCAACAGGAACATAACCGCGGCCACGGGCCACAGTTAATTCCATATTTAATTTCCCGCCCTTAGACAATGTCGCAATGTGTAAATCTGGGTTAACAATTTCAACTGTTTCATCAACAATTAAATCCGCTGCGGTTACCTCTTCTTTTTTTTCCGCCTTTAAATAAATTGTTTTGGCGGCATTACCTTGCAGTTTTAAAACAAGTCTTTTTAAGTTTAAAATTATTTGCGTAACATCTTCGACTACTCCATCAATCGAAGAAAATTCATGTAAAACTCCGTCAATTTTTACAGCCGTAACTGCGGCTCCTTCAATCGAAGAAAGCAATACTCTTCTTAATGAATTACCAATTGTTGTCCCATAACCTCTTTCAAACGGCTCTGCAATGAATTTTGCATAAGTTCCGGTTACTGTAGCTTCATCACAAATTATACTCTTTGGCATCTGAAAATCTTTCCAGCGTGCTACCATAATTCCTCCTTCGATGATCCCACCTTAGCGGGAGAATTTTATCCCGCTAATTTTTTGCGGGATAAATTTATATTTAAAAACTGCCGCCACACCGCATGGCGAACAAAGTAAACTCTGTGAGTTTACTTTGAATACAATTCCACAATCAGTTGTTCCTGCACAGGGAACGGAACTTCACTGCGAACCGGCAATTTAGTAACCTCAGCTTTTAAATTAGTAGAATCTACATTTAACCAAGCAGGCACTATCCGATCCTTAGTTATTTCTAAATTATCTTTTACCAGCTTAACTAATTTTTCTTTTCCTTTCACCTGGATTTTTTGTCCGGCCCTTACCTGGTACGAAGGGATATCCACTTTACGATCATTTACACAAACATGCCCGTAGCGTACAAACTGCCGTGCCTGCGGTAAAGAAACAGCAAAACCGCAGCGCAATAATACATTATCCAGTCTTCTTTCTAAAATCTGTAATAATAACTCACCCGTAATTCCTTCTAACCGGTCAGCTTCATAGAAATAACGTCTAAACTGACGTTCGAATACCCCGTAGGTTCTTTTTACTTTCTGTTTTTCTCTTAACTGCAAGGCATAATCTGAAAGTTTAGCCCGCCTGCCTTTCCCATGCTGACCAGAAGGATAACTGCGTCGTCCAAATGCACATTTATCTGTCGCACAGCGTGCACCTTTAAGAAAGAGTTTTGCCCCTTCCCGACGACAAAGTCGACAAGATGGTCCAATATATCGTGCCATTATTCCTCCAAATCTTCTCTCTTTTTTATTTTGTTATTTAAATCTTAAAAATTTTAATCCGCTATTAAATATCCGCCCTAAGCTATTGACCACAATTTATACTCTTCTTCTTTTCGGCGGCCGGCATCCATTATGCGGTACAGGAGTAACATCTTTGATTAAATTAATCTGTATCCCTGCAGCCTGAATTGCCCGAATCGCTGATTCTCTCCCAGATCCTGGGCCTTTAACAAAAACCGCGATTTCTTTCATCCCAGCTTCTTTGGCTTTTTTTGCCGCATTAGTTGCGGCAACTTGCGCGGCAAAAGGTGTAGATTTTCGCGATCCTTTAAATCCGCTTGTTCCCGCACTCGCCCAAGAAACTGCATTGCCCTGATTATCAGTAATGGTAATAATAGTATTATTAAAAGTTGCTTGAATATGTGCTACCCCTTCACTGATATGACGGATTATTTTCTTACGTGCTTTATTTTTTTTCTTCTTTGCTACCATTATTTCTCCTTAATTCTTTCGCTTATTTTGCAGAAGAATTAACCTCGAACTTATTTGCGAGAGGTCTTGTTACTTTTTTCTTCCATTCTTTTCAAGATAATTAACCTCGAGCCTTTAGACAAGAAGTCTTTACATTTTTATTTTTTCCGGCCGCCTAATCTTTTGGGTCCTTTTCGTGTACGGGCATTAGTTTTAGTTCTTTGCCCCCGCACAGGCAAACCTCGCTTATGCCGCAGGCCACGATATGCGCCAATATCCATGAGACGTTTTATGTTTTGAGAAACTTCACGCCTCAAATCCCCTTCCACCCGATAATCTTTTTGAATGATTGCCGCAATACGGGAAACTTCCTCTTCGGTTAAATCTTTAGCACGCGTGTCCGGATTAATGCCCGCCACTTTTAAAATCTTATTGGAAACAACTTTTCCTATCCCATGGACATAAGTTAAGGAAATTTCTATTCTTTTTTCCTTGGGTATATCAACTCCTAAAATTCTTGGCACAGCACTCCTCCTATCCCTGTCTTTGTTTGTGTTTGGGATTTTTACAAATTACTCTAATAATATTTTTTCTTTTTATAATGTGGCAATTCTCGCACATTTTACGAACACTTGAACGAACTTTCATTTTTTTATTTCCCTCTATAAATAATTCTTCCCCGAGTTAAATCATACGGAGAAAGTTCAATTTTTACTATATCCCCGGGTAAAATTCGGATAAAATGCATGCGCATTTTCCCGGAAACATGCGCCAGCACTTTATGCCCATTTTCAAGTTCCACCTTGAACATTGCATTCGGCAATGTCTCTAAAATCTTACCTTCAACTTCTATGCCTGCTTCTTTGGCCATTTTATCCTTACCATAAAACGCTAAATTGTAAAAATTTCTGCTTTTTCTTTTTTTATTGCAATTGTATGCTCAAAGTGCGCTGAATGCTTATTATCTTTAGTTACAGCTGTCCATCCGTCTGCAAGTACTTCTACTCGCCATGTACCCAAATTAACCATGGGTTCAATTGCTAACACCATCCCCGCCTGCAGTTTAATCCCTTTCCCGGGCTGGCCATAATTTGGAATTTGCGGTTCTTCATGTAAACTCGCTCCAATCCCGTGCCCAACAAAATCACGCACTACAGAAAATTTTGCCCGTTCTACATGCCTTTGTACCGCCCAGGAAATATCTGAAAGATAATTTCCGGCTCGCGCAGCATTTATTCCTTTATAAAGAGCTTCTTGGGTAACACTAATTAAACGTTCCAACTTTTTGTCTATTTCCCCGACAGCTTGCGTTATCGCCGCATCCCCAAAATAACCATCACATTCAACCCCCACATCAATGCTAATAATATCTCCTGCCCGCAATATTCTTCCGCCCGGAATGCCATGGACAACTTCTTCGTTAACAGACGTACAAATATGAGCTGGATATCCCCGGTATCCTAAAAATGCTGCCTGGGCATTATTTTTCTTTATAATTTTTAAGGCTTCTGAGTCTAATTCCCCCGTTGTCATTCCCGGCTTAACTTTTGTTTTTAAATGTTTTAATGTTTCTGCAACAATTGAACTTGCTTTTTTTATTTTTTCTAACTCAGTTTTTGATTTTATCGGAATCATGCCAGGCCAGAATTTTTAAAAATATCCTTTAACTCTTTAAATAAATCATCAACATCTTTATCCCCGGAAACTTTTTTCAATAAACCAATTTGCTGATAATAATCAATTAATTCTTTTGTCTGCCGGTTATAAACATCAATTCTGTTTTTAATCGTAGCTTCTTTATCATCCTCCCGCTGGTATAAAGCACCGCCGCAATAATCACAAATACCCTCTACCTTAGGGGGAATATTTATGATGTGAAAAATTGCTCCGCAATCATGACAAATTCTTCTGCCAGTTAAACGTTTTAAAATCGTTGCTTCTTTTGTTTCAAAATAAATTACCATATCTAAAGGTAAATTTAAATCATCCAATGCCTGCTTTAAAATTTCTGCTTGTTTTTTAGTTCGCGGAAATCCGTCTAAAAGAAAACCTTTGGAGGGATTTGTATTTTTAAGTTTTTCCGTAATCATCCGCGCCACCAGCTCATCCGGGACAAGTTCGCCTTTGTCCATATATGTTTTTGCCGCTTGCCCAACTGTAGTATTATTTTTAACTGCTTCACGCAATAAATCACCCGTAGATAAATGCAATGACTTAAATTCTTTACAAAGAACAGTTGCTTGTGTGCCTTTGCCTGCTCCAGGAGGCCCTAACAATACTAATCTCATTATTAATTTTTTTTCCTTAAGTTTATCTTAAATTTATAACTTTTATTTATTACTTTATTTTACCTGCGTCCGCGTAAATGCCCTTTTTTCATAAATCCATCATAATGACGCATAAGCAGATGTGATTCTATCTGCCGCATTGTATCGAGCATAACACCCACAATAATCAAAAGGCCAGTTCCGCCAAAAAAGCTGGCCACAAGATAAGGGACTTTTAACCAGGCCATAATCCAATCCGGTAAAACCGCAATTGCCGCTAAAAATATTGCTCCGGGCAGGGTAATATGCGTTAAAACAGAATCTAAATATTCTGCTGTGGGTTTTCCCGCTCGAATCCCGGGAATAAACCCTCCGAATTTTTTCATGTTTTGCGCAACATCCTGAGTATTAAAAGTAACCGCAGTATAAAAATAAGCAAAGAAAATAATCAGTAAACTGTATACAATTGTGTATAAAATATTGCCCCGCATCAGCTTCTCCGCAATTCCCTGTAATTGAGGAATGAATTGACCGATTGTCGCGGGGAAAAGAATAATTGATTGAGCAAAAATTATCGGAATAACGCCAGATTGATTAACTCTCAAAGGAATATAAGTACTGTGTCCGCCATAGACTTTTCTTCCAATAATTCTTTTTGCATATTCAACCGGAATCCGGCGTTGGCCTTCTGTAATTAATACCACAAAAACTATAACCATTACTAACAAAACACACATAATTACCGGAGTATACGGTTCAATTTGCCTATTTTCCGGACTAAGCGGAGAAAGCATTTGGATCACAAAACGAAAAGCTGTCGGCATGCGAGAAATAATACCTACGGTAATCAAAATCGACATCCCGTTGCCAATACCACGTTCTGATATTTGTTCTCCCAGCCACATAATAAAAGCTGTACCTGATGTTAATGTAATCATTGTCAATAACCGGAATCCTAAACCTCCGTGTTCAACAATCGGCAATCCCATAAAATGCGACGGATCTTCTAAATAAACACTGATAATAAAAGATTGGAATAATGCTAAACAAACAGTTCCGTATCTTGTGTATTGAGTAATTTTTTTACGGCCGTAATCTCCGCCTTCTTTTGCCAGTTTTTCCAGCTGAGGGATGACTACAGTTAAAAGCTGCATAATGATCGAACTGGAAATATAGGGCATAATTCCCAGAGCAAAAACAGTCATCTGGCTTAAAGCCTGGCCAGTAAATAAATCCATGATGTCAAAGAGCGTACCTCCTTGTTTACTCGTCATATTTGCAAAAAATTGTGCTAAAGCCTCGCTGTTAATTCCCGGGATCGGGATAAAACAACCCAAACGATAAATTGCAATCAAACCCAGAGTAAATAAAATCCTCTGCCTTAAATCCGGGATTTTAAGAGAATTACCTAATGCTCTAAATGTCCTTAGCATACTTTTTCCCTTTGCCTATTTTCTCTTTATTTCCTGTCTTTTCCATTTATAAATTTTTTACCGGTGTTTAAAATACAGCGTTTTATGAGACTATTGATTAGTCAGCAATATCACCCTCTATTTACTTTCAGACTTCTTAATAATTTTAATAATTTCTGCTTTACCGCCGCAAGCTTCAATTGCCTTGATTGCAGAATTTGAAAACCTGTGCGCTTTGACAACAATATTTTTTGTTAATTTACCTTTAGCCAGAATCTTTACCGGCAAAGCTAACTTATGAATTAAACCTATTTTTTTTAGAGCCGCAGGATTAACTGCAGATTTGTTATCAAATTTTTCTAAATCTTGGACATTAACAATTTGAAATTCTGTTTTAAATTTGCTGGTGAACCCTCGTTTGGGAACACGTCGGATCAAAGGCATTTGACCGCCTTCAAAACCCGGACGTTTACCTTTACCGGTACGAGAAAGCTGTCCTTTATGTCCGCGGGTAGAAGTTTTTCCGTGTCCAGTTCCAGAACCTCGGCCTAAAACTTTTTTCTTTTTCCGTGCGGCTTTCGGGGACTTTAAATCATTCAGTTTTAGCATTGTCTTCTTTTCCTTCTTTTACTCCCTCGGGTACTTCTGTTTTTTCTTTGGCTAACTCTTCTTTTATTTCTTGTTTTAATTTCATGTGTTTTTTTAACAGCATCAATCCGGCCATAGTTGCTTTCGCAACATTAACCGCATTATCTGAACGTAAAGATTTTGTTAAAACATCTTTGATTCCGGCTAATTCACAAATTGCCCGCACCGAACTGCCAGCAATTACTCCGGTGCCTTCGCTGGCTGGTTTAAGCATCACCCGGGCAGCCGAGAATTTTCCGATTACCTCATGCGGGATTGTATTTCCCTTAAGCGGAATTTCAATTAAGTTCTTACGGGCAATACTAACTCCCTTACGAATAGCATCGGCAACTTCATTTGCCTTGCCTAATCCGCAACCCACTTTACTTTTACCGTCTCCCGCTACCACCAAAGCCGTAAAAGCCATCTTCGTACCGCCTTTATGTGCCTTGGAAACACGGTTGATATAAATAACTTTATCAATAATTTCTACTTGATTATTTTGTAATTCTTCCAATTTTTCACCCCAATATTTTTAATAACATTAAAATACTAATCCACTTTTGCGTGCAGCCTCAGCCACGGCTTTAACACAACCATGATAAAGGTATCCTCCGCGATCAAAAACTATTTTCTCTACACCTTTTTCTTTTGCTTTTTTAGCGATTAATTCTCCTAGCACAGTGGCTGATTTCACGTTTGCGCCTTTACATTGATCTTTAATTTCCGGCTGCTGCGTGGAACAGGTTAATATTGTCCGGGAACTCTCATCATCAATAAGTTGCGCATAAATATTTTTTAAACTACGGTATATACTCAAACGCGGCATTTCTTTAGTGCCTGATATTTTTTTACGAATTCTTCTGTGTCTTTTTCCTCTTGCATCTCTCATGATTTTTCAACCTTCAACTTTTTTATTTTTCGACCAATCTTTATTTTTATAATTTCTCTGTTTTAGCTTTTAACCTGCTACTTGCAGCCTGCAGCTTGTTGCTTGCATTTATTTCGCCATTGCCTTGCCGGATTTACGCCGGACATATTCACCCACATAACGAATTCCTTTGCCTTTATAAGGTTCTGGCGGTAAAAATCCCCTAATATTTGCCGCTACCTGGCCAACTTTTTGTTTATCAATACCTTTGACAATAATTTGTGTTGGTTTAGGAGTCTCAATTATAATACCTTCAGGAATATCCATATCAATAGGATGAGAAAAGCCAAGTTGTAAGTTTAGCTTTTTACCAGATGTTTTTGCCCGATAGCCAACCCCAGTCATTTCTAATTCGCAGAGAAACCCTTCGTAAACACCTTTAATCATATTTGCAATCATCGCTCGGGTTAATCCATGCAGCGCCCGTATTTGCTTAGCATTACCTGCGCGTTCAACTTTCACTTGTTTATCATCAGCCGTAACTTTTATTTTTAAGTTTATCGGAAACTGTAATTTACCCTTAGGCCCTTCCACATTAATAACATCATTGCTAATATTAATTTTTACACCCTGCGGGATATTTACGGGTCTTACGCCTATTCTTGACATTTTTACACCTATTTTTTATTTATTCAGATTGCACAGATTTAAAAACTGATCATCCTTATTTTATTTTAAATTTTTGTTTTCACTTAACTACCATATATAACACAATAATTCTCCGCCAATTTTTTGCGCCCGCGCTTCTTTATCGCAAAGAACGCCCCGGGATGTAGATAATACAGCTAATCCTGTTCCCCCATAGACATAAGGAATTTTTTCTTTGTCTACATAAACACGGCAACCAGGTTTTGAAATACGTTTTAAACCGGAGATTACGCCATCTTTACTTTTAGCATAGCGCAAATAAACACGTAAAATACCTTGTTTCCCGTCTTCAATACGCCGGTAATTAATAATATACCCATATGTTTTGATTATTTTTAAAACTTCTTCTTTAATTTTAGATGCGGGTAAATCAACTTTTTCTTTTTTTGCTGATTGCGCATTACGAATTACAGTCAACATATCAGCAATGGGATCAGTTATACTCATAAATTACTCCTATTATAAATAATTTAAATTTAATATGTTAAAATTTACGAAAAATAAAAACTACCAGCTAGCTTTAGTTACGCCAGGAATTAAACCCTGCGATGCTAATTCACGAAAACATATACGGCATATTTCAAAACGCCGGATAAAACCCCGGGAACGACCGCATACTTTACAGCGTACATAACGCCGTGTTCTAAATTTCTGTGGCCGGCTCGCTCTTATAATTTGACTTTCTTTTGCCATAATAACCTAACTCCGAAAAGGCATCCCAAAAAGACGCAGCAATTCTTTTGATTGTTCCGTATTCTTTGCTTTAATCACAATAATAATATCCATACCTTGGACATATTTAACCTTATCAATTTCAATTTCCGGGAAAATCGCTTGCTCCGCAACCCCTAAAGTATAATTTCCCTGTTTATCAAAAGCATTCGCGGAAACACCTCGAAAATCTCTGATTCTCGGAAGCGTAACATTAATTAAGCGATCTAAAAATTCATACATTTTTGTTTTACGCAATGTTACCTTACACCCAACCGGCATACCTTTTCTTAACTTAAAATTTGCTACGGCTTTTTTTGCGCGGGTAATCACCGGTTTCTGGCCGGTAATTGTCGCTAAATCCTGCATCGCAGCTTCTAACATTTTAATATCTTCGTTAGCTTTGCCAACACCCATATTAATAACAATTTTTTCTAAACGCGGCACTTCCATTTTGCTTTTTAATTTAAAGCGTTCGCAAATTTCCGTTACAATTTTATCACGATATTTTTTCTGTAATCTTGCTATCATTTTTTACACCATTTCTTGACATTTTTTACAAATTCTCACTTTAGACCCATCGGACAAAAATTTTACTCCCAACCTTGATTTTTTGGAACAACGCGGGCAAAGAAACATCAGGTTGGAAATATGTAAAGGGCTCTCTTTTTGTAAAATTCCTCCCGGTTGATCCTGCCGTGTTTGACGTGCATGTTTTTTTACAAAGTTTACCCCTTGGACTAAAACTCTTTCCGTAGTTTTAGAATATTGCAGAACTTTACCGCTCTTGCCTTTTTCTTTTCCGCTGATCACTACTACCGTATCACTTTTTTTAATTCTCATAATCTAATCTCAATCTTTTATATTGTTCCTGAAAAATCACAAAATTATATTACTTCGGGAGCTAAAGAAACAATTTTTGTAAAATTTTTATCTCTTAATTCGCGCGCCACCGGCCCAAAAATTCTTGTACCGCGGGGGTTTTTAGCGTTATCAATAATCACAACCGCATTATGATCAAAGCGTAAATAAGTTCCGTCTTTGCGACGAATCGGTATTTTTGTCCGAACCACTACCGCTTTTACTACTTCTCCCTTTTTTACCCCGGCTGACGGCAATGATTCTTTGACATTACAAGTAATAATATCTCCGATTACAGCATGCTTTTTCCCGGAACACTCCAGTACTCCAATACAACTCACTTTTTTTGCTCCGGAGTTATCCGCTACATCTAAAATTGTTCTCATCTGTATCATCCGCGATTACTCCTTATATACTTCCATAATTTCAACCAACTTCCAGCGTTTATCTTTAGATATCGGACGTGTTTCAGATATTCTTACTTTATCACCGGTTTTAGCTTGATTTTTTTCATCATGAAACTTCACATTAATAAATTTCTTTATTCTCTTTTTATATAACGGATGCTGGCTCAGGCGTTCTATGCGCACAACTCGCGTCTTATTCATCTTATCGCTTAAGACTATGCCTACCCTTTCTTTTCTTGCACCTTTAATTATACTCATTTGATAACCCTTTCAATTTTTTCTGGCTTTAAGCTTCCGCTTTTGACGGGGATACTTCCGCTTCTTTATTTTTCAGCTGGTTTAAAAAAGTCTTTATCCTGGCAATATCGCGCCGCACAATTTTAATTTTATGCGGTTTATCTAATTTAGATGTCTTGGCCTGAAATTTTAAATTAAATAATTCCTCTTCCAGCTGTCTGAGCTTATCATCTAACTCTGGTTTTGTATAATCTCTATATTCTTTAGACTTTATCGCCATAATTTTACTCTTTTTATTTTTTAATTTTTGATATTTTATTTTTGCATTTCATCTAAATATGAACTCTGCTAACAAATTTTGTTTTCATCGGTAATTTTGAAGCCGCCAGCCTCATTGCTGCTTTGGCAACATCTTCCGGGATCCCTTCAATTTCAAAAATTATCCTTCCCGGCTTAACTACAGATACCCAATATTCCGGCAACCCTTTACCTTTACCCATTCTGGTTTCCGCGGGTTTTTTAGTTACGGGCTTATCCGGAAAAATTCTAATCCAAATTTTTCCGCCGCGGCGGACAGATCTTGTCAAAGCTACACGCGCTGCTTCCAGTTGAGTATTTTTTACCCATGCTGCTTCTAATGCCTGAAGCCCGAATTCACCAAAATTTACTTTTGAACCGCTAATCGCACGCCCTTTTCTCCGGCCGCGCTGACTTTTGCGAAATTTTACTCTTTTGGGCATTAAAACCATTACTCGATATCTCCTTCATTTATCCGCGGGATATCTACTTCTTCTTGTCCGAGGATAACATCCCCCTTATAAATCCAGCATTTTACTCCAATAACCCCATAAGTTGTACGTGCCTCAGCAAAACCATATTGAATATCTGCCCGTAATGTATGCAGGGGGACTTTCCCTGTCTTATATTTTTCTGTGCGGGCAATTTCCGCTCCACCCAAACGCCCCGAACACATAATTTTGATACCGCCAGCTCCTTGGGTCATTGCCTGTGCAATTGCTTTTTTCATTGCTCTTCTAAAAGCAATTCTTTTTTCCAGTTGAAAGGCAACATTTTCTGCAACCAATTGTGCATCGATACTCGGATTTTGCACTTCTTTAATATCTACATAAATTTCTTTATCTGTCATTCCCTGCAACTCATCACGTAAACGATCAATATCCGCTCCGCGACGGCCGATAATTACTCCCGGCCGGCCAGAATGCACAATCACTCTAATCCGGTTAGTTGCTCTTTCAATTTCAATATTTGCAACATTTGCTTGAGAAAAATTCTCTTTAATAAATTTTCTTATTTTAATATCTTCCATTAAATAAGTCGAGAATTCTTTTCGCTTGGCAAACCAACGCGATCCCCAATCCTTAATATAGCCTAATCGAAAACTTAAGGGATGTACTTTTTGTCCCACTTTTCCTCCTCATTTAACTTTTATTTTTACTTTTGCTCACTACAGTTTTTTTTACCGGAGCTTTTGTTTGCGTTTTTCCCCGGATGATTTTTTCTTTTTTTATTACCGCTTTTTCCCGAACAGCAGGCATTATTTTAGATTTTGGCATTTTTTTATCTAACTCTACATTAATATGACATGTGCGTTTTAAAATTCTTGATCCACGGCCAAAAGCATTAGCTTGAAATCTTTTCCAGGTTGCGCCTTCATTCGCATAAATTTTAGAAATAAACAAACCTTCCGCGTCAACCCCTTTATTTTTTGCATTCGCAATGGCGCTGCGTAAGAGTTTATCAATTACTTGTGCCGCTCTTTTTTCTGTATTTTGTAAAACAGCTAGTGCCTGATTTGTTGATTGGCCTCTAATCAAATCTATTACAAACCTTGCTTTTCTGGCTGACATTCTTATGTGTCTTGCTTTCGCACTTGCAATCATTACTTCTGCCCTTTCCTTAACTTAAGTCTTTTGTGATACCTGCTTACTCTTAACCCCTGCATGTTTTCTAAATACACGCGTGGGAGAAAATTCGCCTAATTTATGCCCTACCATATTTTCAGTAATAAATACTGGGATGAAGGATTTTCCGTTATGTACAGAAAATGTAATTCCTACAAATTCCGGAAGAATCGTTGATCGACGTGACCATGTTTTAATTGGCTTTTTATCATTGCTTTTAACCATTTTATCAATTTTTTTCATTAACTTTGGATCAACATAAGGACCTTTTTTAATTGAACGAGACATAAATCTGTACTCCTAGGTTTTTAATATTCTCAATTTTTATATATTACTTTGTACGCCGCTTTATAATAAATTTATTTGATGACTTTTTGCCTTTTCTAGTTCTGTACCCTTTAGTTGGTTGACCCCAAGGAGAAACCGGATGCGGATTTCCTTGGCCGGCTTTTCCTTCACCGCCACCGTGTGGGTGATCAACCGGGTTCATCGCCACACCGCGGACTGTAGGTCTAATCCCTAGCCAACGCGAACGACCTGCTTTACCTAAAGAAATTGCCTCATGATCCGGATTCCCAACCTGGCCAATAACTGCATAGCAATCAACTGGGACAAGCCTGATTTCACTTGAAGGTAATTTAACATGCGCATAGGCGCCTTCCCGTGCCATAAGCTGGGCAGAAGTTCCTGCACTACGTGCTAAAATTGCGCCCCGGCCCGGAACAAGTTCAATATTATGGATAAAAGTTCCTAACGGTATATTACGGATCGGTAATGCATTCGCTGCTTTTATTTCAACTTTTTCCCCGGACATTACCTCCTCATTAATTTTCAAATCAATCGGAGCAATAATATATCGCCTTTCTCCGTCTGCATATTCAACTAAAGCAATTCTACTGGAACGATTCGGATCATACTCAATAGATAAAACCCTTGCTGCTTGATCATGCTTATCTCTTTTAAAATCAATAATGCGATAACGGCGTTTATGTCCACCCCCGCGGTGGCGGGTAGTTACCCGGCCATTAGAATTACGGCCGCCGCTTTTTTTCAAAGCTACAGTTAAAGATTTTTCCGGCTTATCCCTGGTAACTTCGGCAAAATCCGAACCTGTTTTCCAGCGCAATCCCGGGGTTGTTGGTTTATACCGCTTAATTCCCACGTTTTTATTCTCCTAATTTTTTATCTGTCTTTCTTTGCTTCCTTAAATATTATTAAGTTATATCAATTTTCTGGCCAGGCTTTAAAGTAACCATGGCTTTTTTCCAATCCGGTGTTTTCCCGGCTTTATAGCGTACTCTTTTCATCTTGCCCGGCATAACTGAAGTATTTATTGTTCTCACTTTAACTCTATAAATATATTCAATTGCTTCTTTGATTTGAATTTTATTCGCCTTTTTGTCAACGCAAAAAATATATTTGTTATCTGTTTCTAAATTTGTGCCTTTTTCAGTACGTAATACATATTTTATGATGCGAAATGAATTCTGCACAGCTGTTATTCTCCTTTTTTCAACCGCAGTGTTAACTGCTCTAAAGCTTTCTTAGTAATTACAAAATTATCATGCGCTAAAACATCAAACGCATTTATTGTTTGTGGTTCTTTAATATTAATATTTTTGATGTTTTTTGATGAACGTATTACATTTTCCTGCGGATCATCGCAAACAAATAATACTTTTCTTTGCACCTTAAGTGCATCTAATATTTTTACAAATTCTTTAGTTTTTCCTGAAGTTACATTAAGTTCTTCTAAAACCTTTACTAAATTATCATTTAATCTTGAATTTAAGCTTGAGACTAATGCGTTACGTTTCATTTTTTTCGGTAATTGATAAGAATAATCTCTGGGGTGAGGCCCAAAAACAATCCCACCTTTTTTCCAAAGCGGGCTGCGGCTTGAACCCACGCGGGCACGCCCTGTGCCTTTTTGTCTCCAGGGTTTAGAATTACCACCGCTGACATTTGCGCGGGTTTTTGTTGATGATGTCCCCTGACGCTGATTTGCTTGATACATTACGATGACTTGGTGCAATAATGCTGTATTGACCTTACCATCAAAAACTGTATCATCCAGATCAATTTTTTCTATTTCTTTTCCAGCTAAATTATTAATCGAAAGTGTAAACCTCGTTTGAGATTTGCCCTTTGAATCTGCTTTATTAGTTTTTTTTAATTCTGACATTATTTCACCTTAACACTTTAGTTTATCTAGTTAAGCTTACTCCTTCTCTAACAGAGTAAACTCCGTTAGAGATAGAAAACATTTTAATCTGTTTTTAAGATAACGTCTCCCTAAATCACTAGTAAATTCTGTATACCAACTACCCTTTTATTTACTTCTCATAACATAGATGTAAACTACTATTTATCCCCTTAATCTCTAACAGGGGTAAATATGCTACTTTTTTTTCGCTTTTCTAATTTCTAAATAACACCCTTTATGCCCAGGAACAGCTCCTTTGACCATTAAGGTATTATTTTCTTTATCTACTTTTATCACCTCTAAATTTTGCACTGTTATTTTACGATTACCCATGTGCCCGGGTAAATGATGGCCGCGCAGGACCCTCCCCGGAGTTGTGTTTGACCCGATAGAACCTGGACGGCGGTGTGACATTGATCCGTGTGTATCCGGACCGCCGCTCCATCCCCAGCGTTTCATTCCCCCTTGAAATCCTTTACCGATAGACATTCCGGTAACATCTACAAAATCGCCTGCTTTAAATATTTCTACATCAATCGCCTGGCCTAATTCAAATTTTATACCACTTGCTACGGTCATTTCTTTGACTAGTTTTTTCGGGCTGACTTTACTTTTCTTAAAATGTCCTGCTTCCGGTTTAGTTATCCTATGCTCTTTTTGGTCTAAATATCCCAACTGAATTGCTTGATAACCGTCTTTTTCTTTTGTCTTGATTTGCACAACAAAACAAGGCCCAGCAATAATAGAAGTTACCGGAATACATTTTCCGTCTTCCTTAAATATTTGCGTCATTCCTATTTTTTTACCCAAAATACCCAGCATCTGTTTACCTTTATATTTTTATTATCTTTATCCGCTTTTAACCTGCTTCTGATTACTTAATCTCAACATCTACCCCTGCCGGCAAATCCAATTTTTTTAATGCATCAATAGTTTTTGCTGTAGGTTCTACAATATCTAACAAGCGCTTATGTATTCTTAATTGAAACTGCTCGCGAGATTTTTTGTCAATCACCGGAGAACGCAGTACAGTATAGAGTGATTTATTTGTCGGTAACGGAACTGGTCCAGATACCTTTGCGCCTGTTTTTTTTGCCGTGTTTACAATTTCTTCTGCAGATTGATCTAATACTCGATGGTCGTAAGCTTTTAATTTTATTCTTATTTTTTGATGCGACATCTTTTTCTACCTTTTTTTGCTTTTTTTCTTTCCTACTCAATTATTTCGGAAATTACCCCTGCTCCAACTGTACGTCCGCCTTCACGAATGGCAAACCTGAGCTCTTTTTCCATTGCAATCGGAACAATTAATTCTATTTCCATGGCAACATTATC
>JBDRJV010000019.1:0-23556 GCA_043814605.1 Candidatus Omnitrophota bacterium | reverse complement strand
GGCGTCTCCTTTCTGGTTTGAGTTGCGGCTGGTTACCGCTTCTCGTTTGGTTAAAATGTTTCAACCAAAAGGATACGCCTTTTTCTTTTCCTTGTTAAGACTTTTTACACACTTTAGTGTACACTACCATCCCCTTAAATTTAGTTGACAAAATATACACTTTGGTATATAATTAAAAATGAGTAAAATGCTTAAAAAGTATTTGGCCGCAAGTTGAGAGAACGTTAAGCTTGCGGTTTTTTTGTTGCAACTGTTGTAGTAATTATTTACTATGACACGAAGAAGGAGGGTGTAGTACAAGATGGCAAAAGGCAAAGTAAAATGGTTTAATAACCAGAAAGGTTATGGTTTTATAACCAAAGAAGATGGCAGTGATGTATTCTTACATTACAGCGCTATCCAGGGTGATGGGTTTAAGACAATGGAAGAAGGGCAAGAAGTTGAATTTGAGGTAGCTCAAGGCCCAAAAGGAGAACAGGCTGTAAATGTAACTAAATTATAAGCTTGAATAAATTCAGGTCCGGTAGTAACCGCCGGACCTGAATTCCAAAACTAAAAGCTGAATTTTTTTAAAATTTTCCCCGAATAAAAATAGCGGGGTTTTTTTTATTTTATTAATGATTTTTGAAAAAAATAAGTTAAAATGTATCACTACTTTTCTTAATTAACCTTCTTTTGGTAAAAGCAGAAAAACGGCAAATTAAAAAAAAATATTTTTTTTCTTGAAAAATTAATGAAATTTGTTTAATATTATCTTGGAAAAATAATTTTTATTTTGTATCCATTTTGATAATCTTTTAAAAGTTGAGGACAAAGAATTGGTAAAAAAAGAAAAAGAATTTTGTTCGAGTAATGGGATGATGAGATATGCAGGTAGTCATTTGATTATTGAACTATGGGATGCAGATAATTTGGATTCAATTTCTAAAATTAAAAAAATTTTTAAAGATGCAATTAAAGCTTGCGGGGCAACATTATTAAGAATGGATATGCATAAATTTTCTCCTTACGGAGGAGTTTCGGGCATGGCAATAATTGCAGAATCCCACCTTAGTATTCATTCCTGGCCTGAATACAAGTATGCGGCAATTGATGTATTTGTTTGCGGAAATGTCGACCCTTATAAAGCTATCCCTGTTTTAAGAAAAGGATTTAAAACTAAAAATATTCAGGTTGTTGAGGTGAAACGAGGTATTTTTTAATGTGGTTTCAGGAAGAATTATACTCTGATTTAAAGGTCAGGTTTAAGGGGGATTTAATGTATAAAGATAAATCTCCTTTCCAGGATCTGAGAATCTATGAGACTAAACGTTATGGACGCATGCTTTTGTTAGATGGAATTGTGCAGACAACACAGAAAGATGAATTCATTTATCATGAAATGTTAACCCATCCATTCGCCCTGTCCCATCCTAATCCTAAAAAAGCTCTTGTTATTGGTGCCGGTGACGGAGGAGTTTTGAGGGAGTTATTAAAACACAAAGAAATTAAAAAAATTACGCTTGTGGAAATTGATAAAGCAGTGATCGATTTTTCAAAAAAATATTTTTATTCTATTTGTCGAAAGTCTTTTCAAGATAAAAGAGTAGAAATAATTATTGACGATGGAGCAAAGCATGTTGCTCAGACTAACGAAAAATATGATATTGTCATTGTTGATTCAACTGATCCTATGGGAGTAGCAAAAGTTCTTTTTTCTCCGCAATTTTACAGAAATATATTTAATGTCTTAAATAAGGACGGAGTACTTGTGCGTCAGACAGGATCTTCTTTTTTACAGCCCCATGAGATCAGAGATAATTATAAAATTTTAAAAAAAATTTTCCCGGAAGTTCTTCCGATGCTTGCGGCAATTCCTACATATGTTGGCGGATTTTTTACTTTTTTAGTTGCGTTAAAAGGGAAGAGCCCTTTAGATATTTCATATAAAAAGTTAAATTCTGAGTATAAAAAATTAAAACTAAAAATAAAATATTATAATCCGGAAATACATTTTGCTGCTTTTGCTGTGCCGAATTATATTCAGGAAAAATTGGTTTGATAAAAGGATAAAAAAGGAGAAAAAGAAGAATGAAGAATAAAAATACTTATGGATATGAATTAGTGATGGATTTATCAGGATGTGATCCTGAAATTATTACTTCACAAAAAAGATTGCAGGAATATGTAGATAAATTGTGCAAAATAATTAAAATGAAAAAATTCGGAAAAACGCTTATTCCGTATTTTGGGGATAAAGCTGCTTATACCAAAGGATATTCTTTAGTTCAGCTTATCGAAACAAGTTCAATTACCGGACATTTTTCTGATCTTTGGAAAACTGCTTATATTAATGTTTTTTCTTGTAAAAAATATAACCAAATTTTAGCAAAGCAATTTACCAGAGAGTTCTTTAAAGCAAAAAGTATTAAAGCTCGATTTTTAATCAGATAAAATTAAAAAAGTTATTACGGATTAAGAAAATGAAACTATAAGGATATAGTTATGACTATTCGCTACAAATTAATATCCGCTTTTCTCATAGTCATTTTCTTAAGTATGATTGCCGGAGCCGTCGGTCTTTATGCCGTGCGTCTGGTAAGTGATAATATTTATAATTTTTCTGAAAATCTTTTCCCTGTTTCCTTGCAGGTAAGAGAATTAGAAATTGCTATTAGTATCGCTGAGCTTAATTTCCAGACATTAGTTTTTGCTCCCGGGCAACAGTTAAACACAATTACTTCTGAAATTACTTCCTCACTCAATAAAATTAAAGATATTTCTACTCTGATCAGAGAAAAATTTAGGGCAAATGCAATTATTTCCGAGAAAATTAATTCTTTGCAAATAATTAATAATGAACTTATTAATTTAGCGGTAAAAACTAAAAATGCCCTGATTGAGAGTATCAATTTAAAATTAAAAAGCGAAAATTTAAATAAGAATGTTTTAAGTGAAACCAGTACTATTTTGAGTAATATTGATGCACAAATAAAGAACATTGAGCAGGAAATAAAGATTAATAATAAAGTCTGGGAAAAAAGAATCGAAAGAGTTGATAAACAGCTGCCCGATGCAGTATCTTTAAATGTAGACGAAAAAAACAAACAACCTGTTCAGGATTTCAGGGTGATAAAAGAAGCTTATGATAAAACAATTAATCGGACAATGCCGTTAACCAAAACTATTTTCTTACTGCGCAGCAGTGTGGCTTTAATCGCGGCTGATTGCGAAAAAGTAGTGCTGAGTGATGAAAAAAATGAATTATTAAATCTGGAAAAGTCTTTACGAGAGCACTTAACGGAAGCACAAAAACAGTCGGAGATTATAGAGGCGAGCATTAGTGCCGGACTAATTAAAGGGATAAAAGATGATTTAGCCGAAATCCGGGATTTAATTATTGCAGATAAAGGGCTTTTTAGTTTGCAAAAACAATTTATTGCTGATCTGGATGAGTCTAAAAAATTAACCGGAGAAGCTAATGCAAAAATAAAAGATATGACAATAATTGTAGAAACAGTTGTCAGTGATGTAAAAAAAGAAGCTTTTCAGGCAAGTTTAGAAACACATAAGGTTGTAAAAAAATCAAGCGCCAGTATTATTCTTGCTTCCGCAGGTATTTTAATTACAGGCTTATTGATTGCGATGTTTTTATCTGCGTTTGTGATTAAAAATCTTAAGTTATTCCTCGACCTTTTTGATAAATGGATCAAAGATCTTTCCGGGCGCAAAGGAGATTTAACAATTCGGCTGCGCATGAAAAGTAAAGATGAATTAGGAAAATTGGGAAATTCCTTTGACCGGTTATTGGATAATTTTGCGGATATGACAAAAGTAATCCGTAATGCTTCTGTGAAAATTGATAATGGAGCTAATAATCTTTCCCAGACAACACAGCAAGTAAACACATCTTTAGAATCAATCAGTTTATCTGTACAGCAAATATCAAAAGGGGCGAATAGTCAAGTTGAAAAAATTGAAGATATGTCCAAGGTTATTCGTGAGGTAACAGATTCACTCAAACAAATTGCGCAAAATGCTCAAGAAGCAGATAAAACAATTATTAATGCTTCCGAATTAGCGAATAAAGGCAAAGAATCTAACCAAGAACTGGTGAAGAAAATTGATTCAATCGCACAAGTTGTGAGTAAATCAGTAATTGCGGTTGAAGAATTAGGACAGCGTTCAAAACAAATCGGAGATATTATTAATACAATTAATTCTTTTGCCGATCAGACAAATCTTCTTTCGCTAAATGCGGCAATTGAAGCTGCTCGTGCAGGTGAAGCCGGACGCGGTTTTGCTGTAGTTGCGGAAGAAGTAAGAAAATTGGCGGAAAAATCCGGAAAATCTGCAAATGAAATTGCATTATTAATAAAAGGCGTGCAAAAGGATGTCAATAATGTGATCAGTTCTATTATCAGCGGGCAAAAAGAAACAGTTGAGGGCAAAACAATTGCCGAAAAAGTAAGTGCACTTCAGGATAATATGGTTATAAGTGCAAAAGCAGCCCAGGACATGGTTACCCGTATTTCCGAAGTTATTCCCCGGCAATTACAAGGAGCAGAAAGGGCTTTATCCGCGATTTTTGAAGTCAGCAGTGTTGCCGAAGAAAATGCTGCTTCCACTCAAGAAGTATCTTCCTCGACTGAAGAAATGACTGCTTCGATGCAAGAATTAGTTTCTAGTGCAGAGGATATGGCTGCAATTGTGGGGCAATTACGCAAACTGGTTGGAGAATTTAAACTTTAAATAAAATAACTTGCTATTTATTTTTTCGTTTGAATTTAAAACTGGCTTTAGCACAAATCAAAATTTTATTATATAAAAATATGCTTGTTCTAATTCAGCGGGTAAAAAAAGCCGAAGTAATCGTAGCTAATGAATCAGTTGCGCATATTGATAAAGGACTTTTATTGTTTGTGGGGGTATGCAAAGATGATTCCTCTAAAGATGCAGTATGTTTAGCTAAAAAAATTGCTAATTTAAGAATTTTCTCTGATGCTCAAGAAAAAATGAATTTAAATATTCATCAAACAGGAGGGGAAATTCTAAGCGTTTCTCAATTTACACTTTATGCTAATACGCAACATGGTAATCGGCCTGGGTTCGATGCTGCAGCTTGCGGGGAATCAGCAAATAAATTATGGGAAACTTTAAATCAGGAATTAGAAACTAACTCTCTAGTTGTAAAAAAAGGAGTTTTTGCCGCGGATATGGATGTACAATTAATCAATAATGGTCCTGTGACAATTTTACTTGACTCTAAAAAAAAATAATTCTGTTTTTCCCCCTTAATAAATAATAAAAAATATTTACATATTATATAATAAACGTTATCATGATTCTTAAGTTACAATGGGAAAGTATGATTGTGCAATGTAAGATTTTTTTGTAGACTAAAATAATTATTAAATAAAAAGACAGCAAATTTCGTCATGAAAAAAATAGATAAAACAACTTATTTTTGGTTGCTAGCAGGAATTATTGGGCTCCTAATCTTTATCAAATTTTTTAATTATGCTTTTCCAGCGGCATCCATTAATATCCGTTTTACCGGGAAAGAAATTATCAGGAAAGCTTCTAATTTTGTCAAAGCTCAGGGTTTTGACCTAAAAGGATTTGATCAAACCGTTGTTTTTGATTCAGATTATCAGGCTTCAATTTATCTGCAAAAAACTCAAGGCATCAAAAAATCTAATGAGCTTATTCAGCAAGGCATTCCGGTTTGGTTCTGGAGTGTGCGTTGGTTTAAAGAATTAAAAAAAGATGGGTTTTATTGTGCTTTAGATCCTTCTACCGGAGAAGTAATTCATTTTCAACATTTTATGCTTGATGATGAAGCCGGCGGTAATCTAGATATTGATCAGGCAATGAATTTTGCCATAGATCAGGCAAAATCGCAGGGTATTGACTTAGCAAATTATGAATTAAAAGAAAATGAACAAAAAAAACAAAAAAATAGAACCGATTATCATTATGTATGGCAAAAAAAAGATTATGCTATTGATGATGCTACGCTGCGTTTTGGAATTTCCATTTTTGGCAATACTTTGGGTTATTACGGAAAATTTTTAGATGTTCCGGAGGAATTTAACAGAAATTTAACAAAAGAAATTTCTTTAGGGCAAATGCTTTCGATTATTACCATGATTTTTATGTTTAGCTTCTTTATCGGGGCTATTGTTATTTTAGCCATTCAATTTAAAAAAGACAAAATAAATTGGAAATTTGGATTGATACCTGGCGTATTAATATGCCTTATTAGTATTATAGAATTCATTAATAACATACCGCTTTTGTGGAGTGCTTATCCGGATACAATAAGTAAAAATGTTTTTCTGGCAACAAGTGCCGGAGTGCAGTTGATCGGGGCTTTACTTATCGGATTAATGGTTTTTCTTTTTGGCTCAAGCGGAGAATCATTATCCCATGATATGTTAAGCTTAAAAATGCCAATGGTTAATTTTTTTAAGCAAAAGTCAAGGAAGGATTCTGATGTTTTAGATTCATTGATTGTCGGATATTCATCAGCATTTATTTTTTTAGGCTACATCACCTTATTTTATTTGTGGGGTAGAAAATTTTTTAATATTTGGATGCCGCCGGAAGCAGAATATTCAAATATGCTGGGAGCAAGTTTTCCGATATTAGCCCCCTTGATTATCGCGCTAACCGCAAGCGTAAGTGAAGAATTTATATTTCGCTTATTTGCGATTCCTTTTTTAAAAAAATGTTTAAAATTGACCTGGTTAGGAGTTTTGTTGCCGGCTATGGTTTGGGCTTTTGCCCATTCAAACTATCCGGTTTTCCCGGCGTATGTACGCGGGATAGAATTAACAATTGCGGGAATTGTTTTTGGAATGATATTTTTAAAATACGGGCTAGGTGCAGTTTTAATCTCACATTTTGTCATTGATGCTGTTTTGGTTGTTATTCCTTTACTGAAATCAGGAAATTCATATTTTTACTTATCCGGAATTATTGTGATCGTGACTATGTTTATACCTGTATTTTTTATTTTGGCAATGAAAAACAAAAAACTAAAAAAATAGATTCAGAAAGCAGTTAAAAAATGCAGATTATAATTAACCGGCGCAGCAAAATATTATTTTTACTTTTTCTTGTTATTGTATTTTTTTATTTTTGGCATAGCCCTGAACTCCAGCAGTTTTTGGAAGATCGGGACGATTTTAAAATTGACAAAACTAAAAGTAATAATGTTTTTGAAAAAGTAGGAGAGAAGATTTCTTATGATGTTATGCTGGGTAAAGTCCGTGTTGGACAGGCTCAATACCACCATTTACGTAAAACAGATTTACAAGGAATACCGGTACATTTAATAACTTTTGAAACTCAAGCTGTTCGTTTCCGGGATCGAGAGACAATCTATTGTGATGCCGAGACTTTTCTGCCGCTTTTAGTGGAACGCAAAATATCACAATTAATTACTCCGGAAAAAATTAAGGAAGTTTATGATCAGAAAAATTATACTTTAACAATTACCCATAAAAGATTTACACAGGAAGTTGATGTTATCAGAAAAGATGGGCCGATTCATAATTCTATTCTTTTGCCTTATTTTTTAAGAAAAGAACCGGAACTTAAACCAGGCTGGTCTTTTGAAGCAAATTTACCCCAGGGCAAATACAAAATTAAATTGTCCAGGATTGAAGAGATTGAAGTCCCGGCTGGCCGGTTTAAAGCTTTTTATCTGGAGAGTGAACCTAGTAAAATTAAAATTTGGATAAGTGCGGATGAAAAAAAAGTACCGCTAAAACTCGAAGGCACAGGAAGTATTGGTTATAAACTATTAATGCGTGAATATATGCCGCCGGAGAAAAAATAAATACCCAGGAAGAATATTATCTGGAATTAGATCATTATTCGATTAGCATAAAACTTGAAATTTAATAATCGAGACAATTAAAGGAAAACTAGAAATGAATCCGTATTTGATAGCGATTCTGGTAATTATTATTTTCAAATACACTTTAAATTTAATTGTTGATGTTTTAAACTTGAAATACCTTAAGCCGGGTTTACCGCAGGAATTTATCGGATTTTATGACCGGGAAAAATATGCTAAATCACAAAATTATTTAAAGGAAAAAACGCAGTTTATGTTTTTCGAGGATTCCTGCGTAACTTTGATTACGCTTTTTTTTATATTGATCGGAGGATTTAATTTTGTCGATCAATATGCCCGGAGTTTTGGCTTAAATGAACTTTTAACAGGATTATTATTTGTCGGGATTTTAATGCTATTTTCCCAATTATTAAGCATTCCTTTTTCTGCGTATAATACTTTTGTGATCGAAGAGAAGTTTGGCTTCAACAAAACTACAGTTAAAACTTTTATTACGGATATAATTAAAGGTTTAATTTTGGGAGCAATAATCGGCGGGATTGCTTTTAGCGGTATCGTCTGGTTTTTTCAAAAAACCGGCTCACTTGCCTGGGTTTACTGTTGGGGGGGGATGAGCGGGTTACAGTTGTTTTTAATGTTTATTGCTCCGGTTGTAATTATGCCGTTATTTAATAAGTTTGTTCCGCTTGAAGACGGTGAATTAAAGCAAACATTAGAAACTTATGCCAAATCACAGAATTTTAAAATGCAGGGTGTTTTTAAAATGGATGGATCACGGCGTTCCACAAAATCCAATGCTTTTTTTACAGGTTTTGGTAAATTCCGGCGGATTGCTTTATTTGATACCTTGATTCAAAAACACACTGCGGATGAATTAGTTTCTGTACTGGCACATGAAATCGGGCATTATCAGAAAAAACATGTTCTCAAAATGATTGCCATGGCGATGTTAACTGCAGGTTTAATGTTTTACATTTTATCTTTATTTATAAATAATCCCGGATTATTTATTGCTTTCAAAATGCAGCAGACTTCCATTTATGCGAGCTTAGTTTTTTTTGGATTTTTATATGCTCCAATTAACATGGTCTTATCGATTATTTCGAGTATTGTTTCGCGTAAACATGAATATGAAGCGGATAAATTTGCCGTAGAAACTTTTAAAAAACCGCAAGCATTTATTAATGCTTTGAAAAAATTAAGCGTGGATAATTTATCTAATTTAACACCGCATCCTCTAAAAGTATTTTTAGAATATTCTCATCCTCCAGTATTGGAAAGGATTAGAGCGATAACAAATGTAGTTGAGAGTCAATAGTCAAAAGCAAAAGCTAAGTGATGATGGATGACCGCTGTGCTAGGACGAAGGACGAGGGACGAAAAAGCAGAAAAGAGTTTTAGATAAACACAGATGAAGATAGCTCATAGCTGATAGCTTTTAGCAAAAAAACAAAAGTAAATTAGTTGATAGCTTATAATTATCATGTTAATTATGGTGAGGGTTCCGGTATGAATAAATGCGAGACAACATTTATTAAAATCAAAATTTAAAGATTAAAACTAAAAATTAAAAGACAAATAATTAAAAACGCGAAAAGGAAAAGAGGGGAGAGATGAAAAAAAGTAAGAGAGGCCGGATCGGGATACTTACCGCTGGCGGGGATTGCCCGGGGTTAAATGCGGTAATTCGTGCTGTAGCTAAAAAACTGATTAATGATCAACATATGGAAATTATTGGTATTAAAGACGGTTATGAAGGATTAATTAATAATCGTTATCGAAAACTCACTTATCAAGATGTTTCGGGGATTTTTACACTCGGCGGAACAATTTTGGGTACATCAAATATCGCTAATCCCTATCGAGAGGCAGTACATAAAAAAGGTAAATTGGTTTTTGAAGATGTTTCTGATCGTACAATCAAAAATATAAAAAAAATGAGATTAGACGGCTTAGTTTGCATCGGCGGTGACGGAACATTAAGTATTGCTGATAAACTCAGAGCTGATGGCGTTTCGATTGTTGGCGTACCCAAAACAATTGATAATGATATCCGGGGAACAGAATGTTCTTTTGGTTTTGACAGTGCTGTGCATATTGCGGCCGAAGGTATTGATCGAGTACATACTACAGCCCAGTCACATCACCGAATTATGGTTATTGAGCTTATGGGCAGAACTGCCGGATGGATTGCGCTTTATGCTGGAATTGCCGGCGGCGGCGATATAATTTTAATCCCGGAAATTCCTTATGATATACAAAAAATAGTCAAAGTGGTTAAAGAGCGGAATAAAAGAGGCAGCCGCTTTAGTATAATTGTTATTTCTGAAGGAGCCAGGCCAAAAGGCGGGGAAGTTGTTGTACGTGAAATCGTAAAGGAAAGCACAATCCAAGCGCGTTTAGGAGGGATTGGTATACTTTTAGCTAAACAATTAGAAAAAATCACAAATTTAGAAACACGCGTTGTGGTTATGGGGCATCTTTTACGCGGAGGTTCTCCAACTCCGAGTGATCGAATTTTAGCTACACGATTAGGGATTAAAACAGCAGAACTTATTGAACAGGGTCAATTCGGGTATATGGTGGCTTTAAAAAATGGAAATTTAAATAAAGTCTCTTTAAAAAAAGTGGCCCAAGGCCCGAGACTTGTACCGAAAAACCATGCTTTAGTTAAAGCAGCACGAGCTGTGGGTACTTGTTTTGGGGATTAAGCTGATTAAAAATTATTAATTTTATGAAGAAATCACTCACCAAATACAGTAACCAGCGGATTAAAAAAATCTGCCAGGCCTCGGGAAATTTTAATAAACTTATTAAACGTAAACATTCGCAAACTTTGCTAGAACTCATCTATAAACATGCCCAGGAAATAAACCAATTGTATCAGCAAAAAAACAAGCATTATATTATTGAAACCGGGGATTTACTGGTTCTGTGTTTAGAGTTAATAAAAGAATCGAAAGGAAATACTGATTTTATTCTAGATAAATGTTATGCGCGTTATGATCATAAATTAAAATTTTTAATTGAAGAATATAAAAAAAAGAAAAGGAAAAATAACCATGAATCATGAATTTTCTATCCGGAAAAAAATTTATTACCATGACACAGATGCCGGCGGAGTTGTCTATTATGCTAATTATCTTAAATATTTAGAAGAGGCGCGTGCAGAGTTTTGTTTAGCTAAAGGTATCAGTACAAAAGAGCTGATGCAAAAAGGGATTTATTTTGTTGTGGCGCATGTGGATATAAAATATAAATCTTCGGCACGTTACGGAGATGAAGTTAAGGTGATTACTAAAATAGAAAAAAAAGGTCGTTCCTCAATTGAATTTGCGCAAGAAATTAAGCGTGAGGATAAAGTGTTAGTTATTGCAAAAGTAACCTGGGTTTGTGTGAACCGGGATTTTAAACCAAGGTCAATTCCGGATGAATTCGCATCTATTTGATAAATAAAAACCGAAAGACGAACGACGATCGCTTTGCTGGGACGAAGGACGAAAAAGCAAATCAGCTTATCGCTGATGGCTCATAGCTCTTAACAAAATCAAAGAGGAGATAGAAACCGAGCGATGCAGGACGAAGGGAAAAATAAAAAATAAGGTAATATTTTTTTTGTATTTAAGATGTTGAGTTTTGGATTTGTTTAGGATTTATGATTTAGAGTTTAGGTTTTTAATGCTAAATATTGCAGTATCGGATAAAAAAAAGATTTTTCCAGTTACTCACTACTTATTATTAAAATAAAATATGGCTTATCAAGATCGAAGTTATTATTCAAGTAATGCCGGATTTAGTAGAAACGAAAACTTTACCGGCGCGGTAAAAATTCTGATTGCTGCTAATATTGTATTATTTGTTCTGGTTAATTTATTTCGTAATTTTCCCTGGTTTGCGGTTTTTGGTTTAGTGCCGACATCGGTTATATCCCGGTTAATGTTTTGGCAGTTAATCACCTATCTTTTCTTACATGCAGGATTGTGGCATTTAGTTTTGAATTTGTTAATGCTTTGGATGTTTGGTTCAGTACTAGAAAAGACATGGGGTAAATATAAGTTTTTGATTTATTATTTTTTTACCGGAATAGGAGCAGGAGTTTGCAGCTGTATTTTTGGCTATAATTCTTTTTCTCCGGTTGTGGGAGCATCCGGGTCAATTTTCGGTTTGCTGGTCGCTTATGCAATTATGTTTCCGGAGGCAATAATTTTATTGTTTTTTATTTTTCCGATGAAGATGAAATATGCCGCAATAGTTTTAGCCGGCATAAATTTACTTGGGGCTTTATCAAATCCTGGTAATGGGATTGCTTATATTGCCCATTTAGGAGGCGGGTTGTTCGGTTATTTATACTTTAAAAGTGGCTGGATCAGAGATAGATTGTCCAGGTTATCCTGGAAAGAATTAAAAAAATCTTTTACAAAAAAGAAAATAATGAAATCAAGTTTACAAGAAGACTGGACTAGTACTGAAGTTGATCGAATTTTAGATAAAATTTCTCAATCCGGGATAGACAGTTTAAGCTTAAAAGAAAAAAATTTTTTAGCAAAAAAAGCAAAAAATAATTAAATATAATAAAATGTTTTTAAAAGTTAATTTTTTTTGTTTGACAAATCAGGGTTATAGATAATAAAATATTAGATAAAGAGTGTAACTAATTAAAAAAAATACAGATACAAATATTTTTCTGAGCAGATATCCAGTTAGTTTTTTAATGAAATTTTGAAATTAAAAAATTAGCTTATGATTAATTAAAACAATAAAGGAGGAGTTCAAATGAAAAAAATATGGTTATTATTTTTGTGTTTTAGTTTCATCTCAAGTTCCTTTTTAATAGCTCAAACAGAAAGTTTTGCGCAATATGATGATGTAAATGAATTAATGGAAGAGGAAGAACTGGCATTAATTTACGGCGCAGATGTAATTACAACTGCTTCCAAAAGAGAACAAAGTATCCTAGACTCACCTTCGGCAATTTCTATTTTAACGGCAGATGATATTAAAAATTCCGGAGCAATTCAGCTTACCGAGGCTTTAAACCTATTACCGGGTGTACATTTTGGCTATAGCATTGGCCATGAAATGTTAACCGGAGGTATTCGCGGGTTTGATAAATTACCAACTAATAAAATTGTCTTATTAATTGACGGGGCTTTGATTGATTTTCCGGCTTACGGGATTCCTTCTTTTGGTATGATGCCTGTTGATTTGAATGAAATTGAAAGAGTGGAAGTTTTACGGGGTGCCGGGTCTTCTTTGTACGGAGCGAATGCAATGTTTGGTGTGATAAATATAATTACCAAAAACCCCAAGGATATTGACAAAGACCAGGTATCCATTACTGCGGGAGAACAAGGCACATTGATGGCTTCTTATTTAAATGCGGGAACAATCAAAGAAAATAGTTTATATTACCGGCTGTCTTTGTCTTGGAAGCAGATGGACGGATATGATGATGTGGCTTTTGCCACAGATCCATTGATGAAATACGGGCACATTAGCTCAAAAGTTGATTATTATATTGACGATAATAATATGTTGTCTTTTTGGGGAGCATATATTGACAATAGTAAATATTATATTACTTTAACAAGTATCGGGCCTTTGGATGTGAGACAGGGAGATTCTTTTTCCGGTACAGTGACTTATGAGATTCAAGACCCAAGTGTAACTGTACGTTATACTAGAAATAGTACAGATTTTTGGGATTCAGGGTCTACAGCAGGTAATCGAACTTATTATTTAAGGATGTTCAGTAATACAATAGATGTGCAGAATACTTTAGAACCAGGGGATAGTGATGTGTTGACTTGGGGTTTAAGTTACCGTAATGTTGCCTGTTACGGTGATATTATCGGCGGAAAACGCCAGCATGATCTGATGGGTTATTTTCTGGATAATACCTATGGTTTTAATGATGAGTGGGCCTTAAATACTGGCGCACGTGTTGATAGCCATCCGAATACAGATGATAATTTATCGCATCGTTTATCTTTACTATATACTCCTTATGTAGAGCATGGATTTAGAGCAACTTGGGCTACATCTTTTAGGAATCCTGACTTTATTGAAAGCTATTATTACAGCACATTAGGGCCGGTAGTATTTAAGGGTTATGAAACTAATAAAGTAGAAAAAGCAGAGATGCTGGAATTAGGTTACCGCGGCTTATATTTTGATAAATTAGAAGTCAATTCTAATCTGTTCTATATTAATGTGGAAGACTTAGTTGATTTTGTACGCACAAGCGTATTAACTTTTGATTTTATTAATCTTAATGAAATTGATCAATACGGTACAGAATTAGAAGTAAAATACCCGTTTACAGATTGGTTAACCTGGTCAGCAAACTATACTTATTATGATTTAGCCACAGCAGATGTTAATGCGGCAAAATTTATTGACCAGACACCGCAATACATGGTGAAGACTGCATTACTAGCTAAATTAAATAATGGCTGGTACGGAAATTTAATGGTTCAGTCTTATGATGAAACAAGATATCATAATACATATACTTTTAATGATACGACACGCGGCATTGTAACTAGGTTCGGCGGGGATTCAGATACTTATGTTGTGGTAAACTTAAGAGTGGGCCGTGAATTTGAATTATGGGAAAATGAAACAGAATTAACCATAAATGTACTGAACTTATTAGATCAGGATTTTGATGATTACCCCATTAGTACATCATCTATTGGCCGCAGAATTACCGGAAACTTTATTTACAGGTTTTAGGGTTTTAAGCTTGAGGAATAAACTAGTTCTGAAAAGATATATTTTCAGAAAACAGAATTTTTTGAATAGCTAACAAACGTAATGTTTCATATTGGTTTAAAAAAGATCACAATACATAGGGGTAAAAATGGGATTCATTAATAAACTTAAGGTGATTGTCCTCTGTATATTCGGCTTCAGCGCATATATCAATAATGTGTATGCCAGTGATGTTGTGGTTATATTGGGCCAGGATTTAAAAGTTTTTCAGCGCACTAAAGAGGGATTGCAAAAAGCTTGTAAATATAAGATAACAGAGTTTTCTTTATATAGTAATACTGATAAAATAGATGAATTTGTAGATAAAATAAAAACAGTTAATCCTAAAGTAATCGGGGCAATCGGGCCAAAAGCAGCACAAATTGCAAAATTGCATTTTCCAAATATTCCGGTTGTTTTTGCATTAGTGACAAATCCTTTGCAGTATGATTTGGATGATGTAAATATTAGCGGAGTTTCTTTAGATGTTGCTCCCGAAGACCAGTTTTCCTATTTAAAAAAAATTATGCCGCAGACAAAAAAAGTCGGCGTAATTTATAATCCGGAAAGAAATAAAAATGTTTTAGATGAGGCGAATTCAGTCTGCGGTAATTTTAACCTGGAATTGTTACCTAAAGCAGTAAAAGATATAAAAGGCGTGCCTGATGCAATTAGTTTTTTTGAAAAGGAAAAGATTGATGCTTTTTGGATGATTACTGATTCGGTTGTGGCTAATAGTGCAGTATTTGAACGGTTACTGCTTTTTTCTTTTTCTAACAAAATTCCTTTAATTTGTCCGGCGGCGGTTTTTGTGAAAAAAGGCGGGTTTTTCAGCGTCAGTGTAAGTTATACAAGCTTAGGTATCCAAATGGCAGAAATTATAAATAATATTGTGGCGGGTAAAACAACTCCGGAGGAATCCGGAATCCAATGGCCGTCTGATATAACACTAACAATTAATATGAATACAGCAAATAAAATAGGAATTGTTATTCCGGAATCTGTAAAAAATCAAGCAAAGCTTATTTTACAATAATTACACACGATCAAAGGAGTGAATTGTTACTATGAAACAAAATTATAGCCTGGGGATTAGAGAAAAATTTATGTTTTTTGTTATTGGGATAATGTTTCTTTTAGGTATTGTTCTCACCAGTGTTTCCATCCTGCAGCAAAAAAATATTTTAGACAAATTAGAAGCAGCATTAATTGCTAAAGGAACATTTTTAAGTAGTAGTTTAGCTTCTCGCAGTGTACTGAGTATTTTTCTTAATGATACTAAAACATTAGAAAATCTTGTTGCGGGAATACAAAAAGATAGGGATATTAGTTATCTGGTGATTGAAGATGCAAAGGGGAATAAATTAGCCGGATTGGCAATACCGGATATTCCCGTTGCCATTTCGCATAAAACAATAAAAAGTCAAGGACCGACAACGGAAATGTTTAAAATTAAAGGGGAGCGGTTCTATGAGTTTAGTATGCCTGTTTTTTCAAAACAAAATGATGGCCAAGATGAAATGGGAATACTGGAAATAGAAGAAGCAGCAGAAAATAACACAGAAAAAATTGGTTCAGTACGTATTGGCATGTCTTTTAAAAATATTGATTTACAATCAAAATTATTAATTGTTCGCAGTTTGATTTTAATGGTTTTAGTCGTAATTATTTGTGCAATTATTAACTATTATTTTTTTACTTCTATTGTTACCGCACCGATTAGTGCATTAATTGAAGTAGCTTCCGCAGCTGCCGGTGAAGGAGATTTAACCCGTTCCGTAAAAGAAATCAATTCAAAAGATGAAATTGGGCTTTTACTCTCTGCATTTAATGTAATGATTGAGAGTTTGCATGATATCGTTTCGGAAGCACGTAATAGCTCCATAAAAATTAATTCTATGTCTCAAGATCTTTCTTCTACCGCAGAAGAAATGAATGCATCAACGGAAGAAATATCATCAACTATACAGGAAATTAGCAAAGATATTGTAAAACATGCCCAGCGGATGAGAGGAACATCAAGTATTGTTGAAAAATTAAACAGTTCTGTAAAACAAGTTACTCAAAATGCAGCGGAAGGTGCTAATGCTACACAGGAGACAACAGTTTTGGCCAAAAAAGGGAAAGATGCATCAACCGAAGCCGTGGAAAGAATCAAAAGAATTAATGTAGTGGCAAAAAAAATGGCTGGAGTTGTGGGAAAACTGGGAGAGCGTTCAGTTGAAGTTGTCAGAATTGTTGAAGTAATCACAAATATTGCCGATCAAACCAACCTGCTTTCTTTAAATGCTGCGATTGAAGCAGCCCGAGCCGGAGAAGCAGGAAGGGGTTTTGCCGTAGTTGCCGAAGAAGTACGCAAATTAGCTGAGAATTCAGCAAAAGCTGCAGAACAAATTGCCGGCTTAATCCGTACAATTCAGAATGAAACAATACAGGCAGTTGAATCAGTGCAAAAAGCATCAGAGGAAGTAGAAGGCGGGATTTCCATAATTGAAGACGTGCGTTCAAGTTTAGATAGTATTTTAAAAGCAGCAGAACATGCTGCTAATCAGGTACAGCAAATTGCTACAGCCAGCGATAGTCAATTAGGAAATACAAAAGATGTCAATGAAGCGATTGCCGGAGTCTCTGTAAGTGCAGAAAAATCAATTTCATCAGCTGAAACAGCGTCTAGTGCGATTGAGCAAATGTCGGCATCAATGCAGGAAATGGCTTCCAATACTCAAGAACTTTCGGAAATGGCTTCAATTTTACAAAAAATCGTTAAAAAATTTAAAGTTAAAAGCTAGTCATTAGTTAAATTTTACTAAAAATTAACTCTAGGAGATAATTTTATTTAAAAAGATTAAATAACATTATTTCTACTTTCAACTCTCCGGTATTTTTTTTAAAATCCTCAAAAAATAAATCAAAACTGCTTGTTGCTTACGTAATAATATTTTCCGCTCAGGGAAGCTGTTTTTTACTTTTCAAAAAAAAATTACTTGACAATATTAATCGTTATGTTATATTTGTGAAAAATAGTACAATATCTGTGAACTTTGGTACAAAGTTAGTTATAATGAATGATAAAAAAATTCCAGAAGGAACTATTTCAAGGCTTTTTATATATTTAAGAGAGCTTACAGAACTAGCCAAGGTAAATATAAACACTGTTTCCTCTGCAGAGTTAGGGGAAAGAGCTAATTTAAGTGATGCACAAGTGAGAAAAGATTTAGGGCATTTTGGCCAATTTGGGGTAAGCGGTTCCGGGTATAATACACGCGAATTGAAAGCAGCTTTAGAAAAAATTCTGGGTAAGGACAAAGTTTGGAATGTTGCGGTTATTGGCGTAGGTAATCTCGGCGGTGCACTTTTAGCTTATCCGGGATTTAAAAATTTAGGGCTTAATATTGTTGCGGCATTTGACTCCAATGCTAAGAAAATTGGTAAGCAAATAAATGATGTTACCGTTAAGGCTATTGATCAACTAGCCAGAGTGATTAAAGAAAGAAAAGTATCAATTGCGATTATTGCTGTTCCGGCAAAGGATGCTCAGGCAGTCAGTGATGAGTTAGTAGCTAGTGGAATTGAGTGTATATTGAATTTTGCACCGCAAGCGTTGAATGTTCCGGAACAGGTTAAGGTAAAATATGTAGATTTATCGCATGAACTGGAAACACTTTCGTATTTTTTAGTAAACCCGGTGACACGGCGCTAACAGGCAAAATGAGAAAAGTATTTTACCGATTTTTTCTAATTCATAAATAAGAATTTTGGTTTAAAAATAAAATAATGAAGTACATTTCAAATAATAACTTTATTAAGCTGCTGGAGGTTTTAAAGGAGGATTACGAAATTTATCTTCCGGTTAAAAAAGACAAGCAGCGTTTTTATAAAAAATATGAGAATGATTGTCTAAACCTGACGATTGGCGAGGTAAGGACTTTTGAACCCTTAAAGGCATTTTTCTTCCGCAGCCGGCAGAAAATTGCTGACGGGTTTAAACCAGACATTCCGCAAACCAGTAATAAACCTCTGGCGGTTATCGGAGTAAAAGCTTGCGACCTTAAAGGATTTAAAATACAAGATCATGTATTTAAAAATGATGATTACAAAGACCCCTTTTATATAAAAGCCCGGGATGAAAATCTGATTATCTCGGCTGATTGTACTTGTGCGATTGAAACCTGTTTTTGCTTGAGCTTGGGGGTAAAACCGTACCCTCAGGAAGATTTTGATCTAAACCTCTCCCCACTTAAGGGAGGGTATTTAGTTAAAGTCGGCTCGGATAAGGGAAAGAAAATTGTTGAAGTGAATACAGTGCTATTTAAAGATTCAGAGGAAAAGCAGATAATTACGCGTGACGAACAAAGACAAAAAGTTATCAGTGAAGTACAAGCTAACCTTAAAAAAAATGAAGTTCCCTCTGAGGATTTGCTGGAGAAAGCTGTTGAGAAAAATTTTGAATCAGAAATCTGGAAAGAAGAGGCAAAGACCTGCGTAGAATGTACAGCCTGCAATACAATATGTCCAACCTGCCATTGTTTTCTGCTTTATGATCAGAAAGATAAAGACCAAATGGCGCGTTTGCGTATCTGGGATTCCTGTATGGTGAAGGATTTTGCCATAGTTGCCGGCGGAGCTAATCCCCGGCCCAGACTTTGGATGCGGTTAAGAAACAGATTCGAAAAAAAATTTGATTATTTTCCCAAAGTGGCAAAAATTTTTGCCTGCACCGGCTGCGGGCGCTGTATCAGCGCCTGCCCGGCAAAGATAGATATCAGACGAATTTTAAAAAAAATAGCGGGGACAAAGTAAGATGATGAATAATCCTTATCGTCCTATTGAAGCGGAGGTTATGGAAGTAATAACTGAAACTCCGACGATAAAAACAATTCGGTTTAAAGTAAAAGAAGACATATCTTTTGCTACCGGGCAGTTTATCGAAATGACTATTCCCGGTATCGGAGAAGCTCCGTTTACTCCTTCGTCTAATCCTTCGGTTAAGGAAATTATGGAAGTAACGGTGATGAAGGTTGGCCGAATTACAGAAAAAATTCACAAACTTGAAAAAGGAGATAAAATTGGTATTCGCGGCCCTTTTGGCACAGGTTATCCTTTGAATAAGTTTAAGGATAAGGAGGTGCTGGTTGTTGGCGGCGGATGCGGATTTGCGCCGCTGCGCAGCTTGATGTATGCATTGTTTGAGAGAAGTAAGGATTTTAAAAAATTATATTTTAGAGGCGGTTGCCGTAACCCTAAAGAACTGGTTTACAGAAGTGAAGTTGAAAACTGGACAAAAAGAACTGATTTAAATTGCCGAATCACTGTGGATAAAGGCGATGATACCTGGAAGGGTAATGTGGGGCTGGTAACAACGATTCTTAATGATTTAGATATGGATTACGAGAACGGTATTGCTATTGTCTGCGGACCGCCAATAATGATGAAATTTGCGACAATGAAGCTTTTGGAAATGGGATTTAAGGAAAAAAATTTATATCTTTCCATGGAAAAAAATATGTCCTGCGGAATCGGTAAATGCGGACATTGCCGGCTGGGAACGTATTATGCGTGTAAAGACGGGCCGGTTTTTACTTATGATAAAATAAAAAAATTTCCGGATATATGGGAATAATTAAGGAAAAATAAGCATGCAAACGAGTGCCGAACAACTTCATCACGCTAAAATGAACACAAAACCAGAAAAAAATAAAGATAAAAGGCTTTTTATTGATCTGGATATTTGCGCAAAAGGTGAATGTAAGTCTTGTGTAATAAAATGCAGTTATTATTTTCATCCGGTAGGGTCAAATGTGGGAATTGTCTCCGTAGCAGAGCTGGCAACATATGCATTAGTGTGCCGCAGATGTGAAGAACCGCATTGTGTGAATGCTTGTCCAGTAGAGGCATTAGAACAGCTGCAGGATAAAGACAAAATGCTGATCCGGCATAATATGCGGTGTATTAGTTGCTGTTCTTGCTCCCATGCCTGTCCTTACGGAACAATTTATCCAGAAAATGTTCCGTTTTTAGTTCATAATTGTGATTTTTGCCTGGACCGGTTGAACAAAAAAGATGAACCGCTTTGTATAAAAACCTGTCCTTTTAATGCTTTAAAAATGGAAAATGGCGATATTAAACTAGATGAAAATACGTTTTTAGTCGGAGATAACCTGATTGTGCATTCCACGCACTGGGATAGAGAAAAAGCATGATTTATATAATTTATTTTATTTGTTTGGGTTTTTTACTTAGCGCGCTTATTGGGCTGTTATCCAGTTGGATTGACAGAAAAGTAACTGCCCGGGTTCAATACCGCGTAGGACCGCCGCTATTACAGCCTTTAATAGATATCATAAAACTTTTAGGTAAAGAAACACTTATTCCTCGCGGGGCTTCAAAGGTAACTTTTTTAATGGCTCCGGTTTTAGGATTAGCCAGTGTAATTATGGTCTCTACTTTGTTATGGTTAAATAATCTTAATCCGGATCAAAATTTTTTGGGTGATTTAATTGTGGTTATCTATCTTTTAGCAATTCCGTCAATAAGTATTATAATCGGAGGTTTTGCTTCTCGAAATCCTTTGGCCAGTATTGGCGCATCGCGGGAAATGAAATTAGTTTTGGGTTATGAATTGCCGTTTATCCTGGCAATGCTGGTGGTAGTGATAAAATCTGGTTTTTCCATCAGGATCACGGAAATATTGAATTATCAGTCTCAGCAGGGAATAATTCTGGGAAATTGGTCTGGTTTTATTGCATTTATAGTTACGCTGATGTGTGTGCAGGCTAAATTAGCGCTTGTGCCTTTTGATATTCCGGAAGCAGAAACGGAAATCGTAGGAGGCGCGTTAATAGAATATTCAGGTTCAGGTTTGGCAATTTATAAGTTAATGAAAAATATGCTTTTATTTGTGTTGCCGTTTTTCCTGTTAACCGTGTTTATGGGCGGGTTGCGTTATCAGGGTCTTAATCTTTTATATACTGTTTTGAAATATGTGGGGGTTGTAGCTTTAATCACAGTTATTAGAAATACAAACCCGCGTGTAAGAATTGATCAGGCGGTTAAATTTTTCTGGGGACCAATGACAGTGCTGGCAATATTTGCTGTGCTACTGGCATTAATGGGTAAATAATATGGGTATGAAATTACAGGCATTACTTAAATCACCGTGGGTGTTTCATTTGTCTACGGGTAGTTGTAATAATTGCGATATCGAAATTCTCGATTGTCTTACTCCGCGGTTTGATATTGAACGCTTTGGTATGATTTTAGCTGGTAGCATAAAACACGCAGATGTGCTTCTGGTTACAGGATCATGTAATAGAATGTCAGCGGCAAAATTAAAACGCTTGTATGATCAGGTTCCTAAACCCTGTCTGGTTGTAGCCATCGGAGAATGTTCTCTATCGCGAGGAATGTTCATCCATAGTTATAATTGCCCGTTGCCTTTGGATAAGATTATTCCGGTGGATGCATATATCCCCGGATGTCCGCCTAAGCCAGAGGCAATCATTGCCGGCGCAGTTAAATTAATAGAAAAAATAAAAGGAAAGAAATAATTGAGGATTGTTATATGAACAGAGATGAAGTTATTGCAGATTTACAAAACAGATTCAAGGCGGATATCATTGAAGTTTTTGATAAGTCTGTAAAGAGAGTTTATATTGAAATAAAACCGCAATCACTAAAAAAAGTGGCGACATATCTTTTTAAAGACAGGGGAGCAAGATTTAATATTGCCTCAGGCGTGGATTTGCGTGATCATATGGAAATTTTGTATCATTTTACTTTAGAAGAAATTAATTTTTTGATATCCCTGCGTGTAAAATTAGAAAAAGATAATCTGGAGATAGATTCACTGGCCCCTGTTTTTGAAGCCGCAAACTGGATAGAAAGAGAAATAAACGAACTTTTAGGGATAAATTTTAAAGGCCATCCTGATTTAAGAAGACTGCTTTTACCGGATGAATGGCCGGAAGGTGTTTATCCTTTACGCCGAGATTACAAAGAGTGGGATCAGAACGCAATCAGGGATCGAGGAGTTTAAAAATAAATGGCAAAGACAATAGTTCCGATAGGACCATATCACCCGCTTCAGGAAGAGCCGGAATTTTTCAGCCTTACGGTTGAAGGAGAGCGAGTTGTGGATATTGATGTGCGGGTAGGATGGAACCACCGTGGTATAGAAAAACTCTCAGAAAGAAGGACATTTGATCAATCTACATTTGTTATTGAAAGAATTTGTGGCATTTGCTCAACTTCCCATCCTTTTGCTTATACTAGAGCGGTTGAAGATATTTTTCCCATGGAGGTTCCGGAAAGAGCCAAATTTATCAGAACAATAATCGCCGAAGGCGAAAGAATCCACTCTCATCTATTATGGCTGGGGCTAGCCGGACATTTTCTGGGCTATAATACTGTTTATATGTGGGCATGGAAATTACGCGAAGAAATTCTCGATGTGATGGAAGCACTTTCCGGAAACAGGAATAACTATGCTATGTTTAAGCCCGGAGGAGTAAGACGCGATATAAAAGCAGAAGATATTCCGTTTGCCTTAAGGAAAATAGATTCAATAATCCCTACTTTGGAAATGCTGAAAAAAGCAGTCCAAGACGATCCTGTCTTACATGCCCGGACAAAAGGGATCGGTATCTTAACTAAAGAAGAAGCAATTAACTTTTCTGCTTTAGGGCCGACATCCAGAGCCTCAGGTGTTGCGCGGGATTTAAGAAAAGATTGTCCTTATGGGGGTTTATGACCGGCTTGATTGGGATATGATTGTAACTAAAAATGGAGATGTATTTGATAAATTAGTGGTGAGAGTGTTAGAAACATTTGAATCTATAAAAATTATAAAATGGTGCTTAAATAATTTACCTCAGGGTGAAATTGATGCTAAGATTAAAAGTATACCCCCAGGAGAAGGTATCGGACATATTGAAGCGCCCCGAGGCGAAACA
>JBDRJV010000018.1:0-104481 GCA_043814605.1 Candidatus Omnitrophota bacterium | reverse complement strand
ACTCTACATTCGCTATGGTTCCTGTCTTGGTCCAGGTGATATTTTGTGAACTAGCCACTATCCAGGCTTCCCCGCCATTAGGTGCAGTTAATGCCAATGATCCTTTAATCTCAAAATTGGCACTGGAGGTATCATTAACTGATGAATCTGTAACATCCGATACTCTGACTCGGATATCCGTATCTATTGCATTCGGAACTGTCCAGCTATAACTTCCTGCGGCTGCATCAGTACTGGCAATAATCTCATTTGCATAAGATGTGCCACCGTCTGTAGAATATTCCAGTTTTACATTGGCAATGGAACCAGTTATATTCCAGGTAATATTTCTTGATTCACCCACGATCCAGATTTCTGTTCCGTTGGGACTGGTTAATGCTAAAATACCTTTAATTGTAAAATTATTATTTGATTCATCTAAAACGGCTGAATCATTAACTGAGGTTATTTTAATTTTTAATTGATTGCCGATTTTATCCGGCACTGTCCAGGCATAAGTTAAGTTTGTTGCCGGCACACCGGTTGTTATTGTATTCGGGTAAGTTGAGCCAGCATCAGTTGAATAAGTTAATCCTACATTTCCAATTGAACCTTGATGTGTCCAGGTAATATTTCTTGATTCACCGACAAACCAGATTTCAGAACCATTGGGAGCAGTTAATGTCACTGATCCTTTGATTTCAAAATCCGCTGTAGACTGGTCTGTTACTGTTGCATCGTCATTACTAGTAATTTTCACTCTTAGTTGAGTACCAATTGCATCCGGAATTAACCAATTATAAGTCAAGGCAGATGCAGAAACAGAACTATTAATTGTATTATCAAAAGTTGCTCCGCCATTAGTTGAATAGGCTAAAGTTAACAAATTTAAATTACCAAATTTAGTCCAAGTGATCTGCTGTGTTGAGCCCACAATCCAGGTTTGCCCGCCATTGGGCGCAGTTAAATCTACACTTCCTTTAATTCTAAAAGAGGCATTAGAGGAATCATTAACTGTAGTATCCACTAAACTTGTAATTTTAACTTTTGCTAGAGCACTCGGATCATCTGGAATCGTCCAGTTATAAATCAGCAGATTAGAAGCAATACCTGTAACAATTAAGTTCGGATAAGTTGCTCCGTCATCAGTGGAATATTCCAGTTTTACATTGGCAATTGATCCGGTTCTAGTCCAGGTAATATTATGGCTATCATTAATTACCCAATTCTCTGCGCCATTGGGTGCAGTAATTGTTAAAGAACCTTTTATTTTTGCAAAAGCATTGGAAACATCAGATACTGATGAATCTAGAGCATCAGAAACTCTAATTACAAACTGATCGGTAATTGAATCCGGCACTGTCCAGGAATAAGCTAAAGTAACTGCTGGAGTAGAAGCAATAATTAAATTTTCAACTGGATATGTTGATCCGCCGTCTTCTGAATATTCCAGTTTTACATTCGGAATTGAACCTACATAACTCCATTCCAAATCATAAGTAGAATCAACAATAAAAACTTCTCCGCCGTTTGGGGTGACTGCAGTTACCGAACCTTTAATAATAAAATTAGCATCTGAAGTATCCGACACTGTGGCATCGGCTGTATTTCTAATCCGTACTCTTAAAGTTGATCCAATCGCATCCGGAATGGTCCAAGATTGACTTAACGCTTCACCGGAAGCTGTGGTAATTGAATTCGGATAGGTTGATCCTGAGTTTGTGGAATATTCTAATGCCACAGTTGTAATTGATCCGGTTTTTGTCCAGGTAATATTTTCACTTGTGCCCACAACCCATTCTTCTGCTCCATCCGGTGCAGTTAAAGTAACAGTTGCTCTGATTCTAAAATTAGAATTAGATTCATCGTATACGGTTGAATCTGCTAAACTCGCTATTTTAACTTTTGCAGTAGTTGAAGGAGTATCCGGAATTACTGCACAAGTATAACTTCCCGTTGAGGAATCCGTAGAACCAATCAAAGTCAAAGAATAAGTCGGTACTCCATCTATAGAATATAAAATCTC
Source organism: Candidatus Omnitrophota bacterium (assembly GCA_043814605.1). Taxonomy (GTDB): domain Bacteria; phylum Omnitrophota; class Gorgyraeia; order B26-G9; family B26-G9; genus JBDRJV01. Next base: position 102,476 of record JBDRJV010000018.1, on the reverse strand, counting down.
GATATTGCCGATAGACCCGTGTTTTGTCCAGGTAACATCCTGTGATGATCCAATCGGCCAGGATTCTCCGCCATTAGGCGAAGTCACTGTTATTGATCCTTTGATTTCAAAAACAGCATTAGATTCATCATACACAGAAGAATCTGATTCACTGGTCAGTTTTACTTTAACATTATTTGAAATTGAATCTGGTATTGTCCAGGCATAACTTAAATCAGCAGAATTAACCGCTGTATCAATTGAATAATCATATGAAGAGCCGCCGTTAATTGAATAATCTAATTGAATTGTTCCTAACGTCCCTTGTTTAGACCAAGTAATATTCTGAACATTATCCACTATCCATGTTTGCCCGCCATTCGGAGAAATTACCGTTAAAGAACCTTTAATTGTAAAATCACCGTCAGAGGTATCGCTTACTGTAGTATCATCATCGTTTTCAATTTTTACTCTTAATTGTGTACCGATTGCATCCGGTACGGTCCAGGCATAACTGTTCGTATTATTTAAATCCAAAATAATTGTTGCATCATAGCTAGAACCGCCATTAGTTGAATAATATAAATTGACTTTGCTGATACTGCCAAAAGTATTCCAGTCCGCAGTGTATGACTGCCCTACAGTTAATGTTTCTGCTCCATTCGGATGTGTAATAATCAGCCTGCCCTTTATTATGAAATTTGCATCAGAAGTGTCATTAACTGCTGCATCTGCAGTATTACTAATTTTCACTCTTAATTGCGTACCGATTGCATTGGGAATTGTCCAGTTATAGGATTCAGCTACTGCACTGGTACTATCAATAATTGTATTGGGAAACGTATTTCCGCCGTCTATAGAATATTCTAGTTTCACCATACTGATTGAACCAGTTGTATCCCAGGTTATTGCCTGAGAAGTCCCTACTCCCCATGCTTCCGCTCCGTTTGGCGTAACAATCTCTAATTTCCCTTTTATTTCAAAATCATTATTTGAATCATCCACAACAATAGTCGGATCAGTTAACAAGGCAACTCGCACTCTTAAATCAGACCCTATTTCATCCGGGATTGTCCAGGAATATGGGGTAGCTGTTGCAGCAATACCTGTAGCAATTGTATTTCCTGCGGGATAAGTTACCCCTCTATCTGTCGAATAACGCAATTCCACATTACCCAAAGTACCTTGTTTTGTCCAGGTAATATCTTCGGATTCACCGACAATCCAAGTCTCATTGCCATTGGGTGCTGTTAAAGTTAAAACTCCTTTAATTTTAAAATCAACGTCTGACTCATCAACTACTGTATTATCGGAAATACTGGTGATTTTAATTTTTAAATTTGTTCCGATAATATCTGGAATATTTGTCCAGGCATAAGTTTGATTTAAAGCCGGTGTACTAGCAACAATAACATTATCATAGCTAGCACCACTGTTTGTGGAATATCTAATTTCCACATTGCCAATACTTCCTTTAACCACCCAGGTAATATTTTCCGTTGCACCCACTCGCCATTCTTCCGGCCCATTTGGAGCGCTTACAGTTATCTGCCCTTTAATTGTAAAATTGCCCACTGACTCAGCAGATACGCTGCTATCAAAAAAACTCTCCACTTTTACCCGAATATCAGTATCAATTACATCCGGTATTGTCCATAAATAACCTGCTGCATTAGTAAGGTTTGTAATAATTGTTGACCCAAATGTCGAACCGCCGTCTGTTGAATAATAAAGATTCACCTTACTGATTGTGCCATAAGTTGTCCAGGATATATTTTGCTGATTGCCTACAAACCAGGTTTCTCCGCCAATCGGGGCGGAAAGGGAAAACCTTCCTTTAATAGTAAATACAGCTGTAGAAGTATCATAAGTTGTAGTATCGCTTTCCTGGGTAATTTTCACTTTAAGCTGTGTTCCGATAGCATTAGATATCTGCCAGGGATAAGACAAAGCATTTCCCGCAACACCGGCAGCAATTAAATTAGGATATCCGTCTGAACCGCCGTCAACTGAATATTCTAATTTTACAGTTCCAATATCTCCACCCTTAGTCCAGGTAATACTTTCAAATTCATCCACTAGCCAGGTTTCTCCGCCGTCTGGTGCAGTTAAATTTATACTCCCCTTTACTGTAAAAGTATATTGAGAAAATGCATAAACACTAGCTTCCTTTCCCACTTGATAAACTTTAATGCGGCAGTTGGTACTCACCATACCCGCAACATCCGGTATTGTCCATTTATACCCAATTTCACTTTCCCCGGAAGGGATATCATTAGAGGCTACACCATCCGCAATAAAACCGTTATAAGTAGTTCCGCCGTCAGTGCTGTACCTTAAATTAACCATACCAAAAGCTGCTGGATTCGGGGTCCATTTTATATATATTTCATTACCAATCCCAAAAGTCAATCCTGAAACATTCGGGTAAACCATGGCTAAATCTGCTTCCACAGCAAAAGCATCTGATTCCCCTGCAGTTCCAGTACTCGGATCTTCATCTCCGGTTAACCCGACTTTAATTTTATTATTTGTACCCATATGTGTTGAAGTGGGAGTCCAATTATAAGATTCGGCAGTGATGTCTACAGAATTAATTAAAGTATCATAAGTAGTTCCGCCGTTTTTAGATAAGCGGATATTCGCTGTTCCGGTAACAGACCCAGAAAGATCCCACTGAATATTTTTATTATCTCCTAAATTAATAATTTCATTTAAATGCGGTTCCACGACAGATATTGAACCCTTAATACTAAAATTATTATTACTTTCATCCGCAATTACTGTATTACTATGGTCTCTAATTCTCACTTTTACAGTATTGCTAATATCATCCGGGATAATCCAGGAATAAGGGCTGACATTAGCAATACCCGCAGGGTCAGTAATTAAGTTCCAATCCGCTCCGTTGGTAGAATAATGTAAATCTATAGTGCTGACTGTTCCGTATGTAGTCCATTCAATATTGTGAGTTGTGGCCACACGCCAGATAATTCCTGTATCACTAGGGATGTCTAAATGAATAACTTCTAAAATTGTAAATAATGCATCTGAAACATCATTAATTAAAGGAAAGTCAACGGAAATTACTTTTACTAAACATTCGGTTGAGCCTGGCGCTTCTACAGTCCAAGGATAAGGAGAACTATCTGCAGCAATTCCATTAGCAATAACCCCACCGTAACTACCACCGGAATTTCTAGATAATTGTAAATTTACACCGCTGGTCATAAATGCACCACCGTTTGCGGTCCAGGCGATATTTTCGCTTTCTCCAATGTTAAATGTTTCTGCTCCGTTAGGGTAGGTAATGGTTAATGCCCCGGTTACACTAAAGTTTGCATCAGAAGTATCATTAACCCGTGATTCTTCTGTTTCCTGTTCAATTTTAATTCTGTTTAAACTGCCCAGAGGTATAGGCGTAGTTGTCCAGTTTAAAGTATGAGTTCCGGCACTAGCTGACAAGCCTGTGGCAATTGTATTTGTATAACTTCCACCGCCATCAGATGAATATTTTAACGCTACTGTACGGCCTGTACCGTCTCCGTAAAAATTCCAAGTTAAATTTGTCGCGGCTTCATAAGGAATGCTTTCACCGCCGTTAGGATAAGTTATTACTAATTTACAGATGATTTCAAAATCAGCATCTGATACATCACAGCTGTATTCATCATTTGTACGGCTAAGCTCATTCCAGTTTACATCGCGCACTTTAACCCGCATTTGATTTCCGATAATTCCCGCCACAGACGGGATTGTCCATTCATAAATACCGTCGTTGGGTGTGCTGGCGGCAATTGTAATTGTAAATGTTGAACCGCTATTCGTGGAAAGTAAAAGTTCTACATTAGTTAAAGAATCCGGTGCATACCAGGTTATATCTTCTGTTTCTCCGGCGCGCCAAAGCTCGCCGCCGTTGGGCGTAAATAAAATCATGGGTTCAAGTTCAGTAATAAAAAAATCACAGATTGCGTGCTGTCCAGATTCGCCTCGTTCAAACCTTACATTTGCGCCTGAGGCGATAAATTGTGTTGTATGCCTGGTTCTGTAATTCGCTGTACCAGTTCCTGTACTATCCTGACTGCTGATAGAAAAAGCATAATCTGTATCCACAGGATAAGCTAAAACATGGTCTTCATATAAATACCCCTTAGGAATATTAAGCGCACCAGACTGCATCCGGCCTAATGTACCTAATTCTATTACATACCAATACTGCCAGCTGTTTCCAGTGCCTGTTCCTGTGCCTCTGCGATTAAAACCAACCTGTGTATCTGAACTGATTGAACCGCGGATTTCAGACTGTAATGCAGTAACATCATTATGTAAACCAAAAATCATAAAAGATTTAGAACGGTCAACAGCTACAGTTTGATTTAAAGTATTTTTAATTGTTGCGGTAATAAAATAACCCTCTTCATCCATATAAGAACTGCCTTGATATATTGTTGAATCATCGCGCATTAATACCACAAAACCCCAGACATCAATTGCCTCAGCTGTAGTTGTCGAACCTTCCTGATAATTACGCGTTAAAATAACCTGGTCTGCTCCGCCTCCACCAGTATCATAACTAAGCTGTCCGGTAAAATAACAGGCATTTAAATAATTAGCATTTGTTGAACCATAATTTCCTGCAGATAAAACCACAAATGATTTTGCCGCAACAAAATCCACACTTGCTGTACTAGGGGTTTGGTTGTTTAAAGTAATTGTCCGGGAAACTTCATTTGCCGCAATGCTCACCTGAAAAGGTTCAACTTGAAAAGCATCCGCTTCAACCACATACCAGGAAATCATCATATCATCCGATGTACTGCCGCCTGAGCGCTGGAATTCAATCTGCGTTGCGCTGTTAAACCGCGCACACCATTGCAATCCATCCGGGTCATCAGTATTATCAACAGTTCTTACACTGAATAAAATTATTGCCTTATCCAGATCTACAGCTTCAATTGTTACTGTATAAGAATTAGTACTCAAAGAAGCAGAGTATCCGGACTGGACCTTTGTCCTCGCATAAACATCAATTGTGGTTCCCAGGATTAATACACTCAAAGCCATCAGGCAAATGAATGACGTTTTCCATAACGATTTTAAAGGAATTCTCTGGCGCAGGTTACTCATTATTTTCGCCCCCTTTTCAGGTTTATTTAATTTAAATGAAGAAAAAATCTCATTAATTTTCATAATTTTCCTTTAAGATTACAGTTCCGTTTTTGTCATAACGGATTATTGAAATAAGTGCATTATTTTTATATTCACTTTTTGCCATAATCTGGCCGTTTTTATAAAATTCCGTGACAATTGTCTGTCCTTCTGCTTTTTTGCTAAAATCCCATTTACGTAAAACTACTCCATTTGCATAAAATTCCCGGGCTATGCCTTCTAATTCTCCGTACTTAAAAATATATTCACTGTAAAGCTCTCCGGTTTCTGTCCATTCCCGGGATACGCCATGTAATTTATCATCTAAATAATTATCTTCTTTTAATAACTTACCATTTTCTGAATACTCTTTTAAAAAACCCTGTTTTTTGTTATTCTCTATTTTATATTCCATCTTTACTTTTCCGTTTTCATAAAATTCCTGATAAATATTATCCTTATTGATGGCTCCTTCTGCCTGCGCAAAAACATAATGCGTAAAAATTGAACTCACAAGTATTAAGGAAATTATTAATTTTAATTTAAAATTTTTATAATTTTGCATTAATTTGTCCTTATTATTGATTGTGCAGAAATTACACCCGGGATATCCTGATAAGCACTGACAATTCCGGTCATGTTTACATCTTCCTCAAATTCAAACTGAATCAAAAAAACATTATCTAATTCAATAACTTTTTCTCCTTTTGCCAGCATTTCTTTTTTAATTTCTTGAGTAAAAATATTCGCAATATTTACAATTTCTTCTTGAGATTCTTTCACTGTTTTTTTATCTTCTTTTACCCCCTTAATATCCAGAGGAGCTTTTTTTTCTTCTTTTTTTAGCTTAAATATTCTTTCAATTCTAACTGCATTATATTGCTCGTTTAGTTGCCTTAATTCCGATGAACGAAATCTGGCCGCGGTTATCGGAACTTTTGCTGCTTCATTACCGGGTAAAGCAATCATTCTCGCATCAACTTGAATCACCATTTCCTTTATTATTTTTTCTTGGGCAAAACTGTTTGTTTGAAAAGAAATTACCATTACTAGTGAAATTATGCCGAACACTGCGCCTTTAAAAATTTTTCTCATCATTATGCTCCTCCTGTTTTTAATTCTATTCTGAACTTTCTCTTTTCCAATATTTTATGCTTTTAAAATAAAAATCCTGCGCTGGTTTTCCTTCTTTACGCAGGCTCATTACCCCGTTCATCTGCCCGTTCACAACTTCACCGCGCCAAGACGCTGTTCCCAAGGGTGAGGTCTGGATTGTTTCCCAAATAATTTTATTATTTTCCTGAGCCATAGAATAATTAGTGTGTGGATAAGCAAACTGGGCTACGTAGGCAGAATTAAATTTTTTATTTTTAAAACTCATTACATCATTACTGACCACTGTCCCGTCGGCTGCAAATATCTGGGCTTGCCATTCGGTTTGTTCTAAACTCTCTAAAGTTGTAATCATATTTTGCTGAATATTATTTTGAGTTTCTGCCGCATTACGGGAAAAATTAAAATACACATAAATCCCGGCTAAGGTTAAAACAAAGATCAGGATTGCGGTGGGTGTTTTAATCAGCACTCTATTTTGCGCTAAGAGATTATTATCTTCTGCCTGATTTTGCATTTGGTTTTCTTCCTGCTGCAGTAAAATTTCCTGTTTTACCCGTTCGGTAAATTCCCCAGAACCCAGGATTTTTTTTCTTTGTAATTGTTTATGCAGTTTTTTAAATTCCTCATCCTCTGAAATCCGGGCGACAAAGCTATTATAATTTTCTCCCACTAATGCACTTAATATTTCGCTGATTTCTTCCTTAATGTCTAATCCGGGATTATTTCCCTGATTATAATCAAGGTATAAGGAATAACTGCTATATGGATAGGTTTCTCCTAAAATAGTTAAATTAAGTCGCTGGGCATTTAAATGAATGTGGGCTGTGAGATTTAAAAGCAAACTAGGATTTTTTTCAATAAAAGCAGCTTTAAAACGTTCTCTGAACAAATGGCCGCGGCGTTCATAGCGTGCATTATAATACTTTGTGTAATTTGAGCTTAAATTATGCATTAATGTAGAAATACTGGTTTCTTCTTTTACTTCGCATAACAAATGTAAATGATTTGGTAATAAGGTATACGCATATATTCTTACACCCAATTCTTCTTTATATTTTTTTAGCAGTCCAAAGTACATTTGATAATCCTCTTTTTCCCGAAATATTTTTTGGTTTGGCAAACTATTGCAAGTAACATAATATAAAGAACCTTGTATATAAATTCTTGGTAATCGGGGCATTTTTTTACTCCAATATCCTTATTTTCGGGTGACTCATGAGTCACCCCTACTCCTATTTCACCTGGCACTTTTTGTTTTTTTCGGTTTATGCCTGGCACTTTCACTACATCTCAAAAAAAACCCCAGGCAAACTATACCTGGGTTAACGAACTACAATGGGCAACCTGCCAACCTCGCCAAAAAAACTTTTTGGCGGGCGCAACGGCTTTGCGTCCCCGCGTTACCACGCCCGTGACAAAAAAACCACGAGTTCGCCACATATTGTGACGAAAGTTTGCCTTTTTCTACTAATACAAGTGTATCACACTTATACAAGGCTGTCAATGCTTTATAAAAGTTTTTTATTCTATTTTTCACTAATATTTGTTTTCTCCTAACATTCTAGAATCAAATAAGTTATGTGAATAAAATCTACCTATTCTATTTCCTTGTGATATTTTTTACCCAAAACAATTAGTATACCAATTACACCAAAAATTATTGATGACTGTAAAAGTGTTAGTATTCCTTCTATTGCATTATCATTAGCCACCATAATCGCGCTAAGCCCTAAAGAAAATGTAAAGTAATAAATAAAAAATACTGAACCCCGCTGTTTAAGCCCTAAATCAACAAGATAATGATGAAAATGATCCTTGCCCCCGTATTTTAACCACTCTATAATATTCCTAACCTTACCCTCTTTAATCCGCATAATTGTCGTAAAAATCATATCAAATATTGGCACGCCTAAAATTAAAATAGGGATTGAAAGTTTTACAATATTATCACTGGCCCAGTTTCCTTTTAACGCTAAGCAAGCCAGCATAAACCCGATAAACGTACTTCCTCCGTCTCCTAAAAACATTCTTTTCAGGCTTAAAAAATTCTGCGGTAAAAACCCTAAGCAGGCTCCGGCAAAAATTGCCAAGGATAATCCTAAAGGAAATTGACCGCTTTGATACAAAACAATAAAAAAACCTAAAAAGTTTAATACCGCAGACCCAGTTGCTAAACCATCCAGCCCATCCAAATAATTGTAAGCATTGGTCACTCCTACAATCCAGATTATTGTAATCATTAATTCTGCCAGGTTACCCACAAAATTATCCGGTAAAAAACTTACTCTTAATCCTGTGGAAATTACATAAGCCGCAAGTACAACTTGTATAAATATCCGGACCCGGGCGGAAAGCCCTTTGATATCATCATAAGTACCCATATACAAAATTATCGAACCGCTAATAAATATTGGCAGGATGGAACGAAAACTCTGAGGAAAAAATAAAAAAGCAACAATCACCCCGATATAAATCGCCAGCCCCCCCAGAAGCGGAATCGGATCCTCATGAACTTTTTTATGATTAGGGATATCCAGAATATCCCAGGTAAAAGCTAATTTACGAAAAATCGGCGTAACTAATAAACTCACTAAGAATGCGATAAGAAAAGCTTTTAATGTCTCCATGAATTTATCCTGATCATTGCATTAAAATATTAATCAATTACTTAAAGGTATGGGCATGCCCGTACCTTACACATCAATCTATTTCTTTCAAAACACGCACTGCAGAAAATGCTTCTGCATACCTGATTCTGCCTTGAAATCCGCGGAAATTAGCACAGGATTTAGCAATTTCTAAAATTGAGAGATTTTCAACGCGTGTGCGGTCAACCTGTGAAACATGCAGCCGTAATAATTCCAGCTTTTTATATAGCACATCTCCAATATCTACAAAAATCTCCGGGTTAAAGCTTTGCGTTGTTGGAACCTCATAGTACAAAACTTCTTTGATATAACGTGTTGCAGACAAACATGCTTTAGCCAAAGCCCGGTGATCCTGATGTACATCATTCAAATAATTAATAAATACCACTTGGGGATTTACTTCTTTTATCACTTTCTCAATCATATTAATTAAAGCTCGGACATCTGTTAAATAAGTATCTTTAAAATTTCCCCAAATAATTTTTTTCGCTCCCATTAATTTTGCGGATTCTTCCTGTTCTTTTTTTCTAACTTCCGGATCTGCGCCGACTTCTCCAGCACTTAAAATCAATAAATAAACATTATGGCCTTTGGCTACATGTTTTAATAATGTACCGCCGCAGCCAATTTCTATATCATCCGGATGCGCTCCAATTGCTAAAACATTCATAAATACCCCCATTCAATAAACTCTAAACACTAAATCCTAAACCCTAAAACCTAGTTTTTTTGCTTTTACTAGAATCCAGCTTCCAGGATCTAGATTTCTTAGTCTTCTTCATCAAAACTTACTTCATTAATTATTTTTTCATTGATTGTTTTTACACTCTTGCCAAAACCGGAAAATAATGCTAAGTCGCAAATATGATTAATGCGCCGGGGGATTCCCCCGCTTTTTTTATAAATTAACTGCCTGGCTTCATGCGTAAAAAGTTCTTTTTCTGTTCCGCCGACATTTAACCGGTGCTGAATATATTCTTCGGTTTCTTCCGGTGTTAATGGGCCCAAGTGAAATTTTACAGCTAAGCGCTGCGAAAATTGCTTGTTGGAATCAATCATTGTTTTTAATTCCGGCTGGCCTAAAATTAAAAGTGTTAATAAAAATTGGTTTTTTAATTGAAAATTAAGCAGTAATCTTAATTCTTCCCACACATTGCGGTCGGTAATTACATGTGCTTCATCAATTACAATCACGGTTTTTTTCCCATCCCGCATATTGTTTTCTAAGATTTCGCCCAAACGTTCTAGGATAACATTTACTAAAACATCTTGCTTGTTCTTCGGCAGGTCTCTAGCACCTAAACTGTGGGCAATGTGCATCAGGAGTTCAGTATAAGTTAAGAATGGATTAGCAATAAAAGCTGTTTTATAAATATCGCGGTCTAGTTCATTGAATAATGTACGGCCTAATAATGTTTTGCCGCAGCCGAAAACTCCGGTTAATAAACCCGCACCCTTACCTTCACTCACGACATACAAAAGACGGGATAAACCTTCTTCATGCTGCGGAGAATAATAAAGAAAATGCGGATCAGGAGTATTTTCAAATGATTTTTCTTTTAACCCCCAATATTCTTCGTACATAAAAATCCTTCCTTGGAAAAATACAAGCTACAGGTTACAAGCTTCAGGCATCAGGTTAAAATTAACATAAATATTAATATTAATACTAATTATAAGCTTTTAACCGTTGTTCTACTTGCTACTTGCTACTTGCTACTTGCATCCTGCTGCCTAATTATTTCTATACTCCTTGGTCCTTCATTAAATAATAAATCAACTATCGACATATACGGTTGGAATTGGCTATTTTTATCCACAACCTGCTGCTGATAAACAGGATGCGTAAATTTTTGATATTTTAAACTTATATTATTTTGCCCAAATAGAGTTTCATCCAAATATTCCCGCCCCCCCGTACCAGATAAATATTCTTGTGCTTTAAGTTTTTGACAGATTTCAATAATCCGGGCTGTACTTTTTTGGGTTGTGCCCAGGTCTGATTCTAACTTAATGGATGTATTAATTTCTAAAACTTCTAAAATATATTTAATTATTGTAATATTTAAATCAATTAAGGTGCACCACTGTTTTTCGTACACATTTTCAAAAAAAGGGAAATATTTATCAAAAAAAGGCGCTTTTGCATACCAAACCTGCAAACTTTTTTTGTGTTCTGCTTGCCAGTTAGTTTGATTATCAACTAAAACATCAAAAATCGGCTGTGCTGCACTGCCTTTAGTTTTGACAGGAACTGTTAGCCAAATCCAATCATTTTTAGTTTTAATCTTATTTCTGTTTTGAAACTCCCTTTTTTTATATTGTACCGTATCCAGGAAAACAAAGCAATCACTTTTGTCAATCTTGTGGAAGTATCCAAGCCACGGCAAATATTGAGGTTGATGTACTGAAATAATCATAAATTCAAGCTCCAAGTCACAGGTTACATGTTGCAAGTTAAAAGCTTCAAGTCACAGGTTAAAACATAATTAGTAATAAATAAAAATAATTATTATTGTTCGTTTTTTACTTTTGCCTGATACCTGCTACTTGTTACTTGATACCTGCTTTCACAAAAATCGGATTTGTGATAACATGCAATCCTTGTGTTACTATTTCTAAGCGATAATATGAATTTGATTCATCCGGATTTATTAAATCATTAACTTCAATGTTAAACGGCGTTTGTGTCTGAAAATTTTTTATTACCCGTGCATTTTTGATTAAACTTAAACGAAACGTACTTAAATTAGCATTGTTATCCTTTAAATCGCCTTTTATTTTTATGATAATATCATTTCCAGGCAAAGAAAGAGTTTGCCCTATTGTTTTTGCGGAATTTCCCATAGGATCGCATATACTAAACTCATTTAAAATAAAATCCGCGCTTCTTTTTCCCCGGCTAACATATAAACTTCCCATGCGAAATGCATTTAGTATTTCATTTTTATTAATACTTTTTACTAATAAAATATTTCTTAAATCTTTTAAACTCTCTGTTAATTCACCCTGAGAATCAAAAGCTAAACCGCCAATTACCCAAGCCGGAGTTTTACGTTTACCATTCACTGCTTCAATTAACAACTGATCCCATAACCCGCCCGGACAGCCGATAATTTTGTACCCTTCATAAAATACACTAAAACCCGTATAATCAATTGTTTTCATCAGATCATCACTGTGCGGATTAGTTATAATTTCAACATACTCTGATTTTTGATCGTATTTTGCCTCAGGATGCGCCCAGAAAATTAAACCGTTTTTTTCTCGTACATAATTAATTGTGTTTTGCAGCGCCATTAAGCCTTGATCCCCATGATACTGATCAAATAAACATGGTTTAAAAGGAAAATTATTAATTAAAAATAAAGTGCTTAAAATAAAAATAAAGATTCCTAATTTTTTTCTTATTCTGGTTAACCCTAATGCTAAAATTAAAACCAGCACTGGCCAAAAATTTAAAACATCTTTTAACTTAAAAGTTTTAAACAAAGCCTTTTGATTGGCAATTACCGGCAATTGATTAAAATTATTTTCATCTTCTAACCCAAAAATCAGCATATGCTTATGCGTATCATGCAAACTGAAATTTTTACTGAATATGCTGCCTGACCAATAATAAAAAGGATTAGTTTCTAACCCTGCGATCAACACTAATCCCGGATATTTTTTATTTAATTTTCCTATTCTCTTGATATATTTTTCAAAACCAAAATCTTTTACGGAATTTTGCTTAAAAACTTTTTTAAAAATTTTTCTCAGCGGCCAAAGACCATATTCCCATTGCATAAAATCACGGTCGGTAAACACAATCGCTTTGAAGTTGCTACTTTCTGCGGCTTTAATTATTTGCTCAAGACTATTTTTACCGTCACTGATTGTTGAACTAATATGCACTAAAGCCGGAATTTGTATAAGTTCTTCCTGGACTTGGGCAAAATTATTACTTAGTTGATAGAAAAAATTGCATAAAATTATGATTAAAAATATGTAAAGTCTATATTTTTTCAATTTTTTTCTTCTTCTTATTCTAAATAGATATCCGTTACGCGTTGCGTCAACTCAGCCGGCTTGTACTTGTTCGCCACACTTTGTGCTGCAAAATTTCCCATGTTTGTTCTTTTAACCGGGTCTTTAATTAACTCTTCTAATGCATTAAACAGTGATTGGGCATCTTGCGGCTTAACTAATATCCCGCTTTTGCCATCTTCCACTATCTCCGGGATTCCTCCCACCCGCGTGGCAATTACCGGCACACCTTGCGCCTGAGCTTCAATCAATACAAGCCCTACAGCCTCGTTCAATGAAGCTAAGACTAATATATCAAGCAAAGAAATTATTTCTAACACATTATTATGCCAACCGGTAAAAATAAATTTATCTTTTATTTTTAATTGCTCTATTTTCTCCTGTAAACTTAGGCGTAAACTCCCCTCTCCGGCGCAAATAAATTGCAGGTTATTGTATTTTTTACAGGCTAAATTCGCCATATCCACAAAATACTCTGGCCCCTTAATCGGTTCCAGCCTGCCCACCATTCCCACAATTAACTTTTCATCACTAATCCCAAATTTTCGCCTTCGCACAATAATTTCATTCTTGTGTGCCTTGATAAATTTATCCGCTTCCACCGCGGTATTAACCATTATGATTTTTGATCCATCAGTAATTCTGTAATTCTGCAAATCATTTTTTTCCAGTTTAGTTAAAACAATAAATTTATCGGTAAACAACGCTAAAAACTTTTCTACCCAAACTACAATTTGACTCAATAACCTGCCAAAATAGCCGTAAAAATTGAGCCCGTGCGAAGTGTGGATGATTTTTTTCACACCGCAAAATTTTGCCGCTAATCTTCCTAAGGCACCGGCTTTAGCGGTATGAGTGTGCACAATATCAAACTTTTCTCTTTTGAATATGCTCACTAATTTAATAAATGCAATAAAATCATCGATGGGGCTAATATTTCTTTTTAATTGCTTAATAAAAATTAAATTATCCTCTAGATTTTCAAAAAAAATCTTTGTTTTTTGTGTTGGATTATCAGATGCTCCGGTAATGAATTTAATATTAAATCTATCCCTGTCTAGATTTTCACAAAGCAATCTCACTATATCCGGACTTCCCCCCCAATCCATGCGGGTAATTATCTGAGCTACTTTTAATTTTCGTTGTTCCATGTTTCTGTCCAATCAATTTTAAAGTAGAGAGTAGCACCCTTACGGGCGCAGGCAAGTAGCGAGAGAAAAAACTTTTTAAACTTCTCTCTCTACTCTCTCCTTGCTACTCTCTACTTATGTCAGTATCTATACAATTCCGTACACCTGATACACGCCGGAAAAATGCTCTGTTTTTTCAGTATCCGGCGATAATTTAGAGCTTCTTTTGAATTCCAAACTTCTTGAAACGGTTTTTCTTTAATATTCCCAAAAGAATAACTTAAATTTAAACAAGGCCTCACTTCTCCATCCGGGAAAAGATAAGCGACAATCCAGGGACTCAAGCAACGCCGGGGATATTCTTTGGGTAAATAATTCGGGTTATTATAATATTCTTTTAAGCCTGTTTTTGTTAAGTTTGGATAAAAATCCACACTAAAATTATGTTTACCTGATAAAATTTTATCTACATTTTTATAAAGCTTATCCGGATCAAGTTCTGGCTCAAAAATAAATCCTTCCCAATTGCAAGAAGAACAATTAAGTTCTGCATCAAACACTTTTTGCTTTTGCATTAATTCCGGGGTAAGAAATATCAAGTTATGATACGTCAATGAATCTGCTTCTAACTCGTTCGCTGCATCTATCAGCTGATCTAAATGTTCATAATTATATTTTGTAATTGTACATTGTAAATTTATTAACGGTTTTTTTGTTCTGTTTAATTTTTTATACTTATTTATTTCTTTGATCCCCTGGGCAATCTTTTCGAATATACCCGGCAACCCTCTAATTTCATTATGCAACTTTGCCCCCCCATCCAGGGAAATATTCAGTTCATCTAATCCTGTACTTGCAATTTTCTCCGCAGTATTACTTAATAACGATCCATTAGTAATCATCAAACAATGCATTTTGTTCTGTTTAATCTCCTGGATAAGCTCAATAATTTGCGGGTACAAAAGAGGTTCCCCGCCAAATAAAGTAATGCTTGGCTTAAATTTAGCCACATCAATAACCACTCTTTGTAATTGGGAAAAGGAAAGCTCTTCTTTAATTATTTCCGGAGACTTAGTTTTCGTTACCCCGCTCTCTCCCCATTGCCCGCACATTTTACAGCGCAGATTACAGCGGTGTGTGAGGAAAAATGTTATTGATTCAGGTACAGCACTCTTTCCTTTACTTAAATAATATGCCTGATATGCTTTTAACCTTTTCCCGGCAACATCCATTGCATAAAATGGCTGCTTAATGAATTTACTGACAAATCTTCTTAAATTCTTTGATGGAATTAACATTTTTTATCTCTAATTTTTAAATTTCTTGCCAATATAATATTTTCATAGGAGTATACGATCTGTCCACAACCGCAATGATTTGTTTTTGTATTTTATCTTCTTCCAACCAGGCAGTTACGCTAATTTTAAACACATTTGAGCTGACCACTGCCCATTGGGCAATATTCTGATAAAGCTCATTTGTAATAAACGAAAGTTCCTTTAAATCCTCTATTTTTTCAAACACCTTTTCTGCCCGGGCTTTTACAACTGCTTCGGCTATTTCTTCGCTCATTTCCGGCATACTTTTTAAAACAGACATACTAGCTGTATTGATATTTATTTTGCCATTTGAATAAACCGTGAAAAAATCTTTTACGCCTAAATCCAATATTCCGTCACCATTATCCGCAGGATAACTATTATTCGCATCATCCTCCTCAGGATCTAATCGGCCGTTATCATTTGTATCCTCTCCCAGAAATACTCCATCCTCCATGATGTTCATTTGCCGCAGCTGCCAAACGCTGACAATTTTCCTATTGCCTAAAACATTATTCCGATAGTTGAGCATATTTTTAGCAAAATCATTATTAATTTTTTTCCCCAGGATTAAAGTTATACTTTTAATCATATCCAAACTGGCGTTATTTACATTAATTTTACTTTGCTCATCAATTATCTTCACATTTAAAATTTCCTCAGAATTATTGTCGGGAAAATTTATTTTTTTTAATTGCCCGTCTTTTTTTTGGAATTCCTGAAACCAAAAATCATGAAAAGAATCTGATTTATTTCGCAAACGGTCTTTTTCTAATTCTAAAATTGCTTGATTTAAAACCGCGTGAGCCTGGTAAAATAGTTTTTGTTTTTGCTGATAGCGCCGGGTAATTTTAATTTTCGTGCGTATCGCACTAGAAATAATTAAACTTAACGCCGAAAGAAAAAAAATAATGAATAAACAAATTATCAGCACTGAACCTTTTTGCTTCTTATCCATATCCCTTCACCCAGAATTATTCTCTGTGTACGCACATTGCAGTTTAACTGCGCTAAAATATGAATCTGCTCTGTCTTTATTTTCCCGATCTTGTAATTGTATTTCTATCTCTACGGCCTGCGGTAATTCTCGGCTTGAGTTCCATGATCTTTGCCATCCAGAGCCGTTGTAATAAAAAAATGATATTGATTTTATATCTTTAGATAAAACTTTTGTTTTTTCTCCTGAATTTGTTCCCCTGTCCTCGCTCTCCCCTTGGCCCAAAGCATCTTTATAGGTATAAATTAAATGGTTTTCTTCTTTATGATTATCCCGTTTTATACGGTAAGACACATTAAGTAAATCCGTAAATTTATAATCTTCACTTTCCATAAATTCCGGAAAAACACCTGCGGCCACAGTAGTAGTAAATTCTAAAGAACTCCCCGACCCTTGAAAATTAAACCGGTTATCTTCATTATTGCTGATAAACGCACTGCGCAGCTGCGAATTTAATTGAGTTATGATTTTCTGTGCCTGAACATCGGTTTTTGCTTTTAACTGCTTAAAGCAGTTAATCCCCAGGGAAAAACTGCTGTAAAGGCCCAAAAATAAGACTGCCGCTATGGCCACAGATACAATTAACTCAACTAAACTAAACCCCGATTTTTTCCCTATAAAATTTCTCATAAAATTTCTTTTTTCACCTGGGTCGTAATACTGATTTTTTTCTGCTCATTTAGTTTATCCCCGTAAATAAATACCTCGATTTCCGCTAAATCATCCCCAGACCTTTTATTTAAAATACGCCAAGAGAATTTCTCATTTGGCGCATCAAAATTTCCTTCCCGCTTTACGTCACTCAATCCTTTTATCTGTATTTGCGTAATCAATTTATCCGCCAAAAAACAAGCTTTAATATTATTATGCATTTTTATTTGACTGCGCAAGGCAAGGGAAAAAGACTGGATAATTACAACCAAAGCAATACTAACCATGGCTAAAGACAAAATGACTTCAAGTAGTGTAAAGCCTGATTTTTTTTTAATATTCATCATAACTTAATCACTAAAACTTCCCCGAATTTAAATTTTACATCATTTGAAAATTAAGCTGAAAAATTGGCAAAAGGATTGCCGCAACCAGCAAGCCGACAATAAGAGCAATAAATAAAATTATGCCTGGCTCTAAAATTATTAATATGCGTTTAATATCTTGTTTTATTTGCTGTTCGAAGCTGGAAGATATCTTCAATAATATTTTTTCTAGCTGCGCTGTTTGTTCCCCCACAGAAATCATATCAATCATACCTTGCGGGAAGATTTTCTCCTGCTGCAAACTTTTAGAAAGCGATCCTCCCTGTGCTACATTATTTCTAATGCGTTTTAATTTTTCGTTGATCATCCGGTTAGTAACAACGGCCCGGGATATATCTAAACATTCCATGATCGATAACCCGTTAGACAATAACAAGCTCAGGACATAACTAAACCGGGAAAAAATCATTTTACCCAGGAGATTACCAACCAATGGCAACTCATACAAAATGCGGTCAATCAATATCCGGTTTTTTTCATCCGTATACAACTTGTATAGGAAAATCCCTCCGCCTCCTAGCAAAATAAAAAGTACCCACCAGAACTTAGCAGAAAACACACTCACGGCAATTAAAATTTTTGTGATTAAAGGTAAAGTTTCCTGATTATCTGTAAACACAAAAATCATACGCGGAATCACAAAAGCCATAAGAAAAAATACTGTACCCAAGCCTACAACTAAAACAATCGCTGGATACATCAGCATTGATATCAACGAATCCTTAATTTCTTTTTTGCGTTCAATAAAATCCGCAAGATTGCTAAAAACATTCTCCAGTTTTCCTCCGGTTTCCCCGGCTTTGACCATACCGATATAAGCCTGGTTAAAACTAGCCGGATACTCTGACAATACTTCCCATAAATATCCGCCTTCAGTAAGATAATCATGAATGCGTTTTGTTATTTGCTTTATTTTCAGGTTACTGGTTTGATTGATTAAAAGCTCAATCGCACGTACTAAAGAAATTCCTGAATCTAAAAGGTCTGATATTTGGCGGGTGAAAAAAATCAGCTCGCTGTCATTTAATTTGATTTGTTTTAACGTAATTTTCTTTTCTTCGGGCTTGGCTTGTTCGATACTGATCGGGAAGAGATTTTTTGCACGCAGTCTTTCGGCGACTGTATTTTTATTCGCTGCGTATTCTATCCCTTCAATCTGATTACCGTTTTTATCGCGAGCTTTATATTTAAAATTTAACATTTTTTTATTAACTTTTTTAACTTTCCTCAGTTACTCTCAAAACTTCATCAACCGTAGTAATTCCCTGCTTCACTTTTTCAAAGCCGTCCATTCTTAAAGTAACCATGGAATTTTTTAAAGCTTCATTCTTTAATTTTTCTTTGGATGCCTCACTGATAATACACTCGCTGATATTTTCATTAACCACCAGAATTTCATAAATACCTGTTCTGCCCTGATATCCGGTATGAGCACATTCTTTACATCCTTTGCCTTTATATAACACGGTATTATCTTTAATTTTGCCTGTATTAATTTCCAAAAGTTTCAGTATTCCTTTATCTGGATGATATTTGGTTTTACATTTTAAACAAATTGTTCTGACTAATCTTTGCGCAACAACCGCTTTAACTGTCCCTGCAACCAAATACGATTCTATACCAATATCCATTAACCGGGTTATTGTTGCGATAGCATTATTTGTATGCAACGTACTGAAAATTAAATGCCCGGTGAGTGCGGCGCGAATTGATATTTGCGCGGTTTCTAAATCGCGGATTTCACCGACCATAATAATATCCGGATCCTGCCGCAGTATTGAACGCAAGCCATTAGCAAAAGTTAAATCAATTGCAGTATTAATCTGAATCTGGTTAATTCCCATTAATTGGTATTCTACTGGGTCTTCTAAAGTGATAATATTCACTTGGGAATCATTAATATAATTAAGACAGGCATAAAGCGTAGTAGTTTTCCCGCAGCCCGTGGGCCCGGTAACTAAAACAATACCGTTGGGTTTTTTTAAAATATTTTTTAATTCTTCAACTTTATTATCCGGAAACCCCAGTTGATCCAGGCCAAAAACAATCATTTTCTTGCTTAAAATTCTCACGCTTACACCCTCACCAAAAAGCGTTGGGAATGTTGATAAACGCAGGTCGATTTCTTCTTCCGGCAATTTTAATTTAGCTCTTCCATCCTGGGGCACGCGTCTTTGCGCGATATTCAAATTTGCCATAATTTTTAAACGCGAAATAATAAACAATTGCAGTTTTTTTATATCCGGAGATGTTTTCACTTCCTGTAAAACTCCGTCAATCCGGTAGCGAATTCTTAAAGTTGTTTCAAAAGGCTCAATATGAATATCCGTTGCCCTTCTTTTATAGGCATCATGAATAATTTGATTAACATAATTAATTATAGAAGCATCCTCTGACATCTTTTCCAAATCATCAGAACTCTGTTTTATCACTAATTCATCTGGAGATGATTCCGGTGCAGAGATTTGCTGGGCATCGGCAACTAATGTTTCTACTGTTTCTGCGCCCAGGCCGTAATGGGTTTGAATTGCTTTTTCAATACTGCCGGCTCTACTTAATATTGGAATAATTTTTAGCTTAGTTAGAATTTTCAGCTCATCCAGTACGTTAATATCAAAGGGATTTCTGATTGCCACAACCAAACTTGAATCTTTTTTTTCAATCGCAATAACTTTATTACGGTTTGCAAACTTTGCCGGGATTAAAGCTAAAACTTCCGGAGGGATTTGTACAGATTCCAAATCCTGATGCAGCATGCCTAAGTATTGGCTGTACGCATCAAGTAAATTTTTCTCTGTAACCAGTTTTTTTTCGATGAGAAACTCTTCTAACGCTTCTTGGGTTTTGGGAATATTGCTTTTAAATTTCTGCCAAAAATCATCAATTTTATCTTTGGTTAAAACCCCTTTTTCTTCTAACAATTTACTGATAAATTGAAACCGAGTATCCTGTGTCATTCCGTAGCCTGCCCCTATATAATTATTTAACTTATTGTATCTTTTAGTATTATAGCAAAATAGGATACAGGGGTCAATGAAGGAAAAACCTGATTATTGCGGAATATTTAACCTGATATGTATAATGCACCCCAATTCTGACCGCGGGGGTCAGAATTGGGTATTATTTGAGTCAAGAAACAATCTCTGCTGCCTAAGTTGAGACTTGATTTATTTTCTTAACAATTATAATATCTTGAAAATCCAGCATACTTTTTCTTCCTGACCAACATCCATAATAAATCGGCTCGTCAATATTTAAGTTTGCTTCGCTTATCAAATTTTGTACCACATTTTCCCTATAACCAATAGCTATTTCCGGAATTTTATTATCTATTGAAAAATAGTCATTAAATCTATATTTAAAATCATAGTGCCCATCAGGAGCGCCTTTATGCTGATCTATATTATCATCAATAATAAAAAAAGTAAGCAAAGCTTTCCCCTCTGGTTTTAATACTCTCCTGATTTCCTTCATGTAATTTAGCACTTCCAACGGCTTCATATGCGTAAAAACTGATACTGCAATTGCTAAGTCCACGCTATCATCTTTACACAGAAATTTGTATTGATCCGCCGCAACTTTCCCGCGAGGATTATACTCCTTGTTATATATATCTGAGCAGTAAAACCTAAAATTTGGATTTCGACTGGTAATATTTTTTTGACACCAAGCAATGGCTTTTTTAGAAATATCAAAACCAATATATTGCGCTGCGCCATCAAGATAATTCAATAAAGGAACAGCCATTCTTCCTGTCCCACATCCGATATCCAAGACAGTATCTTTTTGCTTTAAAGCGCATTTATTAATAAAATGCGAGCAATATCTTTTCCCAATAATCTTATAATTACCATGACCTATACGATGCAGTAATCTGGGAGGAGTTAAATCAATATTTTTTTTAATAAGCTGGTCTTTATAATCAAGTGCCTTTAAATAAGTATCTCGAAATATTTTTTTAATCGGATATGGTAATTTTCGAATAAAATTTTTCAATCCTATCATAACTATTAATTTTTTATCTAGTAATTAATAAAATTACATTAATATTCTTAACAAGTAACTAGCAAAGAATCGCGAGAAAAAATCTTTTTCTTAAAACTTATTTTTCTCTATCCGCTAACCATTACATTTCTCCGCCCCTAGTTTCAAGTAAGCCACAAGCACCAAGCTTCAAGCTTAAAGCTTTTCACCTGAAACTTGCAACTTAAAATTAATCAATCTCCATCGCTTTAAAAAATCATGAATATATATTTATTATAAAGAAGTTACTAAAAGCAGTCAATTAACATAAAAAGGGGGAAATAACTAGACTGGGTTAAATAGAACTATCTATTTGTTGTTGAAATGATAAATTTTTCTTTTTAACAATAACATCTTTCTTAACAGTTGCATGCTTTACATTTTCTTTATGTTCTACGAATTCAATTACATACTCCCCTTCTTGGTAACGATTGCTTAATTCTTCGGGCCACTTTGTTCTTAAAATCAGAAAATAATCTTTGGCTAAATTAAAATCTCTCACGCAAGCATAATTAGCTTGTCCTTTAAAAATAACTAGATCTGCCGCAAGAAATACCATTTTACATTCATCAGTCATGCGTGCCAGATCAAATCCTATCCCCAGAGTACCAGAATCAATTACAGTTATATTTTTTATTTTTTCGCCTAATAATTCCCGAATTGCTTGATTTTGCATAAGATTTAATATATCAACTTTAGTTGAATTGTTTGTCGCTGGCAATGTTTTACCTGCAAGGATCACCTGATGCCCTTGTTCTAGAAGTTCATATACTATCGAAAAGATATCTATTTCTGTTTCTCCGGCATTATCTACGGCAATAAATACTTTTTGCTGTTTTTTTGCCGATATTTTACTTTTCAAAATATCTATATTTTCTCTATTCTTTTTCGCCCAAAAATTTTCTTTTTCAAATTCTACACTAATTAATTTTTCAAGCGAAAAACCATCATCAGATAGTTTTTTACTTGTTTTAGGATCAGAAAAATCCAGAAAATTACCAATAGCAGAAAGTCTTAAAGCTGCTTCCAGGGAATCATCGGCATTATCAATTAACGCTCGAATATAATCTTTTAAGGACAATGCCCAGGCAGAAGCGCTATTTTTAATTTTTTGCGCCGGATCCACCCCGTTTGTTGCAATGCGTGTAATTGCCAGACTTACTTCCATTATTTCTAAATTAGCCATCTTTTTAACCTGCGGCAGAGAAAGAAAAGTTTTAATCGCTTTAGTAAATTTGCTTCTTGTATTTTCATCCTGATCTAAAGCATTGTTCAGAAATCTCAGGTCACCTTCATTCCTGCGTTCAATCAGATCAGCAAATTTACTTGCAGGGCCTTCTTTAAATGTGTCGGCAACCCATCGTCCGTACTTATAAGGAATTGGTGGGTTTGCAATATTATTTTGTATTCGCGGTAAAGTTGATCTATCTAAGTAAGTTAATATTATATTAATAAATTCTTCGGTGCTGATAGCGTTTTTTAAAAATAATCTTCTTAATAAACTTACCTTAGCTTGATCATGCTCAGCAAAATCAGTGATTGCAAATATTTCTTTTACTGGCTTAATATGTTTTAATATCAAATCATTGAAAATATTATTTATTGTTAAATTATCCAAACTAATCCCAGGACTTAAGTATTCCCTACCCAAATTATCAAAATTCTTACCAAAAACTAATCCTGTATTGTTAAGCAGCATTGATATAATTAATAATAATGAAGATACTTTATTTTTAATCATATTCTTTATCCTATAATTACAATTTTAAAAATTAAATAAACTAAAAAAAAGATACAAAAGTATATCATAATAAAAATAATTTTGCTAAAAATTAATTATTTTTCTTAAGTCATTTAATTAGAAATAGTTAAAAAAATAAAAATGATGCTTACTTTCCTCTTGCGAAGGGAAAAAAAATAAGGTATACTTTCTTGATTTTTGTTTATTAACAATTAACTAATTTTTAAAATGGAAGGATTAAATTGTGAAAAATAAACAAAATATTAAAATTATTACGCTCATAATTATTCAGGTCTTTCTCTTTACAAACTTAGCTACCGCTGCAGAAATGTTATCGCCGTATTTGAATATTAATAGCCAAGTTATCCAGCACGCGTTTTTTTTAAAACCAGAACCTGTAAAAGGATTTTCAGATATATCTTATTCCCTGCGAAAATTAGGTTATCGCAGCTATCAAGAGCTAACACCTGAAAAACTCAGGACTAAGGTAACTTATTTTAGAGGCGGCGGAGATGTTCCTTTTGATAAGAAATCCACAGAATTTAATCCTAAACGCATAAAAGACCCTGTCCGATTAAAAGTAGTTTTACCTGTAATCAGGCATATTTTGGGTAACCAAGGAAAAATCCTCTGGCAACCAGGCTGGATGGGCCGGCCAGATGGAGTAGATATCAAGCTTAGTACTGCAAGTTTATTCTTATATACACGAGATTTGTTATTAAAAGAAGGAATTATCCATGACCCTGATGAAATGATCCTTGCCCCCACAAACCTCGATACTAACGAAGTTAAATCTGTCTACGCTAATATTGATGAAGTTTCTGTTTTGGTTCAAAAAGAATTAAGAGAAAAAAATAAAGTGCAAATCATTTTTTTAGAAAATCCTCGCATGGATCCTGAGTATGATAAAGCAGATCCCGGTATTGGAGAAGCTCTG
The DNA here is from genome assembly GCA_043814605.1 of Candidatus Omnitrophota bacterium. Lineage (GTDB taxonomy): Bacteria > Omnitrophota > Gorgyraeia > B26-G9 > B26-G9 > JBDRJV01. The sequence continues at coordinate 78,372 of JBDRJV010000018.1, read as the reverse complement.
GCAAAAATTGTGGACTTAGCAGTTTACGACGACTTTCATCAACAGCACCGTCCTCCGACTGATATAACCGGCTTACCGAATTTTGTTCCGGCTTATGTGGGCGATCATATGGCTGAGGAAATTATAAAAGGAGAAGAAGTTTTAAAAATATTAGCAGAACCAGATCGTGGTAAATTTATTTTATATATTGGTGGCAAGAAAATAGAAAATAAGCCAGGTAAAATTTCAAAAGTTGTTGTTGCTCGGGATTTAATTTTACGCAACTTAATGAGAAACAAGAATGAAGATGAAATCAGGATTGGCGGTGGTGTAAGTTATGGTTTTATGATTGCTAAATCATTTTTAAATGAACTTAAATTATTTTTTGACTCTCAAGGAAAAGTCCAAGATTCTCAAGGACTGGAAAAATTTATGCAGCAAAATATTAATTTAAAAGTAATTAAAGATTTAATCGGTGATTCTTATATTATTGATGAGAACCTCAAAAAAGAAATTACCTTAGAAACCGAAAAGGGGCTAAAAGAAGCGCACAGTAGGATTGCCAATTTTGCAAGTTTATTAGTTGCAGCCGAAGCTGCAGGTATTAATGTGGAAATTCCTAAAGATTATACAATTTGTAATAAAATAACCGGAGAAATTAAATTTAATCAAACACGTATTCCCAGAGGGTGGTACGGAATTGATATTGGCACTGAGACACAGCAAAAATACAATAATCAGCAGGGTGCAAGAATTGTGATTATTGCTGGGCCCATGGGTATTGCGGATGACCCTAAAATTCCTGAAGGAGCTGTGGGAACTAACGTTGCTTAAAGCCATAGAACAGGCAACAAAAGAACAAGAAATTTTTTCTATGAGTGCAGGCGGAGAAACAACCTATGCGGCAAGAGAAGCCAATGCAGACTTGAGCTATTTATCTTTAGCTGGAGGAGCTACTTTGGAATTCATCCAATTTAGCGGTAATCTAAAAGGACTATCTGCGATTAAACAATCAACCTTACAATTTCATAAAGAATTAGTTCAAGAACAAAAAGTGGATGCAACACAACCCATTATAAAATCACAAAATAATTTACTATTTTTAAGTATTCCATTAATTACTTCAGCTATATAGTTTTTAATTTTCAACAGATATCGGAAAATTAGATTTCAAACATTAAAATTCAGAATGAGGTTAAGTAAGCCACAAGCACCAAGCTTCAAGCTTAAAGATTTTTACCTGAAACTTGCAGCTTAAAATTAATCAATCTCCCTCTCATAATTTTAGGCTGTTAGGTATTTTTATTGTCAAATTGCATTTTTACACCCCAATGATATACCCAGGCAGCGATTCCCACGATTCCATATCCTAATACAATATTAAAATTGCTCCAATTGAATTTTGATATACCCAGCAAACTACTCAACGCCTGATAGAATAGAGTTCCGATAAAAACTAAAGATGCTATTGCCGTTAAACCGAGGACCATATATTTATAATAAGGCCATAAAATTTTTTCTTCTTCCTCTAATCCTAATCCTTTTAACATTTTAGTCCAATGGAATAAATATGAAGGTATAGCTACTACAAGTATTGAGAAGAAAGTTAAAAAAGCTTTTTTAATCTCAATATTAAAAATACCTAAGGCTACAATTAAATCCGCAATCATGGAGATAAATGTTCCAATCCCATCTGCTACAAAAATTAAACTAATAAATGCCATCGTGTAAAAATAAATAATTTTGGGAGAAATTTTTTCTAATTTAGTTCGTGTGAGAGCTGCGATGACTAATGTTGCAATAAAAATTATTCCTATTGTAATACCAAGACTGGCAAAAATCATCCCATCATAATAACCAGAACCTCTCATTTTTTCCTCCTTTTTTAAGTGAACAAAATTAAGTTAAGTTATCTGCCCGAATTATCTCTGTGCCTAGGTTTCTAATTTTAGTTAGAAATCTGTGGAGACCCTAGTTTTTCCCACAATTTATGCAATATTCGCCACCCACAAAAGTATCGGCATTACATTGCTCGCATTTTTTCAGCTGATTTGTGCCGCAAAATGGACAAATATTTATTTTTCCGGGGAGCGTCTTTCCGCAAAAGTAGCAGGCTCCTTTCATCAGTCTTTTTTGGTAAAGCCGTTTTTTATTAAATAATTTTTTTTGAATAAAATATATAAAAAACATGGCCACACCAATTGAAATAAAGATTACAATGTAATGCCATAATGCGATAATATGTAATAATTCGAGTAATTTAAATAATTCTTTGAAAAAATGGTAAGGGATTAGATCTAGAACAACCTCAATAACTTTTATAACAATAGGAATTGAGGCTATTACTAATAAATGAGATGATATTAAAGTTTGAATTGTATTGCTTTTTTTAATACTTTTACTATACCAGATATAAAAAACTATAAAAAGAGGCAACATAAATATTAATTGCCAAATAAGCTCCTTGAATAAATAAATTCGTTCAAATTTATTGACGTCTCTAATCATTTTATCTCTAAAATTAATGTCCCCCGGCCGGATTATTTCCCACAGGTTATTTACAAGCGTATTGCGGTTAAGTTGGTTGTTGATTTTTGCTATTTCAAAACTAATTCTTTCGATCTCTTTAGATTGTTCTTTCATTGAGCTGGAAATAACATCTAACTCCTCTTTACTTTGTCCTGCTATGTTCTCTAAAAGCGATGTATCATATATGTTTTTATTCCTATTATATTGCTGCGCCCACTGATTTTTTTCCTTGGCTAATTCTTGCCGCTGGACAAATAGTTTTTTTAATTCACTGTTTTCATATATCAATTTTGAAGTATCATAAAATTTTTTGCAAATAGGATGCATTTTATCTATTCTAGATCTATCAAAAGCACTATCATATCTGTAAGAATAATTATTGTAATCAGAGAGAACAAAATTCTGGAGATTATCCATCTTGTTGGCTTGTGACCATTGTTTATCAATAAAAATATTTCTGCACTTGTAAGGGAAATATTCATCCGGGGATGTTAGTTGGGATGTGTGCGCGGATAAACCCCCAGAGACAATAGATAATATGAAAATATCCAATAAAATAATAATCGCTAAAGCTAATTTACTTAGTGGCTCTTCATCACTAAATTTTGTCAATCTATCTTTAAATCTCAAAACTGCATTAAATAATCCCATAAATTCCTCCTTTAAATGAACACGTTACTTACGGAGCGAAACGCTCATAAGTAACTGTGCAAATTTATACCCGTAGTCTAACAGGAAATTTCTTGAGTGAATTTCCAATGTTTAGGCAAGGGGATTGACTCTTCCTCTATTTTAAGGGGATATGCGATAAATCCCCTTCGTCCGTTTTAGGGGCAAGCCTCTACCCGTAGGGTGCCTCGCTCCTTTACACAAAATTTCATTTAAATAACTAAAACAAAAAAAGACAATTTTTTTATTTAGAAATTATCTTTTAATTTACCTTTTTCTTTCTTTTGCCCATAACCTCTTTATATCCTTTTTAAATGGAAAATAGAGTTTTTTGTGACAAATCATATATAAATATTACAATATTGGTATAATTTCGTCAATATAATCTTGGATAACATTTTAATGGATTTTAATCATTTTAAGGAAAACAATGAGGAGAAAATATTACTTAAATCGCACTGTTTAACAATTGCACTGCTGAAAATTCTTTGTGGGATAAATACCTTTTCTTAGTCAGCTTTTTATCAGGTATCAAGAATGTAAATTCTTGATCTAAAATATCATGCGTAATATTCTTAATCTCCTGAATATCCAGCAGTCCCCGCAACTCAGGCCGTGATAATTGTACGGGATTAACCAAATTTTGCATAATATTTGCACACCATCTTTCGTGGTCATAACCCTGTATCTGCCCTCCGGTATCAATAATTTTTACTACTATTTTTCCCGAGGTTAAAATATTAATTATAATATTATTAGGGTTAGTATTCGTCAGTTGAAAATATCCTTGGGTTATTTTCTGGACTCGGGCATACCGATTAATGGCTAAAGATAACACATCTTTTATATCACTTTTATGAATCCCGGTGATTAGCTTTGGTAAGCTATCTAAATACTCTTGTAAAGTCGCGCCTAATTCATAGCTTTGCGCAAAAAACATATAATTATTTTCATCTAACTGCTCATTTTTATTACAGGTTGGAGTATGCGTCCAATATCCATAAAGCAAGGCTACATGCTCTGGGCCTAAAAGAGCTAAACTTTCTACTTCCCGTTCAAATCTCACAGACCGGTTATATTTGTATGATTTTAGAATAAATTCTATTCTCTCTCCTGTAATTAAATCAACCTTAATCCGATAAGAAAATTTATTTTTTTTCCCCCTATTAAATAAGGAAACATTAACCGCATAAATTTCTATTGCGTTATCAGTTTTATTAAGAATTTTTGCAACAACCCGTTCTATAAATCTTTCCCTGCGCTGTGCATTTAACAATTGGCTTTTTACCCAGGGTTCAATCTGCACACCCCAATTAATATTCAGCGATTTGTTAATATTAACATTTTCAAGAAAAATCTGTTGATTAATTTGCAAACGCGGAGCAAGGCAATTTAAGGAAAAAGCTTGTGCTTTTGCACAAAATACTACAACAAAAAGTAAACAAATTATAGATATCTTAAAACTTTTATTTCCCACTTTATATTCCTTTATTTTATTAAACACTCATTATTAATGAGTAAAAAAGTATATCATATATATCAGAAAGCTGCTACACCCCTTACCCTTTGAAACGTCATAACCCCAACAGTTACTATGCCCTTACCTTACCCCTAACTTACAATTTTTTCTTTAAAGTCGCTAATCTCTTGACAACATACCCTTAAAATGGTACACTTTTAGTGGGTTTAGAATTAAAAGTCGCTAAAGTTCTCTGTAGGTGAAAACTAGATTGAATATGGAAAAACAAAAATTTAAGATCAGTCATCTAGCTAAAGAGCTAAAAATCGCTATTCAGACTATAAAAAATTACGAAGCAATGGGCATAATCCCCAAAGCCAGAAAAGACGATAAAGGCTGGCGCTATTATACTAAGGAAGACATAATTAAAATCAAAGCGCTTTATGAACAGGACATACGCCAGTTAAAACACAAAAAGGGTATTAAAAAACTAGCATCTTAAGACCAAAGACAATAGACCTTAGGCTATAGACTAAAATTTTCTTATAAATAAAGAAAATTTTGTTAAGACATTATTGTGCGAGTAAATTAGTAAGTTATACAAAAAATAAATATCTTTTCTCTCTACTTGTTGAGAACATTAATGTATTTTTTAGCGAAATCCCGCTACAGCGGGGCTACTTGCTTCTTATAAAAAGGAGTAAAAGTGATTATTGCCGTAACTAATCAAAAAGGCGGTGTGGGTAAAACCACAACTACGATTAATCTCTCTGCATCCCTAGCTATGCAAGGATACCGTGTATTGGTTATTGACCTAGACCCGCAGGGTAATTCCTCAGACGGTTTAGGCGTGGAAACCAATGGCTTAGAAAACACCATTTACGATGCTTTAATTAATAATGTACCTTTAAGCGATATTGTCATTCCCCTATCTTTGAAAAATTTATTTATTACACCCGCAAATATCAGTTTATCCGGTGCCGAAACTGAACTGGCATCAGATATTTCGCGGCCGTTTAAATTAAGAAAAGCTCTTCGCCCGGAAATTTCAAAATATGATTATATTATCATTGACTGCCCGCCATCTTTGGGGATTTTAACCGTCAATGCAATTGTCGCCAGTACTGACTTACTTGTCCCGATTGAGCCAAATTCTTATGCTTTAAAAGGTATGAGCATGCTCATGAGTACGATTCTTAAAATTAAAGAGGATTTAGAGCACTACGCTTATTTTCTCGGCGTTGTGATTAATATGTATGATGAGTCAATTATGCTGCATACATCAATCAGTGAAGCAATCATTGAGTATTTTACACAGCGTAAGGTTTTTAATACCCGGATTATGCGCAATCCCAAAATTCCGGAAGCAGAAATCCACGGCCAAAGCATTATTGAATACGCACCGCAGGATCCGGCAACAACAATGTTTAATGCCTTAGCTAATGAGGTCATCCAAAAAAACCATGAACAATAATAGCCAGGATAATAATAAAAAAGAACAAAAAAGGCTTAACGATGTTGTAAAGTCAAAAATCAAGGGCTTAGGGCTTGATGCCTTGTTTCATCAGGTTGATATTTCACAAAAAGATAAGCCTGATTATCCGACAAAACAAAAAGCCGCCCAGCCGCAGGAATTACAAATCATCGAAAAAATCCAAAAAGGAATTTCTCATCTGCCGCTCCTGCACTTAGATCAGGCAAAATCAATTTTTAACCGGCTGGTAGATAGCCTGGAAAAATTAATCACAAAAAAAACAGAAGATAAAATCATTATAGATATCGGTACAAGTAACATTAAAATGATTTATTTAACATATGATAAAGAAAAAATAATTTTGCAGGACATCATGATTATCCCTATCCCTTACATCGTAACCACAACTAAAGATAAATTAAAGAATTTTATTCACGAAAACTTAATCAGAATCAGCACACATCCGCTTTTTAAGCAATTAAAAGTCTATGCGATTTTACCGCGTTCAGCTGTAATCGCTAAATTCATCGATCTTCCCACTCAGGATGAAGCAGAAATTAAAAACATGCTTGAATTTGAAGCAGAACAACACATCCCTTTTTCTCTGTCCGATGTGGAATTTGATTACCAGATTGTAAGAAAAATTCCCCCGAATACTAATGTTGCACTTATTGCAGTTAAAAAAGAAGTACTGGATAAATATTTAAAATTACTAAAAAATGCTAATATTGACCCGGACATTATTGAGATTAGTTCACTTGCAATTTATAACGCAGCCGCAGAAAATTTTCAAAAACAAGGCGTTTATGTCCAGCTGCATATCGGCGCCGCAGATACAGACATCAACATTATTGAAAATGGAAGTTTGTGTTTATGCCGTAGTATTCACTTAGGCTCTGTGAATTTAACCCAGGATTTAACACGGGAATTAAGCATCAGCTTCGATGATGCAGAAAAAATTAAAAAGGAAAACGGTATTATCCTGACTAAAACTGCAAGTAATAAAACTCAGAAAAGCATTTCCTCTATCGCTGCTAATTGGGCAGATGCATTAAGTGCTGAAATTAAACGCACACTGGAATCTTATCAAATGACCTCAAGCGCAGCGGAAATTAACCAGATCCGTCTAAGCGGCGGCGGTAGTTATCTAAAAAACCTGGATGAATATTTAAAAACCGCATTAAAAGAAAAAGTTATCCAGGAAAAGCCAGCAACACAAGTGGAAATCGCAGCGCGGGCAGAAAAATACCACGCCAACATACAAATTCTGCATCCGCTTTTAGGTTTAGCCTCAGGCTTTAAGAAGACGCAAGCCGCCGGAAAAATAAAAAGCATTGAGTTTAATTTACTGCCGAAAAAAATCAAGCAGGAGAAAAAAACAAAACGTATTTTAAACAAAAGAATCACAGTTGCGGCAATTTGTATTTTAATAGTTTTTGCCTTTTTCCTTTTTCCGCTCTGGATTCTGGCACTAAGAGATGCACACATTAACCGCCTGCAAAAAGAACTTGATACCCTTAAGCCAAAAATAACTTATATCCAGGATCTGAGAGATAAAATCCAGACAGTTGAAGATTATGTATCTTTAGAAAACTCCTGCATGGAGATATTAAGAAAATTGAGCATTTTAATTCCCTCTGATATTACGATTAACAGTTTCTCTTTTGAGAAAAACGCGTCAATTGTTTTAGTCGGCATGGCTGAGTCACATTCCGCGGTTGTCGGATTAACCGAGAAATTGAATGAGTCGGATTCGTTTGTCAATTCTAAAATTGTTTATACGAGAAAAAGAAATATTCCGTTTGAGGAAATTATTGATTTTGAAATATTTTGTCAGTTAAAAAAAATATGAGTTATAAATGATTGGTAGAAATATATGTTTGATTTAAAAAATTTGAAAAACAAAAATAAAATCATCCGGGCATTGATTATTTTCTCTGCAATAATCTTGTTTATAAACATTTTTCTTCCCTTTGCCCGCAAATGGAATACACAGTCAAAATTAATAAAAGAAAAAAAATTACACCTTGAAAAAAGCCGGGCTAATATTGCCCAGGAGGAAGAACTTAAGTTAAAATTCGCCGCAATCAGTCAAGGAATTCAGGCCAAACTTCCCGCACAACGCGGCCAAAGTAACTTTTTAACAGCAATCGGTAATGTGGCACAGGATACAAACCTGCATATTGTCACCATGAACCCGCGCCCGTTTAGGGACTTAGGTTTTTTCCGGGAACTTTCAGTAGAAATAAATATGGAATCAAATTTAGGCAATCTTGTCCGTTTTCTGTACCAGATGAGGAAATCATCTGTGGTGCTTACGGCAAACAGATTACAGCTTGAACCAAAATCAGACCGCTCTGCACTATTAAAAGGGCATCTGGTGATTTCAACTATTTTTTTAAAGGATCAGATATGAAATTTTTAGAATTTTCCAGATTTTTAAAATTTATCCTGATACTGTTCATATTATTATTTTCGGCAATGGAAATTAAGGTTTGCTCCGCACAGATAAATGATTTAGATTCTTCTCTGAATCAAGATCCGGAATTAAAATATTATCAGATAATTGAGCAAAGAAATTTTTTCCGGCCGCAATATGATCCATCTGAGAATGAATATAATTTACCCGAAGAACAAACCAACCAGACAAACAGCGGCTTAGACTTTGTGCTTACCGGAGTTATCGAAATAAAAAACGGCTATAAAGCAATTGTTGAAAAAATTTCCCAAAAAAAAGGATTTTATGTTTCAATTAATGACGCCATTGAAGATTATCTGGTGCGTGATATAAAAATAAATAAAATTATCTTAGAAAGAAATGAACAGGTTTTTGAATTAAAACTTAACCAGGGAATTTCTCCGGCAGCTGATTCTGCACCAGAACAAACACAAACTCAAAATATACAAAAACCAACTAATCCGAATTTAAGAAATTTAAATACTATGCAAAAATTAAGAATGGGAATTGGGGGTCAAAGATGAAAAAATTTAAAACGATAATTTTATATTTACATTTAATACTGCTTCTACTGCTGTTATTTTCTGTCTCTGGGGATTTATTTGCTCAATCTGAGTTTTCCAGAACTTCTGAATTTTCTGAATTAAAGCAGGATAATCTGATCTCGCTGAGTTTTCAAAATACAGATATTAACCAGGCCATAAAGGTTATCGGCGATATTACCGGAACAATTATCATCCCCCATGACCAGCTTCAAGGCACGATTACTATTGTCAGCATGGAAAAAGTTAAGCCCGAAACTATTGTTAGTGTCTTGGAGAGTGCATTAATGATCCGCGGGTTTACGTTAGTCAAATCCGGTAATGCCTTAAAAGTATTGCCGGTTTCAGAAATAAAACAGACCAATGTTGATGTCCAGGTCGGAGCTGGCCCGGATTTTATTCAGGAAAAGGACGTTGTCATTACCCAGGTCATGCCGCTAGCCCATGCTTCTGCGATAAAACTGAAAAACGAACTGCAAGATTTAATCGGTAAATACGGCAATATTCTTGCAGATGAAAGAACTAATACAATTATTATTACTGATGCATCATCAAACATTAAACGCTTGGCAACAATAATTTCCCAAATCGATCGCGCTCTTCCCTCTCCGATACAGGTAAAAACATTCGTGATTAATTACGGGGATTCAAAAAAAATCGCGGAAATTTTAAACAGCTTATCTAAAGAAGATAAGGAAAAAAATTACCCGGAATTTCGGGAATTAGGACTTGAGGACCAGCCGCTGGAAATTTACGGCGAGATTGAAGCCTATGTTGAGGAAGAAACTAATTCTATTGTTGTCGCTACAGCCCCGGTAAATTTTGCTGCGCTGGGAAAACTGATCAATAAGTTAGATATCTTTCCGCCGCAGGCAATGATTGAAGTGGTATTAATGGATGTAATTTTAGATGATAGTTTTAAAATGGGGGTTGAATACGGCTCAGCCACCAGCCCGACGGTAACTACAGAGGGAATTAAACTCGACTTGGGGGGCCAGGACGGACATGATGAGAGTATTTTTCATTCTCTTTTAGGCTTATCCACTGATGCTTCTACCCAAGGCTTTACTTACCGTATTTTAAACAGTAAAGAAAGTACCAATCTTTTAGGCTTTATTTTAAAAACACAGGAAAACAGTAAAGTCCTTTCAACTCCGCGGATTCTTGCCTCGAATAATCAAGAATCTTCCATTACCGTAGGACAGGAAATCCCGATCATTGAATCTTCAGTCACTGACCTAGTTAATAATGTTACCACTGTAAATTTTAAATACGAAGATGTGGGCCTAGCGTTGAAAGTCACGCCGCGCATTAGCCAGGACGGTTATGTTAATTTAAAAGTCCATGCAGAACTAAAAGACCTCAGCGCTCAGACATTATACGATGCTAGTATTATTAATAAACGCGAAGCGAATGCAAAAGTCATGGTACCCAACGGCCACACTGTAGTCTTGGGCGGTTTAATGCGGGATAATGACAGTATCGTCGAAAATAAAATTCCGGTTTTAGGAGATTTACCTTTAGTGGGAGATTTATTTAAGAAAACCCAAAAAACCGTATTAAAAACTGAACTGTTAGTTTTTCTTACGCCTCATGTTCTGCATAGTGTTAAAGATTTAGAAACCATAACCAAAACATCCAAAGAAAAATTAGATCAATTAGAATTGGTTAAATCAACCAGTGGTTTAAAAAAAGCCGTGCGGGAAGTAACCACTAAAGAAATTGTTAAGGAACAAAGAAGAAAAAAATACGAGGCAAAAGCCGCAAAAAGAAAAGCCTATAAAGAAAAAATGAAAAGAAGAAGCCCAAATACCCCAGAAAAACAGCCATAATTAAATTTTAAAGGATGTGGGGAAACTGTTTTTACACCGATTCGCTTAGATTTATTTGACACGGATGTCATAAATTTCAAGGATGAAAAAACAAGTGAAAACAGTTTTCTTCACATCCGCTTACGTGAATACCAAATTTTAAATCACAAATCCTGTAAATTTATGAGAATTTATGTGGAAATAAAAATTTAGCTAAAAATTATTAAATATGCTATAATAGAATTGTAATGGAAAAGAAAAAGAAAAAAAAATATAAACCGCCGAAAGTTGATACCCGGGAAATTTATGAGGTTAATGCTTTAGGCTGTGCAAAATGCCCTTCATCTACGGCAATATCATTATCCATAAGCTGTATCCGCGGCACAAAACAGCTTTCCTAGAGCTACAAAAATTACTAATACACATCAAATGCGTTTTGTTTATCGCGCCAGGAAGTGATTGTATAGCTTACAGAACTTAAGCCTTATTATAAAACTCTACTGCTTTTAATTTATTCTAATGCATATAATGTTCCGTTTAAATCCGCAACATAAAGTATTCCGTGGGCAACACACGGAGAAGAAAGAACCCCGCTGCTTAAGCCATACTGCCATTTTAATTTTCCGGTTGATATTTCAAAAGCTCTCAGAATCCCTTTTCCGCTGGCTGCATAAACAGTATCTTCGGTAACCACACAAGAAGAAGAAAAGCCAAACCTCAGTGCCGGGTCTAAATCTGCTTTCCATTTTAATGTGCCTTTATTTGCATTTAAACAATATAACTGCTGGTTTTGATACCCGGCAGTAATAAAAACCAACCCCTGGGCCAACGCTGTTGTGGAAACATAATTTGGCGTGGGTTGATTATCCTCAATTTTATAAGTCCAGATATTGCGTCCGGAACTGATATTTAAAGCCTGCACATCCCAATCAAAATCACCCGCAGCAATAATAACTTTTTCATCACTGATTACCGGTGATGCACAGTAAATCCCGCCTTTGGTTTTATATTTCCAGATTTCAGTCCCGTTCTTTTTATTCAAGCAGTATAAATTCCCGTCATTAGCACCGATATAAATATTATTTTCTAAAACAGCAGCGGAAGAATAAACCATTTGCTCAGTAGAAAATTTCCAGAGTTCCGCACCGGTTTGAGAATTTATACAATAAATATATTTATTTGGGAATCCGGTTGCGCAAAATAATCTCTGCCCCTCTACTAACGGCGAAGATAAATCATTGCCGCCGGTTTTATATTTCCAAACTAAATCCCCGCTGGCAATGTTTAAACAATAAAGATACCCGTCCCGGGAACAAAAATAAACCTTATCCCCTGCTGCTGCCGGTGAGGAATCTATCCAGCCATCAGAAGAATATTTCCAGAGCAGACTTCCGGTTTTCGCATCCAAAGCATATAAATTATTATCGCGGGCGCCAATAAATAGTTTGCCTTGATAAACACAGGGCGAAGAAATAATTTTTTCTTTGATTTCAAACTTCCATTTCAAGCTTAATGGCGGCTGTAATAATTCTGTGCTTTGGCCGGAATGAACACTATCTTTTCTAAACATCGGCCAATCCGCGCAAAATCCCTGCCTACTGCATAAAAATAATATTAGCAGCACAAAAATTATTTTTCTCATGCTTATCTCCAATTGATTATCTTTTAATATTCGGGCGGGCACAAGGACCGCCCCTACAAAATTAATGATATTTATTATTTACACGGGGCGACACAGGGATCGCCCCCTACATTATTTTTTTTATTTAAAAACTTTTTGTTTTTGCTCTCTACTTTTTTACCCTCCGAAGCTTTAGCGTAGGAGGGCTACTTGCTCGTACCCGTAAAGGTGCTACTCTCTACTCGCTACTTCTATTGTACCACTTTAAAACTATATATTTTACCAGAATCTGATCCCACTAAAACATAAGTATCAATTACTTCCCAGGTTTCTGTATCATAAACAACATGTAATGCTGCGCCGCTTTTAATCGGAGCGCCGGTATCATAAGGCCATCCCGGAACAATCTGTCCGGTATTAATATTAACCGCATAAAATTTTCCGTCGTCTGCGCCAAAATAACAAATACCATTTTCAACCAAAGGCCAGGAATCAATCGGAGAACCAATATTCACCGGAAAATTTGCTCTTGAACTTCCGTCATTTAAACTTAAAGCATAAAGTTTTCCGTCCTGGCAGCCAAAGTATACATATCTTGTATCTACATCTACCCAAGGCGCAGAATATACTTTATCACCGCAAATTACAGGATTCGTTGCCCAGCCTGTATCTGCAGTAGATGCGCTTAAATTTGCAGTGTTCACACAATAAAACCTGCCGTTACCTGTACCAAAAAACATTAATCTTCTGGAACCGCTATTGCTGGGGTTTTGCAAACTAATAACCGGTGCAGTTTTTATGTCTGCTTCTGCGCCAAAGCCAGTATCAAAAGTTCTCGCACCCGTGCCATCTGCAGCTTTAAACGCATAAATTTTTCCGTCAGTTGCGCCAAAGTAAATTTCATCATAATCTAAAGTCGGCACAAAAATCATCGCCGGTGATGATTCAATTGGCCCGCCCACAGTTGCCGGATTAGACCAAACATCTGTTCCGTCAGCAGCATCAATGCAATAAGCTCTATTGGCTGTTGTGCCAAAATAAATATTCGACACATAATCATAAAGCACTGTGGTGGAAAGTTCTTCTCCTAAAATCCTCTCAAACCGCAAACTATTATCCGCCCAAATACCGTAAACTGTTCTTCCTAAAGTACCAAAATAAACAATATCCTCAAGCCCCTCTCCTTTAACATCTGTAGATGGATAGGGTAATCCGCGGATTACACCTGATGTTGTATAACTAAAATCAAGCCCGTGTGTATCTCCGTCTAAAATATAGAGATTATGATCATCTGAACCAAAATAAATTTTATTATACATTCCCCAATAAGCAATCGGAATACTGCGGACAGGACCCACAATATCTGTTCCAGTCGGATACATCCACTCCGGATTTAAGGTTGAAATTGTCACATTATTGGATGTAGTTGCTGTTGAACTTATCGTACTTTGTGAATTACCGTCAATACCCGAAGCATTTCCGGTAAAATTAACTGTTCCTGCTGTTGTTCCGGCACGATAGGTCCAGATAAAATTCTGAGAACTAGCGGCATTAATATTTGCACTAGCTGGTGTAGGGCCGGTTAATAAGTTTGCCTGTGCACTTGTGCCGCCTAAGGTTAATATTGAAGGGCTAACATTTTCTGCAGTTGCTCCGCCAGAACCAGCTGTATTATTAACTGTCATGGTAATGGTAATTGTCGCATTACTGAGTAAACTTGTCGGTGTGGCACTAATACTTGATGAAAGCGCTGCTGCTTCTGCCTGAATTGTAACTGCATTAGAAATCGTTGCGGTTGAAACAGCTTCTGTGCCTTGGGCATTACCGCTAAAAGTTACTGTCCCTAAAGTTGTGCCTGCAGTATAGGTCCAAACAAAATTCTGGGTTGCGCCTGAAATTAAACTGGATACATTTGCCGGAACAGGCCCGGAAACGTAAATAGCATCTGATGAGGAGCCGCCAACACTTAAACCAGAAGGCGCAATATTATTGATAATATCTGTACCTGTATTCTGTACATTCATTGTCACTGTTATCGTACCCGCAACATTAGCTGCTTGAGGCGCAGCTGCGATGGATGAAGTTAATGCATACGTTGGCGCTGCTTCGACAGTAACTGAATCTTGGGCATTAGTTGCAGTTAAACCAGCATTAGAATTTTCATCTAAACCCGAAGCAATATTTGCTGTAAATATTGCTGTACCAGCTGAACTCGCGGTTGCTGTATAAGTAAAGGTTTGTGATTGGCCTCCGTTTACTGTTGCGGTTGACGGGCTCGGGCCAGTACTTATACTGGGGCTGGCACTCCCGGAAGGGATTAAACTCGGGGCAACATTAAGTGCCTGTGCCTGTCCGGTATTAGAAACTGTAACTGCAATAGTAATTGTTTGGCTTGTATTTACAGTTGATGGGGTTGCATTTACAGATACGATTAAAGCTGCCCTGTTTTCAATCACAATATCACTGGAAGTTACTGTACTTGATATAATACTTCCTTCAGAATCAGAACCCTGTGCATAGCCTGTAAAATTTACGGTTCCTGGGGTTGAACCTGCAGTATAGGTCCATGGGAAATTTCTCTGTTGTGTTGGCCCAATATCCTGTGAGTTCGGATTTGAAACAGTGGTTGCAGTAGCACCACTGGTTGAGCTTAAAGTTAAAGACAAAATGTCAACACTATTAATTGTACTGCTGCCTGTATTTTCTACTGTCATTGTTACGGTAAATTCCTGGTCTGTGCTAATCACATTCGAGCTGGCATTTATTGATGCGCTCAATTGTCCCCGGCCGATAATATATGCTCCGGCATGTGTAGCTTGAGCTGTCCAGTTACCCACACGGTCAACCGGCCGGATATGTGCGTAATGATTACCACTAAGTAAATCATTTGCTGCATAACTCTGCACCCCGGTATTTATATTTCGATATTTCGGAGGTAAAGTACTTGATGAAGTATCTACAGTAAAACTGTAACCAGCAACTCCGGATTGCGCATCCGAAACATCACTCCAGGTAAAAGTAATATCATTATCTGATGAAGATATTCCTACGGTGTGCGTACTGGAAGTTAAATTAGAAACTAAAGCTGGCGGTGTATTATCCAGCATTAAATTAAACGGAACATTAGCAGAATTTCCGGCATTATCATAAACAATCACATTAGTATTATTATAAGTAGCACCTGCTGCACTCACAACATAGGTATAAATAAATTGATAAGCCCCTGTATCTACTGTAGAATCAATACCACCGGCACTAATTGTAGTCGGAAATTGAGCTTGTTTTAAACCTGAACCTGTATCCGTTGCGCTAACATAAACATTAAACGCAGAATAGGCATTCCCTGAATAATAAATTGTATTTCCCGTTACGTATAAATAATCTTGGCCGGCAAGTTCGGTGATTTGATAAATGCTTGCCGAAGCAGGCCCTTGCGTATCAATATAAAAAGGCCCTAAATGGGCTGCGGTACTTGACCAATTACCGACATTATCCACACTGCGGATATGGAAATAGTGTACTGTACCGTCTGATAATGCAGTGCTTGTTACGGTTGTTTGGGTTTGTTCAATATCTTTAGTAGTATTTGGCAAAGTTGTCGGATTTGTATCCCAAAGAACAGAATACCCATCAACTCCGCTTTCAGGATCAGTTGCCGGTGACCAGTTAACAGAAACAGTATTATCGCGTGATTGCGGATTATTCCAAGCACTAATCGCATTGCTATGGCTTGTTGAGCTTAACCCGGAAACAATGCCTGGAATTCCGGAATCAACGGTAAAAATTCCGGAAGAATTTAAGATTACATCATCAGTATCCGGAGAATTAGTAAAGGTAATCCCATTAATCGGCACACTCACATCCACTGTTACTGCATTAGTTACTGTTGCGGTCAAATCGACTACCACATATAATTCTTCTGTGCCGGCTGCAGAAATTTGAATATTAATATTTGTAAAAGCTAAAGTCCCGCTGGAAAAACTGCCTGTACCTGCCTGGGTATCAATACCCACGGTATAGGAATTAGAATTATTGCTATCATAATAAAGCTTTACTGTTTGTACCTGTGCGTCAGAAATTGTTCCTGTATTATTTATAGTAAGAGTTTGGATTGTATCTGCCGCTAAAACATTATTATTAGTCAAGGTTAAATCTAAAACTAACTGCCCGCTAGTTCCTGCTCCGATATAACCACTGGATAATGCATTAACCACGGCATCAATGGTTAAAGAAGAAGCTTGGATAACTAAATCTCCCTCATTATTTTCATCAGTAATCCCTCCGTCATTTACCGAAATATTAATTGTCTGGGCTGTATCATCCGTTAAATTAAAAGAAGCCACCCCGGCATCGCCAACAGCATAAGTATAAGTTGCTGTATCTACGCTAGCACCGCCGTCATTAAAAGTTCCGGAGCCTGTATTCAAACTCCAACTAATATTATTTACATCACCGTTTGTATCTAAAGTTATGGTGCCGGTATAATCTGTTTTTGTGTTAGCATAACTATCCTTGGCCGTTACAGTAATTTCTTCTCCTACTCCTTGAATTGCTTCATTATCATGCGCCACAATAAAATAATTTAAAACATTAGGTTTAACTGTTAAATTTCCTTCTGTATCATCATCAAATTTACTATCACCGCTTACAGAAATATTAACATCTTCAGCTTTTGTATCATTTATTGATAAAGTTACTGCTCCATTATCACCCGGAGCAAAAGTATAGGTCGCTGTATCAATACTTACACCGTGATCATTAAAAGTTCCGCTGCCAGTAATTAAAGCCCAGGTAATTGCGGTTTCTGTTCCGTTAGTATCCACAGTAATTTGTCCGGTATAATCAGTTTGAATATTATCATAATAATCTTGTGCTTGAATAATAATATTTTCACTCACCCCGGCTTGAGCATTACCATCATGAGAAATAAAAAAATGATCTAATCCGCTGGGTGCAATAATCAAGTTTCCTTCTGTATCATCATCAAATTTTCCATTACCAGATACATCAATATCAATTATTTCTGCTTTTGTATCGGTAATTGTAAACTCAGCCGTTCCGTTATCCGCACTAACAAATCCATAAGTTGCTGTATCTAAATATACTCCGCCATCATTAAAACTTCCTAATCCTGAACTCAAAGCCCAGGTGATTGAATTCGCAGTTCCGTTTGTATCTAAAGTTATGGTGCCGGTATAATTAGTTTTAATATTATTATAAATATCATAAGCGGTAATTATAACGGATTCCGCACTGCCAGCTTGAGCATTACCATCGTGCGTAACCACAAATTTATTTATTGTACCTGCGCCCACGCTTAAATTTCCTTCTGTATTATCATCTAATTTTCCGTCTCCGGTTACAGATATATTTATTGATTCAACTGTTGTATCTGTAATATTTAAAACTACAACTCCATTATCGGCTGTCTGATAAGTATAAGTTGCGGTATCAACCCCAGCCCCGCCGTCATTAAAAATTCCCGAACCTGTTGTTAGAGCCCAAGTGATTGTTGCCGGAGTTCCAGTTGTGTCAACAGTGATTTGGCTTGTGTAATCAGTAATTATATTGTTATATACATCTTTGGCCGTGATTGTAATATTTTCTGCAGTTCCCGCTTCAGCTGCCTGATCATGATTAATTATAAAATGATCAATTACTCCATGGCTGATTGTTAAATTTCCCTCTTGGTCATCATCAGTTTTTCCGTCTCCGGTTACAGATATATTTATCATTTCTGCTTTTGTATCATTAATACTTAAAGTGACATTACCTAAATCTCCGCTGGCAAAAGTATAGGTGGCTGTATCTACAACCGCACCGCCATCGCTAAAAATTCCCGCACCGTCTATATTTGCCCAGGTAATCGCACCGGCCGTACCATTTGTATCTAAATTTATGGTGCCGGTGTATCCGCTAACTGCGGTATTATTTGCATCTTCGGCTGAAATTACGATATTTTCGGCAACTCCGGCAACGGCATTATGATCATGTGTGATTGTAAAATGATTTAATCCCGCAGGATTAATTACTAAATTACCTTCAGTATTATCATCTGTCTTCCCGCTGCCAAAACAGTTAATATTTATGGTTTCTAAAGTAGTATCGGTAATGGTTAAAATTACTACACCGTTATCCAGCGCATCAAAAGTATATTCTGCTGTATCTACTCCGCTACCGCCGTCATTGAATGTACCGTTACCAGTTTGCAAAGCCCAGGTAATCGTTGTCGCTGTTCCACTAGTATCTACAGTCATGATTCCGGCATAATTTGTTATGGTTATATCACTAGCATCCTTAGCTGTAATTGTGATTGCTTCGGGTACTCCGTTTACAGCATTTCCGTCATGCGAAATTTTAAAATGATGAAATCCCGCAGCCACAATTTCTAAAATTCCTTCGTTGTCGTCATCTGTTTTCGTGCCTGCGGTTACGGATACATTAATTATTTCTGCAGTTGCATCCGTTATGGATAAAATCACTTCTCCGTTATCTGAAGTATTGAAAGTATAAGTGGCTGTATCCACACTTGGTCCGTTATCATTAAACGTCCCGTTACCAGTAATTAAAGCCCAGGTAATCGCATCTGCTGTACCGTTGGTATCCAAAGTAATCTGCCCGGCATAATCGGTTTTTATGTTATTATAGGCATCATACGCTTTTATTGTAATATTTTCCGCTTGATTCTGCAGAGCAAAACCATCATGCGTAATTGTAAAATATTCGATCAGTCCGGGTCCGACATTTAAAGTGCTTTCGGTATTATCATCGTTTTTCCCGTCTCCGGTTACGGATATATTCAGATTTTCTAAAGTAGTGTCAGTAATACTTAAAATTACCACACCCATATCCGCAGTATTATAAGTATAAGTCGCTGTATCCGCATCAATGCCGCCGTCGACAAATGTGCCGCTGCCGGAAACTTTTGCCCAAGCAATGGACCCCACAGTACCGTCCGTATCTATAGTGATTTGTCCGCTATAATTGGTTAATGTGTTTTCATATTGATCTTTGGCAATAATCGTAATATTATCCGCTACTCCAGCCTCGGCATTTCCGTCATGACTGATCACAAAATGATGCAGATTGGCAGCGCTAACAACCAGATTGCCTTCGCTATTATTATCATTATGCCCGATTCCGTCGGAAACAGAAATATTCAGGCTTTCTGACTGCGTATCTGTGATTGTAAAAGTTGCTGTAGAATTATCTGATGCGGAAAATGTATATGTTGCAGTATCCACACCGGCTCCGTTATCATTAAAAGTTCCGAATCCAACAACCAATGCCCACTCAATAGCATTAGCGGTTCCATTGGTATCTAAGGTAATTGACCCGGTATAATCATAAACTGTATTTTCATATGCGTCTTTTGCGGTTACAGTGACATTATCGGCTATGCCGGCAATTGCCGAAGCATCATGCGTGATTACAAAATGATCCAAGCCTGCCGGAGCAACAATCAGATTGCCTTCAGTATTATTATCAGTTTTCCCATTGCCAGAAACCGAGATATTAATCGTTTCCGCTTTGTTATCAGTAACGTTAAATACAGCCACGCCGCTATCTGCGGCATTAAACGCATAGGTTGCCGTATCCACACCTGCACCATTATCATTAAAAACCCCGCTGCCTGTCTGCAATGACCAGCTGATGCTAGCCGCTGTTCCATTCGTATCTAAAGTTATTGTACCTGTATAATAAATAATAACGTTTTCGTATTCGTCTTTTGCGGTTACGGTTATTTGTTCGGGAATTCCGGCAGCCGCTGCTCCGTCGTGAGAAATAACAAAATGATCCAGGTTTAAAGAAACTGTTCGGGTTCCGGCAGAATTTAACGCCGCATCCGCAATATCCGGCGCATTGGCCAGAATTATTCCGTTTGCCGGGATTTGCACATCTAAACTATCCCCGTCATCAACAGTTTGCGCTAGATCCAAAACCACAAATAATTTTTCCGTGCCGGAACCGGTTAACGTAATATTTAAATTACTGAATGTTTTTGCCGCAGAAGAAAATGTCCCGGTACCCACTTGAACATCCGTTCCCGGGGTATAATCCTGCGAATTATTGCTGTCATAATAAAGTTTAACCGCGGCGATTTCCGCATCGCTTATTGTGCCGATATTATTCACGGTTACCGAAGTAATCGTATCATTATTTATCGCATTATTAGAAACCGTGACATCTAATATCAGTACATCACTGGCTCCTGCGCCAACAGAAGAACTGTCTACGCTATTCGCCGCAGCTGCTGCGCTGCCTTTAAGTTCAAACTTAATCGCATCCGCGCAAACATCATCATTAGCGGCATCCCCTAATTGCACATACCCTCCGGTACCCACAGCAAATTCATAAACACCCAAACTGTTCCATTGATTACCGTTTACTTCCTGGTTTTGATCTAAAGCACCGCTATTGCCGCCATTATAATACACAGTATAAGGAGAATCCGTAGCATTAGCTGTCCCTAGATCTGACCAAAACGCAAAAACCTCATAGTTTCCCGGAATAGTTATGTTCGGTGTCCAACGTGCCCAATCGCCGTCATTACGAGTCGTATCCCTACGCCAATTAGTCCCATACTCATTACCCGTAGTTCTGGTCGTCCAATCATTATCTACTGTATTTTCTGAATATCCGGAATCTAAATTATCAATAACAATATAGCTGGATGTAAATGACAAATTCCCTTCATTGTTTTCATCACTCTTTCCGTCACCGCTGACTACAATATTGATCGTATCAGCAGTATTATCGGTGATTGTTAAACCCACTAATCCCAGATCTAAAGCATTATAAGTGTAGGTTGCAGTATCTAGGCCAGCTCCGGCATCATTAAATAGACCTGACCCAGCTGCTAAAGCCCAGGTAATTTCTCCGCTTTCTCCGGTAACCGAAACTGTGATTTGTCCGGTATAATCAGTTTTAATATTCTGGTAAATATCCCGGGCAGTTACGGTGATTGGCTCTGCAGAATTAACTACGCCCTGGGTATCATGGCTAACCACAAAATCATTGATATCTGAGGGTCCAATAACCATATTTGCTTCTGAATCATCATCATATTTTCCTGCGGCCTGTGCATCAATATCAATCGTTTCAGTCTTGGTATCCGCAATACTTAAAGTCACTACGCCATTATCTGCCGCCGCATAAGTATATGTAGCGGTATCTACGCTGGCGCCGCCGTCCTCAAAACTTCCTGCACCGCTTACCTTGGCCCAGGTAATTGCATCCGCTGTACCATTGGTATCTACGGTTATTGTTCCGGTATAATTATCTTTTAAATTAGAATATGTATCAAAAGCCGTAATACTCACATTATCTGCCACTCCGGCAATTGCAGCAGTGTCATGGCTAATCACAAAATGATCTAAACCCGTGGGGCCAACAACTAAATTCCCTTCAGTATTTGTATCAACTTTTCCGTCGCCGCTGACATTAATATTAATTGTTTCCTTTTTCGTATCAGAAATCGTCAATCCCACGACTCCGTTATCACCGCTGGCATAAGTATAAGTAGCTGTATCTACGCTGGCGCCGCCGTCCACAAAACTTCCCGCACCGCTTACCTTAGCCCAGGTAATAGTTGTTGCTGTGCCGTTAGTATCTACGGTTATCTGTCCGGTATAATCAGTTTTAATATTATTGTAGGCATCATAAGCCGTAATACTCACGCTTTCTGCTACTCCAGCCTCAGCACTATTGTCATGCATAATCACAAAGTGATCCACAGTGGTTGCCATGACAACTAAATTGCCTTCGCTGTCATTATCATTTTTCCCGTCCCCAGCAACAGAAATATTTAAAGTTTCCGCTGTGGTGTCATTAATACTTAAAACACATTGGCCGTTATCACCAGCAACATAGGTATACGTTGCTGTATCTACGCTGGCGCCGCCGTCCACAAATACTCCGGCTCCGGTAACTTTAGCCCAGGTAATAGTTGCGGCTGTACCATTAGTATCTAAAGTTATTTGCCCGGTATAATTTGTTTTAATATTATTGTAGGCATCATAAGCAATAATCGTCACATTATCCGCTATCCCGGCCACTGCGCTAGAATCATGGCTGATCACAAAATGATCAATTGTTCCAGGACCGATAATAAGATTTCCTTCAGTATTATCATCGCTCTTACCGCTGCCGGAAACAGAAATATTAATGGTTTCCACTTTATTATCCGTGATTGTTAAAACGCATTGTCCATTATCTCCGGATACAAAAGTGTATGTCGCAGTATCTACACTTGGCCCGCCTTCAGCAAAACTTCCGCTGCCGGTTTGTTTAGCCCAGGTAATTGCCGTAGCTGTGCCATTCGTATCTACAGTTATTTGCCCGGTATAATTTGTTACTGTATTGTTATTGGCATCCTTGGCAATAATTGTCACAGCATCCGCTACCCCGGCAAAAGCAGCTCCGTCATGGCTGATTGTAAAATGATGTAAGCCAACTGGGTTTATTACTAAATTGCCTTCGGTATTATCATCAGTCTTGCCTTCTCCGCTAACAGAGATATTCAAAGTTTCCTCTGCTGTATCTATAATTGATAAAACCACTGTACCATCATCGCTATCTGTAAATGTGTATGTAGCTGTGTCCATACCCACTCCGCCGTCAGCAAAAATACCGTTTCCAGAAACCAAAATCCAGCTAATCGCCGACGGTGTTCCGCTAGTATCAATTGTGATCTGGCCTTGATAATTCTGCAATGTATCGTTATTCGCGTTCTTAGCATAAATCGTAATATTCTCAGGCGTGCCCGCCAGTGCGTTGTTGTCATGGGATATTAGGAAATGGTCAATTCCTGAAGAAGCGATCTGCAGATCTCCTTCAGTATTATCATCAGTCTTGCCGTCACCGGTTACTGAAATATTGATTGTCTCTGAGGTATAATCAACAATACTTAAGCTAACTGTTCCATTATCTCCCAGGACATAAGTATAAGTTGCCGTATCATCAGAAGCACCGCTGTCAACAAACTCTCCGTCACCGCTAACCAATGTCCAGGTTATGGTTGTGGGTGTACCGTTGGTATCTATGGTTATCTGGCCAATATAATCATCTTTAATATTATCATTCGCATCATAAGCCGTGATCCCGACACTTTCCGAAACCCCGGTTGTTGCTACACCGTCATGGCTGATTACAAAATAATCAATTGCACCCGGGGAAACAACCAAATTACCTTCGGTATTATCATCAGTTTTGGTATCGCCACTAACAGATATATTGACTGTCTCTTTTTTAGTATCATTTAAAGTCAGCACTACTACGCCGTTATCCGCGGAATTATAAGTGTAGGTAGCACTATCCACCGAAGCCCCGCCTTCAACAAAAGCACCGCTTCCAGTTTGTAAAGCCCAAGTAATTGTTGTAGCTGTGCCCGTAGTGTCCACGGTGATCTGACCGGTATAATCAATCTTGGTATTTCCCAAAGCATCTTTGGCTGTGATTGTTACTTGTTCTGGCGTTCCGGCAATCGCGGTTCCGTCATGATTAATCACAAAATAATCAATGCCTGCCGGAGCCACTACCAGATTGCCTTCAGTATCATCATCAAACTTTCCGTTAGCGATTACAGAGATATTGATTGTTTCTGCAGTATTATCCATGACTGTAAACACAGCCTGGCCATTATCGCTGGGAGAAAATGTATAAGTTGCTGTGTCTACACTGGCACCGCCGTCAACAAATGTACCGAATCCGGAAATCAAAGCCCAGGTAATTGTATTAGCTGTTCCAGTAGTATTTAAAGTTATCTGTGCAGCATAATTTGTTATGGTATTGCTGTAAGCATCCTTTGCTGTTACAGAAACCTGTTCAGCTATTCCGGCAATTGCTGCAGTATCATGACTAATCACAAAATGATCTATTCCCGCCGGAGCCACAACCAAATTACCTTCTGTATTATCATCAGTTTTTCCATCACCGCTAATACTGATATTAAAAGTTTCAGACAATGTATCATTTACGCTAAAAGTTACTGTACCGTTATCCGCGACATTAAAGGTATAGGTTGCAGTATCCACACTAGCTCCGCCATCATTAAACACACCATTACCACTCTGCAAGCTCCAGGATATTGTCCCTGGAGTACCGGTTGTATCCAAGGTGATCTGACCGGTATAATCAGTTTTCGTATTATTAAAAGCATCTTTTGCAGTTACAGTTACGGTCTCGTTTGAACCGGCAATACCTGCACCGTCGTGGCTGATGACAAAATGATCCAGCATTATTTTAATTATTCTATTACCACTGGAATTAATCTGGGTGGGTTCAATCGTGCCTGTTTTTGTCAGCGTGATACCGTTAGCCGGGATTACTGCATCCAAGGTATGGCCGCTAACCGCAGAGCTGGCCACATCCATAATCACGAAGAAATATTCATTGCCGCCGCTGGCCGCAATATTGATATTTAAACCGGAAAAAGTTTTTGCGCCAGATGAAAAAGTTCCGGATCCGATCTGTGTATCCACACCAGGAGTATAATCATTGGAATTATTACTATCATAATAAAGTTTTACAGATGTGATTTCCGCGTCTGTTGCTGTACCTGTATTGTTAACAGTAATCGAGGTCACAGTATCCTGCACACTAGCGCTATTAGTAACAGTTGTATTCAGGATCAGGTTTCCGCTGCTGCCTACTCCCACATCAGCTGTCGTAACATTATTTGCCGCAGCATTGGCGCCGATCTCATAAGAAACATTTATTGGCACCCAGTCCAAATAATTGTTTCTGAGAGTAGAACCAGTTGCAATTAATTTCACCCTAAAATTAGCATTAGCCAGCTCGGTCTTAGACCAGGTTGTCCGGCCCCAAAGATCATTTGCGCTCAGATAAGTAACTTGGCTTGTTGTCATGGCCGGAGTACTCCAGCCGCTGGAGGTAAAATTTGTACCTGCATCCCAAGATAATTCCCCGGAATAAGAATATCCGTTTCTTTGCCCCCAGGCATCTAATCTTATCTGAATTCCGGTAATTATCGCATTATAAGGAAAGGAAAATCCATAATTACTATATTGATGCTCATAGCCGCTGCGAGAATACGCATAACTACCGCCATCAGCATAGGCCTCAGTCGGATTAGTAAAACCACCGGTATTAGCAGTGGGAGATAACCAGCCTGTAGTCTGCGTGCCGGCCGCACCAATCACTAAATTACCTTCAGTATTATCATCAGGTTTCGTATCTCCGAATACCGCAATATTAATTGTCTGAGCAATAGAATCAGTTACCCGGAATACAGCCGCTCCATTATCCTCAGCATTAAAAGTATAAGTTGCCGTATCCACACTGGCCCCGCCGTCCGTAAATACACCGCTGCCAGATTGTAAGCCCCAAGTAATGGCCGTAGCTGTGCCGTTTGTATCTAAAGTTATGGTTCCGGTATAATTTGTTTTAATATTATCATTACTATCACGAGCTGATACAGTTACCATTTCCGCGATATTCACAATACCTGAGCTGTCATGCACAATTTTAAAATGATCCAAAGCTCCGGGGCTGACCGCTAAATCCCCTTCAGTATTATCATCAGTTTTCCCATCTCCGGTTATGGAGATGTTTACTGTTTCTACCTTTGTATCATTAATACTCAGGGTCACGACTCCGTTATCGCCGGCAGCATAGGCATAAGTAGCTGTATCTGCATCTACTCCGCCATCTACAAATACGCCGGCTCCGGTAATCTTAGCCCAGGTAATTGCTGTTTCAGTTCCGTTCGTATCCACAGTAATTGTACCGGTATAATCGGTTTTCGTATTGCCGACTGTGTCCTTTGCGGTAATAATAATATTTTCTGCAGTACCGGCTGCAGCAGCCCCGTCATGAGCAATCACAAAATGGCTTAATAAAGGAAGTCCCACAATTAAATTACCTTCAGTATCATTATCTACCCGGCCATCACCGCTAACACTGATGTTTATTGATTCCTGCACATTATCTTTGATCTTTAACACTACTACACCATTATCACCGGATGCATATGTATAGGTAGCAGTATCAACACTGGCCCCGCCGTCATTAAATGTTCCCAGGCCGGTAACTTTAGCCCAGGAAACCGCCGAAGCTGTTCCATTTGTATCCACAGTTATTGTGCCGGTATAATTTGTCATAATATTGCCCAAGCTGTCTTTGGCTGTAATCGTCACATCATCATAAACCCCGGCATTAGCATTCCCGTCATGCGTAATGTCAAATAGCCAGATCACTGCCGGCCCAACATTAAGATCGCCTTCTGTGTTATCATCGGTTTTAGTATCGCCGATGACAGAAATATTTATAGACTCCTGCGTAGTATCTAGAATAGAAAAAATTGCTGTACCGTTATCTGCAGCATCAAAAGTATAAGTTGAGGTATCCACACTTGCGCCGTTATCATTGAATACGCCGCTGCCGCTGACCAATGCCCAATCAATAGTTGTGGCTGTTCCGTTAGTATCCAAAGTAATTGTGCCCGTATAATTGGTTTTGATATTTGCGTAAGCATCTTTGGCTGTCACACTCATCTGATCTGACACACCGGCAGAAGCTGCACCGTCATGGCTGATCACAAAATAATCAATAGCTGCCGGCACGATGAGCATATTACCTTCACTGTCATTATCAGTCTTGCCGCTGGCACTGGCATCAATATCAATGCTTTCGGTTTTGGTATCCGTAATGCTTAAGGTAACTGTTCCATTATCTCCGGCAGCATAAGTATAAGTAGCTGTATCCACGCCAGCCCCGCCGTCATTAAACATACCCAGGCCGCTAACATTTGCCCAGGTAATTGTGGTGGTTGTGCCGTTTGTATCCACAGTTATTGTACCGGTATAATTTGTTTTAATATTGCTATACGTATCATAAGCCGTAATGCTGACATTATCCGCAATCCCTGCTGTAGCCTGTGTGTCATGAGCAATAATAAAACTATTGACCGCACCCGGGCTAACTATTAAATTTCCCTCTGTATCATTATCAGTCTTTCCGTTATCCTCTACCGAGATATTAATTGTTTCCACCTTAGTATCTTTTATTGTAAATACTGCTACACCGTTATCATTATCATGAAAAGTATAAGCAGCAGTATCCAGACTCGCACCGCCATCAGCAAATATTCCTAAGCCAGAGCTCAGTCCCCAGGTAATTGTGGTTGCTGTACCATTGGTATCTAAATTAATTGTTCCCGCATAATCGGTTTTTGTCTGGCCGTTGATATCTTTGGCTGTAACCGTGATTGTTTCCGGAGTCCCGGCAATTGCCGCCGTATCATGCGAGATCACAAACCAGCCTAAAGGTATAGTAGAGACAACTAAGTTTCCTTCAGTATCATCATCAGTATTTATCGTGTCTGTTACTTCCACATCCAAATTATCCGCGTTCGTATCTGTTATTTGAATTGTAACTACTCCGTTATCGCCAGCAGCAAATGTGTAGGTTGCGGTATCCTGGCCTGCGCCGTTATCATTAAACACTCCGGCTCCGCTGACTAAAGCCCAGGTTATTTCTCCGGTTTCGTTTAAAGTGCTTAATGTTACCTGGCCGGTATAATCTAACACTGTACAATTCGTACTGTTTTTAGCCGTAATGGTTAAAGTTTCCGGAATATTTATTACTGCCATCCCGTCATGAGCAATCACAAAATGATGCACTAGCGTATCAATCGTAAAACTATCATTGGTATCCGCTAACATTGTATTTAGCGCAACATCCTGAGCTGTGCTCACACTTATTGCTGCGGCTCCGTCACCAGTAGTACTGTTAATCACATTGCTGTTATAAACTGTGTAAGTATCATTAGTATAAGTTGTGGTTGACCAGGCACCATTTGTATCTACAGTCTGGTTGCCGGTTGCGCCTTGCGGGTCATAGCTTACACTCGGGGTTACCGCAATATCCATGGATTCAGAAAAAACAAGTTTAAATTCCAACTCCCCGGCTGCGCTGTGTCCGGCCGGATCCGGGCTAACAGTTATTGTTACGGTGGGTTTAGTTTCATCGTAAATAAAAGTAAACAAAGTAACCGGCTCGCTGTAATTACCCAAAGCATCAAATGTCCTGACAATTAAATAATACGTATCTTCACCTGTTGGGGTGCTGATTTCATAATCCGCATTAGCCTGCTCTTGGGTTAAGCCTGGTTCGCCTTCTGAATCCATACCCCAGTAAATAGAATAACCGCTCACGCCGCTGCCGCTAGCATCGGAGGCACCAGTCCATTCAAAATACGGCGTCTGGCCAAACCCCTGCGCCTTATTATTGGAAAGCATGTTTCCTTTAGAAGGAGAATCCCAACCGCTGCAAGGCTGTACGGGATTTGTGGGTTGTGTATCATCATATTTAAATATAAATAAAGTTACAGGATTACTATAATGATTAAAATTATCAAAAGTTCTTACTCTCAAATAATAAGTATTTGTATCTGCCGGGGTACTTACCTGATAATTCATATTTGACTGCTGCTGTGTCTGCCCGGGCTCGCCGTTAGTGTCTGTTCCCCAATAAACAGAATAACCGCTTACCCCAGAACCGCCGGAATCATTAGCGCCAGTCCATTCAAAATACGGTGTATTATCATCCTTTTGCCAGGTATCATTAGTTATGGGAGTTAGTTTTAAATTTGACTCCCAGGAATTTGCCGGAACATCAGGATTAATTGGGGCAGAAGCATCGTACTGAAAAATAAATATTGTAACCGGCTCGCTGTAATTTCCCGCATTATCAAATGTCCTTACCCTTAAATAATATATTCCGTCATCTACCGGAGTAGCTACATCATAATTTTCCGCAGACTGTTCTTGAGTAGTTGCCGGTTCGCCGATACTGGAATTTCCCCAATAAACAGAATAACCGCTAACTCCGGTTCCAGCTCCGTCACTGGCTCCGGTCCATTCAAAATAAGGCGTGCTATCTATCTCCTGCCAGGTATCATTCGGAATCGCGGCTGTCTTACTGCTGGAATCCCAACTGCCGCAGGGATATGACGGATTATTCGGGACAGTAGCATCTATAATAAAGGAATCATCAGTATCCGGGTACATAGTTATACCTAAATCACTTTTTGCTCCGCTAACACTGATTACGGCAGTACCGTCACCCGTAGAAGCATTAATTTCGTAATCATTGTAAACAGTGTATGTATCATTAGCATATGTTGTCGTTGACCATGTGCCTGCGGTACAAGCCTGAGGCCCGGTTGCGCCTTGCGGGTCATAGGTTATAATCGGTTCAACAGATGTATTCATAGTCAGATTAAATACAAGCTTGGTTTCAAGCCCGCCAATACCCACTGCTTTACAAGGATCCGGCGTAATTGTTATTGTCACTAATGGAGGGATCCAGGCACTGGTATCAATCGCCTGCATGGATAAGTTTGCTGCCTGCCCGCTGTAATAACGCGTAGCTATTACCTGATTAACCGCAGTAATCTGCGAATACCAGGACTGCCGGGGATAAGCTGTACCTGTACCATTGGAATCATTATAATTATCCGACCAGGAATAGCCGATAGTCACATTGGAAGCTAATGTTGCCGGTTCTGTAAGGTCGCCGCTGGCAGCGCTAAGCGACTGGCGCTGTACCGGAACCCCTTCAGGAAATTGGATTGCCCACCAGCGTATGGCTGAGGTATAAGTACCGGTATAACGGCTAAAACCTACAGTTGTTCCGTCTTTTAAATAAGTATTTACCGCAGTCTGTGAAAGCCCGTTTGAATTATGCCGCGCCGTTGCGTACAGCCAGGTTTGCACCGGAGTTACCGCTGTGTTAATTGTATCAGTTACTTCAGTAGTACCTATGGAAGCGCTTAGTTCTTTTGACTGCACTGTAACCCCGGAAGCAGCAGACCATTGCACTACAGCATAACTTACAATTGTGGTGTAAGTACCCGAAACCCCGCGGGCTGCCTGGATTGTAGTATCATTTAAAAAATGCGTCGTAGCATATCCCTTGTAGGCATTAGCAGTTCCGCCATTTCCTCCAATCCGTGAATTAGAAACAATAAACGAACGTGACTGGTCAATAGTCGCGCCAATCGCATCATCCTGGGTAGTTGCGGTTGTGCCGATAGTTATGGTATTTCTCTTTACAACTTCAAACTCACCGTATTCTGCCTCAATTACATACCAGCCGATCCGGCAATCATCAGTTGTTCCCTGACGCGTAAATGTAATCTGGCTGGTAGAAGTAAGCACCCCAGTGGCCTGATGATATTGTGAATTACTTGCCCCGCTGTCTCCTGTAGACCACATTAACACAAAAGCATTAGAAAGGCTGCTGACAGCATTAATCGACTGAACATATGTTGTCTGCCCGGCAGCAATAGTGGACGTGCCTTTTTGCACAATTAAACGCGCCTGCGCGCTGGTTGGAATAACTGCCATAACCAGAAAAATAAAACCAATGATTTTTAGAATTTTATTTGTTTTTCTCATAATAACCTCTTAATATTAAGCAATCAACGTGCCAACACAAAATAAAATATTTTATTTATCAAAAACTTAATCATTTAAAAATAAACATGTTACAGAGTAAAATAAAAAGACTGTTTCAGAAAATTTTAAAATTAACCAAAATATTGTGTAAAATACGCCTCATTGAGACAATATTTACACATAAATAAGTATACCACAAATTGGTTAAAAATCAATTAGTAGCGAGTAGAGAGTAGCATCCTTAAAAGCACAAGCAAGTAGCGAGAAAACAATATATGTTATCTTGAAAAAGATTAACAGTTTTAAATTTTATTGCTAATAGTTGATATTATCGGTGAGTATTTATTCAAACCCGGACGTTGAGCAGTATGAGCGGGCATGGTTTGAGGCTAAAAAATATAAATAAAGCTTCAAGAGCGAACACGGATCGCCGAACGAAGTTGGGTCTCGCTGGGACCCAACGAGAATTCCGGGATGAATAAATACGAAACAGTTTCTGTAAAAAACAAAATTTAAATTAAATGAAAAAAGTGTCAACTATTGCATGATAACACATTCTCTCTACTCTCTTCTTGCTACTCGCTACTTTTAAGATAAATAATTGCTAGGTGTGATATTATACTGCTTTAATTTGCGGTGCAGGTTTCTGCGGTCTAAGTTCATTTCTTTTGCCGCGCGGCTGATATTGCCTTTATGGCGCATTAAACTTTCAATTAAAAATCTTTTTTCAAATGCAGCTAAAGCATTATTTTTTGCTTTGCGAAAATCAAGCGTACGATTTGCATCTATCCTTCTTTCCGCAACAGACAAAGTTTTTACGTTTAAAGGTAAATCCATTACTTCAATATTATCTTTATCTGCCATAACCACAGCTCTATGTACTAAGTTTTCTAACTCTCTTACATTCCCCGGCCAGGAAAAAGACATCAGCATTTTCAAAGCATCATGGCTAATGCCTTGAATATTTCTCTTTTCAATATTATTGTACTTATGAATGAAATGCTCAACTAAAAGCGGGATATCTTCATTACGCTCACGCAAAGCCGGCACAAAAATCGGTACAACATTTAAACGATAAAATAAATCTTCGCGGAATTTGCCTTCTTTAATCCCCATTTCAATATCTTCATTGCTCGCTGCTACAAGACGGATATCCACACTGCGTGAAGCTGCTTCACCCACGCGTTTGATCTGGCCATCCTGCAAAACACGTAATAACTTAGCTTGAATAGCTAATGAAATATGCCCAATCTCATCCAAAAATACTGTGCCGCCGTCTGCAGTTTCAAACAGCCCCTTTTTATCCTGTGTTGCTCCGGTAAACGCACCTTTTATGTGGCCAAATAATTCACTCTCCAGTAAACTCTCACTTAATGCCCCGCAATCCACAGGAATGAACGGTTTTTGATTCCGCGGGCTTAACGCATGCAATGCCCGGGCAATCAGCTCTTTACCTGTACCGGTTTCTCCTTGAATTAAGACAGTGCTTTTAGCCGGGGCTACTTTCTGGATAATCTCAAAAATATGCTGCATCTGGGAATTTTCCGAAATAATATCCGCAAAAGTATAGGTTTTTTTAAGCTCTTTGCGTAAAATAATATTCTCATCTTCCAGCCTTTTGGTTTTAAGCGCTTTTTCAATTATCAATAAAATCGCATCAACTTCAAACGGTTTACTTAAATAATCATAAGCCCCTAACTTCATCGCTTGAATTGCCCTTTCCATTGTTCCGTAAGCCGTCATCATGATTACAATCACATGTTCATGCTCTGCCTTAATTTTAGCTAAAAGCTGTATTCCATCCATCCCCGGCATTTTAAAATCAATCAGTGCCAGATCCAGAACTTTTTCATTAATCATTTCCAGCGCTTGAATCCCATTTTCCGCAATCTCAACTTGATACCCGTTATCCGTAAGTAATTTTTTTAAATATTGCCGCATGCCCGGCTCATCGTCAACAACTAGTATTCGATCTTGCTTCATAGAAATTTTCCATTTCATAAGTAGCGAGTAGCAAGTAGATAGTAGAGAGAATAATTGTTTTTGTTTTTTCTCTCTCTACTCGTTACTCTCTACTCTTTTCTTTCTTTAATCGGTATTTCCACCGTAACCTTTGTCCCTTTACCCACTGCACTTTCTACCTTTATATCCCCATTGTGTGCTTTAATAATACCATAACTTATCGATAATCCAAGCCCCGCACCTTTACCCGGTTCACGGGTTGAAAAAAACGGCTCGAAAATTTTATGCATATTCCCTGCGGCAATCCCCATACCCGTATCTTCAAAACTTACCATCACCCTATTGCCCGCAAGCGCAGTGGAAACTTTCAGCTGCCCTCCCTCCGGCATACTCATCTGCGCATTAAGAATAATATTGATAAATACCTGCTCTAAATTTATGGGATCCGCTAAAACCTGGGGAAGGTCTTTTTCTAAGGATTGAATCAAATTAATATTATTTTTCTTGATATGATTTTCCGTGAACAATAAAGCATTTTCTACAGATTTATTCACATCAGACTCAATTAATTGCATTTGTTTTTTATTAGCAAATTGCAATAAACTATTCACAATATGCGAACAGCGCCGCGTATAATTTTCCACAGTTTTAAGCAATTCCTCTGTCTGTTGGGGATTAGCCAGGGTTTGTTTTTCCTTTAATTCCTTAAGAATCATCTGCACTGAACCAATGATAATTCCCAGGGGGTTATTAATTTCATGGGCAATTCCGCTGGAAAGAACACCTAAAGAAGCCATTTTTTCTGATTCAATAAGCTGGGCCTGCTTGGCTTCTAATTCATTCGAGATTATTTTTACTTTTTCCTGCAGTTTTTTGTTCCACTCTTCAATTTCTTTTTTAGAACGCAATAATTCGTCTGACATCTGATTAAATGATTTTCCTAAATCACTGATTTCATCAGTCCCCTTAATACTTATTTTTTGTGAGAAATCCCCTTTACCGATTTTTGCGCTCATATTGCTTAGATTTTTTAAAGGTGCAATAATTGAATTTCTAAAAAATAATCCAATAATTAAAACAAAGGCGCAAATTATCAAAAAACTCATCAAAACAATAGAATTTCTCCTTGTGTTAATTACATCATATACACGTTCTAAAGAGATTAATATTCCTACCGCACCGCTTACCTTACGTTTTCCGTCTACTGTGAGAAATAACGGGCTGATAAACTGAGTTAAATGGCCTTGTTTTTTATATTGAGCTTTGAACGTTATTTTCTCTTGCATCGCACGAAAATAATTTCTTTGGATATCATCCTGCGAAATGTATGAATCACGCCCGGTTCCGGAGATTAGAAATTGCAGATCTTTCAAATATAATTTAATATCCTTAATTTCCGCATCTTCCAGTATATTTTGAATTAAGCGGTCTAAATATCCGGAATTTCTGTTAACCTCAGCCATAACTAATTCTAAATCCCGGGATAGATCCTGAGCAAAGCGGAGTGCTTCTTCTTTAAAAAAATAATTCCTGTTTTTTCGCAGTGCTGTTACCAATTCACCCTGCTGGGAAGGAAAATTTGCTTTCATTTGCATTATTCCGATAAGATTATCCGCATTACCCGCAGAAGAAAAAATTGGCAAAAAATGGATTACTAATTCTTTGCCTAAATCAGATTTAACAATTGCCTTGGATTTTTTTGTCTGAACTACTTCGTTAATAATCCCCATATATTGCATATCCGGAGATGCCCCGATTTTCCTGCCAGAACTTGATGCAATAACTATTTTTTCCGGGCCAATGATAATCAGCTCTTCAATATCTTTATTGCCCTCTATTAACCTTTCGACTTTCTCTTGTAATGAATTATAAGCAATAAGATTATTGCCAATAATATTGTCTAAATGTGCGCCTAAAATTTTTGAAAAAAGTTCAGATTTTTCTGAAATTCTTTTTTCTAATTCCTTGGTTTGCATATTAATTAAAAAAGAAAAAACCCCGGCAATAATCACAACAATAATTATGATTTGGATGGTTAGTTTATGAATTAGTTTATTTTGCATAATTATATTATACCTTATTTTGAATCAGTAGCGAGCAGAAAGTAGAGAGTAAAATAAATTCACCCTTCACCCTTCACCCTATCACCCAGTTTTTTGTAGACTTGCGCGTGCATGCAAGCCACAGCGGATTTCCCAAAAGCATCGCCGTCTTCTAAAAATGCCAGCCCCGGGCACCGCGTGCAAACATCGGCAATCTTACAACTTTGACATTCCGGATTATCATAAGCATTACTGCGGCGCATCTTTTTTAAAAATTCTGCATTCTGCCAAATCCCGCTAAAATCCTGCTCAAAAATATTTCCCAGTTTATGCGGTAATTGTATACACGGGTACACATCCCCGTTTGCAGATATACTGCCAAAAGTAAATCCCGCCTGACAAAAATATTCTTTTTCTTCAGGCTCATAGATATACCCTTTTAGTTCAACTTCAAACTGATAAAATTCTTCTAATTGTGCATCCGTCAATCGATAAGCTAAAACATCACAGGATCCATCATCCCGCGGCGCAATAACCGGATCCATAATATAAACTATTCCTAAATCCGCGGCTAATTTAATGATTTCTTTAAACTCAGAAAAATTCTGCTGCATGAGCGTTGTTTTAAGATTTACACTAATACTCTTAGCTTTTAATATCTTTATTGCCTGAATTGATTTCTCATATGAGCCCTTAACGCCAGTAATTAAATCATGTGTTTTCGCCCTTGCCCCTTGAATACTGATTCCAATTTCACTCGGCATTATCTTTGCTAAATTTCTCGCAATCTCTTCTGTAATCAGGGTGCCATTTGTGAAAATTTTCAAATTAAAATTCATATTTTTCGCTAAATTTAAAATCTCCATAATATCCGGATGCAAAAATACCTCGCCTCCGGTTAAAACTAAAAATAAAGTGCCGGCATCACGTAATTGTTTAAAAATTATTTTTACTTGTTTAAAACTCAACTGGCAGCTGTCTTTAATATTATAACAATGACAGCATTTTAAATTACAGCGCTTAGTTAATTCCAAAATTACTTCAATCGGAATATGTTTTTGCTTAAGTGTATGTTTTACCTTTGTCCAAATATCCACTTTTCCAGACCATAGACCATAGACCACAGACTAAAATTTTCTTACAGAAAATTTTAGAAACAAATATTTCTTGTTTTTAGCCCAATACCTGTAATTTTATGTCTATTGTCATTTTCGTTTTTGTTTTTGTTTTAGTTTTTTATCTGTTGTCTGTTGTCTAATAATATCTTTAGCTATTACTTCCTCTAAAAATTTATCTAAATCTGCTTGGGCTTGGGCAGGCTCTACCTCATATTCATCCAAAATTGCCTGTAATAAATCTTGTTTTGTCTGAGATTGTTCCAACCTCTGCCAAAGCATTAAGCCGCAGCCTGACAAAACATGGATCTTTTTTGTCTGCTGGGTAATCACAACAATATTATCCTCAACCTCTTGCCAGGCTGCTTCTTTGTTGCGTATTAGAATCTGATCTTGTGGCATGAATAATCCTTTCGATATCTTGATTAAACAAATTTATCTGATAAGCGCAAACTCTTTCTGATAATTCCTGCATTAAATTAATCATCAATTGATTTTCTTGAATCTGCCGATTGAAGAAAAAAACATTTTTTAGTAAATTTAAAAAACAATCTAATTTTTTGAGCCTTTTACATTGGCTTTTAATTTTTTGCCCCAGAAAAAATAAATTCTTTAAATCCACTTGAAAATTAGTAATTTGTCCACTGTATTCGCCGTTAAAAGGCGTGGAAAACAGAACATATTGATCGTCAATTTTCCGGATAGCCACTAATTCATCACTCAATACCTTATAATTATTTGCCGCCGCCCATTTGGCCAAAGTGGTTTTGC
Source organism: Candidatus Omnitrophota bacterium (assembly GCA_043814605.1). Classification (GTDB taxonomy): domain Bacteria; phylum Omnitrophota; class Gorgyraeia; order B26-G9; family B26-G9; genus JBDRJV01. The sequence continues at coordinate 41,515 of JBDRJV010000018.1, read as the reverse complement.
CGCTTTCTGATGGACCGGCAAAAACCCAGCTTTTTCCTTGCGCATCGCAAAAGCCAGCCGCATGAATTAAGAATCCATTATTTTCTAACAGAATTAACGAGAATACCACTCTTAAAAAAAGACTTACCGCCCCGGCTTGAGAACTAATCCGGGCATCAATAGTTTTGGTTTTAAAATTAACTGTGCTTCTAAAATCCGCAGCTTTAAGCCTAAAAATAAGGTTGTCTTTCTCTAGGCAAATTTCTTGCATTTGATTCTCTTGATTTAATACCGGATCAAGAGTAATATTTATTTTTAAATAATATTGCTGATCATTACACACTTGAAACATTGAATAGCTGGTTTTTACCCCTTCGATCAGATCTTGGTTTTCTGATATTATTAATATTTTTATTCCGGCAATTTGAATTGATATTTTTCCCATAGGGTTTTTACTTTCTAAAAATAATGCTTATTTTCTTAATACTATACTCTAGTATCCGGAAAAACCACAGAATATAATCCAAAAATGTAATTTTTTTGCCAGCTTGGGAAAAGTCTTTTTCCCGAATAAAAATCGTCTCATAAATACTTTTAAGCCTTTGGCTAAAACTAGGTAGCGAAAATAACTGTAAAAGTTCTCCGCTCAGTAATTCCTTTTTGTTCGCCTGCAGCATTTTTAATGATTTTTGTTCAAAAAAATTCAATTTAAGTTTATCCAGTTCTTCAGTAATAGGATCAGGAACCAGAATAAAATTAAATTTTTGTAAATATTTCAGCACAAAAAATAATGTTTTTTTCAGATTAAATTCTTCTGATCGTTCCATTAACTGATTCCAGTTAAAATTTTCTTTATTAAGCAATAACGCCAGATCATAAAACCAAATTATTCTTTTATAGGAATGTTCCTGCAGATGAGCACAGCAGGCTAAAATAGAATCACAATCATCTAATGTCCTGATATGTGTTAATTCCCGGCTAAAACATTTAGCTCTTTGCCAGACTGATTTATTCTTTATGCCAATATTGACATTTCTAGAAGCAATGCGCCAAAACCCCGCCCAATCAAGATGTATATCATAATGCAGATTATCACGCGAAAATAAATACAGATAACCCTGAGGATTAGCATATCCCAGCCTTTTAAAAACATCTGCTACTTGCAATAAATCCTCACTTTTAATCACAATATCAATATCACTCATTGCCCGCATACCTGGTTCGGGATATAAATTAACCATAAAATCAATTCCACGGATTAAAAGCACATCAATATTTTCCTGATTTAGTTGATTGATCAGTTGTGTTAAACTTTTTTCAATAAATAATGCCCGGCCGGAATTATTTAAATAATCTGTTTTAAGCTCAGACACTATAGTTTCCGGCAATACGGGAAGTAACTTTTTATTTTTTAGATTATAGAAAATAACTCCGCTGATTCCATTTTGATGAATTTTAGTCAGAAAATCCAACGCAAAATTTTTATTACTTTCTATATTTTCTAAAACTTGAGATATTTTTCTTGGTTCATTTAAACTGTGGGGGGTAAGCAAACAAAAAATTAAATCATCCAGAGATTTTCCATTATTTTTTCTATTGGCCGCAATCATGCGTTTAATAAAACGTAAAACTGGATAAAAATAAGCCATAAACAGTGAAAACCGCGAAATTATTATTCCTAGCAAGCGGGAAAAATTTTTATCCACCCGAATATAATTCTCACCAAATTTATAGGCCACAACTTTGCCCATTAAATTAGCTTTCGTCATTATCGGGTCTAGTTTTAGAAAAGCATCTGCCTTTGTCCTAAAACTATATTTATTTTTTTTAAAAACCCGGTGGCAAAGCAAACGGTTTTCAAAACAGGTAAGCACAATATCTCCGGTTTTCACATCGGTTATTTGAGCGGGCTTAATCAGAACAACTTGACCGTTTTTTAAAAACGGCAGCATAGAGTTGCCGATCATTTTAATTTCTAATTTTTTATTTTTCTCAAGTTGTTCGTTATAAATATTAATCTTATTTTCGAGGACCAATTTTTCAGTTTGCACAAAATTAAAACTCCTCAATTAAAAAGACTTTGGTTAAAGTATTATTTAAAGCCGGGAAAACCGATAATTTTAACAGGATTTTATTTAATATAAACTTTAATATTGGCCTTATCTTTAAGCGCAATTGCCCAATCCTGAAATCCCTGATATTTTTTAATAGATTTCATTTTTTCAAAATATGAATCTTTGCGCTCAGGATATTCTGATTTATCAGCTTTTCTGATTTTTAGGATTTTAAACACCCCATACCCTTTATATATCGGTGCCGGAGGATAATAGCTGCCAATCTCTTTATCTATCATTTTATCGGCATCGACTTGGCGAAAACCCCACATATTAATTAAAAAATCTAAAGCTGTAAACCCTGGCTGCTTAAATTCTTTAGGTTGTTTTCTCTTTTCTTCTTCCCAAAATCCAGCTACCCGATTAATTTTTTCATAAAAATCTTCGGCTTCATTAAATGTTTTAAATTTGAAAATATTTTGATCCGGCACCTGTCTTTCTTCAATAAATCTTTCATATGCTTGATTAATAGAGATTGATTCATCTAAAAGGTTTTGATATTGACTTATCTCTACCTGTGGCTGATTGCCCAGAAAAATTTCTTCTATTAGTTTGTCCACGGTTCTAAGCTGCAAAATTAAAATTTGAAAATCATCTAAGCTTAAATCAAAATTTTCTTTTACCCAGGCGGTGTAAGTTTCTGCATCTTCTTGCCATTTAAAACGTGCTTCTTTATCTCTCAAAAGAAACGAAATGGTTTTATCAAATTCTTCATCGCTAATTTCGATTTTACGCTTAAAAACCTCATCGCTATATATTAAATCCTGCCAAATTAATTGTTCTTGATCTTTTTCCGTAACTTCTTTAAGCGCAGCTTGATAAAATTTTTCAGCTTCATCAATATCCACAAATTCTCTTAATTCTACAAGTAAAGTATTGTATTCATTTAAAAATTTTTGATATGCCTCTTCTTCTGTAACTTCCGGATTGATACTGTCCAGAACTTCATTTCTCAGTTTTTCTAGTTTAACAAGATGCGCCATTTGATTCTTAAAACTTTCAATTGTACATCTGAGTGTATCTTTTGTCCAATTCTGAAATTTTTCTTTATCTGTACGCCAGCTAAAATCAACTTTATTCGCGGTTAAGATCTTCTCGATTTCTGCATCTACCTCATCCTCACTTGCTTCAATCGCCCGGCGATAGGCCTCAAAAGAAAAAACTAATTCCTGCCAAACCATATCCTCAAGTTCTTCACGGGTTTGCGGTATCCCCCTCCACTTAGCCCCAAAGGTTACTACTGCCTGTTTAGCAAAATAATAATTATTCATTGGCACAGGAGTGCTAAACAACTCCCCGGCAAGATCAGTTTGTGTAAGGTTATCGGCAACTTGCGCAAGCAAAGATACTATCCCAAAACCAAACACGAAAACTAAAACCAATAAAAAACTTATTAATTTGTAATTTTTCATTAATTTCCCCCTTATTTTTTAAAAAAATCTTTATTTAATGGTTATTATTTTAACACGTTTCTTAATTAATTGACAAGAGATAATAGACCATCATACAGTAACTAGATGATAGCTGATAATTCATACCAATAAAATTAATAGTTATAAATTATCAGTGACGAGTTAAAAAGCTAAAAACAAAATAGCGCATAACTGTTAGGTAACTATGGCGAATATTTATTCAAAACCGGACGTTGAGTAGTGTGAGCGGGCATGGTTTGAGGTTAAAAAAGTAAATATCGCCTCAAGAGCGAACACGGATCGCCCAACGAGTGTTCCGGTGCGAAAAAATACGAGACACTATATGCAAAAATCCAAAATGTTTTAGGATAAAAAATATTTAAATTAAAAAAAGTGTCACTTAAGGCCTATTCTTGGATTTAGGATTTAGAATCAAGGTTCCAGCATCTAGCATCACCCAACTAATTTCCTAACCTGTTATTTCTTGACTCTCCTTAAGTTATTTGTTACCTTATCGTTAATGCATAAAACAATTGTTTACACTCAAAACTTAATAAAATCATTCTCCGGCCAAAAATCTTTTCCGAATAAGGTCTTGGATAATATCAGTTTTTCATTATCTAAAGGCGAAATTTTAGGCATAATCGGCCCTAACGGCGCAGGAAAAACCACATTGCTTAAGATCCTCTCAACTTTAATCCTGCCGGATTCAGGCCAAGCTAAGATTAATGATCTGATTATTGGCCGTGATGATCAAAAAATTAAGTCTCTCATCGGACTAGTTTGTGCAGATGAAAGAAGCTTTTATTGGCGGCTTACCGGAGAACAAAACTTGAAATTTTTCAGTGCTCTCTACGGATTGAACCATCAGCAAACTAAATCTAGAATTTTTGAATTAACCTCTCTTTTTAGAGTTGATTATGCCCACAAGCGATTTGATAGTTATTCTGCCGGCATGAAAAGAAAATTTTCTCTGATTCGCGCTCTGTTAAATAAGCCCCCAGTCCTGTTCTTAGACGAGCCATTAAAAAGTTTAGATTACGATTCAATTGTGGAATTAAAAAATTTTATCCGACAATTAAGCACCCAAGGAATAACGATAATTTTAGCAACTCATAATATTGAAGAAGCAGAAAAAATTTGTAATAAATTTTTAATCTTAGATCAAGGAAAAATTAAAGCACAAGGATCAGCCGAGGAATTAAGAGCAAGTTTTAATGCAATTTCAAAATCTTTACTGCAAGTATATAAAAAGGTTATTACCCGTGATTAGAAAAATTATTGCCATAATTAAAAAGGATTTTTTGATTGAAACAAGTTATCGATTGGCTTTTATTTTAAATATTTTTAGTATTTGCACCAGCCTTTTGATTTACTATTTTATTGATAAGCTCTTCGGATCAAAACTTAGCCCGCATTTGCAGGAGTTTGGGGTTAATTATTTCTCTTATGTTCTTTTAGGACTGGCTTTTTTTAGTTATATCGGTGTAGGGATTAGTTCTTTTTCTCATAAAATCCGCTCCGAACAAATGCAAGGCACTTTAGAATCACTGTTACTCACTCCGACTAAAACTAATATACTTATCTTGAGTATGGGGCTTTGGAATTTAGTATTTGCAACTTTTAATGTGGTAATTTACTTCGGACTGGGAGTTTTATTATTTAAAATTGATTTTTCCAAAATAAATATACTTACCTCTTGCTTAATTTTAATATTAAGTATCTTATCCTTAAGTAGTTTAGGCATAATCTCTGCTGCATTTACAATCATTTTTAAACGCGGCAACCCTATCGCCTGGGTTATAAATACGCTGGAAGGATTAATCGCCGGGGTTTATTTTCCCATTACGGTTATGCCTGCTTTTTTACAATTTATTGCCCGTTGTTTTCCCATCACCCATGCCATACGCGCTATGCAGCTTGCTGTTTACCAAGGCTACGCTTTATCGCAACTAAAAAAAGAATTATTGTTCCTTTTAATATTTTCTCTCATTTTAGTCCCCTTAAGTTTAAAAATCTTTAACGCGGCTTTAAATCATGCCCGGAAAAATGGAACGCTGGGACAATACTAATACAGACCACAGACAATAGACAACAGACTACAGACACCATGTGTTACGTAAAATCCTAAATACTAAACTATAAATAAATTCTAAATCCAAAATTAAAAACTTAAAGCATCTTCAATTTAATGGTTAATCGGTTGTTATTTTAGGGTGTTGAGTTTGAGATTTGTTTAGGATTTAGGATTTCGGATTTAGTGTTTTTATAGATTTAAGCTTTTTTAATTACATCTATTATGTAGTCAATATCCGAATCAGTCATTAACGGATGGGTCGGCAGGGTCAATAAGTTATCCGCCAGATATTCTGCTTGCGGAAAGTCGCCTTTTTTATAACCTAAATCAAACATCAGATGCAACGGCTTTAAATACATTCGTGAAGTTTCTATGCCTTCTGCAGCTAAAGCTTTTTCTACCTGCTCTCTTTTAACTGGATTGCTAAATACAATCGGTAAACGATTAAATGCCGGTTTGGTTTTAGGTTCGATTTTAGGCAAGATTATATCTTTTATATCAGAACAAGCTTTAATAATTTTCATACCGTTATTCAACCTTTGGCCACTGGAGTTATTACAATTTTCCAAAGCAAACATTCCTATTTTAGCCTGTACTTCTGTAAACTTAGATACCTGTATATCAACCGGAGGCTTGTTTTCCTTAAACTGGGAAATAAAACCAAACAAAAATCCATACACCCATTTATTTAAAACACAAAACAAAACGATCATTTTAACCCAAATTTTTATTCGCGCAAATACACTCGGTTTTTTAATGTCTTCTATTTGTCTGAGTAATTTTTGATAAACCTCATCATTTCCCGTAGCAATCGCGCCGCCGCCAAAAGATGTGGTATTTTTACCTCGGTTAAAACTAAAAAAACTGATATCCCCAGCCCAGCCTACACGGCGGAATTCAAATTCGGCCCCGTAACTCTGACAGGCATCTTCTAAAATATAAACATCCGGAAATTTCTGCTTTAATTCTTTTATTTCCGGCATAACCACGCCAAACATATGCACTCCAATAATACAAAGAGTTTTGTGGCAAACTAATTTATCCAGCAAAGCACTATCCAAATTAAAAGTTTGCGGTGAGATATCACAAAGCACTGGCTTTAAACCGGCCTTTTTAATCGCCACAATCAAAGAACCCGCAGTATAAGCCGGTAAAATAACTTCTGTTTTCGAGCTGTTTTTTTTAATCGCGAGTAAAATCACATAAAGCGCGGCTAATCCGGAATTGAGTAAAATTACTTGCGGCTGATAAACCTGCAGCCCGATTGTTTCTTTAAATTCCTCTTGTGCCTCTTTATCGCCCCAAATACTCGGAAAAGCAGATATGATATTTAATAAAGATATCTTTGAAGCACTAATGGGAATTTTTGAGATCATACGATTACCTTGTTTTTCTCTTTCTTAGCTTTAATAACAAAAATCGGCGAAAATTGATTGCGCGGAAAACCAATATTTATTTTTTTTAAGATTGAGAATCCATTTTCCGCTAAATTTTTTTGCACTTTAGAAAAATTATAAGTCCTTAAAGGTAAATTTGCTACGGTTTCATCATAAAAACGGGCTAATTTATATTTAAAATAAAGCAATGGATTCAGGCAATTGCGAATATCAAAAATAAAAATTGCATTTTCTTTACACACACGGGATATTTCTTTTAAACTAGCCCGGAATATTGTATCGCTGGGCAAATTAAAAAAAACATTTATGCAAATAACCACATCAAAATATCTATCGGCATAAGGTAATTTTGCTGCATCCGCTTGCTGTAATTTTACCCCTTGAATATTACCAGCTTTAAATCTCTCTTGGGCTCTTTCCAATATCTCATCCCAGATATCTATGCCGTGAATTTCAAGGTTATGATTTAATTTGGCTATTTCACTCAGTAGCAACCCTTCCCCGCAGCCTACTTCCAGCAATTTACCTGTACTCTGGGCGCATAATGCAATAACCTGCTCCCGCACTGTATGCTGCCAGACTCCGGCAGAATATTCACCGCGTTCGTTTTTCTTTGAAAGCATTTTGTGCAAAAAATAATAAATTTTCTTAATCATCCTTCTTGATTTACCTGTATATGATTAGCAATTAGAAACTCCCATATTGCCTGGACCACCTCTTCCGGCCTAATCCGCTGCATGCATTTTAAATCGTCACAATCAACTTTTTCACACGGAGCACAAGCAACTTTTTCATAAAACACTTTTACTTTTTTGCTAATATTTCTGGGATCAAAACGCGTAATATCCCCTGGCCCGAATAAAGCGATTAACGGAACACCCAGAATTGCCGCAATGTGCATGGGGCCAGTATCATTACTGATAAATACCCGGCATTTTTTAATTAATGCCCCTAATTCCTTGATGGATAATTTATCAATAAACGAAATTGCATAATCCGGGAATTCATTTACTAACCTGTCCGCTAGATTTTTTTCCGGCATTGAACCGGTAATCACAAATTTACATTTTGTTTTTTTATAAACCAGTTCAATAATTTTTCTAAAATTTTCAATTGGCCAACGCCGGCTGGGCATACCTCCGGGATGAATGCCGATCAAGAGATCATCCGGAGATAATTCTTTGCCGGAAAGCAAACGATTAATATTATTCTCATCACGCTCCTCAATAATAAAATCAATAGTTTTATCTTTTACTTTAACGCCTAACGCCCCCACTGTATCAATATCATATTCTAATTCATATTTTTGGCCATTTTGTGTTTCCGGAATTTTTATATTAAAAAAGCTCCCTCGTCCTTCAGTATTACGGCCTAAAGTTTTTTTCGCATTTATTATTTTAAATAAAAATTTTATTTTTTTTGCTCCCTGGTCACTAACCAATGTTCTCATATTTATCGCCAAATCAAACTTTTCTCTTCTTAGTTTAAACAAAATATAAAAATGACGCAGTAAATTAAAAAAAATAAATTTTCCTCCATAAGACAGACTAAAAACATAAATACGGTGTAAATAAGGCAGGTCTTTTACCACCTCATACACTTTTTCTGTAGTTAAAAAAGATATTTCCGCTTTAGGATAATCTGCTTGTAAAGCCCGTAACGCCGGAGTGCAAAGCAGGATATCTCCGATTCCGGCTAAATTAACAATTAATATTTTTTTATAATTTACTTTTTCCTGATTATCCATATTAAATTTAAAGCTAAAAAATTATTTAAAAAAGGAATTTTTGCTAAATAAGGCCTGGTTGTATCTGCATAAAAAAAATCAAAATTAAATCCGTTATTTTTTAACATAACATCAAAACAAGATTTCGTAATTAAACCAAAATGCAAATCTGTCTCCGGAATCCTTGTCTTAAAAAGTAAGTTTCTAATCCTATGATATATTTTGCCAATTTTTTCCCGAATTAAATTTGGCGTAAAAATCACTCCCATACCGGATGGTTTGAGTACCCGGTAAATTTCCGTTAAAAGTTTATTTTTTTCTGTATCAGTAATATGCTCAATAAAATCCGCACAGACAATTTTATCAAAACAAGCATTTTGATACGGTAAAGCCAAAGCACTGGCAGTTATAAAAAAACTTTTATTTTTTGTATTAAATTTATCCGCTAGCAATGTTGCTACTTTCATGGATTCATGCGAATAATCAATGCCAAAAACCACAGCTTTACATTTTGCACCCGCATAAGCAAAAGTCCCGACCCCGGAACCAATATCCAAAATCTTTTCCTCTGCCTGAGCTGCCAATACACTCATAACAATCTTGATCCGCCTTTGCTGCGCTAGCGATTTTGGCTCGTAATAATTATCAATCTGGGTTTGAATTCCTTCCAGCAGTACATTCTGATCATAAACTTGGGCATTAATCTCACGCTGCATGTCGTTTAATTATCCTTAAAGTAGCATCCATCACATCTTCTACAGAAATACTCTGTATACATTCAAAAGTTTTACAATCTCCCGGAACACATTTTTTACACCCCATATCCTTAGATACAATTTCAAAATCACTACACCTTGGCCCCCAATACCGGGTATCATCTAAAGATCCGGTCATACCAGTTATCGCAACAACTGGTAAATCTAAAGCACAGGCAATATGCATGGGGCCAGTAATATTACCGATATATAAATTTCCCCGGTCCATAATCGAAACTAGTTCCGTCAGCTTTATTCCCGGGGTGATTATTGCCGGGTACTTCATTAAATTCTTGATCTGCAAAAGTAATGCCTGTTCACTTTTTGACCCAGTCATAATAACCTTAGCCTGATATTGGCTGATTAATTCATCGGCAACAGCCGCAAACCCTTGTTTTTTCCAGCGAATATATTCCTGTCTGGCTCCCGGATGCATAATAATCACTAAATCATCACGTGATATTTTATTGTCCTGATAAAATTTATCCGCGAATTCTTCTCCGGCTTGAGTTATGGAAATTTCGAGCTTTTTATCCTTTTTATCTTTTAAATCCGCACCAATTATTTGTGCTGCTTCCAAAGAAAATTCCACTTCATGCCTCGCCCGCTTCAAACGATCATCAAAAAGAACATGGGTGAGGAAAAAACTTCCCCCCGCACCAGAAAACCCAACCCGCCAAACAGCTTGAGATTTAAAAGCAATTTTATTGGGTAAATACCCGCGATGAAAGCAAACTGCTAAATCATAACCTTCTTCTAATTTTAAATTTTTTTTATAAATTAACAGCCTATCTATGTTAGGATTATTAACCACTAAATCTTGAGCATATTCGTTAACCAGCAAATGAACTTGAGCCTGTTTAAATTCGTTACGCACTGCCTTTATTGCCGGCGTAGTCAGTATTAAATCTCCCAGACGGTCGATACGAATCAAAAGTATTTTCTTAACTTTATCTTTATTAAATATTTTATCCGGTTTTAGAATCCTCAAGGATTTAAATAATCCAAAGATAAGACGACCAAAAAAATCAAAAATCCAGTACCCCCTAATCCTGATTATTCTCAGGCAGTTATTTATACCAAAAAATTTCAAAATAATTTTAATTTTTTCTCGCACTAATAAGCTCATCATAAATATTTTCGATTTGTTTTGTGTTTTTAGCTGCATTAAAAAATTCTTCCGCCCTTTTCCTTAAAAGGTTTCTTTTTAAAATAAGAATTTCCCTATTTTTAATGATTTTATCAATAATTAAAAACAAGGCCTGGTCATCTCCTTGCGGAAAAATAAACTCATTTAATTCATCCCCTAAAGCTTCTTTATTTTCTGCTAAATCAGATACGATAGCAACCTTACCTAGCGCCATTGCTTCAATAATCACCCGGGAAAGACCTTCCCCTTTTATTGACGGCAGAACAATTACATCACAATTGTTTATTTCTTTTATCACATTTTTATGATATTCACAAAATTCAATATCTTCTAGTTTTATTCCTATACATAATAATTTTAATTCTTTTAAATATTGTAAATCCCCGCTGCCTGTAATAATTAATTTAACCTGATCCGGAATCCTTTTTACGGCTTTTATCAAAACCTCGATCCCCTTTCTTCTAGCAATCCGGCCAAAATAACCCGCCACCAGCTTAGGCCTTGGTGATGGGATATCTTGCATCTGATACTCTTCTAAATCCACGGCATTATAAACAACTTTAACTTTATCTTTAAAATTATGAGCAAAATCGAAACGATAAGAAACTGCAACAGAGACAGCAATCATTTTATCCGTAAAAGGATAAATCAGTTTGTCGATCCAACCCACTGTATCCGTAACCCGCAAGTGCAGGATTAGAGAAATTTTTAAAAACCTCTTAATTAAAGCTGCGTATAAAGTCTGCCGCGGCGCATCCGTATGAATAATATCTATTTTATACTCCCGGCAAATTAAAAATAATCTATAAATTGAGTCAATTGTGCGAAAAATATTCAGCGAACGCAACCGCGGCAAAGAAATCACAAAAACTTTTACACCCAAACCTGATACTGCTTCACTTAATTCGCCTGAATCCGGCACAGCTACAAAAGACGTAAATTTACTTTTGTCCAGGTATTTAAGCAAAAGTAAAAGACTGCGCTGTCCGCCGCCTTGCAAGGAGCCAAAACTGCTCATAAATAAAATATTGATTTTTTTATTTTCCATATTTTTGGTCAAAAAGTATTTGATATAGGCCGCTTATTTTCTGCAGCATTTTTTCCTGTGAAAACTTTGCTTCAACTATTTTTCGACCGGTTGCTCCCATAGTTTTAGCTTTATTAAAATCATCAAGCATTGAATTGATCGCGGAAGCTAATGACCCGGAATTTTTAGGCTCAATTAAAATTCCGTTTATTCCATTTTGGATAATTTCCGGAATCCCCCCGATTGTTGTCCCAATAATCGGAATACCCACAGCCATTGCTTCAAGTAAAGCAATGCCTAACCCCTCTCTTTCTGATGAGGGCAAAACAACAATATCAAAACCTTTTAATATTTCGGATATATCTAAAACATTTCCCACAAATTTAACATTTTTCTCAATCCCCAATTTGCGGCAATAATCCTGCAATTCATCTTTCAATTGTCCTTCTCCGACTAAAATTAGTCTGATCTTTTTTGAGCAATCACTAATCAGCGATTTTATTGCTGCTAAAAGGTATTTATGACCTTTATGCGCAAATAAAGAAGCAATACAACCGATCACATATTCATCTTTATCCGTTATTTGATTGTCTTTTAAAATAAATTTATCCAGATCTACGCCATTATAAATTACGGTTACTTTATCCTTATTTACCTTTTCTCTTCCTTTGACAAAATTAGCTACAGATTCAGAACAACAAATTATTTTATCTGTAGCCAAACTTAAAATTTTTTCAATACAAAGCTGCTTAAAACTAAAATCCCAATATGTACTATGCACATGCGCCAGAATTATTTTAACTCCGGCGATAATCCCGGCAATACGGCCTAAAGTTGTTCCGGTATAGCCATGGGTATGTATAATATGAATATTATTTTCTTTCAATCTTCTGATCAGTTTAAACATAAATCCAATATCCCGATGTGACTGCATGCCCAGAATTTCAACATTAACCCCTTGAGCCTTTAACTCATCATAAATATCCCCGCCCCGGAATAAACACCAGATTTTTAGATTAAATCTTTCTGGATCTATGCCCGTGACAATGCCCGCAATAACCCTCTCTAAACCGCCGGTTTTTAAATCTTCAACAATATGCACAATATTAATTTTCATAATTATTATTTTTTAGCTATCCCGAAAATTACCGGGGTTAAAATTCGCGGCACCACAAACCCCTGATACCACATTATTTTGCTTAAAACAAACCGGATCATATTTGCCACTATTTTATTTAAAAACCCTTTATCAATATTCGGTAAAATTTTAATATCCCGGAATCCGGACAGATAAAGAATTTGGTAGAAGCTTTTTTCCGTAACCGCAAATTCATGCGTAAAATCAGCGTAACGAATTCTCAGGGACATCGGGTTACCGCAGTTTAATGTTCTCAAAAAAACTTTACCTCCTGGCTTTAATGCTTCATATATTAATCTTAAAAAAGTTATAACTTTAGTTTTAGGAATATGTTCTAAGATATCGTGCCCGACAATCAGATCATAAGAATTTTCTTTGTTTTTCAAATATTCAAATACATCTGCTTGTTCAACCTCTGCGTTAATCCTTTCTCGACAGATTTTAACTTGCTGCGCTGAGATATCAATGCCGGAGTAATTCGTGTAACCTTTTTTCTTTAGATAATAAAGCCAATACCCCGTCCCGCATCCGACATCAAGAATTTTTGCTTGCTTTTCCGGAGTTAAATATTTAGCATAAACCAAATCAAAATTTTTAACATGATCTTCATATTCAGCCTGTGAATATTTATTTGAACTTCTGAAAATAGCTTCATAATACTCATCAAATATATTGTCTGTGCTCATTGGTTATCTCCCCTAATAATCGCAATTATTTTTTTTATTCGGTGTTGATAAGTATGATTATTAATTACCTCATTAAAGCCTTGTTCGGCAATTATTTTTCTTTTTTCCGGATGAGCCAGATAATAATTAATTTTTTCACGTAAATCCGGAATACTTTTAAATATTACTAAATGTTTGCCATCTTCAAACAATTTACTCACATCCACCTGATTATCTACTAAAGTAAAGCATTTACAGCTTAATAATTCATATATCCGGGGACTTGCCTGATAACAAGGTATTTTTTTTAAGTGGTCTTCAAAGTGTATACAAACTCCTATTTTTACAGCCGAATATATCTTTTGCCATTGGCCCGGCTTGGTATCATTACCCATAATTTTTTTCTTTAAAGGCGAATTAGCAGAGACCGTATCTGCTCCGGGCCCCCATACTTTTATATTAAAATCACTGATCCCTTCTAAAATTATAAGCCGATTAGAATAAAGTTTAGGATATATTGAACCGACAAATGCAATATCTGCACTGTATTGTTTTTTTTCTTCACTAGATAATTCAACTGGTTTATGCAGATCAGGATCGCAGGCAAAGGGAAGCCAAAAAGCTTTTTTAATGTTAGCCTGCTTAAATTTTTGCGCAATCTCAGTCCCCCCGTAAAATACAAATTCATAATTTAAAGCTTCCTGGACTAAAACATCACTATCCCAGGGAAAATCAGTAGTTAAATAGGCTGTTCTCACGCCCAGTTGTTTGATTTTCTGTATAATCTCTACTTTAATTCTACCCACACTATTAACCAAACATATGTCTGGCTTTTTATGCAAAACTAGTTTGAGCAGATTGCTATTAATACGATCTAATTCCCACTTTTGCAAGACATTTATCTTCCCCCTTACCCGGCCGGGAAATATAAATTTCCGATCATCAAATGATACTAATTCATGTCCCAGATTCACAATTGCATTTTCAAAATATTCTGGCAATGCAATAAACTTAGGGTTATGATATCCGACAAAAAGAATCTTCATGATTATTTATTTTTTAAATACTTCTAGATAACTTTGAACCATTTTTTCATAAGAAAATTTTTGATGAATTGTCTGCCGGGCATTAAAAGCCATTTCTTGTGCTTTTGCCGGGTTTTTTAAACAAAATTCTAAAGCATTTCTTAAGCTTGCAGAATTTTTAGGCTCAACTAAAATGCCATTTTTTTTATTTTCAACTTTTTCCGGAATTCCGCCGACAATTGTACTAATAATTGTTTTGCCTCTAGCCATAGCCTCAGATAAAGCAATCGGATCTACTTCCTCTGTAGAAGGAAAAACAAATATATCCAAGGCATCTAAAATATCCCTAATGTCCTGCCGGAACCCGGCAAAAATTATCTTTGATTTTAACGGTTTGTCTTTTAAATATGAATTATACTTATTTTTTATGTTCCCATAATCTTGTCCGACAAGCAACACTTTAAAATCATCATAGGATAAATTGTTTAAAGCTTCCAGTAAATATTCAATACCCTTAAACCGGGTAAAATTACCCACACTGCCGATAAGAACTTCCTGATCGCTAACATTAAATTCTTCTCTAATTTTTTTTCTGTTAGTAAAATTAAAGTTTTTAAAAAATTGCTCTGCTGGTGAATTATAAATGACAGAAATTTTATTTCTTATTTGCGGATATTTTTCCTTGAATTCATCAGCCATACATTGACTCACACAAACATAATTATCAACCAATTTAAAAAATAATCTGTCATATTTTGCATAATGTTTATTAACCCAATCAAAATAAGAACGGCTGTGTAAACTAACCACTTTTCTCATTTTTTTAAAAATCCCGGCTAAAAGAGCATAACAATCCGCATCCCAATTATGAGCCTGAATAATTTCTATTTTTTCTTTAAAAACCAACATGATCAGACGTATTAATATTCTTAAACGTATAAAACGCGGCTGATTCGCATCTCCCCCTCCTAAATTTATAACCTTAATTCCTTGATTTTCCAGTTTTTCAACTAAAGGGCCTCTCTCCCCCACATAATGGGCACAAACAACATTATGGCCTTTTTGCTTTAATCCAGTTGCGACCAAATATAAAGAATTTGCCGGACCGCTAATTTCTGCTAAACTTGAAACAATCTGTAATATATTCATAGTAATAATTAAATTTTAAAGATTAAAAATCAAAATTTTAAAAACATTTGTAGTGTCTCAATGTAAAATTTAAAAATAACGGCTAAGGTTAAACGGTTACGATGTCCGCCGGAGAAGCAGCGAGACCTCGATATGCATTGTAGCGGGCCCGTATCGTCAATCGGTTACGGTGACGTATTTTTAATGCTTTGAACACGTTACCGTTGTACGTTACCGAAACGGGCTTCGTTACCTTCACCTTTTTTCCCTTTTACCGAACAATATAAATTTGTAAACACATCCTTGAAATTATACAAAACATTAAAACCATAACATATTTACTTAAAAAAATATAATCTTAAAATTAAATTTTATATTTTAAATCACTTTTTGCTTTTTGCATTTTAATATTTGATTTTAACTACAGATTGTAAAACCTCTTCTGTCTCTTTGGCCACCCGATCCCAATTATAATATTCAATAATATTTTTCTCTGCTGCTTTCCCGATTCTTTTACTTAACGTTCTATCTTCCTTTAATTTAATTATTTTTTTAATTATATCATCTTCCTGGTTATCGGTAAGCAGCCCATTTTTATTATCTTTAATAACTTGTGCAATCTGCCCCATATTTGAAGCAATCACTGCTACGCCGGCAGCCATATAATCAAATAATTTTAAGGGTGAATTATAAAATCCCCATGGACACCAATCATAACTGTTGTACAAACATAAACAGATATCAGCAAAAGGGAGATAATTAGGCAAACTCAGATAATTAATTCTGGTTAAAACAGCAATATTATCCTCTTCCGGGAATTTGTATTCTAATTCGCTGCTGATAAATACAAACATAATATCTTTATCTATTTTTTGTATTTTTTGCGCAACATTAAACATCAATTGCATTGCCTGCCAAGGCAAAGTGGGATTACCCGCCCATACAATAACGAACTTTCCCTCCCAGCCCTGGGGCTTAAATTTATTTTTACTTTTTTTAAAAAATTGCGCATTAGATCCATTAGGAATAGTATAAGAATTTTTTATTTTTAAAAATTTTTTTGAATAATCAGCCATCTGATCAGAAACACAAATTCCCGCATCTACAAACCGCGCAAAAAATTGTCTTTTTAAATTTTGCCACGCTAATTCTTTTTTAGCCGCTTGCTTATCTTCATAAAAAGCATATTGTTCCTCCAGCGGCGCATCAATTTCCCAAACAACCGGCAAGTTGAATAAACGCAGCATCCGCCAGGTGCAAACGTGCTCAAAATAACTCATGATTCTGACATACAAAACATCAGCATCTAAAATTAACTTGATCATCCCTGGTTTTGACTGGGGATATAAAATACAATTAGGATTTTCATCTCCAATGCAGGAAAGCAGCTTATGCCCCCGATCGACCAGTCCCCGGGCTAAATAATAACCGTGTACTGATGCGCTGGCACGAACCGGATAATATTCTGGATAAAAAAAACCGATCTTCATTTCTTCATTCCTTAATCTTAAAAATAACTTTTATTTTTTATTCAAACGTTAACCTAAAAACTACTTTTTTGTATAATGTGTTACGTGTTATGTAAAAAACATATTTTTGTATATTTATAAATCTAATAATTTTTCGGTGAATATGGTTTTTAGCAAAGCAGCTTGAATAATTTTGGGAATCACACATTTTTAGGTGTGAGGACGAGGACTGTTTGAGCTCGTCCTGGCGTAAGCCGACGAGTGAGTTCTCCCGCCTACTGCGGGACAGGCTTCGTCACCAAAATTATGAAAGAACTTTGCGTTAAAAAAATCATTTGAACAGAAAAATTAATTATATTTATAAATTTTTACTGGTAAATTTTAAAAATTTTTCTCCCTGACTCTTCCCCGATAAGCTTATGTTTATTTAAACAGGAATTATTAATAATAAATTCAATAAATTCCTCTGGAGAGAAATTTTGTAAGCCTGCTGCATTTGCGTATGATTCTGAGCATACGCTTGAAAAAACATTTCCTTCATTTTTAAATTATTCAAAAAAGTTTTAAACCTTTCATACGTCCCTTTTTCCCGGATAAACCAATGAAACACAGATAAAGCTAAAACTACATCAAATTGATTATGCCTTAATCCGTAAGCTAAAATATCATCAGCAATAACGTGAAATTTCTTTGCCTTGCTTTTTTTCAACCGTTTTAAAAAATAAAGACATTCCTCATTTTGTTCTACCGCAAAAGATTCAAAACCTAAATCTTCAAATTTAGAGGAAAAATGCCCCCAATGCGCTCCAATATCTAAAACCCGCCCTCCGCATACATCCAAATTCGCTTTAATTAATTCAAACCTTCCCTTATGTAAAGAGGGGATATGAATCAAATCCAGATGATCCAGCGGGGCATAAACCATTCCTTTATTACACCAGGCATAATACAAAATTTCTTTTTTAAATTTTACCCAATCTTTGTGCCGTGCCACTATTTGAACCGGAATTTTTTTAATATCCAGTAACTTCGCACAAGCTAATCGATGCCGGCCGTGATTAAGTAAAAGCAATCCATCCCGGCTAATATTAATCGTAATTTCATCATCACTATCAGCCTTATACCCATTTTCTTTTATATCTTGAATTAAGGCATCAATTTTTTTACAACGTGCATTTAAATCTGTTTTATTTTTACAGCCCCATTTTTCTTCACCAAATTCAATTTGCTTTAATATTCTTTTATAAGCTGTTGTTCCTTCCCAGGAAATATTCGCTGTAATTCTGGCCTGAATACTTTGATAAATATCTAAATCCGTAAAATTATAATATGGTTTATCCCAATCCCCTCTAATTACTTTATTTTTAAATTGTTGATTATTTAATCCGGTTTTTGTTGCATATTTTATGTCCCGCGGATCAAGCCAATAAATATCTGCATCATAAAAACTGCTGTTTATTTTACCCCTATATTTCCATGAATTTTTTACATCCTTAATCAAAGTTTTAAATCTTTTCATTAGAGAATCAGGTATTACTCTTTCAATAAATGATTTTATTTGATATAACATAATTTTTTTTATTTATTTGTTCGTCTAAATTTTTTTGTAAACCTTAATTAATTGCAGGTTTAAAATATCCGCATCAAATTTTTTCTGGACAAATTCCTGGCCGCATTTACCCATTGTGCCCCAAATTTGCGGATTCTCGATTAAAGTTTTAAGTTTTTCAACTAAAATATCTACGTTTCGCTCCGGCACCAGAAATCCCGATTCACCGTCTAATACTCCCTCGGGGATTCCATTATGCAGCGTAGCAATTACCGGAATACCGCAAGCCTGGGCTTCCTGTAAAACCAAGGCCTGGCCTTCCCGGTCAGAATTAGCCGCGGTTACACTGGTTAAAATAAAAATATGCGCCTGGTTATATAATTTCACTGCTTCTGATTGGTCAACTTTACCTAAAAAAATAACATTATCCTTAATCCCCAGTTCATCGGTAAGTTTTTCTAACTCTTCTCTTAACGGACCGTCGCCAGCTATTGTATACATTATGTTTCTATTTTCCATTAAAATCTCTTTTAGCGCCTTTAAAGTATATTTATGTCCTTTTTTCTCAACCAAGCGGCCGAGAGTCAATAAGTTAATATTCTCACCCGGCTTCAGTTTGCGCGGTAAATATTTAAAATTAGCTGATTTTAATCCTTCATGAACAATATGAATCTTATTTTCTGGGCATCCGAGTTTTACCGCTTGAATTTTAGTAAAATTCGTGTTTGCCGTAAAACCGTCGCCATATTTGAATAAATCATTATAGATACCTATCCCCTGCTCTTGAGGATAACTGTTTACATCATAGCCATGAAAACTAGTTAGCAATTTACCTTTTAATCCCAAAAATTTTAAGTTTAGGCCCCAAATTCCGTTCGGCCCAAAATGGCAATGGATAATATCAAATTTTTTAGTTTTATCTGTAAAATTTAAAAAAGGCACAAGGCTATAGATTAACCTTAAATTCTTAAAACGAAATATATTTAAAGATTTAAAAACCATCACCGGTGCTTTAAAAACATTAGTTATTACTAAAAATGATGCTTTTAAAATTCTCAGCATCCGATTATTCGGTATACTCGAAAAATAATGTGTATGTTCCTGTAAATTATACTTCTGTACATCCGGATGAACCTTCTTTTCTTTTTGCCGAACTGGTTTAAAACAGGAAAAAATTTCTACTTCATTGCCTGATTCTAAAAGAGAAGTAATTTGATTTAAAATAAAAGTCTCCGAAACATTAGGAAATTCTGTAACAATAAACGCAATTCTCATTATCTAATCTTTCTTAGTTTTTTGTAACAACAAACAATTTATTTTCCAATTAAAAAAAGGAATATAATAACGCATTAATTCAACTGGTGATTTTTTATAACGCGCTTTATCTTTAATGCAAATTACTGCCGCATCTATAACCCTCATCTCCCCAAACATGGAAACAAGTTTTTTTAGCTGGGGGCGAAACATTGTATCAACTGGATCCGGATGATACCGGTAAACAAACGGTACCGTAACCAACAAAAACCCCTGGGGTCTAGTAATTATTTTTAGTTTTTCAATAATTTCTTGCGGATTATCCAGATGCTCAAGCAAACTACAACAAAGAACCAAATCAAAAGTTCTGCCTAATTTTTCAGAAGTTATCTTCTGAATATCACAAACAATATCCACTCCTTTATCCCGCTTTTTATCCAAATGATAAATTTGCATACCTCTGGCCCGTAAAGGAGTAAATATGTCTCGGTCAATATAAGGCTGAATCTTCGTCCGAAATTCTAAAGTTGAGGAACCCATATCTAAAACATTTGCTCCTTGCGGTAATTTAATTTTTTCTAAAATTTTTTTTATCCAGAGAGATTCTTCTTTTACCATTTTTTTAATATTAGCTTGCAAACTTTTCTTTTTTTTAAATGATTTTTCAGAATTTTTAATTTAAAATAATATGGTATATATTTTAAAAAAGTAAGCGGGTGTTTAATCATAAAAACCCGCACCCCGCCCTCTTTTTTAAATAAATTATAAGCAGTTACCCCTTTTTCAATGATTAACCGCATATTTTTAATTTCTTTTGCTTGAAAATTCTCAGATTTTAAAGACACACTCGAATAGAAATCATAATCATTCCAGCCAACAGCACAAATTAAATCATTACTTTTAGCATAATCAAAAATTTCTGTTCCGGGAAACGGCGTAAATAAAGAAACATGCAACCCCATAAAAGTAATATCTTCCAGCAAACTAATTGTATCCAGAATATCCGCGGCAGTCTCAGTCGGCGCACCGATCATAATAAAAGCCAATGTCGGCATATTCAGTTTTGCACAAAGATCAAATGCGTTTTTAATTTTCTTGATGCTCACCCCTTTATTTAAAACTTCATCTAAAATACGCACAGAACCTGACTCAACCCCTAAATCTAATCTTTGACAGCCGGCATCCTTTAAAAGAGAAATTGATTCTTCGTCTAAAACATCGATGCGGGATTTACAATTCCAGCTAAATTGCAGTTTTCTTTCTTTGATTAACCCGCAAACACTTTTAATCCAATGATTATTCCAGGTAAAAGTATCATCATGAAAACGAATTGTTTTTTGCGGATATTTTTGCAGAATAAATTCTATCTCATCGACTACATTATCCGGCGAACGCAAGCGTACTTTATTCCCAAACATTTTCTTTAATGTCGGCTGGCAAAAACTACAGTTGAACGGACATCCCCGAGAGCTAATCAAGGTAACTTCGGGAAAATCAAAATACCGCTGATCAAATAAATGCCTGGAAGGAAAAGGTATCTTGTCTAAATTAACAATAAAATCACGCACACCGGTAAACACAATTTTCCCATCCTGATTAAAATATATGCCTTTAACTTCATTAAGGCGCTGTTTATTTTTAAATTTATCAACTATTTCTACTAAGCTACCCTCTCCTTCACCAAGCACAACAATATCCGCTTTTGATTCTGCTAAGGTTTTTTCGGGTAAAATAGTCGGATGCGGCCCGCCAATAACAACAGGTACATCAGGGAATATTGATTTACACAAGCGGGTTACTTTAAAAGCAGATTCGGCAAAAGTAGTTTGACAAGTAACCCCAATTAATTCCGGCTTAAATTCTTTTAGCTTATTTTTCAAAAATTCATAATCTTTTTCAAAAGTTAAATCTGCAATCACTACTTCTTCTTTACCTTGTTCTAATGCGCTGGCTAAATAACCTAATCCTAAAGGCGGTGAATGCTCACCATATTTAATCCGGGGAAAAATAAGAAGTATTTTCATGATTTTATTGCTCAAAATTTCGTTTTAAAAGTTTTTCAATATTTTCTAACGGATTATAATTTAATATGTTTCGAAAAATATAAGCAATGCTTAAATAACATATAACATAAAAAATAAGGGTTGAAATAAAAATTAAAATTTTAGATCCAAAATTATAGTTAAAAATATAATTTGTAATGAATAATACCCCCATTGTATAGCTAAACGGAATAATAATTGGTTTTAAAAAATTAGATACACGGCATTTAGTAATTCTGACTACATCGATACCCGCTAAAACCGGAGTAATCAGATTCGGAATAACTGTAGCAATCGCAGTGCCCATAATTCCCCACTGCTTGGTTAATGGATAAATAATGATGATTAAAAATATCAGCTGAATCGACGAAAGTTTAACCATAATCTTGGGCTTTCCCACTCCGACAAAAACCGGGCCTGTCGTGGCACTTAAAGACCGGGCCAAGCCAAAAATACACAATGCCTGCATCGCTGGGACCATTTCCAGCCATTTTTCTCCCAGAAAAATAGTTGTAAAACTGTGAGATAAAGTAAAAATCAATCCTGCCAAAGGGAAAGATATAAAAGCAACGATTTCTAATACTCTTAAATAAGCTTCACTTAATCTTTTTATATTATTTTGAAATTTAGCATAGGCAGGGAAAGTCACCTGAGATATAACATGAGATATTTGGGTTGCCGGAAGATTAGATATTCGATATGCCATTTGATATAACCCTAAAGCTGTTGCCCCTAAAATTCGTCCGACAAAAATATCATCGCCCTGAATAATCAAAAATCCTAATATCCCGTAACCTAAAACCCACTTGCCGAATCGCATAAGGTTCTTCATTTTTGCTAAATTCCATTCAAACTTTGGACGATATGAATGCAAAAGGTAAGAAAAAATAACAATAAATAAAGAACAGGTTATTGCTCCGATAACCAAAGCCCAAACACTACGCAAAATAAATGCCGTAATGATTGTAACAATTAAAGCAATTACTTCCGGTAAAAAACTTAAAAAAAATTGTTTTTTAAATTCAATCTCTTTCCGGAAATAAATCGTACCAATATTTCTTAATCCATCGATTATTTGTGTAAATGCAAAGACCTGGATAATAATTATTGCCCCTGGTTCCTGAAAAAAACGCGCCGTGAACGGAGCCGCAAAAAAAACCATGGCGAATAATAGACCCCCGCGTAAAACCTGAACAGTCCAAGCAGTATTTAAAAATTCCTCAACTTGTTCCTGCTTATGAATTAAGGCCTGATCAAATCCGGATTCAAAAAATACATTTAAGCAGGAAGTTATTAACGCGGCAATTCCCAAAAGCCCAAAATCATTAGGACTTAATAACCGGGCAACAACAATCAAACGCACAAGGCCAAGTAATCTTTCGCCAATTCTCAAAGAAAAAATCCAAAAACTACCTTGTACTACTTTTTTTGAAAGAGATTCTGATTGCATATTAATTTCATTATTTAGCATTATTTAATTATTTAATATCTTGGTTCAGGAATCGGTTCTTCATTGGGCAGATGAGGCAGCATAATAACCATAGCTGTCAGAAACCAAAATGGTTCCATAATCCGGATCAAAATAAAAGTTGCCGCACCGAATGAATGTACTAACAACCCTACATATCCTGCTAAAAACCCGGCAGTCAAACCATGCGCAAAATGGTCATCTTCTACTTGAGTGTAAACATTTAAACAACTGCGATAAATACTGAAAAGCAATAACAAAAAAGCAATAATACCAATCAGACCGGTTTCGATTAAAACCCTCATATACTGGTTATCCACAACACTCCCGGCAGATCCTGCTCCATTACCAAATATGGGAGAACGCGACCAATGTTTAATACTATCCTTCCAGGTATCTATACGTGCTGCAGCTGATCCATCCACAACTACCTCCCTTCCCATAATTGTCCGGGGAGTAGTATCTTTAAATGTAGCTTCAATCCGATCATAAACAAAACTGGGGAAAATCACCGAAAATAGCAATATAAATAATAACGAAACAATTAAAAGCATTAACTTACCTTTTCGGGATAAAAATAGAAGCACCGCATATGCAGGGATAAAAGAAACCCATGAACCGCGGGATAAAGTAAACAAAAATGCCGCAAAAGCAACGCACATTCCGGCGGCTAAAATAATTTTCTTTTTTAACGAAGGCAAATTAAGGATTAACCCTGTCGCAATCATCATCATCATCATCAAATAACCACCTAATGTATTTGGTTCACCTCCCTCGCCTTCAAAAGGAGCGGTAACTCTCTCTGCACCTGATAAATGCATAAAACATCCGTAAAAACTAATTCCTAAGGCAACCGCTAACATTGCGTAAACAAAAAATTTTATCTGTTTTTTATCTTTTAAACTATTCACCACCATAAAATAAAGCATAAAATATTCAACATATTTTAATAAATAAAAAATACTTGCTATCAGCCGTGTTGTCCCGTTTAAAATCCCGATAAGCGTTCCAATAACATAAACAAAAATATAGACTATTATTGAACTATTTATGGGGGTAACTTTGGAAAGACCGATTTCTTTATTTAACGCCATTTTCGCCAGCCAGCCCAGAAAAACAACAAATAAAAATATATCATCAATACGTAAAACAACATCGCGGCCCCTTACCCCGCCTAAACTGAATTCTGGACTTAATAACATAAAAAATATTAATAAAAATAAGGCAAAATCAATATTGGTAAACGCAATAATAAAAATAATCGGAACTAAAACTAGAATGAAAGGAAGCAAAGAAACTGTAGTTTTAACATTGTAAATAATAATAATAAACGCAATAAATAATAAAAAAATAATAATTCCAAAATCAACTTTTCCGCATTTTTTAAACATTTATTTAATTTATAGTTAGGATGTTGAAAACGGCCGAAATGATTAAAAATTAATCATCATAATTTTAATAAATATTAACCTTTAGTTTTTTTTGATTTATCTGCTGATTCCTGCCGGTAATAACGGTATTTATAATAATAGGGATAAAGAATGTCACTATCAGCTTTATTGCGTGTCTGATTCAGAATAACTCCGCAAACATTAGCTCCGACAGAATCTAATTGATTCTTCGCCCGTAATAATGCATCACGGCTGGTGCGGCCGATTTCATAGACAATAATCACATTATCAATTCTTGAAGCTAGAAGGCTCGCATCGGTTACTGGGAGAACAGGCGGTGAATCAAAAATAATTAAATCAAAGCGCTTTTTTAATTCCACAATCAAATCAACCAATTCTTTAGATTCTAAAATTTTAGCCGGGTTAAAAGGTATTTGACCGCTGGTCAAAAGCCATAAATTATCTAACCCCGGAGTTTGGTTCACATCTTCAAACCCCATTTCTCCCAGCATATAATCAGTAACATTATTTACTGCCTCGTCTAAGGCCACCATACCTAACAAAACTTCGGTTAATCCCGGATCTTTTTTTACTCCAAATGTTTTTCCTAAAATCGGTCTTCTAATATCGGAAGATATGAGCAAGGTTTTTAATCCGGTTTGAGCAATAGATAATCCTAAATTAGATAACACTGTACTTTTACCTTCCCGCGGCCCAGCACTGGTAATCAGAAATGTTTTCTTTGTGGGATCAAGTTTAAGATTAGTATGAATATTGCGATAAGCCTCCGCAATCGGAGATGTGGGATTATATTGCAGAATTAAACGTACATAACGTTCTTCCAGCGGCGTTTTTGCTTTATGAGAAAAACTTCTTTTTATGTTCAGGAAAAAATTACTTTTCATTTTTGATTCTGCATCAGACATTACCGAAGGTAAAACACCTAAAACCGGCACTTTCATTATCCCTTCAACATCTTCAATCGTCGCAATTGAAGTATCTAAACTTTCTAAAACTAAAGCAACAGCAAATCCCAGCACCAGACCTAAAATTCCACTGACAATAATCCCAAAAGATTTATTCGGCCCAGAAATTACACTTGCCGTTACCGCCGGATTAACAATTGAAATATCCCCCACCTTTTGTGCCTCAGTTATCCGGGCTTCTTCTAACTTTTCTTTCAGTAAAGAATAAAGCTTTTTATCTGCCTCAACTTCCCGGCTTAGCCGGGCATAATCTAAATCTTCTCCCGAAAGACCTTTCATTTGCTGCTGTAATTCTTTAATTTGCTCTTTCGTTTGAATAACCATCGGATGTACTTGCGTATATTTTTGCAGTAAACTATTTAATTCAAACTGTAATTCAGTTAATTTCTTGCGAATTGGTTCTGCCAAAGTTACGTTCTCACTTTGTTCGGAAAGAATTTTTAAAGTTTCTTCTTTTTCCTTTAATCTTATTTCCAACGAAGTTAATTGCTCTTCAATAAATTGCCGAGCACTGCGTGCCTGTAATGTTTTATTTAATAAGTTTTCTTTTATATATACATTGGCCACAGCATTAGCTAATAAAATCGCCTCATCCGGGGAACTTGAGGTTGCAATAATTTGAATAATGTTAGTTGTGCCGACACGTTCGGTACTAATCTTTTCCTCTATGGTATTTATTGCCCTATTAATTTCATCAACAGTGGAATTTTCATTAATCATTCCCAATTCATAGGCTGTTTTTTTCATAACCGGATAACCGCGAATTAACTTAGATTCAGATTCCATCATATCTCCGGGGCTATATACAATCCATTCGGTGAGCAAACCGGCAACTGTCTTTCTTTCTTCTATTTTTACAGAAGTTATTGCTTTGTAGGAAGGAGCACTTTCTTGAGAAAAAAATAAATTAACTCCCAAAATTGTGATAAAAACAAGAACGATGAGTGTTTTACGCCTGCGAAAAATTCTTACATAATCGCGCAAATTTAATTCATACTGCGACATAAATTAATCCTTTTTTGATTTTCAAGCACTTTCCGTTAATCCTTTAACCCTTAAAAAATTGTACCAAATTTAAGCTAACTAAGCAAGTAATTAAACCTTTTCCCTGACTTATGTTACAAACTATTAAAATCAAAAAAAACTAATTTTTCACGGTTTTGCATAAATATCAATAATTGACAAAAAACAAGATACAATGACCAATCAAATTACAATTCTCAATAATCAATTTTCAAAAAACAATTTTCATTGAATCACGTTAAATTTTGGTGATTGGAATCTTATTTTCAGCTGTTTTTGATTTTTAGTTATTGTTTATTGGTTATTGTTATCTAGGCATTTCTAAATCTGAATTTTTAATAATCTTTACTATTTCCTCCGGAGTATCGGCAAGTTTAAATATATTTAAATCTTTTTTTTGCACACTGCCGGCTCGTAAGACAGTTGTATTTAACCATCTAATCAAACCTTGCCAATATTTTTTACCGACTAAAATCACCGGAAATACTTCACTTCTGCCAGTTTGAATTAAGGTAATTGCCTCAAAAAATTCATCCAGAGTACCAAACCCCCCGGGGAGAATCACAAAAGCCTGTGCATATTTAACAAACATTACTTTTCTGCAAAAAAAATAACGAAAATTAATCAGTTTATTGATAAATTTATTCGGCTTTTGTTCTGTAGGAATTTGGATATTCAGACCAATAGACTTCCCCTTTGCCATTTTTGCGCCGCGATTAGCTGCTTCCATAATCCCTGAACCACCGCCGGTAATAATGCTAAACCCCATTTTTGATAACAGATACGCTGTTTGCTCAGCAATTTTATAGAATTTTTCGTCTTTCTTCATATTACGTGCTGAGCCAAAAATAGAAATCGCCGGACCTATTTTAGACATTGATTCAAAACCATCTACAAACTCAGCCATAATTCTAAAAAGCCGCCATGGCTCTTCATGGGTAACTTTTCTTCTAATTATCTCATCCATCTTAAAACCTCCTTACTTATCCCGCTAAGAGCGGGAGAATTAAACCTTGCCACTGTTTACTGCTACGCATAAACTTGGCAAGCTAATTCATTTTATTTTTTAATTAAAAATATTATTTACTGTGAATTTATATAATCATTAAATTTAATATTACCCTTATCTAAATAACTTCTCACCAGACCTATCCTTTCTGTTATGTAAGGATGTGTGCGCCAGTGCGCCGGGCCTATAGGGCGTGCCCGGTCTGAGTCTTGTAATATTTTTAAAACATCAATTATCGACGATACCTTAAATCCGGCTTGATTCAAATATTTTACAGCCAGTTTATCTGCCTCTAATTCATCTTCCCGGGAATAGGCCATAATTAATTCATTAATCCCAATGATTGCTTTTTGTTTGGAATAACTATCAATATTTGAAGAAGCCGCAACCAATACAGTTAAAACATTAGTGCCTGTACTTGATTGCATTCTCTTAATGCTGTGTCTGGCCGCAATATGGCCGATCTCATGCGCCAAGACTGCGGCAATTTTTGACGGATCATCTTTAATTTTATCCCATAATTCTTGAAAAACATACACATATCCTCCGGGTAAAGCAAAAGCATTCATCTGGTCCTTTTCCAACACTTTAAAATAATAATAAATTTCCCGGCGGTCACAAACCGAAACTATTTTTTGCCCGATTTCATCAACCTGTTTTTGCACTAAAGGATCATTATCCGGCTTGTACATTTTTTCCACCTGATACGAAAGAGATTTACCGATTTTTGCTTCCTTATCCGATGAATAAAAATAAATTTCATCCTGTTCTGTAGCTACATTATAATATTGCTGAGCGCAGCCCGCTAATACAGTAGCAAGTAGCACCCATAGAGGCAAGTAGAGAGTAGCGAGATATCCATACGCTTTCTTTATCCCTTCACCCATCACCCATCTCCCTGATTTTATTGAAGAATATATTTTTGCCTGTGCTTGGGCACAAACCATTTTATAAAATTATAAGTTATCCCTGCCGGAGCAACCTTAATTCCCTTAAACCTACTACTCACAATCGGCAAACTGTCTGGTGTGTATAAAAACATGTACGGTTGTTCTCTATAAATAATCTCGTGCAACGCATAAGAAAGCTGTTTTCTTTTCTCCTGATTAAACTCCCGGCGACCCTGCTCAATAAGCGCATCAACTTGTTTATTCTCATAACTGATAAAATTAAATTCACCTTCTTTTGTTTTGCTGGAGTGCCAAATATCATATAAATCCGGATCTAAGGATAACCCCCAGCCCAAAAGAATCGTCTCGAATTTACGTTTATTAATAAATTCATTAATAAATGCATTCCATTCGACTATTTTAATTTTTACTTTTATGCCTATGTTTGCTAAGCGTTTTTGAATAATTTCTGCTGTTTGCTGTCTTTGTTCGTTCCCTTGATTAGTAATAATTGTAAATTCAAATAATTTTCCCTCTTTTTCTAATAAATGATCCGGATTCATTTTCCAACCGCATTCTTTTAACAACTCTAGGGCTTTCTCCGGATTATATCTGAGAGCTTTTACTGCCTGATTATAGGCCCAGGATTTAGGCGCAAAAGGACCGGTACATTCCCGGCCCTGGCCTAACAGAACTCCGTTAATTATTTCTTGTTTATCTACTGCATAATTTAGCGCCTGCCGGATGCGTACGTCTTTAAATTTTTCATTTTCTAAATTATATCCCAGATAAGTAAAATTAAACCCTTGGGTATTAAATTTTTGATAATTGGTTTTAAAAAAAGCCGAATCTGTTTGACGCATAAACTGCAAGGGAGAAAGCCCCATATAATCAATACTTAAATTTTGTAATTCTAAAAACATTGTGGTTGAATCCGGAATTATCCGGAAAATACAGCGCTCAATAAAGGGGCGGCCCTCAAAATAGTCTGGGTTAACATCAAGTACAATCTGTTCCTGAGTTTTCCATTTTACGAATTTATAAGGACCTGTTCCTACGGGATTACGAGAAAAGCTAGTATTATTTAAATCTTCATCTTTAAGCAGATGCTCAGGAATTACTCCCATACCCCAACTCGATAACCCGGGGGAAAAAGGTTCTTCATAAGTAATTTTTATTGTATAATCATCAATAATTTCTAAAGATTTTACTTTTTTAAAATCCCCGCTATAAGGCGTCCTTACCTGGGGATTGATTAAACTTTGGTAGGTAAACTCAACATCACGCGCGGTCAATTTTACCCCATCGTGCCATTTAACCCCTTGACGCAGGTAAAAAATAATTGTTAATCCCTGGTTTTGTACTTCCCATTTTTGAGCTAAATCTCCGATTAAATTTAAATCTTTATCATATTTAACTAATCCATTAAAAACTAACCCGCATACCCCGGATGAGGCACTATCAGAAGCAAGTAGGGGCAAAAGATTGCGCGCATCCGCAATACTTGCCTCGACAATTGTATCACCATAACTTGGCGCGTTTTCATCTCGGCTAGTAGTTTGTGTTACTTCTTTTTCTCCTGAACACGCATTTATGAGTAAACAAAATAAAAAAAGTACTGCGAGGAACAGTACTTTTTTATTATTTTTTATTTGTTGTTTTAAAACCTTGTGTGAATACATAGATTGGTTCTTAATCACCTATTCTTTTATCCCTTGAGTTTTTTCTGCTGCTGGCTGAGGCGGCTCTACTGCTTGTGCTGTTTCTGTCATAATCAGAGCTTGCGCATCTTCAGACACTGCGGGCAGCTCTGGGACAGCAGAATTCCCTTCCTTTTCTTCTTTCTCTGTTTCTGATCCTTCTACTATTGCTTTTACTTTTTCTACAGCTTGCTTTTGAATTAAATCCTTTTGTACAACAGAACCTCTTTTCTGCCGGGAAATAAAAGCCAGGCTCAAACAGGTAATCATAAATATTATGGCAGAAGCTGTGGTTGCTTTAGTTAAAAAATTGCCCGTACGGGTACCAAAAATTGTTGTCTGGCTTGAACCTCCGCCAAAGACATCGGATAAGCCTTCTCCTTTACCGCTTTGAATTAAAATTATGAATATCAAAAATAATGAAACAATTATATGCATAATCAATAATAACGTATAAACCATATTCTTCTCCTTTCAATGAGAACATCACTTATGGAACGTAGTGACACAAGTAATAAGTTTAAATTTATATTGCCAAATATGAAGCAATTTATTTTTAAAAAATTTCCTCATGTTTATGCGGCGGTACAATGCCGCTCTTCTATATTGCCTTTACTTTATACCTGTACAAGAATTTCTTTTAATTAACCGCGCGGGCAGTTTTTCCTGCACTGTTTTTTTATGTTGTCCGGTTACAATACGGTGCAAAGTTTCCAGTCCCATGCTCGCCATTTCTGTAATCGGTTGTTTGACTGTCGTTAATCCAATCGAGCTGTATTGATTTAATGGATTATCATCAAACCCAATTATGGAAAGCTGCTGCGGAATTTTAATGTTTTTAGTTTTCGCTATATCCATAACTTCTAAAGCCATAACATCACTGGCCGCAAAAATTGCTGTTGGTCTCTGGGGTAAATTTAACAGTTTCTCTGCGGCATGGCGTGCCGGAGTCCTGAGAAATTCACCTTTTTTAATATACTGACTTTCTACTTCAATCCCTGCCGCATGTAAACCGTCATTATAACCTTTTAAGCGATCTTGTCCGGATTCAGTACAAAGGTCACCGCAAATTGTTGCAATCTTTTTATGTCCCAGTCCCACTAAATATTCCATAATCCGGCGTGTTGCTTTATAATTATCAATACTTATGCAATTAATCGGCTCAATAAAAGAATTGTTTAAAACTACGCAAGGAATATTTTTATTCACAACTTTTTTTAGACCAACTCTATCTTGGTCAATATCTGCAAATAAAATACCTTGGGAAACATGGGCAGCAAACACTTGAGAGCTGTACCAATGATCAACCTTTCCCCGCTCTGTAATATGCATCAGGATATCCACTTGCAAATGCGAAGCTGCAGAACTTACCCCTTTAATAATTTCCTGTGCAAAAAACGAGTGAAAAATATCTTCAAATCTGGGAATAACTAGAGTATAAATATTTCTTTTCATATTAGATTAAACCATCCTTTTCATATTTTTGATATTTAACCATAACCTGCGCTTTTATCTGATCATACACTATTTTAAAAGACAAAGCTTTAAGTTTTGCAATTTTTTTACAATCCTCATATTCAGGGGTAATATTCACAATTTTTTCATTTAGTTGAGCAATTTTCACTCTCACAATTATCCCATAAATGCTTTTTACTTTCAAGATTTTTCTCTTAAGTTTTCGACGGAAAACCCGGAATATTCTTAACCCTATAGAAGTCGTATTGTTAAATAAAATAGAGATAATTTTTTCTAAATCATTTTCTTTTACCTGTACATGCAGTAATATTCCCGGACGGTTTTTCTTCATCATAATTGAACCGGTATAAACATCTAAAGCCCCGGCGGCAAATAATCGCTCAAATAATAATTCAAAATTTAAAGGCAGGCTATCATCAATATTTGTTTCTATAACTATAATATTATCCGATAGTTGAGTGGAATCAACTTCTGCAATCATTATTCTTATTACATTGGGCAGTTCAATTCCTGAATAAGAACCCGCACCATACCCGACTTTTAATACCTGCATAGGAAGGAACTCAGATAACTCGCAAGTTTGAGTTTTTATAATTGCCGCACCTGTGGGAGTAACAACTTCCTGTAAAATATTCTGGTTAATTCTAACATTGCGCCCCTTAAGTAATTCTAAAGCCGCAGGTGCTGGCAAAGGTAAAGATTCACGTTCAGAATGTTTAGCATGCTTAAGATGAATCATCCCTGCACCTAAAACTAATCTTGATGCATACAATTTTTCTATGCCTAATATTTTCTTAGCCAGTAAAAAACCTACAATATCAATAACTGTATCTAATTGACCCAATTGATGAAAATGAACATTTTGTAAAGATTCCTTATGGACTTTGGCTTCGGCTTTAGCCAAATTTATAAAAATTTCCTTAGCTTGTTCTTTACAATAAGGATCTAGTTTACTTTTATCTAATAATTTTATTACACTTTTTAAATCAGAGAATCTGATTTCTTTTCTGCTGGTAACTTCAACTTTTGTTGCTTGCAGATGCCCTCTTTTGACTTTCTTTACCTTTAAATCAAAATCTTTAATGTTTAACCGGCTGAGTTCTTTTTTTAATTCAGAAATTTTTAAACCGCAATCAATAAAAGCTCCCAGAAGCATATCTCCGCTAACCCCGGAAAAACAATCTAAATAAGCAATCTTCATGGTTAATTCCTTCAAAAAAAGATAAACACTGATAGAAAAACTATGCTAAACATTGATCAATTATCAAAAAAAATTATCTGTGTTAATCTCTTTTTATTAATCTGTGTTCATCCTATATTATTTATTTATTAAACCGGCAAGGTATCCTGCGCCAAATCCATTGTCAATATTAACAACACATACTCCGGGAGAACAACTGTTTAACATTGTTAAAAGCGGCGCAATTCCGGAAAAACTTGCACCATATCCCACACTTGTCGGTACCCCAATCACAGGTTTTTTTACCATACCGCTAACTACACTGGCTAAAGCTCCTTCCATACCTGCAGCCACAACTAGTACTTCGGCACAAGTCAAAAGCTCTGTTTTATCTAAAATGCGGTGAATGCCCGCAACTCCTACGTCATAAAGCCGCTCAACATTATTCCCCATCAATTCCGCTGTTACTGCTGCTTCCTCCGCTATAGGAATATCGCTCGTACCTGCACTAATTACTAAAATTAGACCTTTTTTTAAAATTTTAGTTTTTTTATTTACATAGATTAGATTTGCTCTTCTATTATAAACAATTTTAGGGCTAATCTGTTTTATGCTTTTATAAATTTTTTCATTCGCCCGGGTTAAAAGAAGCGTGTGATTATTTTTAAGAATACACTGGGAGATTTTTTTTATTTGAGGTATTGTCTTTCCCGGACAATAAACAACTTCGGGGAAACCACGCCTTTTTTCACGTGCGATATCTATCCGCGCAGCGCAGTTTTTATCTCCCGGAAAAGAAATATTCTTTACTTTTTGACTCTTTCTCTGCTTTACCTTTATACCCATTTTACGGCCGTTACACCTTTAACTTTCATCAATTGATCGGTAATTTTATTAATGGAATCAACTGTATAATGCTGCACTTGTAAAGATAAATTAAAAGTACCTGGAGTAGGTGCCGGCGTAATTTCGATGTTTTTTATTTCTGCATTGAAAAGAGAAACTGCTTTTGTAATTTCCGATAATTCTTCTAATGCCCCAGAAGCATCAATCTTTATAACTTTATCCACACTCTTTTTTATTTTTCTTTCCAAGCGGGATAACGTTGCTAAGACAATAAATATTATTGATGTTGTCAGGAGTGCCGGTAGATAAAACCCGCTTCCCACAGCTAAGCCGATACCAGCTACAGCCCAAAGACCTGCTGCTGTTGTTAACCCTTTAACTGATGCACGAAAACGTAAAATAGTCCCTGCACCTAAAAAACCAATACCGCTAACTACTTGTGCTGCAATCCTGGACGGATCAACATTGGCAACTCCGCGGTAAATCTCAAATAAATTCATGGAAGTAATCATAATCAAACACGACCCTACTCCCACAAGAATGGTTGTCCGTAATCCTGCAGCGCGGCCATGCAGTTCTCTTTCATAACCAATAATTCCACTTAAAATCGCCGCAAGCAATAAACGCATTGTGATTTGGTTAATATCCAGAATCATAAAAAAATTTCTCCTTTAATCGCAAAATCCCAAAATGCTAAAAATTCAAAATTAAATAAAAAAAGTCTGGTTGCGTTCAGAACCAATGGAAACTATTTTAATTTTTGCTCCCACAAGTTTTTCAATTTTCTTTAAATATTTGCGTGCATTCAGAGGTAATTCCGAAAACTTTCTGGCTCGGGTTGTTGGTTTCAGCCAACCCGGCATTTCCTCATAAACCGGTTTAACTTTCCATAACATTTCCAAATCTGAAGGAAAATCACGGTAAATCTTGCCTTTATACTTATAACCTACGCATATTTTTAATAACGGCATATTATCTAAAACATCCAGTTTGGTAACAACAATACCATCTAACCCATTTACACAAACCGCATGTTTAACCACAACCGCATCAAACCAGCCACAACGACGCGGCCGGCCGGTAGTAGCCCCAAATTCTTTGCCAATATTTCGAATTCTTTTCATTAAAACAGAAGAAAATTCAGTAGGAAACGGCCCTTCACCGACTCGAGTTGTGTAGGCCTTAACAATCCCTATGACCTTGTCAATTCTTGTCGGCCCCACTCCACTGCCTACACAAGCGCCGCCGGCAGTCGCATTACTGGAAGTAACGAAAGGATATGTGCCATGGTCAATATCTAATAATGTCCCCTGGGCTCCTTCAAAAAGAATCTTTTTTTTCTTTTTGATCGCATCATTTAACACTACAGAACAATTACATACATAAGGTTTTATAATTTCAGCAAAATCTAAATATTGTTTATAAATTTTGCCAAAAGAAAATTTTTTATGATTATAGACATTGTTGAAGATTGCATTTTTTTCTTCAATATTACTTTTTAATTTTGCTCTAAATACTTTTTGATTGAAAAGATCGGCAACTCTAATTCCCACACGCGAAAATTTATCTGTATAGCAAGGACCAATACCCCTCCCGGTTGTTCCAATTTTTGTCTTTCTGAATTTTTTTTCACGCAGTTTATCTAGGATTTTATGGTAAGGAAAAATAATATGTGCCGATTCACTAATGCGCAGATTAGATTTTACATCAATCCCCCGAGCCGCAATATACTTCATTTCACTTAATAAAGCTTCCGGATCAATCACGACTCCATTGCCAATTATACAAATTTTACCTTTATGTAAAATACCGGAAGGAATAAGATGTAAGATTATTTGGTCATCACCGACCACAACTGTATGCCCTGCGTTATTACCTCCTTGGTATCTAACAACATAATCAACATCTTTTGAAAGTATATCAATAATTTTACCCTTACCCTCATCCCCCCACTGTGCGCCAATAATAACTACATTTGCCATAGCCTATTTTTTCTTCTCCAATAGTTCCATTCTTTCCTTCGCTTTTTGTGTCCAAGGATCGTTTTCGTTTCCTAAAACAACTCTTTGCTTCCAATGATAATACGCCTTATTATTATCACCTAACTTCTCATATAAAAGCGCCAGATTGCTGTGGGCTTTGATGTAATGAGGATTAAGCTTTAAAGTGTTTAGATATTCCATTTTCGCTTTTTCATCCAGGCCTTTTTGCTCATATAAAATACCTAAATCGTTATGTACCGCAGCATAATTAGGATCTTTAAGTAAAGCTTGTTGATAGTATTTCATTGCGCTGTCAAAATCACCCAAACGCTGCATTTCTAACCCTGCGGTTCTTAATTCTAAAGCTGATTCCAAAATATCTTCTTTAATAACCTCAAGTTCAGTGGGGGATTTTTCTACTACTTTTGTTTTTCTTCTTTTTGTACTAGTGCGTCTGGTTTTCTTTTGTGTTTCTTTATCTTCTTTTTCTTCTATTATTTCCAAAGCCGCAAGCCGTGCATCTTCTTTTGCTTGTTTTTCTGCCTCAGCCTGGAGTTTTGCTTCTTCTTCCGCTTTCTTTTCATCCTCGATACGTTCAATAATTGTACTATCAATTTCCGCTAAAGATTCAATATATTTTTTATTATCTTTTTCTAACTTATACTGCTGATATGTTCTTTTTGCCAAAGACAGTTCTTTCGCTAATACTAACTCCTGACTTTTTGCTTGTGCTAAATTTTCCCGGATATCATCATGTACAAGTTGCGCTTGTTTTATTTCCGTCTTTGGATAATCCAAACTTTTTCTCACTGAATCATATTGGTCCTGGATTTTTAAAAACTCATTATTTTTTGTATCACTATTATTTTTGGCTTCTTCCGCCGCAGCAATTGAACGTTCTAGCTGTTCTTTCTTTTCATTATATTTTTCTTCGGCAGCAGTTATGATTTCATTACCTACGCCTTGTTTAAGCAAATCGCTTAATTCTGCTTTAGCATTTGTATATTGTGTCCAAACTGAATTAGCTGCATTTTTCGACACTTCTTTATATTTTAGGCTTTGCTCATATTCACTTTTTGCTTCTCTTTTACTGCGTTCTAACTCCTCTAATTTTTTTTCCATAGCTTCTTTTTTCATAACCGCTGCATCTAAATCCCGCTCCGCTTCTGTTAATCTTGCGGTTAACTCTTTAACCTGCTTTTGATTTTCATCAAATTTTTGTTTTGCAATATCCAGCTTTTGTTTATAATTAAACTCATCGGTAGAGGTTTCAACCTTTCTTGGTTTAACAACTTTCTCCCCTTTTTTACTTTTAATTGCAGCAGAAGATTTTTTAGTTTTCTCTTTTTCCTGCCTTGCTGTTTTAGTTTTTGTTTTTTTACTTACTCTTCTTTTCTTTGTTACTACACTTCTTTTTTCAGCTTCAGATTTATCTTTTTTCTCCGTTACAGCAATTTCTGCAGCTGTTTCTGTTGTATCTGCTTTTTCTTTTTTTGCGCCAAAGGTAAAAATATTTTTTATTCCCCGGCCAATACTACCCACTCCCCGCGCAATACCGCGGCCGACTGCTTTCGGCCCGCTTGCGGCTTTTTGCATTACAGTTTTATTTTGTGTTTCTTGCCCGGCTGCTTTTTTTTCTGCTGTTTTTTGCTTTTTATTATCCCGAGTCTTAATTTCTCTATTTTTCTTAGCTATAGTTTTTGCTTGTTTTTTTACAATTTTTTCTGTTTGTTCCTTCTCCCCAGTTTTTTCTTGAGCTGCTGATTTTACAGCTTTTGCCCCAATTGTTATTTCTCTTTCAGTTTCAACTTTTGCCGTTTCTGCCACTGATTTCTGTTCCGGAGCAAGCTTAGCGACAACCACTGGTTCAGGTTCTGCCTTAGCTTTAATTTTATCTATTTCTTTTGCCGCAGGTATATCACTGATCTTTTTCCCTGGCTTAGAAACTAATAATACCGCATTGGTTAAACCTTGGTCAAAATCATAACGTGTTGATGTTTCTAAATCTACAATAATAAAATCAATTGCATAAAAAGAATCATCTAGATCCATACTTTTTTTTGTACCCTTAACCACCCGCATCTGTTTTACCAGACCTTTATTAACCATAATCACTTCGGGCTTATTTGTATAAATTTCACCCATAAAATCAACAATGACCTGTGGCGGCACGGAAAGATCATAACATTCAATCGGAATAGATTTATTGGTTGAAAATAAAATCTTTACCGCATTATCATTTTCCTGAACTTCTGTTGTTGTCAATATAACCGATTGTGCAAAAACTTCTCCTGTAATAAATAAAATTATTCCGAAAATAATTATAAGAATAAATTCTTTGATATAAAATTTCATGGATTCTCCTTTCTCCTGGGAATTAAGATCCTTCCTCTGATTTATACCAGAAACTCAATCATTTTACAGTTATTGCTTTTTTTCCTGCAAATAACCTTCTATTTCTTTTTTTAAAGTTTCATACTCTGTTTTTGCATTACGGTATGAATATTCAATCTTCAATTTATCTGAGGTTACTGAATCCAACTCGGTTTTTAAACGATCATATTCTTGGTTTAAGTTAAGTACTAATTCGTTCTTTTCAATCAACAGTTCTTTGAGTCTTTCAAATTCAATTTCCCCGTATTTTGCTTGACGTTCTAAATTTCTCAGCTGAGTAATTAATTCTGTCTTTTCACTGATCGCTTCTTCTAACTGTATTCTTAATGCTTCAATTTCTTCTTTAAGTTTTTCCACCCGTGATGCATAAACTTCTTTAGAATCAGCTAATTGATCATACTTATTTTGCATTTTTGTATAATCGTCTTGTACATTTTCAATTTTTGTTTCAATTTTACTCTTTTCACTGCGCGCCGTATCTAATTCATTTTCAATACGATCAACTTCCAAAGTTAAATTTTTAACCGTTTCACTTATTGCATCAAACTCCTGGGCCAATTTTTCATATTCTTTTTTTGTTTGGATATACGCATCTTTTTTTGCAATTAAATCATCAACTTTCTCTCCCAGTGCTCGGCGCCGGCTGATTTCATCATCCAAAGCGTCTTTCAATTCATCCAGTTTCCCTAATATTTCTTCTATTTTTTGTTCAATTTCTGTTTTCTTTCCTTTGGAAAGAGATAGCTCATTTTGTAAGTTTTTTAATTGATCGGTTAAACTTTCAATCCGGCCTACAGATTGTTCTCTTTCCCTAATCGTTTCTTGAACAATTTTATCAATTAAATAATCTTCACTTGTTTTGCTGACTTTTTTGTCTTGTATTTCCGGTTCCGGTATTTCTTTTTCCGCTTGGGGTGTAATTATTTCCTTAGATTTGATTTTTCTTTTTTTGCTTTTTGATTCCCCTTTTTTTCGGGAGCTAAATACAGATTTTAAAAAACCTTTATTTCTGGGTTTCGGGTCTTTAGCTTTTATATTAATATCCTCTTTTTCAGTTGCCGGTGTTTTCTCTGTTATTTTATCTTTTATTACAGTTTTTTTTCTGTGTTCTTGCGATGTTATTTGTCTTTGCTTATTTACATTACGCATATCTGTAGATTGTTTTTCTTTTACTAATTGTTCCCTCTCAGTTTTCTTCTCTTCTGCTTTTAATTCTTCGGGTTGTTCTTTAGAAACCACAATCGGCGGAGTTAAGTCTACGGCTTCCTGCCGCTTCGAATCAATTTCTATCGATTCGATATTTAAATCAATTACAGACTTGCTTTGGCTTACTTGATAATTAGCTTGTGTATTTAAATTAATCGCGAGAAAATCTAAAGCGTAAAAATCTTCCCCCAGGATTCCCAATGGTTTTTCATCGCCTTTGACTAAACTTACTCTTTCTACTGCTCCATTATTTACTTCGATAGATGAGGGGAGATTCGTATACACTGTACCCAGAAAATCAAGTACAATATAACTCGCCGAATTTTCTTCGTTTTGAAAAGTTTCAATTTGTAAAGGTTGGCTGGCAGTGATCGATATTTTAACCTGACTATCTTGTGTTTCTACGGCTAAGTCTTTAATGATTGGCTGTTCAGCATAACTGTAAATTGGATTAATAATTCCTAAAAACAAAAAAGCCAAAATATAAATAAAGAGTATTTTGATTTTGATTTTCATTCCCCCTCCCCCTGTTAAAAAAGAGTTTAATAGAATTAAAGTTTAATAACTTTAGCATCAGTAATATTCTTACATTTTTTAATTTTAACTAAAATTTCATCACTTATTTGCTGGTCAACATTAAGCACAACCATGGATTCGCCGCCTTGTTTAGTCCGGCCAAAATTCATTGCCGCTATATTCACTTTATTCTCACCTAAGATTGTCCCAATTTGACCAACAATGCCCGGAGAATCAATACTCTGAGTAATCAGCACATTTCCTTCCGGCACTGTATCAATAAAAAAGTTGTCAATTTTAACAATACGCGGTTTATCTTTAGCAAATAAAGTTCCTGCAATACGACTGGTCCCTTTATCCGTCGTAATTTCAACTTTAATTAAATTATTAAATTGAACATTTTCTAATATTTTGGTTTCTGTTACCCTAATACCGCGTTCCTGTGCAATAACCGGAGCATTAACATAATTGACTGATTCCCCTAAAATTGGACTCAGCAGCCCCTTAATTAACGCTCTCGTAACTGATGCAACTTCATGGTTTACAATCTCCCCACCATATTTTATACTTACTTCATTAATATGTCCAGCAATAATCTGGGACTGAAAGCTGCCTAATTTCTCCGCTAAGTGCACATAAGGAGCAATTGCTTTTCCTGCTTCTCCGGGAATGGAAGGAAAATTAACCGCATTACGTATACCTTTTCCTTCTAAAACATCGGCTACTTGCTCGGCAATTTCAACCGCCACATTAACTTGCGCCTCCTCTGTCGAAGCACCTAAATGGGGAGTAGCAATTACACAATCTAATCCCATTAAAGGATTCCCCTTAGGTGGTTCTGTTTCAAAAACATCTAATGCCGCACCCGCCACAGTTCCATTCTGAATTGCTTCATATAAAGCTGCTTCATCAATAATTCCGCCCCGGGCACAATTAAGAACTCTTACCCCTTTTTTCATCTTCGTAAATTCTTTTTTTCCGATCATATGTTTTGTATCTTCAGTTAGTGGTGTATGTACAGTAAGAAAATCAATATTGCCGAATAAATCATCTAATTCTACTAGTTTAATCTCTAATTGCTGAGCCTTTGTTGTCGAAAGAAAAGGATCATGCGCAATAATCTGCATGCCAAAGGATTGAGCCCGCTTGGCAACTTCTATGCCGATACGGCCCAGACCGATAATTCCTAAAGATTTTCCTTTTAATTCCCGTGCTGTAAATTTCTTTTTATCCCAATTTCCGCTCTTCATTGAAGCATTAGCCTGGGGGATATTACGGTTTAAAGCTAAAAGCATACTTACAGTATGCTCAGCCGTGGAGATTGTATTCCCTCCCGGAGTATTCATTACCACAATACCTTTTTTAGTCGCAGCTTCAACATCAACATTGTCCACTCCTACGCCAGCCCGGCCAATCACTTTAAGATTTTTACAAGCCCCGATAATATCAGCCGTAGCTTTGGTTCCGCTTCTGATAATTAAAGCATCATAATCACCGATAATTTTCTTTAACTCTTCCGGAGTAAGTTTTGTTTTTACATC
>JBDRJV010000017.1:0-73503 GCA_043814605.1 Candidatus Omnitrophota bacterium | reverse complement strand
AGAAAAATTAAAAGTTAAAAAATTACCGGAAAATTTCTCAAAAGTTAAAGATTTTCTGCATGCCCGAATGTATTATCTGGATACAGATTCTCAAACTGAAGATAAAGCTTTAAATGAACAGATTAAAGAAAGAGCTTACTATCTTTGGCAAGAATTAGGCATGCCTCAGGGAGAAGATGAAAAAATATGGATGCAGGCAGAGGAAGAATTTAAAGGAAAAGAGAAAATAATCAGGATGAAAAATAAATTTCAAACCCAAACTTCATTTCCTTCGGCAAAAATTAAATCAGAAAATGAAAGTTTACAAAGCCGTGTTAAAAATTTAGAAGAAGCATACAGAAATTTAGCAGAATCGATTGAAAAATTACAGTCAATTCAAGACTCTCTTATTTATCCGGCTTATCCAGAGTCTGGACAAAAGAAAGATTCAGAGGATAACGTGGTGTTTGAGAATATGCATGGCAATAAAATTTATTTGAATAAAATAGCTTGTTTGGAACAGGAAAAAATTGCTTTGATTAAACAGATTGCAGAGTTAGAACAAGACAAAGCTGTTTCTCAGAATTTTATGCTGGAGAAAAAGGATTTACAAGAAAAGATCAAAAAATTGGTCCAAGAAAAAGAAATATTATTAACCGAGATTTTTCAACTAAATCAAAAAAATGCTGATCTTAAAACGGGAAATTCCTCTCCGGAACTATTAACCAGATTGAAAACTGTTCAACAAGAATCAATTCGCTTAGCAAATAAAATCATTATTTTACAAACAGAAAAGGAAAACTTGCGCAATTTAGTTGCTGAGAAAACAGCGCAAGGCTTTGCAGGTAAGCAGACCCTAGTGGATAAAATTAACTCTTTAGAACAGGAACGTCTAAGTTTATTAAAGGGTGGTAAAAATAGAGAAAATGATAAAAGTTCAGTGTTAAGTTTAAAAAATCAGATCATTATACTGGAGGCAGAATTAAAGCAAACGGAAAAAGAAAAAAACAAATTCTATAATAAAATTCGGCAGCTAGAAAATAAAATTGAACAGGAAAAAGAAAAAATAGCATTGATTGAACCTTTGCAGGAACAGCAAGAATTATTGCAAAAAGAAAAGCAGCAAATTATTCAGGCTAGAGAAGAGCTTTTCAAAGAAAACCAGGAAATTAAGCAGCAAATTGCTGAGTTAATAAAAGATCAAACTCAATTACTGCAGAAAATTGCTGAACTTGAAACAAGGCAATTAGATTTAAATAAAAAAAACCTGAAAAAAAATCAGATAGATGAAAAAATAAAAGAAAATAAGCAGATGTTAAAGCCTGATGGATTTAAGGCGCATGTTCTGGATCAGGATAAGCTTACCCAATTAAAAGAATTTACGCTTGAGGCAGTCAGGGTAAGTAAGGGGAAAAATGCGGATTTTATTAACGGAGCTTATAATGCCGTAAATCTATTTTACCATAGCATTCTTTCTGATCGTCCGGTTAAAAAGTAATTAATTTTTTTTAAATAATGATTCAATCAGAAAACGCAGTTTTAATAAAAAAAGACAGTATTTCATATTTAAAGTAGATTGACAGATTTTTCATAACGTATTATTATATATACAATTATTAAATGGAGGGGTAATGGGAAGAACAGTTTATTTTTCTTTAATATTCTTAATTTTTGCAAATATTATGGTTGCTCAAACTATTGGGCAGGAAGATATGGATTTTATTCTGCGTAAAGTAACTGTAGATAATATTTCTGCTTGTGAAAAAGAAGATACAGCTAAAATAATGGACACCATACATACGCAGTCTCCGGGATATTTACAGACAAAAGCTTTTAGTGATCAATTGTTCCCTTTATTTGATTTAAAATATGAATTATTAAATTTTCGCTATCTGATTACGGATGGTGATTTTGCTTTAGCACGCGTGACACAAAAAACAACTAAAGTTTCTGGGCCTGCTTTTCAAGATAATATTTTAGACAGTATTTTTGTGTATAAGCAAGAAAATGGGAAATGGAAATTCTGGTCTCAAGTCATGTTAACTATTAAATATATAAATTAATTGATTTTTAAAAAATTAAATTGGCTGCGGAGGAAGGATGTCAACAGAAAGAAGGAAATTTGCGAGAGTTTATGTCGGGGTAGAAGCAGAATATAATAGAAAAGAAGAGCCTAATCGTAAAATTAAAGTTTTAGTTCAAGATATTAGTGTTGCCGGAATAAGATTTATTACAAGTGAAAAATTTGATCAAAAAAATGAATTAGAATTAAAACTAAATATTTCTGAAAGAATAGATCCGATTGAAGCTCGTGTTACGGTTATTTGGCAAAAAAGATTTTCCGAATCTTTTTATGATACCGGGGTTAAAATTCTAGAAATTGATAAATCTTCTCAATTTTCTCTATCTTCGCATGTAAATAAAAATATTGCATATGTTAAAGAACAACGGGAATTCATTAGATGTAATTTAAGCACAATGATAAATTACAAAATTGAAGGAAGTAATTATCCGGAAAAACGAGGGTTAAGTGTGGATATCAGCCCTTCGGGATTAAAAGTTTTTGTAAAGGAACCGATTGAAAACAACACACATCTAGAACTCTCCTTTAACTTGCCGGAAAGCGATAAAACAATTACGGTTAAAGGAAAAACGCTTTGGAGTAGAAACAGAGAAGAGGGTTTTTTTGAAGTCGGCATAGAGTTTTTGACTATGGAAGAGGCGCATCAGAAAAAAATCAATAATTATATAAAAGACACATTGGGTATTGATTGGTAAAATCAGGTTTATG
This sequence comes from Candidatus Omnitrophota bacterium, assembly GCA_043814605.1. Classification (GTDB taxonomy): domain Bacteria; phylum Omnitrophota; class Gorgyraeia; order B26-G9; family B26-G9; genus JBDRJV01. Next base: position 70,733 of record JBDRJV010000017.1, on the reverse strand, counting down.
ACTATGGCTAATTATAAAAATCAGGATTAAGGATAATGAAGATCATAGATAAAAACGGGAAGCTGGAATTAACTGATTATAATGAATTGGAAGTTTATGCCATCGCTTGTAAAATTGAGAATGAGGGGGTTGAATTTTATAAACAATTATCAAAAAATTCAAAAAACGTTCAAACAAAAGAAATGCTGGAATTATTAATGCAAGAGGAGCAAAGACATTGTGAGCTTTTAGGGGAACGTTTTAATTATTTAAAGAAGGTAAAAAATAAGGCAAGTGAAGAGGTGGAACTATTAAATAAGCTGGAGTACGGTGTTTTTCAGCCATTTAAAAGCATTAAAAATCTAGATACTCTTCTTTCTGATAAAAAAAGAACTTTGGAAATGGCTTTGATTATTGAAGATAAAATCCTGGATTTTTATGAAAAATGCCGAAAAAAATTAATATCGGTTTTAAGTGAAATTGAGTTAGATTCAATAATTAATGTTGAGAAAAAACATAAAATGTTTTTTATGGATATGATCAACAGTATTAATGATTGATAACTGTCTATCTCTAATTAGAATAAAAATGTGCATAAATTTTTTAATCAGGCTGATAAATTTTAAATTAGCAGTTTAATAATATTAAATTGCTTTTTTTTTAGAAAATTTTCGATGAAAACTAAAAAAACGCTGATAATCATTTTTATAATTTTACTTTGTGAGGGTTGCGAAAATAAGCCTTCTCCCCCTCAACAAGCGGAGTATGACTTTATCAAAGCTAATGATGGTAAAATATACCGCTTGAACCAAAAAACTGGAAAAATTGATTTGATTGATAATAATAAAATTATTCCTTTATCTGTGGCTAAAGAACCGAATAATGACACAGGGGAAAATAAGGGCGATTTACATCCGGGAAAAAATATAGTTAAAGACAATAATATATTACCTGTGGAACAGGAAAAAAAAGAAACTTTGACTGAGGAAAAAACATTTAAGCCGGTACGAGAGTGGAATGAACAGAATTTTAACGGTAAAAATTTAAAAGCAAAATTAAAAATAAGTTCCGGTCAGGGGAAATTATTTTATGATTTTGAAGTGTATCCTTATGAATCATTAAAAAAGATTTTTAAGAAAAAGGAAGATGATATTTTTTACCAAAAAAAATGGCATGGTTTTATAATTAAAATTGTAGATAAAGAAGGAGTGGTTTTAGATAAAATAAGTACAGATTTATGGGAGATGAAAAGAATTTTTAATGACCGGGGGAAAATAGCAAGTTTAAAGGCTGAGGGCGAGATTACGGAAATAGCGGATGGTAATGGTGAAATATTTGATTACCTGCTCGAATGGAAATTAGACACTATTCTGATGCCAGATTATAAATTTGAGGATAAAATGGGAGATCTTATCCAAACGTATAATTCTTATGGCGAAGTTGATCGAAGCGTAGATAAAGATGCCCCTGTGGGTGCAAAGTATTGGTGGATAACATTTCCAGCACAAAAAAAAGTTTATTTTTCTACAGAAGATGAGTTATTGCATAGCTATAAAACTACAGTTGAAGGTATCCTTAACAAAAAAAGATAAGGAAATGATAATATGTCAATTTTAAATGGGTTATGTGCATGTGATAGCTGCGGGGTAGAGTTACAAAAGGGCAGGGGAGCGTTAAATATCCGTAAAAATCGTCTCTACTGTCTCTCTTGCTGGGAGAAAATGAAATCTTATGATCCTCAGGGAGAAGAATTACCTTTATCAGAATCTTGGCAGGATGCTGTTAATCGTACTAATTTTGAATGGAATTAATTTAAAATTTCAAATTTAAATTTGATTTTTTTCGGTGAGTCAAAATGTCGATAATTTGCCCTAAATGCAAAAAAAAACATACCAGAATTTATTTAAGTTTTATTTGTGATTGTGGCCAAAATTTGGGAATTGAACATGAAGAAATTTTTGCTCAGCTGGAAAATATTTGCGTTGAATATAAATTAAAAATAGAAAATGAGACTCTGGCTGAAATCAGGAGAATTGCCGATAGAATTGTCAGCTTGATTTTAAATAATGAATGTACAAAAGAAGAGATTGAAATAGAAAAGCAGAAGCTAAAACAGCTGATCAAAGAGACATATCCGGAAAAAATGCATTTATACAAATTGATTTATGAGCCTCGTTTTAAAAGATTTTGCCAGCAATTTCGTGATGATTATAAAGATAAGTCTGAACAAGTTTAAAATAATATGAAAAAATGTCTTTTTTGTGCAGAACTGATCCAGCCGGAAGCAATAAAATGTAAACATTGTGGAGAATTTTTGAATAAAAAAATAAAATGGTATTTTAAGCCAATATCCATCGTCATTCTTTTTTTTGCAGTTGGCCCGTTTGTCCTGCCTTTAGTTTGGATGAATCCTAATTTAAATAAAAAACAAAAATTAATCATTATAATTTTGGTGATCGGAGTAAGTATAATTTTAGTTAAGGTTACTTATGATTTACTGCAAAGGCTAAAAAGTTATTATGATTTGATTCTTGACTTAAAATGATTTTAAGCGAGGGAGTGATTAATGCAGGAAACCACAAAGGGAATGTATTTTAATGATGTAATAAAATTTATTACGGAAAAATCTGGGGAACAAACAAAAAATCAAATAGCCAAGGAATTAGGCAAGCCGCTAGAATATATCGGGTTTAAAGATTATTCTATCCAGGAGCTGGTTTTAATCCAACAGTTATGCATAAAGTATATTTTCCCTGAAAAAACCAGAGAACAAGGCATGTTTGAACTTGGCAAAATTGCATTTTACACATTTGCAAAGAGTTTATTAGGCAAGGTAACACTGCCTTTTCTAAAAAATAATCCGGCCGAAACATTTAAAAAAATTCCTTCTTGGTATATGCAAATTAACAAATTTGGCAGTGTAGAGTTTGAAGAAATAGCGGAGAAAAAAAATAAAATCATATTTAAAAATTATAAAAATTATCCTCATTACCATCATGGTTTAATTACTCAAGGGATGGAGGTTCTAGGGCTAATCGGAACTGTTTCTCTAACTGTCCATCGGTTCGAAGAGTTGGAAAATAAAGGGGATATTGTGGCTGATTTTGAATGTTTTTTAGAATGGAAATAATCAATAACAAGAATTTATTTAAAGGAAAAGAATGCTTTTTTTTAAAAAAATAATATTTTTTTTCGGCCTAATTTATTTTTGGCATACTGGATCTATAGTAACCGCAGCGGATAAAAACACGGATGTAATTAGTGTTTTTCTCTCCTCGGGAGAAATTATCAAAGGCAAGTTATTAAGTGATGATAAAGAAAAGGTGATATTAGAAAGGAATAATATTAAGATTGAATTTGATAAACAAGATATTATCCGGATTGAAGGTTTAGCAGAAAATAAAAATATTGCTTCTTTTTTTAATGTTCCTTTTTCTGCGGTAATTATCAAATATGCATATACCGGTTCACAAGAGGGAGAAGAAATATTATTTGCTGATTTTAAAAATAGTAAATTTAGGATTGAAAATAATACAACTGCAGTTATCGGCAACACAAAAAAGAACTTGCATCAGTTAAGTATATATAATGGGGAACAATTTCATATTATGGATCTCACACAAAAAATGGGTGTGAGAATGAAAGCGCAGCCAAATGTTCTAGGTTCTTGGTTTGGCGAGAAGGGATTTTTCCCTAATTTTATAAAAAAAGAACTGTGTGAGGGTAAAATATGTAATGTTTATGAAAGAGGCAGTAATCTTTTTTATTTTTGGCAGGGGATCCTCCTAAAACAAATCTCAGCGGAAAATATAACTGCGGGTGCTTATATTAAAATGGTGAGAGAGCTAGAATTTGATGTGCCAATTCCCAAGGATAAATTTATTCTGCCGGAAAATATTAAAATTCAGGATATGAGTCAAATATTTAATAAGTTACAGGAAAAAACAAAAAATGCCGATGTTTTAACGCAAAAGTTGGACAAAGAAATAATCCAGATCTCCAAAGATAAAGAAGCTGAGCTTATTGAGCTGGCCGAGAAAGATCCAGAGCTAAAGCAAGCTCTGGAGCAGGCAAGAACAAGGGAAGGGATAATTGATTTTTCTCGGATCTTAGATTTTCTAAAAAACAAAGGAGACAATCAAATTATCGAGAAAGTGGCCGCGCTTGATGGGGGGGCGGATTTAATTAAAGAATCAATTGATGTCCAAGGCCAGGTGGATATGAAAAAATTACACTGGGTGTTTTCTGAAAATGAGGAAGGATTAAAGAAGAAAAAAATAGAATCAATTGCCCAAAGCCAAACATTGATTGATTTAGGGAATGTTTATCTGCAGGAAGGTAAATACCCCGATGCATTAGAAAAATTTACGAAAGCTATCGAATTAAATCCTAAAAATTATTTTGCTTATTATTCAAGAGCACAAGTTTATGAAGCTATGGATAATTATGAGAAAGCGATTGAGGATATTTCCCTGATTATAAAAGAACAGGGTGTTTATGCAAAATATTGGGATTTTTTTAATCGCGGTAATCTTTATCAAAAAATTAATGAACAGGAAAAAGCAATTGATGATTATCACAAAGCAATACAAAAGCTAGAAAATATTGCTCAGGATGATATGGAACAAAAGCAGAAACTATTTGAAGTAGTGGGAGAAGATAAAAATACGCTAAGCTTGATAAATTTTAAGGCAAATGAAATGGCTAGTATACTTTCCCAAAGAGCTCTTTCTTATAAAGCGCAGGAAGAATATAAAAAAGCTGTAGCGGATTTAAATAAAGCGATTAAATTAGCGGAAAACAAACAAGTTAAAGCCCAAGGATATTTTTTAAGAGGACTTGTATGTAAACAACTGGGCTGGTTTTTAAAGATGGAGCAGGATTGGGAAAAAGCAAAGTCTTTAGGCAGTGAGTTGAGAGAAGGAGAATATAAATACAAAAAAAAACAAGGATTGTTTATTTGGTATTACACAGATGGAATTGTTAAAATTACGGGTAATTATGATCAAGGTAAAGAAAACGGTTTTTTCCGCTGGTATTTCCCCGATGGTAAAGTTGAGACAGAAGGCGGATATGTACAAGGAAAACGGGATGGATTATGGAACTGGTATGATCAAACTGGCAATATAAAACAGCAATATGTTTTTAGCCCTAGGCAAATCGGTAAAAATGAGAAGGCAAATAAAACCGCGGATGCAGAAATAGAAAAAACTGAATAAAAAATAAAAGAAAAAATAACAAAACAGTGTAATTTAACCAGTAAAATTAATTGACCATAAGAAAGGAAATATTTATGAATAGCTGTCCTTTATTCAGCATGTTGCAAGGGTATTTACCAAGTTCGTTTTGTAAAGTTGGTTCTATTGTGGTGTTACTGATTATTGGCGGAATAGTTGGCTATGTTATAGGGCACAAGGGGGAGATTAGTCGAAAAAGTCAGAAAAAAACAGGATTTTTAGCATTTTTTAACAAAAAAGTAAAAAAAATGGGATTTATCGATATGAAATGTTCTCAAATTAGCGCAATGATTTTTGGGATTATAGTTGCTAAATTAGTACCATATATTTTTGATGTTAGAATTAGGTGGTTATTATTAGTAATGGTAATTTTTAGCCTCAAGCCGTTATATGTAATCTGGATAAAAAAAGATGCTTAAAATGCAGAAAAGTATTCTTTTAATCGGAAGGGAATTTTATGAAAGTATATTTAGCGGGGTTTAATGTAGATACAACAATATTAAAAGAATTAGAAGCAAAAACAGGAAAAAGAGAAGATTTAACTCCGGAAGTTATTTCTGCCGCTTATGCCCGAATAAGCCGTGATTCCCGGCCCATTAATATTATTAGAGAACTAGCACGCAGTGAAGTAGAAAAATCTCGTAAATCAAATTCAACAATAATTTTTAAAATGGGACATCATTCTGTAGCCGAACATGCTGTGTTTAATCTGGATATATTGGGTATTTCTCGCTATTGTATGGAGGAATTGGAAAAATTCAGGCTTTGTTCGTATACCGAAAAATCACAACGCTATATTACTCTGGATAAAGATTTTGTTATTCCGGAGGAAATTAAAGGCACTCCCTTAGAGAAAAAATTTATTGCTATGATAGAAACTCAAAACCAGGCTTATGTTAATCTTTTTAAAAATTTAAAAACGCATATTTTTAAAAAATACGCAGATTTAGCCGCTAATCCTAAAAATCATAATCTACTCGAGGGGTGGGCAAAAGAAGATGCACGATATATTACGGCTCTGGCTACAGAATCACAGGTTGGGCAAACAATTAATGCGCGTAATTTAGAATTAGTTTTACGCAGGTTTGCTTCGCACCCTCTAAAAGAAGTAAAACAGTTAGGGAGAACTATATACGACCAAATTGCTGCAGTAGCACCTTCAATACTAATTTTTCATCAAGCCAATGATTTTGATCAGCATACATTTGGCCAATTAAAAGATGTGGCGGCAAAAATTATTGCCGAAAATGCTAAGACTACGGATATGGCCGTAAATAGCGATGTTTCTTTAGTGGAACTAACCAAAGATGCAGATCTTATTGTATTGAGTTCACTATTGTGCGTTGCTACGGATAAACCTTATACTGAATGTAAAAACATTATTAAAGCCTTAAACGATATAGATAAAAAAGAGATTTTAAAAACAGTTTGGCAGAATATGCAATTTTACGATACAATGCCGCGGGAATTTGAATATATAAACCTTACTTATAATATTGTTTTATCGTCAGCCTGCTTTGGCCAGTTAAAAAGACACCGGATGTCTACAATAACAGCTCAAAGTTATGATCCAAATCTGGGCAATACAATACCAGAAGCGATTAAGGAAATAAAGATGCAGGAATATTTTATGGAGATTGTGGATAAAACTAATAAAGTTTATGATGAAATAAATCGACAAATTCCGCTGGCCGCTAGTTACATTCTAACTAATTCCCACCGAAAACGGGTTTTAATCCGGGTAAATGGTCGGGAATTATATCATATTTCCCGTTTAAGAGAAGATACACATGCACAATGGGACATTCAGGATATCTCGCGTAAAATGACTAAATTAGCCAAAGAAAACGTGCCATTTATTTTTGATTTAATCGGCGGTAAAGACAAATATAATGAAATTTATGCAGGGATTTATGGGAAATTGCCTAAAGTTACAGAAGCTTTATTGCCGGGAGTTAAAAAAATTAATGTTTAACTCTATGAGGAAAAAGTACTTAGGCAACAGGATGTTTTTCCTAGAATTTATTATACTTTCTTTATTCATAGTTTCATTTTCCGGCTGTAATTTCTCTAAAGCTTCATATAATAATATCCCTCTCGGTATTGATGAAAACCTGCTTAAAACACAATATCCAAATCTTAAAGAAATAGATCCTTTAGAATTTGAAACAAAAAAAGATAACATTCAATTTGATAAGATATTAATAGAAAAATCAAGAAATAACGATATTGAAAGGGAGTATTATTTTATTAGTAATACCAAACTGTTTGGAATTTTTGTTCTGTATGCGAATAGTATAAATTGGGAAAAGATAGTAAAAGATTTCACAGCTAAGTATGGACAAGCTGGTGTTCAAGCCAATATGGGAGTAAACGGAGCAGCCATGGTTTGGCAAGCTAATGATGCTACAATTACGCTGATGCGATCCGGACAAACTCAAACCAAGGTTAAATTACCTAGCGGACACCAAAAAATGACCGAAGCAAATCAAATCATGCTCATATTTTGGCCTGGTGTGAAGAATATAGATTATCGATTAAAAAAGTTAATATTTATAATTTTATTTTTTAGTTTAGTAGGTTTAGGTTTAGCTGTATATAATATTACCGTAAAAAAATCTCAAGAATTCCTAGCTAAATATTCCCAGCTAGATTCTAAAAATAGTTTTGATGAGTTTAAGAAAATAATTGCCTGGCAAATGTATGTTTTTTTTCCTGTTTTAATATTTTTAACCACGCCATTAATATTATTAATTTATGTTTTTGTGCAGGGAATTCTAACTTTTAATAATGATTTTATTGTCTTGATAATATTTATATCTGTTTATGTATATGTTTTTAAAAAATCAAAACGATATAAACAGCTTGAAGATAAACTTAAAAATATTCAAGTTCAGCCAGATTTATTAAAACAAAAAGATCGGCTGATTAATACTTGGCTGCATAAACCTTTTCCGGATTGGTGATGGCTTAAAGATTTGGGAAAAATCAAAATTGAGGATGGTATTTACGGCGTTCTAATTGCTTTACTTTTCGGATTGCTTTTTGTTTTTTTTGCGGATCATTTTCCTTATTTATAAACAAACGCAATGTATGGATAGCATTATCGATTTGGTTGGCCTTTTCGTAAATCACCGCTAAGCGAAAATAAAGCAGGGTATTATCAGGCATCATCTGCATCACTTCTCTTAAATGCATTTCGGCTTGTCCCCAGTTTCGCATTTCCAAATAAACTCTGCTTAATAACTCATGGGCTTCTAAATTATCCGGATTTCGTTCAAGTTCGCCTTGAGCCCACTCAATTATTTCCCCATAATTTCCTTCTTGCATTAATCTTTGAATGTCAGGAATAGGAGCATTTTCTCGCCAATCGCGTGAATCCCTAAAAGCGTTATTTTGATTATTTTCATTAGGGTAAGGCGCTGGCAGAGGCTGATTATTATATTGTGGTTTATATTCTGTCGGTGTATGCTGATTAAGCTCTAAGGCTTGTTCTTTAATTCTGGCTTCAATATCCTTCATGCGGTCAAGTGCTTTTCTTCGTTTATATTGATTTGGTTCGCGATTAATATATTCAGCCAGCATTTGAATTGCCTGTTCATTACGCCCAGTTTGTTCAAAAATATCTGCCATGGCCATATAGGCAAAAGGCTCATTCGGAACTATTTCTGCAATACTTTTCAAATGAAATTCAGCTTGATCCCAGTCGCGCATTTTTTGAAAAACTTCTGCTAATAATTCATGCATATTTATATCCTGCGGGGTTTTTTCTAATTGGCTTTCCGCCCAGCCAATAATCGGTCCGAAATTGCCATCAGCCATTAATTTTTCAATATCCGGCTGATAATTATGTTCAAAATTATATTCTTTATTATTAAGGCGGGCAGGGGAGAGGCTCTTTAGAAATAAGAATAAAACTACGATAACTGTAATAATTGCAACGGGGATTAGTATCTTTTTTAAAAAGGGAGATTTTTTGTTTTTATCAGGACCTAAGGGCAACTCGGATAATTCCGGCAAGCCCTGAAAAACTTTATAAACTCTGATTTCGTGGAGTACATTTTTAAATCTTTGCGGGCCTAAATCCTGGGCTTTAATTTCAGATTTATTCATGGCCAGGTAAGTGGCCTCAGAAATATAAACATCATTCGGAGATGCGAATTTTTGAATACGGGCAGCGATATTTACCGCATCACCAAAAACATCACCGGAATCATCCAAAGTGACTTCACCTGTACTGATTCCTATCCTGAACCGGATAAAATTATCTTGTCTGAGTACATTAGAATTGCGTTCATCAATTTTTTTCTGCATTTGCTGGCCGCAGCCAACAGCATCCGTAGGGGATTCAAAAGTCCCCAGAAATCCATCACCCATGGCTTTGACAAAAGTGCCGCCTTTTTCCTTAATATTATCTTCAACAAAAGTGCGGATTTCTTTTACGAAAATTTCGTTTTGCTCTCTGGTCTGACGCCCAGTGCGGATAGTATAGCCTTGCACATCCGCAAAAAATATTGTCAGAGTTTTCCTTCTCATATAAAATTATTTTACACTATTTTTTTTATTTTTTAAAGAAAATAAAAATTAGGGCTGCGGATTGAAAAGTCAACTTCGGCAGCGCAGAAAAAAATGTTTGGGATTTGGGTTTTTCTGAGATATAATTTACTAATAAACTTAAAAAAATTAAAGGGGGAGGAATGAATTTTTTAAATCCGGGAGAAAATGAAACGATTAATTTTAATTATTTATTTAAGTTTAAGGATGGTTCGGCAAAAGAATTTACGGTAAAATTAGATAATAATTTACATTTGGTTAAGCAAAAATCTATTTTAGCCGGTCCGGAATGGGCGAAGCTTGAGAATTTTAAGTGCTCCAGTTGTAGTTTGGAAAAGAGTGAATATGGCGGTTATTGTCCTGTTGTTTTAAATCTTTTAGACCTGGTTGGTTCTTTTCAGGATTCAATTTCTTTTACTGAGGTGGACCTTTCCATTCAAACAAAAGAGCGTTCTTTTTTTAAAGAAACATCCTTACAAATAGGGTTAAGTTCCTTAATGGGGATATATATGGTTACCAGCGGCTGTCCGGTTATGGAAAAATTAAAACCCATGGTCAGATATCACTTGCCGTTTGCCACAACAGAAGAAACAATGTACCGGATGATTACCATGTATTTACTCGCACAATATTTTCTTAACCGAAAGGGAATTAGCGGCGATTGGGATTTAATTAAGCTTAATAAAACTTTTGATGAAATCCAGGCAGTTAATCAAAATTTTTGTGCAAAATTACGTAATATTGTAGATAAAGATGCAGTGCTGAATGCCTTGGTTAAACTGAATTCTTCGGTTAATTTTATGGCTTTTAGATTAGATATGAATATTCTTGATGAGATTGAGCATCATTTTAATGCTTATTTTTAAAAATAACCAGTCTATTAACTTCAAAAATATAATAAAAACCTAAAATAACCAATCATTTCTAATTTTTACTATTTTATTTATTATGCTTACTCATAGATAATCATGGGAGTAAAGTTGTTTACTGGGGAGGACGTCTAATTAGGTATACGCCGCACGCAGTATTTATTCTACACCACACGATCAACACTGTTGAATCTCAGAGACACCGCACAAGCCTGGGGATAACCTCTGGATAAGTTCCAGAACGAACCCTAAAAGCCAAATCCCTTAAAATTAGCATATTTGGGAGGCAATCCCATAATTTAGCTAACTTCCTATAATATATGTTATGTTAACTTAATCGTATGTTCTCGAGAATGCTTTTCCGACGGATTTTCAATGAGTTATGGATTTATGGCTAATTATCAGAAAACCGTAACTGCTTCCCCTTTAGGGTGATCATATTTTACTATTCCCTGATTGTCTATACATAGAATATTAGGACCGGCTAACTCATTTTTGGCTGGGATTGCGAATAATGTGAATCCTGTGCTTTTCTGATTAGAATCCTTGATTATGGCTTGTTTAAACGTATAACCGCAATATGGTTCTTGCCTGCTATTGGACATTGATATCACCTTTAAATCGGCATCGATAAGCTGAAATTGCCCATCCTGAGCCTTAATAATTAAAGAAGCTGAATTTTCTGCGTAAATCCCATAATTTTTATAATAAATTTCTTGCGCTCTAGCATATTTTTCAAGCAGCTGAATAACTGTTTTAATATTATTGTTTAATTCAGTTTTTCTATTTAAAGTTTCCAGATTGTTCTTAATTTTATCCCATACTGATATATTATTTTTATGAAAAATTCCGATTTGATGCTTTTTAAATTTTCTTTTGGACATAAAATGATCCCAATATAAATTCTGCGCTTGTTCCAGTAATATCCAGGCAGAAACTATAATTAGTATCAGCATTATAATTGAAAATGCTGAAAAAAGAGACATTTTAGCCTGTTTTCCTTGAAAGCTGTCTTTTTTCATCGGCATAATTTAAAATTGCGGTATACCAAATAAATACCAAAGTGCGACCCCAATTTCTAAGCCATTTTTTCGTTCTTGGATTAAATATTCCTTGATTTTAACCTTATCCACTAAAACAACGTCGATTTCCTCAGCTGGCTCTAATTGCTGCACAGGATGCAAATTTAAGGGGTTATTTGCATCGATTTCCGCACTGACTATATAGACCCTTTCATTGCTTAAGGCTGGGTTAAAAACAAGTTCCGGGCTGATATCCGTTATAATCCCTGTATACCCAGTTTCTTCTTTTAATTCTTTTAAAGCTTGGGTTTCAATATCAATTTTTGCGGAATTTTTTGCCGTATTTTTTAAATCCAGAATTCCTGCCGGGAAACCAATGACTACATTATTCACAGACGGCCGAAACTGTTTGATCAGGATATATTGATTATGCGGTTTAATAATTGGCACAATTACGAGAATAATATGGGTATTAATGCGTTTTATGCCTTCCCAGTAAATAATCTGATTATTTTTAGTTTTAAAGGTGAGTTCTGTTAAACTAATCCATTTACCGCTAAATAAGTTTTTTTCAGACTGTTTTTTCATTAAGCAAAAAAAATTATCGAGAATTTGACCGTAGTTTTCGGGTAAATTTTAATAACTTAACTGGCCCCAGAGACATGCAGGCACGCCGCGAAAAACCATTTTTTTTACACAAATTGTTTGCTGCTTCCATTTTGTCAGTTGAGCAGAAATTAATAATACGAAATTTTTTTTCTTCACAAAATTGAATAGCTTCTAATATAAGTTTTTTTCCTAAGCCAATCCCGCGAAATTCACTAGAAACAAAAATTCTACGCAGGAGCGCGCTATTACGGTCATCTTCTTTTACGGCAATTGTTCCCACAACACTATTACCGACAACAGCGACTAAAAATAAATCTCTTTTTCCCCCGTAAACTTCATTAATATTATGGATATCGAAATTTGAATATGTTTCTTTAGCCAAATCATATTCATTTTTAAGGATAGAATTTATCAATTTAATTACTTGCGGTTTATCTTGGTCTTCATATCTTCTGATTTTTATATTCATTTTGCCCTTAACCTTTTCTCCATCACTTTTTTTATGATTGATAATTGAATATTTTCACTGACAATTACATGCCCGATTCTTGTCGGTAAAATCATGCGGATTTTACCATTAATGAATTTTTTATCATGATAAAATGCCGCAAACACTTTTTTTATATTTACATTTTTAATGCTTACAGGAAGTTTAAATTTTTTTAGAATTTTAATTAAATTTTGAGTGTGTGATTTTTCCATAATTCCTAATTCTTCTGCAATTTCAGCCGCACATACCATCCCGATACTAATTGCTTCGCCATGATTGAGAGTTTTATAATTAACGGCTGTTTCCAGTGCATGTCCAATCGTGTGGCCAAAATTTAAAATAGTACGCATTCCTTTTGTTTCTTTTTCATCAAAACTAACAATTTTAGCTTTAATTTTACTGGCAGTGCTGATGATGTAGCTTAAAGACCTTTCTTCTAAAGCTAAGATTTTTTTATAATTTTTATCGCAGAAATTAAACAACCTGGGTTCGACAATAACACCGTATTTAATAATTTCGGCTAATCCGCTTTTGATTTGGCGCCGGGGCAAACTTTTAAGCACACTAATATTAGAATAAACAATACGCGGCTGATAAAAAGCTCCCACCAAATTTTTACCCGTAGCTAAATCAACCGCTGTTTTCCCGCCAATGGCTGAATCAACTTGAGCCAGTAAAGTTGTGGGAACTTGCACATAATTAATACCTCTTTTATATGTAGCCGCAACAAAACCGCTTAAATCCCCGATCACTCCCCCGCCGAGTGCAATAATAAAAATTCTTTTGCCTGTATCCATTGCGGAAATTGCTTTTACTGTCTTCATGTATTCATCGATTGATTTACTGGTTTCAGAATCTTTAACTGTTTTGAAGAAAAATTTAATTTTTATACCTGCCAAAGCCTTTTTTAATTTACCGGCATATAATTTAGCAATGCGGGAATTGGTAATTATGAATGCATCTGTACCTAAATTTAATTTTAAGATCAGTTGCGCTAATTGTTTAAAATCATCAGCATTAATAATAATCGGGTAAGACCTGTTATTTAAATTCACCTTTATTGTTTTCACTAAAATATTCTCCTTAAAATAGCCAGCAAAAATATTAATATTATCATACCATAAATCGGTTTTATTTTAGCATAAATCCGGGCTAATTTTAAAGGTAAAATTCCCATTAAGATTCGAGAACCGTCTAAAGGTGGAATGGGAATAAGGTTAAATAATCCTAAGACAATATTTATTAAAAAAACATTAATTAAGAAGCTCATTAACAGCGGGTTAGTTAAAATCCCTAACTTTAGAAAAAAATAAATTACTCCGGCAGTAATAAAATTTGCCGCTGGCCCGGCTAAAGCTACCCAAATCATGTTTTTTTTGGGGTTATCTAAATTATAAAAATTAACCGGTACAGGTTTGGCCCAGCCAACAACAAAAGGGGCATGTTGAATGATTAAAAAAAGCGGCAATAATATTGTACCAAATAAATCAATATGTGCCAGTGGATTAAAAGTTAGCCGCCCCATATGTTTGGCTGTGTAATCACCAAATTTATAAGCTGTAAACCCGTGGGCATATTCATGGACAACCAAGGCAACTAAAAAAGCCGGCAAATTAATAAAAAATCTAAGAACTAAAGGATTTGTCAGATTCATTAATTAAAACTTTTTTTAATTTAATTTTTGAATATAGCTTACCTCAATTAAAGGATGTTTATGATTTTTATCATTATCTATTTTTCCCCAGATTTTTACTTTATAATAGATAAATTTATTTAAATCCAGCAGTGAGCTTTTTAAATCATAAATTATTTGTTTATCTTTATCATATAATTTATGAGTTCCGGTACGGTTTAAAACTCTGCCGGCATCTAGTAATTTCCCCTGGGCAATTGGTTCTTCTTTCGGCAGAGGAAGTTGCACAATGTCAGCTTTTACCGGGGTGTTAATTAAAACTGTTTTTTTGGAGACAAAAATTTTTTTCTCAGCGCTTTTTGTTTTTTTAACAGTGTTTGGGCTTGGGTTCAGCTGAGGATCTATTGTTTCTGCAGGTTTAATTTCAGTCTCAGGAGTTGCTGAATCAACTAACTGTTCGATGTGTTTTTTAGCAATATTTGCGGCTTCAGACTTAGGATAATCACGCATGATTGCCTGATATTTTTGCAAAATCGGCGCTTTATCATTGCTTTGATTTTGCTCAGCCAAATAAATTTTTTCAAATTCTTCGGCGCTAATTAAAAGGCTTACACTTTCTTTTTTAATGTTTTCAACTTTTTCATATATTTCTGCCGCTCCCTGCATTTTTACAAAATCTTCATGTACCCAGGCAAAACAATTTGTGTAAGGATAGATTTTAACCCAATCTCCGTCAAAATCAACAATTTCAAATGGATCTTGTTTATTAAGCTGACCAATCACATTAAATTCTGTACCACAACCAGCGCGAACATTGACACGATCAGATGTAGTTTGACCGCTAATATCATTAAGCGCAGTTATGTATTCTTTGTGCACATAGGAATTACAATTTCTCGGTAATTTAAGTTTAACCCAAGCCAGCTCTTTGTCCACAACTAAAACTAAGTCACCGCAATCAACTTTTCTTAAAATTTCAAAATTTAGGCCTGGTCCGCTGCGTAGGTTAACTGAATCAGCCGTGATAATTCCTGTATATTTTTTTAATTCTGAATTTTGACCCAATCCATTAACTGTATTTGATGCCAAAACTAAAATTGAAATAAAACCTATAATTAGTAAAAAAATTATTATTCTTCTCATTGTTTTAAAGGTATGGCTTTATTTGGAAGCAGGTTTTGAAACTTCTTTGTTATCGGCAGCCTTATCCGCTTCTTCAGTTTTTGTTTCCGCGGCTTTTACTTTCTTTAATTTTAATTTAATAACCTTAGCTTTAGGTAAACCAAAAGAGGAACTTTCATCTTTCCATTTACCTTCTTTTTGTAATTTTTGAATCCGTTCATATCTTTTAAGGACACTTCTTTGTTTTTTTCCTTTAGCTGCGGTTAAACTGGGATGAATTGACATTACTTTTACACTCCTTTCAAAATCAAGAATTTTTTAGAACTTTAACAAAACAATCTTTATATCTTTTTTTGAATAAATCTAAATTTTTTAATGCCAGACCTTTTGAATCATATATATCCGAAAATACAACAAAATATTTCCCCGATTGATGCACATATCCGGATAATCCTTGCGCGGCCAAGCTTTCAACTTCCCGCTCGGCAGTACTGCCGCAGCTGTAAGTTACCAGCTGAATAACATAACCACAATTAACTACTGTTTTGTCTTCTTTATCTTCCGTAGATTCCTGAAGTTTTAAAATTTCTTTTTCCTCGCTCTTAATAATATTTACGACCTTTGTTTCAATTACCTCTGCTGTTTTTTTTGCTTTAAGGGTTGTTTTTATGTTTTCGGGACTGCTTTTTTGCAGCGCAGTATTTTTTAAAGCTTTTCCGTTTTCTATTCCTAAAACAAACGATGTTAAATTAAGCATTAACACCGCAATAATTATTACAAATATTGTATCCAAAGAAACCGAATACGTCATTTTATAAGCATTTCGGAATAAATTTTTTTTAAAAACACTTGTTTTTTGTGTTTTTTTGATGCTGCTAAATAACTCTGGTTGAACCTCCCTGTTCTTGTAATTCATTGAGATACCTCCTGTATCAGCAATAGTTAACCACTATTATATTTATGTATATTATAACAAATTACTTTAATAAAACAAGTATTTTTTATTATTATTAAAAATTTTAAGTCTTATATAATTAATTCCTGTTTTTTATAACTTTAGACGGGATAGTCAGTTACTGATTTTATCTAGTGTGCGGTTAATATTTTTGATTAATTTTTGATTTTGTGTGTAAGAATATCCTCTAGCAGAATTAGTTTTATATTCTTGAAAATATTATAGTTAACCGGACTTATTAAAGTTTTTTTTGTGGTGTCTAAACTAAGTTCTGTCCAGCGGGCAATACCTCTAACACTATCAATGCAATTTGGATATGCATTAAAAAATTGTAAAACTTTTTATTTATTTCTAATTTTATAATTTTTTCCAAATCCATGCATTTTGTTTCCCTCTGAAAATTTTATTTTTGAACCTGTGAATTACACGCGCAAAAGCATCAACAACAATCGGATCAAATTGTTCACCGCTAAATCTAACTATTTCAGAAACTGCTTGCGAAATTGACATTTTTCTCCGGTAAGGCCGTTTAGATAACATTGCTTCAAAAGAGTCCGCTACCGCCAGGATTCGTGCTCCGAGAGGGATATCTTCGGCTTTTAAACCGCTAGGGTATCCATTGCCATCATAGCGCTCATGATGATGAATTATTATTGGTAAAACAGCTTTAAGCCTACCCCCCATCGGCCGGATTAGTTGTGCTCCCTTAATGTGTTGTTCCTTAATTATTTTATAATCTCTTCCCGTTAATTTTGTAGCTTTACTTAAAATTTTATCCGGTAATCCCATTTGACTCACATTATGTAAAATTGATGCATAATATAACATGCGCATTTGATCAGAACTTAATTTTAGTTCCATGCCGATCGACATTGTTATATTAATAAACAGATCAGATCGCCCATAATTGTCCGCAACCCCTGAGCTTAAGATTGAAGCCAAAGCTTTAATACTGTTCAAAGTTAACTTTTCTTGCTCGTCGTAAAGTTGGGCATTTTTGATTGCAATTACAGCTTGTTCTGAAAGTGTAACCAGAATTTCCTTATCAAAAATACTAAAAGCTTTTCCATCTAGCCGATAAGACATGTTGATTGCTCCAATGATGTGCTCTTCTGCAATTAAAGGAACGCATAAATATTTCGGCTGTACAATTGCATTTCCAGTTTTTACAACTTTACCGGCAATCCCCTGCCCCATTTTTAATGTTTCTTGTGCAGCTTTTTTGTTTTTTACATCTACAATTGCATAGGGAATTAAATTCTTTTTATATTTATCAACGAGCAGTATTACGCATCTTTGCGCCCTTAATACTTGTAAACTAAGCCGGGCGATTCGCGGCAGCAGCTCATCAATTTCTAAAGTGGAACTAATAATTCTGCCAATTGTGTGTACAGTCGAAAGTGCGATTGTTTTTGGGCGGATTGTTTCATAAAGCTTGGTTACCTCAATTTCTTTTTGTACATTTTCAATAGTAGTACAAGTAAAAGTATTAAATAAATCTAGTAAACTTTGTGAAATTTTATTACGCAGGTTGCAAATCCCCACATAGCCGTAAATTTGTTCGCCATTTTTTATGGGGATGCAGTAATGGATTTTGCCGTTGTTTTCCGTAAAATATTGTGGATGGTATTCTTTTTTTGCTTTTGTTAATAATTTATTTAGTATGGAATTGATATTTTTTTTAGTATTTTTCTTGGGTATAAATTTTTTTTGTCCGTGGCCAGAATCATACAGACAATGCGGGATAATATAATAATCAGTTCCCCCGACAATTTTCGAAAAATTTTCGACTTCATTTTGCCAGCTAGAATGATTAATAACTTTATTAAATAATTCATCTTGGTAAGAACTTTTCATCGGACTCTGGCCTCAATCTAAGCGATTTGTTTTTGTATTGCATCAAATATTATTTTTTTATCTTCTTCTTTTTTCCACCAAGAAAAACTGACACCTAGAGTATAGTCATCTTCTGCATTTGCATTAGCTTCCTTTTTAATCCAGGCGACACGGCCAAAAGTCCTGATGGGATCATCTGCGGAATCAACTTTTATATCTAATCCAATTGGAGATTGTAACGAAAGTAATGTGTTTGTTTTTAAAGCCAGCCCCCCCAGGCTTATATTTGCCACATTAGTTATTTTTTTATCGTGGTAAGTTGACCATGTACGGGGATCTAAAAGCTTAAAACTGGCTTTTAGCCCTGGGACGAAAACTCTTTTAAACTTTCTTTTTTCCTCAACATTTTTTTCAGTATCCATACATTTCCCTCACTGTTTAAAAGTTTTTTTATTCCTTTAAAAAACCTTGTATTAACATTATTTTATTATAAAACTGTTTAGTTAAGTTGTCAAGCTAATATAATAGATTAAGATTTAATTAAACTTTTTCCCAGGGATGGAATAGTTTTTTGTATTCATCCAGAGCATAACGATCAGTCATTCCCGCAATATAATCACAAATAACTTGATATAACCCTTCAGACTGGATCCTCTGGTTATAGTCACTGGGTAATTGTTCAGGATTTTTAAGGTATACGTTAAATAATTCTTTTAAAAATCTCTGCGCCTTGCTGGACATTCGGACAACTTTATAATTTCTATATAATTTTTTGTACAAAAAAGTTTTTAATTCTTGAATATTTTGCTTTATCTCAGAGGAATGAAAATCAATGATTTTAATATCCTGGGCTGCTGTTTTATCCGGAGAATCAATGCCGAGTTCTACTATTTTTTTTAAGGAATTTTCTACCAAAGCAGTTACTTGAAAATTAATAAGCGAACGGATAATCTGACATTTTTTTATATTGGCGGAATTTTTTTATTTTTTAAGGCCAGAGTTTCCTGAGCTTGAGTCCAGATAGCAATATTATTTAAATCCCCTTCTTTGATCAAGCCACTACTTATGCCATCATCTAAATCATGGTTATTATAAGCAATTTCATCGGCAATATCTACAACCTGAGCCTCTAAAGATGGATTTTTTTTCGCATTAAATTCCTCTGTGATTAAGGGAATATCATAAGTTGAAGCATGTTTAATGATCCCTTCTCTCACTTCCCAGGTTAAATTTAAACCCTTAAAATCAGGATATCTTTCTTCTAAATAATCAACCACTCTTAATCCTTGCCGATTATGTTCGAATCCCCCGTGATCTGCCATTAGCTCACGTAAAGCATCTTCCCCGGCATGACCAAAAGGAGTGTGTCCGATATCATGCGCTAAAGCAATTGCTTCAACCAGGTCTTCATTTAAATGCAGAGCTCTGGCAATAGTTCTGGCAATTTGGACAACTTCTAGTGTATGCGTGAGTCTAGTGCGATATTGGTCTCCTTCATGGTTGACAAAAACTTGAGTTTTATATTGCAGACGCCTGAATGCATGCGAATGAATAATCCTGTCCCGGTCTCTTTGAAAAATAGCTCGATAACCGTGTTCTGGTTCAGGAAATTTTCTGCCTTTAGTATTTTTACTTAAAGTTGCATATGGTGCTAAACTAGCATCTTGAGTGGATTGAAAAGTTTCTTTTATCACAATTTTTATAATCAGTAAAATTAAACAGACTTAATCATTAATTAAATTAATAATTTTATTACCGAAATCATCTAATGCTATTAAAGATTGTATTCCTTTATCCATATCTTTAATAATAATAGAATTAGTTTTTAATTCATCATCTCCTAAAATTAGTACATAATCACAATTAATTTTATTAGCTTCACGCATCAGTGATTTTAAAGATTTTTCAGACAAATTTATGTGCGTTACAATATTTAATTGTCTTAAATTATGGGCAATTTCCCATGCTTTATCATGAGCAATATGGCCTAATCCAATAATATAAACACTTTTCTTTTTGACAGCGGAGATTTTTATATTTTCTGCAGACATGGCTAAAATTAATCTTTCCATGCCTGCGGCAAATCCAATTGCCCCTGTAGGAGTTCCTCCCAATTCGGCAACTAAATCATCATAACGGCCACCGGCTAAAATTGTGTTTTGAGCGCCTAATCCATCATGAATAATTTCAAATACCGTTTTTGTGTAGTAGTCCAATCCTCTCACTAAATGATTTGATTCAATAAAATTTATACCGGAATTTAGCAGTAATTTTTTAACTAATTGAAATTCTGTCTTTGATTTTTCTGAGAGAGAATCCGTGATCATGGGTGCTTTCTCAATCAAGTTACGGCAGGATTTATTTTTACAGTCGAGGATTCTGAGCACACTACGATGATAACGTTTTTGACAATTGGCACAAAGCTGTTCGGTTTTTTCCTTAAAATAATTTTTTAATTTTTTCGAAAAAATTTCTTTATCTTGAACACTGCCCACAGTATTAATTAAAAGTTTAAATTCTTTAAGCCCTAATTGGGTAAGATAATCAACAGCCAGAGTAATGGTTTCCGCATCAAGATAAGGACTCGAGGATCCTAAGGATTCCACGCCGATTTGATAAAATTGCCGGTTTCTTCCTGCTTGCGGTTTTTCGCCGCGGAACATTGCGCCTGAATAAAATAGCTTAACTAATCCCTGCTGGGCCAGGTTATGTTCCAAATAAGCCCGGACAACACTAGCTGTAGCTTCTGGACGTAAAGCTATCTTCCTTTTTCCTCGGTCTTCAAAAGCATACATTTCTTTTTCGATAATATCTGTTTCTTGGCCAATCCCTCTTATAAACAAACAACTTTCTTCAATAATCGGAATAATAATTTGACGATAGCCGTAAACCTGGAATTTTTCCGCGGCTTGATTTAAAACATAATTCCATGTATTGATTTGATCGGGAAGAATATCATGAACACCTTTTAATGCTTTAATTTTCATTTTTATTACTTTCAAAACATAAAACCCCAATACGTAATGATTGGGGTTTAAAGTTAAAAATTTATTTTTTTTAGATTATGACCCACTTATTTTACAAGTTTTTTCATTTCTAAGCCGGGCTTAAAAACTACTACTTTTTTTGGTGGAACAGGCACTACCTGACCAGTTCTGGGATTACGTCCAGTTCTACCTTTGCGAGATTTTACTTTAAAAATCCCAAAATTACGTAATTCTACAGTTTTTCCATTCACCAGGCTATCAATAACAGCATCCAATGTTTTTTGTACAATTTTCTTAATATCCTGCTGTTTCATTTTTGTTTCGCTGGCTATTTTGAGTACAATATCTTTTTTTGTCATATTAAGTACTCCTCCTTTCAGTCCTTGTCATTAAAAAATTTTTATAAAAAACCTAATTTAGGCAAAAATATTTATTACAATATAGTAAATAAAAGAAATCACAATAATTATGAGTATTAACGCAAAAAAAGGATTTGTAAACAATCTTTTTATAAATAATGAAAATACATTAATTTTTGCTAATTCATTTTTTCTGTTTTCTAAGGAACCCATTATTTTATTTAAAGTTATGTAAGAATTATGCCAATCGTTTTCCATTTTTTCCATTTGTAATGGAGATAATGAAATGATGCTTTTAAGACTCATAACTTGTGAAATAACATCAAAGGTTCGGTCTTCGGCAGTTGGCTTTATGCCTAGAGAATCCATAAGACCTTGGTATTTCCTCGCTAAACTACTTTTTAATTCTAAAAAATTTTTTTCTTCTTCTTCAGAGAATGTTTGTTGATTAGTAGCACGTTTATATAATTCATAAAACTCTGCCCATAATTCTACAAATTCACTTAATTGTTTTATCCTGCTTTCAATTGTTTTGTCTATCATTTTTCGTATCCTTCTTGTTAACAACAACTACGGTTAAAAGTTTAACACAAGCTAAAAATTATGTCAAGTTAAAATTTGCGCTAATTCCGGACAGTAATCAATAGCTGTTTCCTTAGAAATAATATTAGCATTATACAGACGCTTAAAACTTTCGGTCATAGTATGCATTCCATAACGAGCTCCTGTTTGTATTGATGAAGGGATTTGAATAGTTTGCCCCTCACGAATATGATTTCGGATAGCATCAGTCATAATCATAACTTCTGTTGCTACAACCCTTGTCTCCCGGTCTTTTTTTGGTATAAGTGCTTGTGTAACAATGCCTTGCAGAACATTGCCCAGCTGTATACAAGCCTGATGCCGTTGTTGCGGTGGGAAAATACTGATTAAACGGTCAATCGCTTGTACTGTATCTGGAGCATGTAAAGATGTTAAAACTAGGTGTCCGGTTTCTGCAGCTGTGATAACAGTTCTTACGGTTTCATTATCTAATAATTCCCCCACAAGAATTACATCTGGATCCTGGCGTAATGTTCTTTTTAATGCAACAGAAAAAGATAAAGTATCTGTGCCTATTTCCCTTTGTTTAATTATTGAATTGAGATTTGTGTGGATATATTCAATAGGATCTTCAAGACAAATAATTACAGATTCTTTTCTGCGATTGATAATATCAACCATTGCCGCCAAGGTTGTTGTTTTGCCTGAACCGGTAGGTCCGGCAATAACGACAATTCCTTTTTTCAGCAAGGCGAGTTTTTCAACAACACTCGGCAGTCCTAATTCCTGAGTAGTTTTCAAATCAGGCATAATAACCCGGAAAGTACCCTCAACATTACCTCTTTGAACATGAATATTTGCCCGAAACCTTAAATCGGGATTAGGGGAAAAAGCAAAATCTAATTCTTTAAACTTTTCAAATCGTGCTATTTGCTCATCATCTAAAATACTATAAATCATATTTTTTAATTCAACTGTATTTAAAGGATCCATTTCTAACGGGTGCAATCTGCCATGCAACCTAAGAATCGGAGGACGATTATAGGTTAAATGCAGATCAGAAGCTTTTTTTTGCGCGGTAATTTGCAATAATCTTAAAATATCCATTGATTCAATTTGTCGGAAAATTGTTTCTTGATTATCATTTTTTATTTCATCAAAAATAATTCCCACGCCAAATTTATTATTTTCTCCTTCTTCAATACGAATAACGCGGCCGATAATTTCAACGGGATTAGTTAATTTAGGCAGTCGGAAAGTAACATTTACTTTTTTATTGAAAGCTAAAGGTTCTGGGAATAAAAAATACATCCCCTGCACACTGATATCGCGCGCCGTGGTTTCTTTGGCTACAGACAAAGACCCGTCTTCATTAATTATTTTAATCATAACTTTAATGCGGGACCGGATACGTGTATTCGCTCTCATCTCTGCATAAAAATCCATTGAATCCTTAGCCATTATTACCTCACTTTTCTATTCTTTCAAATTTATTAAAATATCTTCTTTTCCTAAGATTTCCTCTAATTGTGAAATTAATATATTATTAACATCAACCGATGCATCAGCTTGAATTTTTACCTTATGCCCCTTTTTATTTGCCATAGATAAATGTACCGGTGTTTTTCCCGGATGTGCCAGAATAATATTTTTTAATTTGCTGAATATTTTACTTTTTAAATCAATTGCCGATATATTTAGACTTATATTATTTATTAATACATTTGAGGCATTTTGTAAAGGATTAATATTTGAAGCGATGATTTTTGGTAAATCTTCTTTATAATCTATTTTACCTTTTATCATCAAAACTGCATCCGGAATTAAATGCATAAATGTGGTTTTAAATGTTTCGGGGAAGACTAAAACTTCTATCGAACTTTCAGAATCCTGGATTCTTAAAATTGCCATTTTTTCTGCTTTTCTTTTTGTAATTGTAATTTTAATTTTTTCTAAAATTCCTGCAATATTTATTTCTTCCGGAAAATTGCTTTTTTTAAATAAATCCGCAACCGTTAAAATAGAATAACGGCGTATTATTTTTTTATACTGATCTAAAGGATGTGCGGTAATATAAAAACCCAGCATTGCTTTTTCATAGGAAAGCAATTCATGCATTGGCCATTCATTTACTGCCGGTAAAATTTCTTCTGAGTTATTTTTTTGCTCTGTTTGATTAAATAATAGAAGCTGCCCGCTTTGACGGTCTTTTTGTCTTTGCGAGGCTAAATTCATGATTTTTTCCGCTCCCTGTATAAGTTGTGCCCGTTTACAGCCGAAACTGTCAAAAGCACCGCATTTAATCAGGCTCTCAATAACTTTTTTATTTGCAGCTTTCGGATCAACTATTTCACAAAAATTAAAAAGAGAGTTAAATGCACCATGTAATTTACGCGCCTGAATGATTAAATCAACCGCGCCCTTCCCGACATTTTTTACCGCAGATAGCCCGAAGCGTATGGCATTGGTTCCGACCACAGTAAACTGAGAAAAACTTTCATTAATATCAGGAGGTAAAATTTTAATTTTCATATTTTTACATTCATTAATGTAACGGGCTATTTTATCCGTATTATCTTTTTCGCAGGTTAATAATGCCGCCATGAATTCAACCGGGTAATTAGCTTTTAAAAATGCGGTTTGATAAGAAATTAAAGCATAGGCAGTGGAATGGCTTTTATTAAATCCATAACCGGCAAAGTATTCAATTAGCCCGAAAACTTTTTCCGCTATTTTTCGGTTAACGCCCAGTTTTAATGCCCCATCCACAAATGTTTTTTTAAGATTTTCAATAACTTCCGGAATCTTTTTCCCCATAGCTCTGCGTAAAAGGTCTGCTTGGGCCAAACTAAATCCGGCTAAAACATTACTGATACGCATAACTTGCTCCTGATAAAGAATAATCCCATAAGTATCTTTTAAAATAGGTTCAAGTTTAGGATGATCATATCTTACTTTTTCCACATCACGCTTTCTTTTGATGAAATCATCGACCATCCCGCTGCCTAAAGGGCCAGGTCGGTACAAAGCGAGTAATGCAATAATATCTTCAAATTTATCGGGTTTCAATTTCTTTAAAAGTTCTCGCATGCCTGAACTTTCCAGCTGAAACACTCCTTGAGTTTTTGCTTTGGAAAACAATTCAAATGTTTTTTGATCTTTTAAATCAATTTTACTTATATTTAAGTCTATTCCTTTAGTGCGTTTGATAATCTTTGTTGTTTCTGAAATTATCGTTAAAGTTTTTAGTCCCAGAAAGTCCATTTTAAGTAATCCGATTTTTTCTAATGATTTCATGGTGTAGCCGGTAGTAGTTTGTCCCTCAGAAGAACGGAATAAAGGTATATGTTCATAAAGTGGTTTATCGCTAATCACAACTCCCGCTGCATGGGTTGAAGCATGCCGTGTTAATCCTTCCAGAACATATGCAGTATTAATTAATTCTTTTATTATTGGATCAGAATCATATAAATTTTTTAATTCTGTTTCTATATTGACCGCCTGATGCAAGGTAATATTAGGATCAACCGGGACAAGCTTAGCAATCTTATCAACATCAGCATAAGGCATTCCAATTACTCGTCCGACATCACGTAATACACCCTTTGCGGCCATAGTGCCGAAAGTAATAATCTGTGCAACATTATCTTGCCCATATTTCTCAGTGACATATTTGATTACTTCATCGCGGCGCTCGTAACAAAAATCAATATCAATATCCGGAAAACTTACACGTTCCGGATTTAAAAAACGCTCAAAAAGTAAATCATACTTCAAGGGGTCAATTTCGGTAATGTCCAGTAAATAAGAAATAATACTTCCTGCGGCTGATCCTCGCCCTGGTCCGACGGGAATTTTGTTGTCTTTAGCAAAGCGGACAAAATCTGATACGATCAAAAAATAGCTGGCAAATCCAGAGTTCTTAATTACTTCTAATTCGTGCTCTAATCGTTCGCTTGCCTGTGCTTCATTTTCCGGACATTTCAAAGAAATTTTTTCCCGGCACATTTTTTTTAACACCTCAACCGGAGTAACGCCGGGGGGTAAATTATAATTTGGAATATGAGTTTGTTCAAAATTAAGTTCCAAACTACACATTTCTGTTATTTTTAAAGTATTACTAATAGCCTGCGGAATTTCTTTGAAAATAGCTTTCATTTCTTCGCCGCTTTTAAAATAAAATTCGTTTGTGCTCATTTTCATTCGTTTTGTATCCGCTAATGAAGTTTGTGTTTGCAAGCAAAGCAAAACTTCATGGGCATGCGCCATCTCTTTCTTTAGATAATGAACATCATTGGTTGCCACCAGAGGCACGCCTAAATCTTGGCTCATTTTAATCAGTTTTTTATTAACATGTTTTTGTTCAGGAATACCATGGTCCATTAATTCTAAATAAAAACTATCTCTGTCAAAAATTTCCTGGTATTCGGCAACCGTCTGATAAGCTTCTTTTTCTTGGCCTTGTAAAAATAAGACTGGGATTTGACCTTTTAAACAACCGCTTAAACCAATTAGCCCTTTAGAAAATTTTCTTAATACTTCTTTATCAATACGTGGTTTATAATAAAATCCTTCTTGATAAGCAATCGAAACCAAACGGATTAAGTTTTTGTAACCGAGTTCATCTTTAACGAGTAAGGTTAAATGAAAATTTTGTTCACGTATTCCATCGGACGATTTATTTAATCTTGTGGATTGAGCCAGATATGTTTCACAACCAATAATTGGTTTTATCCCTTTTTCCATAGCTTCGTTATAAAACTCAATTGCACCGAAAATATTACCATGGTCAGTTATCGCTAGGGCGGGCATATGGAGTGCCATAGCTAGTTCCACAAGCTTGGGAACTAAGCAGGCTCCGTCTAATAAACTATATTGACTATGCACATGCAAATGCACGAAATCTGTATGTTGCATATTATTCCCATTCTATGGTTGCCGGAGGTTTACTGCTAATATCATAAACCACCCGATTGACTCCTTTTACTTCATTAATGATACGGTTAGAAACTTTTTCTAAAAGTTCTATAGGTAATTTAGCCCAATCAGCAGTCATCCCATCAACACTGGTAACAGCCCTTAATGCTATTGTATTTTCATAAGTTCTCTCATCACCCATTACGCCTACGCTTTTTATGGGTAATAACACAGCCAGAGCTTGCCATATTTGGTTATAAAGTCCGGCTTTTTTGATTTCTTCGATAAAACGTAAATCTGCTGCTCTTAAAATATCTAACCGTTTTTTTGTTATGCTGCCTAAAATTCGGATAGCTAATCCCGGACCAGGAAAAGGATGTCTTTGGATAAATTCAAGCGGAACTTTTAATTCCTTTCCCAGCATCCTAACTTCGTCCTTAAATAGAAAACGCAAGGGTTCTACCAGTTTTAAATTCATTTTTTTCGGTAACCCTCCTACATTATGGTGGCTTTTAATTACAGCGGATGGCCCCCCGAAAGCAGACTGACTTTCAATAACATCGGGATATAATGTGCCCTGGGCTAAACACTTTATGTTTTTTAATTTTCGTGCCTCCTCATCAAAAACTTGGATAAACAATTTACCAATAATCTTCCGCTTTTTTTCAGGAGCGGTAACTTTGTCTAATTTTTTTAAAAACAGTTTTTCTGAATTTACATAATGAAAATTCATATGATAATGCTTACGGAATGTGTCCTGTACTTGTTCGGCTTCTCCCGTACGCAGTAATCCATTATTGACAAAAATACAATGGAGTCTTTTTCCTAATGCTTTATGCAATAAAACTGCAGTCACAGAAGAATCAACTCCTCCGCTCAATCCTAAGACGACAGAATCAGTACCGACTTTTTCTCTAATTTCCTTTATTGAATCATGGATAAAAGATTTCATTGTCCAAAGACCCTGGCAGTGGCAAATTTTAAACAGGAAATTTTTAATTATTTCTTTACCCCGCGGAGTATGAATAACTTCTGGATGAAATTGCACTCCGTAAATTTTTAACTTTCGGTTCGCAAAACTCGCGATACGTGAATTCTTCGTGTGCGCTAAGCGGATAAATCCTAAGGGAAGTTTTGTAATTTTATCTTCATGGGACATCCAGGTTATGATTTCCTTGCCCATATTGGCATATAAATCTCGCGGGTCATCAATAAACAATTCTGTTTTGCCATATTCCCGCGCGGAAGACTTTCCGACTTTCCCATTATAATAATAAGCTAAAAGCTGCATCCCATAGCAGATGCCTAAGATCGGAATGTTCAAGGTCAAAATGTTTTTATCACAATGCGGCGCATTTTTTTCCGTTAAGCTAGATGGCCCCCCGGAAAAAACTATGCCTTTAGGGTTGAGTTTTTTTATTTTTTTCGCGGTAATCTGCGGGGTATAAATTTCACAAAAAACATTATATTCTCGAATGCGTCGGGCAATTAGCTGACTGTACTGAGATCCAAAGTCAATGATGATAATGCGTTCCTTCATGATTGCCTAATTTCTCCTTTTAATTTTTACTTTTTACTTTAGTGTTAAAACCTCATATAATTCATCTAATGATTGTGAAATTATCTTTGTTCCTGTTATTATCGGCATAAAATTTGTGTCTGCTGCCCATCGGGGTACAATATGAAAATGAATATGATTGTCAAATCCAGCGCCGGCAACTTTTCCCATATTCACCCCGATATTAAATCCTTGCGGTTTTAGTTTTAATTTTAATATTTTTATGTTCTCGTTGATTAAATCGATAATCTCTAAAACTTCATTCGGTACAAGTTTATCTAAATTAGCTTCATGTTTGTAAGGAGCAACTAAAATATGCCCGTTATTATAAGGAAAAATATTCAACATTGAATACGCATATTTTTTTCGTTTAATTATATAATTTAGTTTATCTTTCTTTTGTTTTGGTTTTTGGCAAAAAATACAGCCTTTTGTTTTTTTTGCTTGGATATATTTTATTCTCCACGGAGCCCAAAGTTTATCCATTTTAAACCTCGTTTCTTTAATATTTGACGTTTATTATTAAATCAAACAATAATTAAATTTGCTTCAATTTTATCATTAATATTTAATATTCCTACTGTATTCTCCTTTGTGAAAATCTTATCCGTTGCGCTTCCCGGATTAAAATATAAAATGCCGTTGATTTTTTTATTTAGCGGCTTGTGTGAATGACCAAAAACAATAATATCAACATTTTTTAATTCATCGGATACTGTTTCAATAATTGTATCGGCAGCGCCATATCCATGGATTAACCCAATTTTATACCGGCCAACAGTTAAAATCTCTTTTTTTGCTAACTTTTCACATGCTTCGTGAGAATCCATATTTCCGCAAACTGCAACAACTCGGGGGGTTATTTTTTGCAGCATTCCTATTACCTTATAATCAATCAAGTCTCCCGCGTGCAGAATCATCTCAACATCCTTAAATACTTTTAATATTTTTTTAGGTATTTCAGGGCAGTTAACCGGGATATGTGTATCTGAAATTACTCCAATTTTCATTTTAGAAACCTTGGCCTTTCAAATATTGAAAATAGTTCATTTAAAATTTTTTGGTCCCAAATCCAGACTTTTTCTTCTAACGCTTTTAACCGCGCGTTAACATCAATGCCGTCTAATGCTATTAAAATTCTTTTTAGGCACTCCTTTCTTTTTATTTTTTTTATAAACTCATTGACCTTAACTTCATCAACAAATTCTTTTTCTACGCAACAGAACCAACTTTTTTTCAATCGCCGGGCATTTATCAAGCTCAGGCCATTATGATCATTCGTAATAATTTCGTCAAAATGTGTTAACATAAATCGTTTTTTATCAAGTTCGATAATATCATTTTCAAATAGTTCAAATACTTCTTTGATACGGTTACTAATTTTCTTCTGAGATTCGCTTTTAAATTCAGCCAGAATGCGAGCTAAGTCATCTTCAAATTTTTTTGTTGCACCATAGATATTCATGTCAAAAGAATCCTGATCACGGCTAAATACAAATTTTATCCAACAAGCAAAAAGCGGATCATTAATGTGTGTAAATATCCCTTTTTTGGTGATTATGTCTTTCTCAATCAGTTTATTAATATACCGGTTAACTTCTGGTGTTTTTTTTGCTAAATAGCTGGCAATTTGCGAGGGTTTTTTCTTCCCATCCGCAATAGCTTGCAATATCGATGGAAATAGATTTGAACCGCTTTTATTAAGCAGAACACGATATTTATTGTAAAAATATTGATTTATTATTCCATGGTTTTGATGCATTAATTCCTCTAAACTTTTTAAAAAAATTTCTTCGTTTATTTTCCCGCTGTTCTTTTCCAAAGAAATAGATTTGAGTTGGTCAAGAAATATCTTTAAGTAAAAAGGGTAACCGCCAGAAAGATAAATTAAAAAATTTTTTAAATCCTCTTCGATTAAAAAATCCTTTAACTCCTGACTTATAAAATCATCTGCTGTCTTGGCATCAAAAGGATTAATCTCCACGATTTCAAAATTTCCGAATAAAAGACTTAATTTTTTAGTCAAAATATTTCTCGCACGATATGGCCTTGAACTTATAATTATGTACATTATATTTTTTTGGACCATAATCTTATTACTTAATTCAAGAAAGGGGCGATTTAATCCTAATTTCTCAAAATTTTGAAATTCATCGAAAATTAAAATCACCGGTTTCTGAGTTTCTTCATATAAAATTTGAGGTAAATCCAAAACGTTACTGAAAATTTCATCCGAAGTACATTTTTTATTAATTAATTTGAGTATTTTGAGAATTTCTTTTGCTGTCCGGGGTATTTTTTCTTTACTTTTATTAATTAAGAAATCCAAGTTGTCTTCAACTTTTTCTTTTTCCTCTGCAAGATATTGATAAAGTAAAATCCCCATAAAATTCTTGGCAAAGAGTTCTATTGATTTTGTTTTTAGGGTAATATAAATTGGAATCAAATTAAAATTTTTAATTTTATATAAAAGATCAAAAATTAAAGCTGTCTTTCCCAAACTTTGATAACCTACAATCGCAATATTTTGCCGGTATTTTTTTAACAAAGCTTCCACCCGCATTAAAAGCAGGTTTAGAATCTGCGGCCGATAAATGTTCATTTTTGGTTGTGTCATTAAATTTAAATTCATCGCTAATTTCCTATGGTAAATAAAGTAATGGATTCTGTGGTTTGTTGTTTTTTCTTAATTCAAAATGTACCAAACAGCGGGAAGTTCTCCCGGTTGAACCGGCCTTTGCAATTACCTGGCCTTTTTTTACATATTCACCTTTTTTTACTAAATTTTTTTTATTTTGTGTATATACTGTAGTAAAATTTTCTGCATGTTGAATAATTATGGCTTTTCCATACCCGCGCATATTTTCAGATGTAAAAATAACAATACCATCACAAGCGGCAGCGATCGAACTGCCTTCTTTTGCAGCTAAATCAATACCAGGGTTTTTTACATTTAATTTGCTTTGATTAAAACAACTGACAATTTCACCTTTATAAGGCCAGATAAAAGTTATTTTCCCCGAAAGATTATAGATTTTTTGATCCTTCTGCTTTTTTCGCAAATAATCTGGGATAAAGATTTCTTGCCCAACTTCAATTTTACAAGTATTACTTATCCTATTAATTTCAGATAACTGGTTTAAATCAACAGAGTAATATTGACTAATTTTCCAGAGAGTCTCTCCTTTTTTTACACTATGATATTCGCCAGTAACTTGGGGAGCAATAAGTCCTGGCGGTTTTTTTAAAGTAGTTTTTATAATCGGCGCGCGCACAGAACATCCAGCGCTAAATAATAATGCGATTACAACTATTATACTGAATATGTAGAATTTTAAACACGGCATTGTTTCCCCTGCTAATTAATTTACTCTTAATTATCTCATACAAAAAAATGTTTTTTTCCCTGTACCAATTCTTCGCATGATACAGGATAAATTTTGATTCCCTTAGGAGTTCAATCTTCTGGAGCGGGCGAAGGAAATCGCCCACTACGTTCGCAACATCGTATTGCTCTCTGCGTAGGCTCCCCTGCATTCGCTGACGCTCGCAATCCTGCTCGCTTTTCCTCCCTAGGGTCGGCGCTCATTTGCTTCGATTCCCTTAGGAGTTCCATCTTCTGGAGCGGGCGAAGGGAATCGAACCCTCGTATTCAGCTTGGGAAGCTGATGTTCTGCCACTGAACTACGCCCGCATCAATTAATTTGTCAATAAACAGCTTGGCCCCGCCTTTAATCCGGCGGGATAAAATTCGCATAATTAACTTTCGTCGTTTCACTCCGTAAGTTAAATACTCATTTTAGAAGCTGATGTTCTGCCGCCCTGATATAATCTCAGGATGTTTTTCAATAAGTGGCGGCACAGGTACCACTCCCACTACGCCCGCAAAAGATAGTTTTACCGAATGATGTTGCCCCTGTAGTAAGAGCATCAGGATCCCGAAGTGCATCTTGTGAAAACTGCTTCATTCGGGATAAGTACTAAGTTGTAAGAATTAAGTGTAATATACACTCTCTATCCATAAGTAAATCAAAA
This sequence comes from Candidatus Omnitrophota bacterium, assembly GCA_043814605.1. Lineage (GTDB taxonomy): Bacteria > Omnitrophota > Gorgyraeia > B26-G9 > B26-G9 > JBDRJV01. The sequence continues at coordinate 38,028 of JBDRJV010000017.1, read as the reverse complement.
TTAAATTTCAAATATCTAAAAAAGTTTTTTGTTTGCTAGATAATTATTAAGCATTTTTACTTTTTAAATTTTCCTTGATTCTTAACGCTTAATTCTTAAACCTAATCATCCATAAGTTTCATAGAACAAAATTCACCGCACATTGTGCAAACATCCTTAATTGCCGGTTGCGAATTACTTCTAAGTGCTCGGATTTTTTTGGGATCTAAAGACATTTTAATTTGCTTATCCCATTCTCTTTTTTTTCTCGCCCAAGACATAAGCTTGTCTTTTTTCCAGGCCTGTTGGTTACCGCGGGCTAAATCCCCGCTGTGTGCTGCAATGCGGCTGGCAATAACCCCTAGTTTAATGTCTGTTATATCCGGTAATTTTAAATGCTCAGCTGGTGTAACAAAACAGATAAAATCAGCTCCGTATGCAGCCGCAATACCTGATCCGATTGCTGCCGTAATGTGATCATACCCCATTCCAATGTCAGTTACTAATGGTCCTAAAACATAAAAAGGTATGCCCTGACAAAATTTTTTCTGTAATTTAATATTTTTTTGAATTTGATCAATCGGGATGTGGCCGGGGCCTTCAATCATTACTTGTACCCCGGCTTTTATTGCCATTTTTGCGAGAAAACCTAATAATTTTAATTCAGAAATCTGTGGTTTATCCGTTGCGTCCAAAATTGTTCCCGGACGTAAACCATCTCCTAAACTTAAAACAATATCGTATTGTTTAGCGATTTTTAATATTTTATCAAAATTTTCAAATAACGGATTTTCTTTTTTATTCTCCTTAATCCATTTTGCAATTATTGCTCCTCCCCGGCTTACAATCCCGATAAAACGGGGATAATTTTTCAGCGTATTTAAAGTTTTTTTTGTGATCCCAGCATGGATTGTAAAAAAATCAACACCATCTTTTGCCTGCTGGGCGATAACTTCTAAAAAATCATTATTGGTCATGTTGACAATTGACCCGCGATTTTTTTTAGCATTTAATGCTGCCTGATAAATTGGTACTGTCCCAATTGGAACACAAGATTTTTTTAAAATTAATTTTTGAGTTTGCACAAGATTAGCACCGACGCTTAAATCCATAACAGTATCGGCACCAAATTCAATTGCAGTGTTTAGTTTTTTTAATTCTATTGTTGGCGAAGAACACCCCGGGGAGGTGCCAATGTTAGCGTTTATTTTAACACGCATCATTTGGCCGATTCCGCAAGGTTTAGTCAGAATGTGATTTTTGTTTTTGGGAATAACTATTTTCCCTTCGGCAATGAGTTTTCTGAGGATATTAATATCTACCTTTTCATCGCGTGAAATCATCCGCATCAAAAAAGAATTTTTTCCGGATTTAGCTGTTTCAATTAATGTTTTCATCGTGCGCTTTTATTTAAGGTGAGGAAATTCTAAAAAAGGGAAACAGAAAAAAATTTTTATATTAACAGGTTATCTTTTTAAAACAAAGATAAACAGATTATAATTTTCTTTTCCGAGCAAATATAGATTTTAAAGTTTACTTTTTTTAGTTTTTCCTGAATCTAAAATTTTAGTTATTATTTTTTGTTCTAAATCGTAAAAATTATATCTTAATTTTTTTAGATCCTCAGCAATTGTAAGATTGTATAATTTAAAAAACTCTTCTAACACGCGGGTTGATTCCTTAATCCGTTGCGCATTTGCCATAAAAATATCTTTTACATTAAAGCGTATATTTTCAGACTTTATTGTTTTTTTTCCCACGTCCTTATTTATTTGTCTGTGATTCAGTGCTTTTAATGATTTTATGATTGTTGCTTTATTTAAAGTTCTGGTTAACTTGTGTCTAAAAATTTTAAGTTTTGCAGTTAATTTTTCATCGTCCAAAATAAACCTGAGGATATCTTCAACAACTCTTAATCCCTCACGTAAACGGTTAGAATTTGCATCAATTAATCTTAAAATTTTATAATTATTTAACTTTTTTTTTAACAATGTTTTTTATTAATTGTGTGGTTGAAAGTTTTTTGATCAATTTAATCCGGACTATTTTGCCGCCATTTTTAATAACTGTTTCGGAACCTACAATATCCGCTTTTTTCCAATCTGCGCCTTTAATTAAAATATCCGGCTTAAGTTTCTCAATTAGTTTTTGCGGTGTTGATTGGTTAAAAACGGTTACATAATCCACACATTCAAGCGCCGCGATTACCCTGGCCCTATTTTTTTGTGATGTTATCGGCCGGGATGGACCCTTAATTTTTTTTACAGAACTATCGCTGTTAATCGCCACAATTAAAAAATCAGTTTTCTTTTTAGCTTGCTCTAAATAATGAATGTGGCCATAATGAATTAAATCAAAACAGCCGTTTGTAAATGCGATTTTCTTTTTAGCGTGTCGGAGATGCAATACAATAGTGGATAACTGTTTTAATGATTTTATTTTATCTTTTATCATTATGATAAATTATCTTCAACGAGTTTACAAATTATGTGAATTATGGTTATATGCGCTTCCTGAATACGAGGGGTATCACCGTCTGGCACGCATAAACAAATGTCGACTAAATTTTTGAGATTTTTACCTTTTTGGCCGGTCAAAGCAATAGTTTGCATTCCTAAGTCTTTAGCTTTTTTAAGCCCATTGATTACATTCTTAGCTTGTCCGCTTGTGGAAATCCCGATGGCTAAGTCCTTATCCGTGCCAAGAGCTTCGATTTGACGTGCAAATATGTATGCATAGCTATAATCATTAGCTAAGGCAGTAATTGTCGAAGTATTTGTGGTTAACGCAATTGCCGGGTAAGATCTCCTTTCTTTTTGAAATCGCCCGACCAGTTCTGCGGCAAAATGCTGACTGTCCGCGGCACTGCCTCCGTTGCCGAAAATCAAAACTTTACCTTTATTTTTGTATACATTAATAATGTTTGCGGCAATTTTTTCAATTTCCTCCACACAATTTACATGGGTTAATTCAATTGTCTTCATTGTATTTTTAAAAATATCAGAAATAATATTTTTCATAAAAAATTATCTTAAAAAAGGGATTTCCTGTTTATTTTTTTGGTTTTTTTCTGCATTTGGAGCTATCTTGACCACATGTACATTTACGATCACCGCTTTATCAATACCGGAGAGCAAATCTCCCACTTGTCCTTTGATTATTGATTGAACTTTCTCCGTAATTTCCGGAATATTTGAAGTTGACCAAAGAACTATTCTGCTTTCAATTTCAATACCTTTTCTAGTTACGAAAACCTCGGAGCGAAGTTCTTTCACTTCCGGTAGATGCTGGGTCAAACGGCGGATAAAATCCTCAATTGCTCCTAAGGAAATTATAACTTGGCCTCCTTCTGCTGCATACCCAATCGTTTTTTCCGCCTGAAATTTTTTAAAGGAAAGATTTAATAATGATAAACTAACCAGGATTAATAAAATTCCGCTGAAACCTAAAAGCAGGTGTAAGTTGGGGTATTCCATTATATATTCAAGTAAAAAAGTCAGGTCATAATATCCGGCAATATGTAAAGATATAAAAATTAAGCAGGCACCGATTAATGAAAAAATTAAAGTATAAAAAAATACAATTATTTTGTTTAGTATTCGCATTGTTTCCCCCTTATTCTTCTACTTGTTCTGAATAGATATCTCCAATATTAATATTAACTTCCGAAACAGTTAATCCCGTCATTTCTTCAATTGCGGTACGAATATTTTCCTGCACAACGCTTGCAACTTCCGGGATCGTAACTCCATACCTGACGATTATTGTTATCCCGATCTTTACCTCATTTTCACTGATTTCCAAGCTGATTCCCTTATGATGGTAACCTTTATGGAAGAAATCTGAAATCATGGATAAAGGAGAACTTTTTATTGATTCTACTCCGTTAACCTGTAATGCTGCATTGCGGGCAATAGATGCAATTACTTCCGTATTAATTTTAAGAATTCCTAAATCTGTTTTTTTGTCTTTTTCTGTCACAATACTTCCCCCTTTTAAACTTTTTTAATTAAAAAGTTTTCTACAAAATCAGTATAATATTTACCGCGTAAAAATTGTGGATCTGCAAATACAGCCTTATGAAAAGGAATCGTAGTTTTTATCGGATTAATCACAAATTCATCAAGCGCACGCTGCATTATTTTTATTGCTTCTTTTCTGTCTTTTCCGTGGACAATTAATTTAGCAATCATTGAATCATAATAAGGCGGTATTTTATACCCGCTGTAAACATGTGAATCTATCCTAATGCCGCGGCCGCCAGGCATGTGTAAATTTTCAATTACACCCGGGCAAGGCATGAAATTATTATCCGGATCTTCAGCATTAATCCGGCATTCAATAGATGCACCTTCTAGTTTAATCTCATCCTGAGATAATTTCAGTTTTTCTCCTGCGGCAATTTTAATTTGCTCTTTGATTAAATCAATCCCGGATACCATTTCTGAAACTGTGTGTTCAACCTGAATGCGTGTATTCATTTCCATAAAGTAGAATCTTTCGTCAGTATCCAGTAAAAATTCAATAGTTCCGGCATTAGTGTAGTTGACCGCACGTGCAGCACGCACTGCGGCATCAGTTATTTTACGCCTGATTTTAGCATCAATAGCCGGTGAGGGGGTTTCTTCAATCAGTTTTTGATGCCGTCTTTGTATCGTACAATCTCTCTCCCCTAAATGCACCACATGATTAAACTTATCCGCTAATATTTGAACCTCAATATGACGCGGTTTTTCAAAATATTTTTCTAAATAAACATTAGGATTGCCAAAGCTTGCTTCGGCTTCAGTTTGCGCGGTAATAATAGAGCTGGCTAAGCGTACATCATTATGAGCCACACGCATCCCGCGTCCACCTCCGCCGCTCGATGCCTTAACAATGACCGGATATCTAATTTTGTTAGCAATTTTTATTGCTTCCTCTTTGTTTGTTAAGATATCTCCGGATCCCGGGATAATTGGAATACCAGCTTTACGCATAGTTGCTTTTGCTTCCATTTTATCTCCCATCAGTCGAATATTTTCAGGACTCGGGCCAATGAAAGTAATATGGCATGATTCGCAAATTTCTGCAAAATGAGCATTTTCTGCTAAAAAACCGTATCCGGGATGAATTGCTTCTACATCGGTTATTTCTGCCGCACTCATAATTGAAGCAATATTTAAATAGCTGGCGGTACTGGATGCTGGGCCCACACAAACCGCTTCATCTGCAAATTGAACATGCAAAGAATCCGCATCTGCTTCCGAGTATACAGCCACCGTGCGAATACCCATTTCCCGGCAAGCCCGAATTATTCTTAAGGCAATTTCTCCACGGTTTGCAATCAAAATTTTTGAAAACATATAGTCAATTTATTTTTTTAAAGGGGTTCAATTTTAAACAGTACCTGTCCAAATTCAATCGGGTCGGCGTTTTCTATTAATATTTCTTTCACGATTCCTTTTACTTCTGACTTAATTTCGTTCATTAATTTCATTGCTTCAATAATGCAGACAACCTGACCAATCTCAAGCGTTGAACCAACTGACACAAAAGGAGAAGCATCGGGCGAAGGAGCAGTGTAAAATGTTCCCACCATAGGCGCTTTTATTTCAATAAAGTTATCCGTAATTGTTGTTGCCTGATTTGAATTTTCAGTTGGTGACATAATTTGCGCGCGGGAGCCTTGCGTTAATTCTTGCATATTCATGCGTTCGACCACAATGTTTGAAGCATCCAATGAACTGGAGCCGCCTCTTTTTAGACGAATTTTAAGCCCTTCTCTTTCTAACTCCAATTCTGTTAAATTATTTTCATTCATTAAAGATATCATCTCTTTTATTTCTTTTAAATTCATACCTATCTCCTTTACAGGAAAATCCCGGTTAAAAAGATTAAACTCGTTCTACATATTCACCCGTTCGAGTATCAATTTTTATGCGGTCTCCGTTATTAATAAATAAAGGGACTTGAATTATTGCCCCGGTTTCAATTGTTGCCGGCTTAAAAGAATTCCTGGCAGTATCCCCTTTTATTCCCGGTTCCGTATGTTCAATCTTTGATTCAATAAAGATTGGCAGTTTTACTTCAATAACTTCATGTTTGTAAATTATAACGCCAACCTCCATATTTTCCTTAAGATAACTTGCAATATCTGCTAGTTTTTCAGAATCAAGTGTAAATTCTTCAAATGTTTCTTGATCCATAAAGTGATATGTATTTGCCGATGAATATAAATATTGCATCTTTTTCTCTTCAACAAATGCATCTTGAAATTTTTCATCCGGCCGGAAAGTTTTTTCCACTATACGTTTTGTTCTTAAACTTCTTAATTTAGTCCGGACAAAAGCTCCGCCTTTACCGGGTTTCACATGTTGGTATTCAACAACTGCAAACAATTGACCCTCGTATTCTATAGTTAAACCTGATTTAAACTGGTTCGCACTGATCATCGCTATATTATTTCACATCCTTTTTTTGTTACTAAGACAACATCTTCTATCCTAATCCCGCCAAAATTGGGTATATACAATCCTGGCTCAATTGTAAAAATCATTCCGGGAACCAATCGTTGTTTATTTTTTTGGGAAATACTCGGAGTCTCGTGAATTTCCAACCCGATTCCATGTCCCAAAGCATGGCCGAAATATTGATTAAGCCGGGCTTGTTTAAAAACACTTCTTGCGGCCTGATCAATTTTACTGATCATAACATTCGGCCGGATCAATTTTATCGCTCTATCTTGTGCTGTGGCAACAAGTTTATAATATTTCTTATACTTCGTGTATTGCGTAATTTTACCTGAAAAGAAAGTTCTTGTCAAGTCAGATCTATAGCCTTGGAAAATTATCCCCGCATCAATAATAATTGGTTCATTTGGCCTGATTTTTCTTTGCGTTGATTGAGCATGCGGCATGGCGGTATTCGGTCCGGAAGCTACGATTATATCAAAGGCAAAGCCTTCTGAGCCGTTGGTAATGAGAATTTGTTCCAGTTTTTGTTTAATTTGCAGTTCAGTTCGGCCAATTTTGATAAAAGATTTAATCTGAGCTACAGATTTTTTAGTTATTGATTGTGTTTTTCTAATAATTTCTATTTCCGCATCTGATTTAATTTCTCTTAATTTTTCTACAATATTTTTTAACGGAATTAATTTAAATTTAGGCAAGTTTTTTAACCCGGAAGACATTTGCTGGTATTGGGCAAAAGTAAATTGTGCTGACTCAAAATTTAATTTTATAATTTTTTCTTTCCTAATAATTTTTCTAATACTGCTAATAAAAGAAACCCTGAGTTTAATAATTTTAAAAATCTGACCCAACTGGTTATTTGCTTGTAGAATATACCGAAAATCACCCAAAAAATAATTATTTTTTAGCGTAATCAATAAATAGCAGCTATCCCCTGTAAATCCGGATAAATATCTTACATTAGCTGCGGATTTAATAAGGATTGCATCTGTTTTATTTTTTTTTAAAAAATCCCTAATTTTACTAAGTCGTTGCTCAATCATTTTTATTCTTTATGATTTTTAAAGCTGCTTCTAAACCTAAAATATAACTGAAATCGCCAAATCCGCTCACTTGTCCGTAACAAGCAGTGGCTGTGACAGAAGTATGCCGGAATTCCTCCCGTGCGTAAATATTAGATAAATGGACCTCAATGACAGGAATTTTTATGGCACTAATTGCATCGCGAATGGCAATGCTTGTGTGCGTATAAGCAGCGGGGTTTATTAAAATTAAATCAAAAGAATCCTGAGCCTGCCCAATTTTATCAACTATATCCCCTTCATGATTTGATTGTATAATTTCTATTCCGACTCTATTTTGTTTTGCCCATTCTTTAATTTTTTTATTTATGTGTTCTAAGGTTACATTGCCATAAATCTCTGGTTCGCGAGTGCCTAAAAGGTTTAAATTTGGACCGTGGATCACAAGTATATTAGACATGTTTATTTATTGCCCTCCTCTTTATTTTGTTCCGGTAAAGTAAAATTGGCGGAGATATTCAGCAATACTTTTTTCGTAAGCTGATAATTCCTTATTGCCTATTATATCATAAACTCGCGCGATTTGTTCATGATAAAACGGTTTTAACGGGTAAATTTCTTTAGCGCGAATATAGTGATAAAGTGCTTCATCTTTATTTGCTAATGCATCAGTTTGCATTAAAAATTCTCCCAAACGAAAATGGTAATAAGCGATATAAGGATTCAGGCGGATCGCTTTTTTATATAATAAAATAATTTCAGGAAGGCTGCTGCTTTTAAAGGAAAGTTTTTTTTGTTTATTAAAATAAAGTGACTCTTGCAATAATGCTTGTTTAAAAACATAATCAGAGTTTAAGGGGTCAAGTTTTGAGGCTTTGCGGATAAATCCCAGGGCAAGTTCGGGTTTATTTCTGCTGATTGCCTGATGAAATTTAAAAGTATAGATTTCACCGCTATATTTTAAACCGGCATAAAAAAGCGTAAAAACAATAATTAACATTGCCGCAGTCAGGAGTGCTTTAGTTTTAAAAATATTATTAATTTTAAGATCTTTATTTATGTTTGGATCAAAAATATTAGTTGTTAAAAAAAACAATGCCACAAGTGCATAGGCGATTAAAGCAGTTTGCGATTCATAGAAACCAAAGTCAATAAAATTATGGGCTAAAAAAGAAATCACCGCGCAATAGAGTCCGATTAAAATAAATCTGCTGGTAAGAGTTTTATGGATGATTTTAATGCCTTGCAGGATAAAATTAATCCACAGCCAGATAAAAATTGTAAAACTAAATATGCCTCCTTCTGCCCAGATCTGTAAATAACTGTTATGCGCCATAATTGTTTCTTCGGCCAATTTTGTTTTAAACAGGGGATAAATAAAACTAAAACAACCCGGTCCCCACCCCCAAACGGGTTTTTCAAGAATCATATTGATCGCTGCTTTCCAATATTCAATTCTTACATCAAGCGATAACAAAAAGTTATTAATTTCAGGAAATTTTATTTTAGGAAAAATTCTAAAACTGAGAAAACCAACCAGGAGTATTGCCGTAAAAGCCAAGATAAAAATTTTGATCAGTTCTTTTAGATGGTTTCTTAATCCCAGCCGAATGAAGATTGCTAAAGCAAAAAGAAAAGAAAACCACCCTCCTTTTGATTCAGTAAGAATTAAAACCGGAATTATTATGAATAAATATATAATTAAAAATATTGAAACGGCTTTCTCTTTTTTATCTAAATCAGGTTTTTCCTTTAAATAAAATAAATAACCTAAAAAACTAAAAAAAATCATATTCAAATAGCCAGCAAATGCCGGGGCATAAACAAAAGTGGAAAAAATAGTATTTGCAGAAAGTCTGCGCAGGAAATCAGGACTGTAATTCATCAGCGCGGAATTGTTTTTTAAAAACTCACGCAGGATATTAAATCCGTAGGCATATTGATATATTCCGTAACTTGTGACCATTACAGCCGAGGCGCCTAAACAGAAGAACAGCCAGTTTATATTTTGTTTATTATTTATTGTACACTTTAGAGTTAAATAAAATATAAAAAGCATGAACCAATTTAATAGCTGGTTTAATCCGCTGTTCAGACTGGCCGAAAATTTTAAGGCGATGAATAAGGTAATGATAAATAAAAAATTGTTAAATTCAAAGGTTTGTAAAAAATAAAAATCAGAGGTGTCTGCACTATTTAACGATGCTTTCTTTGAATTTAATTTTACTGTTTTATTGATCAGTAATAATAACGCGGCGAATAAAACCGAAATTAAAAAAAAAGTATTAACGCCCGTGAAAAAGGCATCTCCCATAATTGGCCTAAAAAACAATATTGCGAAAGTTAAAATTAAAATCATGCGTTCGAGTGTATTTAATTGAGGTAGTCTTCTAAATACTAACCAACAAAAACACACCCCGACCAGTAAGAGACAGAAAATCAAAACACTCATTTTTTCATCCTCGCGAAAATTAAGATGATCAAGACAATACATATTGCTTGAATTAAAATAAGAGTGCCCGAGCGCATCTTGACCCAGAAAAACATAAGCGCTCCCAGCCCAATACAAGTATTTATTAAACAAATAAAAGCCAGGGACTGCTTTTCAGACATTCCTTTTTTGATCAGGCGGTGAGATAAATGATTTTTATCCGCAGTAAAAATTGATTTTCTATTTTTAATTCGGATAATAATTACTGAAATTGTATCAAATATGGGAATAGCCATAATTACCAGCGGCATAATTACGATAATTGCTTTTTTAGCTGAAGGTAAATAATAGGTATTAAGAATAGTTAAAATGCTTAAAGTGAAGCCAATAAATAAGCTTCCCGCATCTCCCATAAATATTTTAGCCGGAGGAAAATTAAAAAACAAAAACCCTGAAAGCACACCGCAAAAACAAGCCAGTATTAATACCATAAAAATTTGAGAACTAATTAATGACCAGATTAAGAAAATAGTGCTGCTGATTAATGCAGTTAATGCACATAATCCGTCCATATTATCCAAAAGGTTAAAAGCATTGGTAATGCCAATTATCCAAAAAAAGGTTAAAACCACCTGGAAAATTTGATTATCAATAAATAAACTAATTTTTATTCCGTTAAAAAAGAGAATACAGCATAAAATTACCTCTAGAACTAATTTAAACTTTGCAGATATTTTTCTCAGATCATCAATGAGTCCCACAGTTACCATAGCTAAAGTACAGATGACCAAGACACTGAGAATTCTTAAAACAGAAAAAACTCCCGCAAGATGTAAAGAAATTTCTTGCGGAAGCAGGTTTTGTTGATGTAAATATAGGAGCAAAAATAAATTAACTGTAATTGTGCTCAGATAGGCAATAAACATGCCTACGCCGCCTAAAAGTGGAATAGGATACTTGTGAGTTTTTCGTTCCTTATCCGGAAAATCAACAATATTAAAACGCAAAGCAATTTTTTTAAAAAAAAGCACAAATAAATAAGAACAGATTAATCCAAATAAAAAAATATAGTAATAGGCTATTTCCCACATAATCGTAAATCCTGATAGATAAAATCGATGGAAGCAATCATGGTTTTTAAATTAAAAACATCCCGGACAAAATCAGCCCCCTGCTTGCCCATTCTTTGTGCCAGTTTTCTATTTTCCATAAGTTTTAAAGCTGCCGCGGCTAAACCGGCCACATTTTTAGGGGCAATAAGAAACCCATTCACATTATTTTTTATAACATCGCGTGTTCCGTCTATATCAAAGCCAATAACGGGGATTTCTAAAGCGAATGCTTGAACTGCGGCGCGAGGCAGCCCTTCATGTAAAGATGTGTGCATAAGAATATCTATAATTTGTAAATATTGGGGAACTTTTCCCGGAACAATTAACCCGGTAAACACAATATTTTTCTCAATCCTCAAGTTTCCGGCTAAAATTTTTAATTTATTCCTTAAAATTCCATCACCGATTAAAAGCAGTTTTGTCTTCGGATATTTTTGCATGATAATTTTTGCCGCTTGCAGTAAAAATTCATGGCCTTTATGAGTAAATAGCCGGCTTAAATTGCCAATAACTATATCATGTTCTGAAAAGCCGAGTTTTTTTCTGAGCGTTTGTTTTTCTCTAACATTTTTTTTAAATTTCTCCAGTTCAATACCGCTATATACACTAACAAATTTTTCCCGTTTCCCCACTCCGGCGCTTACCGCATCTTCTATAAGCGAGGGGCTGACGCAAATAATTTTATGCGTAAAACGTGCCGTAATTTTTTCCAGTAATAAGTAGATTTTATTTAATATTTTATTTTGTGCTTTAAAAAAAGGCAGGCCATGAACAGTATGGATAATTATGGGTGTTTTTGCTAATTTTGCTGCAAATCTGCCTAAAATGCCTGCTTTTGAACTGTGCGTATGAACAATATCAAATTTATTTTTTTTAATAAAAAAATATAATTGAATTAAAGCGATAAAATCCATAATCGGGTTAATATCCCGGATTAAAAATTTAGAGATTTTTAATGTGCAATTAGATACAGCTTTACTTATTAAACTGCCTTCTGGTCCAGATGTGTATCCTGAGAATAATTGTACTTCATAATTTTTATTTTTTCCTAATTCAATCACTGTATCTAAAGTATTTTCCTGTGCCCCGCCAATGATCATTCGGGTTATTATATGGAGGACCTTAATTTTTTGGTTAGTTTTCTGCATTTTTAAAGCAATTTTTAAAATTTGATCATAATTCGGGATTTTTAAATGATTATGATAAAAACCGGGATAATCTCACGCTGCTATTCTTCCGAAAAAACTTCTGCACTGAAAATATAAATTTGTGCATTTTCTCGCCATGCATTTGGCCCAAGACCAGCTTTATGGCAGGTATGTTGTAAAAACTCTTCCCTATCCCAACCGTATTCCGTGGCTACCTGGGGTAAGAGCAATCCGGAATTAAACCCTTTTTGAATGATCACTCCGTGTGTTCCCACTTCAATTTCATTAATATTCGTAATCTCTTTTAAAGGTGAAAGTACAGATATTTCAAGTTCTAGCTCAGGTAGTTCGCTTTTCGTAACCGGGGGAAAACGGGGATCACCAGTGGCGGCCTCAACCGCCGTTTCGGCAATTACATTGATTAAAGGTTTATCGGCAATAATCCGGCCGATGCAACCACGCAGTTTCTTATTTTTGTGTAGGGTGACAAAAGCACCGCGCGGCTCTAAAAACAAAATGTCCGTAGTTTTCGGAATAATTTTAGTTTTACTAGTTACATATTGATTGATGGAATCTTTAGCCAGCATTATTAATTCTTTTTTTTGCGCTTGCGTCAGCATTTTATTTTTCTCCTTTTTATTTTCATCTTTATTCAGTGGCTTAAAGAAAGCAATACTACTGTATCCTACAACCCTTGTTTTATCTGAATTTGTCGTATCCGCACTCGTGGCATAATGCAAAATTTCGATCTGAGTTGCATCTAATTTTTCCATTGTGAGCATTAAAGTTACGACCCCGGACAAACCGCATAATTCATTTTTTTTCAAAACTGAGCCCTTAAACAGTTCTTCTGCTTTTCCGTTTTTGATTAATTTTAAAGTTTGTTTATCAATTTCCTTGGCTTTTTCATCGGGATGAAAATGGGACATATCCGAACTGGCGATGATTAATATGTCATTTTTTTCTTTGATAACCTCTGCCAATGTCTGAGCCAGCTCGCGGTATAAATCCAAAGAATGATTACTCAAAAGAATCGGGACGAGGGAAAAATTATTTAAAGATTTTTGTAAAAATGGCAGTTGAACTTCCAGTGAATGTTCTCTCTCAAAAACCTGTGGATTGTAAACAATGTTTTTGTTTTTCGTAATAATTTCTTCAATTAAAGCTTCATCAACCGGGATATCACCTAAGGGTGTGCGGAAAGATCCTTTTTGATAAGTAGCTGCTTTTTCCAGCGGAAAGTAATGGCTGGGCGCTAAAATAATAATTGTTTTATAGTTTTTATTTCTGATTAAACTGTAACCGTAACCGGCAACCGCCCCGGAGTAAATTAATCCTGCATGCGGGCTGATTAGGCCGCAGAGTTGGCCGGGTTGTTTTAATTGCGGAGTCTGAGTTAAAAAAGTGTCGATTAAATCGGAAAGTTCCTGTTTTTGAGCCGGGTAAAATGTTCCGCTGACATTGGCTTTTTTTATCAGTTTGGATTCAGCGGCACTTAGATTAAAAATTGAGAAATTCAAAAGCAGAGTAAAACAAAACAAGATCGTTAAAATCCTTCTTTTTTTTATGCCCAGATACCCGGTATATTTCTGCTGCATTTGCTGCATACCCCTTTCCCTATTGAATTTTTAATGACAACATATCCAGAACGTTCAATTAATATATTTGAACATTCTGGACAATAAGTATTTTCTGTTTTATGCCCCGGTACATTTCCGATATAAACAAAGTATAGTCCGGCTTGTTTTGCGATTTGATAAGCTTTTTCTAAAGTACTTAGCGGGGTCGGTGCGAGCGAGCTTAATTTATATGTTGGATAAAAACGCGAAAAGTGTAAAGGAACTTCCTGCCCTAATTCCTGCACAATCCAATCGCACATCATTTTAATTTGGTCCGGATAATCATTAAGTGTAGGCACAACTAAATTAGTTAACTCCAGCCATACTCCTAATTCCTGCTTTATGATTTTAAGGCTATTCGTTACTGTTGTTAAATCGCCTTGACAAACTTTTTGGTAATAATCATCAGAAAATGATTTTAAATCAACATTAACAGCATCTAAATGTTTAACTAATTTTCGTAATGGATCCGGGTTTATGTAACCATTAGAGTGCATTACATTTTTAATTCCGTATCCCTGAGCAATTTTTGAAATGTCCAAACAATATTCATAAAAAACAGTCGGTTCCGTATATGTATAGGCAATGGATAAACACTTAGTTTGCCTCGCTCCGGCAACAATGTCTTCAGGTTCCAGATAAACGCTTTTAATATCTTCAGGATCACTCTGAGATATCTGCCAATTCTGGCAAAATTTACATCTTAGGTTACAGCCCACTGTTGCTATGGAGTATGATTGAGAGCCAGGTAAAACATGAAAAAACGGTTTTTTTTCAATTGGATCAACATGAACAGCGCAGGGATTAGCATAGGTTATGCTATAAAGTTTACCACCCTGATTTTCCCGCACCCGGCAAAATCCCCGCTGGTGATTTTTTATCAGGCATTGATAGGGGCATTTAATACATTGTACCTGTAGATTATCTTTTACAAGATAATATTGCGACTCTTTTAATTTTTCCTGCGCAGTTAATTTAGTTATATTAGATGTTGCAAGCCAAGCCCCGGTATTTAAACAAATATTTAAAAATTTTCTCCGCGTAACTTTCATCTAAAATCTACCTTTTAATTTTTAAAATTATTTTTAATCTTACCGGTAAGATTAAATTAAATTTGTCAAAAAAGGTTTGAGTATTTTTTTTACAATAGATAACGCGATAATTCCGATTAAAATAACCATAATCGAACGGAATTGACACCCGTTAAGAAAAAGACCTAAAGCCAAACCCGTTGCCGGCGGATGCTCTGTGTTGGTGATAACCATTAAAAACATGGATAATCCTACAGCAAAAGCAGAAAAAAATAGCATCAGGAAAGTACCAAAAAAATGTATGTTTTGAATCAGCATGATTTGAGAAATTCCATAACAGATACATCCGGAAATAATCCCGACGATATATCCCCCGACAAGAAAGCGCGGTTGAGAACGCTGTTCATCTGGCTGCGTAAAAGCAATAAAAGCACTCGCTCCTAAAGATGCGATAATTGCGGCATTTGATTTAATATCCAGCAGCATTAATACACAAAAAACAGCAACGATTGCCAACAAGCACTGTATTATGTATTTTGATTTATTTTTTTTGAACTTTTTGTCGATTAATTCCATTTTTTAGATATTGTTCGAGGTTATCACACTGTTGAAGAATTTTTTTATTTTTAATGATGATTCCTACGCCGCTAAAAATAATTATGATTCCTAAAGTAAAGCAAAGAATATGCTTTGTCGGGATTTTAAGCGGCCGGGTTTTCCGAATAACCAAATACCCTTTATAAGGCGCAATCCACTGTCCTTGAATTTTATAAGTTAAATTTGCCACTAAATCGTTATGAAAGTAATGCGTTCCTAAGCCATAATATTGTCCGAAACCGGAACTGTTACGCAATGACCCCAAAGAAAAATTGTTCATCCAGGTAGCCAGAGCCTGGTTATTTTGATCCTCAATGCTCACCGAAAGCAGAAAATCGCGATTTTCAATACGTCGATCCGGAACTTTCAGCCAGAAAGAAAGGCTTTCATTGGCATTCGCAATAAAAGTACCGGCATTAATTTTTTTATTTTGTGCGGTTAATCTTGCCGAGAAAATGTTTATGTCTTCGTAACGGCCGTTAGCAAGCTTAATTATTCCAAAAACTAAGCTGGTAATTAGTATTGTTCCGCCGATAATTGTTAAGATTATGCCTAGGATCATTCTTTCTTTCGGTAAACTCATTTTTCCTCATCACTTTCTTACGGATAACTTTATTATTAAGCCTAGTTTAGCATAATCAACATATTAAATCAATTTGATTTCGGTTAGTAATTACTATTCAACGACTAGCCCGTTTTGCTTAATAATCTCAGCATAATAAAAAGCACTCTGCCTTATTTTCCTTTCCAGGCTAGGGTATAAGACCTCAATCAATCCGAATCTTGGCCAAAAGCCCTTATCCCATTCAAAGTTGTCTAATAATGACCAATGAAAATAACCCTGCACATCAACTCCGGAATCAATAGCTTTATACACAGACTGAAGAGTTTCTTTGATAAACCACTTTCTTTTTTCATCTTTTAAATCCGCTAAACCATTTTCTAAAATATAAACTGGTTTTTTAAATTTTTTCAAGTCACTTAAAACATAAAAAATACTTTCCGGATACAACTCCCAGCCTAAATCCGAGACAATTTTATTTTCGTTTTTATCTAGTCCCCAATCGATTAAATTATGAAAATAGTGGTTGAGTCCAATAAAATCCTGATGGTTTTTTATTTTTTGCAAAAAATAATTATTCCATCCCCAATCCAGTATTTTTTTAATCAAAATATTTATAAAAAAATTATGTTTAGCTTCAAAATGGATATTATTTTTAGCAATCCCAATTTTTGCTTCCGGAATATTTTTTTTAATTACGGCATAACTAAATTTATGTGCTTTTATTAGCTTTTTCACGATTCGGAAAAATTTTAACAACCCTTTTTTCTCCGGAGGCCAAATACCTTTAAAATATGACTCATAACTATAGATAACCGGTTCATTAAGCGTAACCCAGTATCTAACCTCAATTTTAAATTCAGAGGAAATTAATTCCACATATTTTTGAAAATATTCCAGTGTTTTGGGATGTTGCCAGCCGCCTTTTTCGCTGATCCAAACAGGCAGCGGCCAGTGCCAAAGACAAACAAACGGCTCAATACCTAATTGTTTTAATTTTATTAATATTTGCCGGTAGTGTGTTATTGCAGCTTGATCAAAATAATCTGGTTGAGGCTGGATCCTTGACCATTCCAAAGAGAACCTGTAGGCATTAAGTCCTAATGATTTGGCGAGTTCAAAATCTTCACAGTATTTATGATAATGATCAATTGCCAGCCCGGAAATATAATTTTGCTCTTTTTCCGCCTGATCTTTTATATGCGGCCAAATATCGCTAAGATAGGCATAATTGTTTTTAGCTTTTTGGGCCAGTTTTGAAGCACGGGTTTTTTCCCATAACGACCAGTCATTTTTATTGCAGCCTTCAACTTGATGCGCGGAGGTGCTTGCCCCCCAGTAAAAATTTTTTGGGAATTTTAGTATTTTCTGCTCCATTTTTTTAGCCGTAAGATAAGTGGTTAGTTAAAAGTTCCATTTTTTTTGGTCCAGTGCCCCGTTAAATTTCTCCCAAAGTCGAACTTTTGATAAAATTTTTTGCTGGCGTTTATTAAGTTTTTTTTGGGAATTTTCTTTTCGGATGCGGGCAATAAACCAAAAGTCATGATCTGAGGGGCGTGCGGGTTTTTTCATAAAAAAAATTAAAGTTAAATATCAACGGATATCTTTTGCCTCTTTAACGAACTGCTCCACTTCCTGAATGCTGTGTGTTGGTTTACCCAGTAAATATCCTTTGCGTGTAAATACGCGTACATCCGGAATGGCCCTGATCCGATGCTGTTTTGTAACCGGGGTGCCCCATTTTATAATATTAACTTTTCTTAAATAAACATCAGGATCAGAGAGTGCCAGTTTTTCCAGTTTAGGCCCCATGGCTTTACAAGGCCCGCACCAGTCAGCATAAAAATCCACAATGGTAATTTTATCCGGCACAAGTAACTCATTTATTGCAATTTCCTGCCCTCCCTGTGAATAGACAAAAATTTTCTTTTCCAACTTTTTATTTACTTCAATATTCTTTTTCTTTTGCGGGGTAACCCATTGGCCCAAATACTGTATAAACCCGTTTTTTTTCTGTTTTTGTTCAAATTCATTTTCTTTTTTCCGTGCTGCTAAGCGTTCGCTAAATTTATCATCCATACTTTGAACAACTCCATCACGTAAAACAATTAATCCTCCGGGATAAGTTAATATTTCTTCATCCCCGCTGTTCATGGTTCCTGTAGGTTGTCCGAAAGTTGCAATGATTTCCTCACGGGTTGCACCTACATTAACCTCAGCGTAGACATTTTTAATACACAACCCAAATAAAATACTCACAGTTAGTAAAACCAGGAAGACTTTTATTTTATATAATTTATTATTTTTCATAGCTTTTATTATAACATATTTCTTCAACTTTAATCAATAGCATCGCTTAAAAATAGGATACTAACTTGGGTTATCGTTAAATATTTTTTAAAATTTTTTTAATTATTGGTCGACGAAGTCGACACCTTTTTAGGTAGGTATGGTTACCAAGGAAAGGGAGGATAAGACTCTTCCCTTTCCTTGAAAAGCAATAGTCCTCTGGGAAAGGGGTGACAGCGAGCCCCATGAGGATGGTGAGCGCCGAAAGGGGAAAACTACGTTTTCCCCTACGGACACTAAAAATGAGCATTGGAGTCATCTCGTTGCAAAAGCTTCCTCTATATAAATTCGCAAAAAGGCTTACGCTCCCTTTGGTTGCGTAAGCCTTCTGCTCATTTTTGGTGGAGTCAGGGGGATTCGAACCCCGCCCTCATCGCTCATTTTATTCGCTCTATAGGGGACAACCCTTAAGGTTTTCCCCTATCGTCCCGCCTATGCCGGGACTGGTCCTTTTCCTTCCGCAAAGAAGTTCTAATACCCTGATAAGGGGAAACAATCTTTCCCCTTAAAATCCCCTTTTTGAGGTCGAGGGTTTATTTTTTTTGGTGGAGTCAGGGGGATTCGAACCCCCGACCTCCTCGTTGCGAACGAGGCGCGCTCCCAACTGCGCCATGACCCCACGCCCTCCTTTGGAGGGAATTACAAATTATCCCGAATGTGGATATCCAGAGAAGTTTTTCTTCGGGCCCCCGAAGATTTCTCTAAAGATGTTGCATCATTTGGGGCAAATGACAAGTGACAAATTATAAATTACGAATGATAAATGTTAAATTAAAATATTACAATTAGTTTAAAGTTTTTGGCAAGAAAAGTCAACTAACTATCTCTCTGATGGTTCGGAGTCTTATGCTACTAGTTAAGTCAATAAAAAAGGGATAGCCCGAATACTACCCCTTGATATGTTTATATATTGCTGAAGTTAACTTCTTTTTCGTTCCTATATACTACTCTGTATAATTTTCGATTGATAAGTCCCAGCGGGGTTCGCTCTTAATTGAGGAATCGAAACATTCGCGGTCGTTAAGCAACTTGGACTCAGAGGTAGTATTTTCCTAATCCCCAGATAATTAGTTATGTTGACTCCTATTTCCGGTAACATACTAGGCTTATCAAAAGTCTGAATGTCCATTTTATGAGAATCAATCATACGGGTAACACTAGCGATGTAGTCACTAACACAGCTGCTGATATGACAAACACCTCCTGTTTTTATGACGGTTAAAAATCGCTGTAATAAACCTTCTTGTCTAAAATCCAACCAATAGCCTTTTGGTGGATATTGCAATTCTGATTGCTGCATCTCTATATATAAATGCCGCAGATATGGATCAGCAGAATAATACATTCCTCCTGACTTTTGCCGTTCAAACTCTTCTATCCGTTTGTCAGCTCCTGTATAATATACATAAAGATTAGAAATCTGCTCGAAGGTAAACATCGACTGGATAGCCGTTCTTATGTCTGCATCGATTAACCGGACATTTTGAATGTTTTTTTCTCTAATTTCTTTCTCAATAAAATATGTAGTATCTGCAGGATTTATTGTTTGAACCCAGATATAATTCTTGGCAAGATTTTTTTGGGCTTCTTTGATCATAGACCTCGAAAGACTTCCAATTATAAGTTCCTGGGGATTGTTATTGTTACCAAATATTTTCTTCCAATCTGTGGCTGGATTAGAAATATCAAACCAATCTATAATTATTTTATCTTTTAGACTAACTATGGTTACGTCTTCTCCTTTTTCTTGTTTTTGACCAGTGTATTCTCTATCCAATTCCAACATAAACTCACTAATAGGCTTGTTGACATATTTTTTCATATCTTCATCAATGAATAAAAGTTCATGTTCATTATAGAGCTTCCAAATCACCAATTTTCTAAGACAATATCTCAATATAGGATCTTCTAACAGCAATCTAATTTTAGGAGCATCTAGTATTTCATCGCTACATTTATTTACAAGCTCAGGGTTAAAATGAGCAGCCATCCTTAATAATTGTCTGGCTGGTTCCTTCTTGGTTAAAACAAAGTAGAATAATGAATCTTTATTAATATTATCAATAATGTCTGGGAATCCCTGCTTACAAATATTCCCTGCCTCTAATACTCCTAAAAACTCTGCAGCGACAGTTACTTTCCCATCTGGATAGATTGCTAAAGATTTATTGTGGACAAAAATGTCTGCGCTATCTACATTAACCCATTGCTTATATTCATTGCGCTCTAAGTTGGTTCCTGCTGGCCCAATAAACTCCATTATTGATCTGCGGACTTCAGGCATTTTAAGACCCTCGTCCTCTATTTTCTTTTTTAACTGATTGAATATTGGATCATTATAGAAAGATGTAATCACTAAAGTAATTTTCTTAGAATATTGTTCATCAACAGTCCTAATAATATTAACCCAGTTATCTAAAGTAAACCCAAGCTTTTTATTTTTGGTTCTTTGTTTCATAATAAATTCGTTAACACTAACTTGTAGAACTAAGTGTTTATCTCCCGCAGCGTTAACTATATTTTCAAGAACA
Organism: Candidatus Omnitrophota bacterium; assembly: GCA_043814605.1. Classification (GTDB taxonomy): domain Bacteria; phylum Omnitrophota; class Gorgyraeia; order B26-G9; family B26-G9; genus JBDRJV01. Next base: position 17,195 of record JBDRJV010000017.1, on the reverse strand, counting down.
CGACTGGTAATAAAAGGTGTTTTCGCCCAAAAACCACTAGTCATAAGGCCTATTTTTGGTACTTTTAATTCCTTTAATGCTAAATATATCAATTTAAGGTTAGCAAAAGGTTCCCCTCCGTTAATTACCACTCCTTTAATCCCAGGGAGTTTATTGATCTTTTTACTAATATCTAATACTTGCTGATAAGAGGTAGGAGGCATTTTCTTCTGCTCTGGTGTTAAGTAGCAGTGATCGCATCTAAGAACACATCTTAAATTTATAAACCATTGTATCGTTTCGATCTGTTCTAGTCCCTGTAAAGCTTTCTTAAAAAAAACTTGGGACGCTTGATCCTCTTTAGTCACCAAAGATTTTGATATTATTGCTCCTCTTCCTACTTTTATTATTCCTCTAATATCTAACGGTGGAAAGTGCGCTAAAGACATTTTTTCGGTCATTGCTGTTTGCAAGTCAGGCTGGCCCAAACTTATTCGAGGACTCAGTATTGACTGTTCCTGAGCATAGACATAGATTGACCTAACTGCCCCGAACAAAAAGGCTTGCAGTAAGATCATAGATACAACTCTTTTAAATATCCGAATTTTAATCATAACTCTTTTATTTTCAATTAATTATATTATTTTATACAGGTTTGAATATTAAAGTATACCATGTTTCATTATTGTTATCAAGTATACTAAAAGGGTTTAACTTTTGTTAATCCCCTTTTGAAACCAAGCGATATCCGCCACAAACACGGCGAGACAGGTAATTTTCTTTGGTTTAGGAACGAAGATGCAGCCAGGACGAACGCCATTGAGGCAGGACTGCCGAATTGGCAGCGAAGTCGTAGTGAGTAAACCATTAGAAAATCATCGCTGTTTCCCAGGGCTGTTTTCTAAATGAGAACATTGCTTATGGAACAAAGTGACATAAGTAATAAGTTCTAATTTATGCCCGTAGCCTAGTAGCAAATTATCATTAGATAATTTGCAATGTTTAGGCAAGGGTGCTTTGCGCTTCATTTATCTTCAAGGGGCAGCATAGCCCCTTTCTATCTTAAATCTCCTCTTTTATTTTTCTTCCGCCATTGTTTCATATCTACTCGTTCTCCGCCGCTATTTTCGCCACTTCTTCCTCATATTTTAATAAATTGTCAAGTATTTATTGAACTAATGTAAGATAAAAGTCTCATATGCCCACTGGGGTTAGATTCTCTGTAGCCCCATCTACCTGGTGTCCATATAGATGTCTATTTACATCAAAAATTATCAAAATTCATAAAACCTTATAAAAGTACAAAAACTCTGTAATTTATTTACAGAGTTTGTACTTATGTTTAATCAAAAAACAGATTAAAATCATCAGGATTTTAATCTGTTTTATAAAGTAAAGTTCTGAACTTTTGGCTTTCTTTTTGAAAAAGCGTTTTTAACCTGATCAAGAGTTGCTTGAAGTGAGCTTGTGATTTTTTCTACATCTTCTTCTGAATACTCATACCCCGGTGAGGCAAGATTACCAATGATCTCTATTTTCTTAATGGCATTCTGAACCCTTTTACTGGCTAATCTTTTAAAACGGTCATGCTTACTTTCCTGTCCTTCCATTTTAACCCTCCTTTTTTTAGTTATTTTTGTAATTATTTAATATAAGAATCATACTCCTATCTTTACATTTAGTCAATAAAAAAGGGATAGCTATAAGACTATCCCCTTAATAAAATTGTATGGTAATATTCCAACCGCTATATTATTCTGCAACTAAAAATACCTTATCGTTGACATGAACTTGCTGCACAACCTTGATACCCACAAATTCACCTTTTTTAGCAGATTCAACTGTTTCATGTTCTATTTGCATAGAATCAATCGTTTGGCTGAAATCATCGTGAGCCCCCTTTATATGGATAGTGTCTCCTACTTTTAAAGAGCCCTTTAATTCAATAATTCCTACAGAAAGTTTATTAAAGTAATGATTTATAACACCTATTTCTTTCTCCTTCATCTCCTCACCTCCATTTTTATCATTTAAACCGCTCCCTTACTTTAGGACGAGTATAAACATAAATTATTAGCATATAAATAATGGTTGCCGGAATCATTTCGATTAAAGAGGAAGACATATTACCTGAAGCATACAGTATAAATAATATCTGGAAAATGCAATAATGTAGGAATATTATAAACATATAACCCCTGGCCCAGTTCTTTTTCAGTATTAAACCGATACTTCCACATAAAACAAGCAACGCTGCAAAAGTTAAACCAATAGATAATCCCATATCTCCAATCAATAAAAACATTGAAGTAGAGTGAGCCAAGTAAGTTGACATTCCACGAGTTATGAGCAGAATATTAATTAAAATAACTTTTAATGCATCAACAATAAGAAAATAAGGAAATCCAAACATAAATATTTTTATCCAATATTCTTTATTTCCTAAGAGTTTTAACCTTGAATAAATTTTATTCCTCATATCTAATCCTCAGCCACCAGCCATTCTTTGGCTTCCTCTTCTGTGGCAAACGGTTTAATCTGGCGCTGGGAAAAAACATTAATTGTATCTAAAAGAACTTTTTTTACACCCGTCACCCCGATTATTGCACATTTCTTTACATGCGGCTGCATTTTTTTGGACATTTCCTTCATTTTTTTTATTGAGTCTAAATCGCCATAAGAATTTCTCACATCAATTAATTCGAGTATATTATTCTCAGTTAATTTATCAATGAAATTAGACACTTCATTTAAAACTTGTTCTCCCCCCCTATTAAATCCTTTAAGTTCAGAATAATCGTGCACAAGTATTTTTTTTCCCTTATAATCAATCCAGCGTATGCGGTTACTCATAAAACTTTATTACTCCTTATAATTAAGTATTTTTAATCCCAGCGAAGGGTTAAATCAAAATCTGCTTTTATGTCTCCGTTACCATTATTTATAAATTTGTGGATATTTAAGCCTACTTTATGATTAAACCCTAATACATCAGAAACTTTTTGCAAAAAACCCTGTTGTAACTGCGGCAAACTAACATAATTTTTAAAAACTATACGGCAGCTTTTTTCTTCTAGGTCAACCACAGAAATTTCTCCGAAGCGGTAAATTTGCTTATATAAAAACGGAATTTTTGGCGCAATAATCCGCGGATTTTTTTTTGCGCGAGGCAGCATTGCTTTTAGAATCGGTGTTTGCGCAAGAGTGGCAAAGTTTTCCTGTGCTAATAAATAGTAAACTTCGTCAGTTTTTTTATGGGGAAAAATATTTTTAGCAATTTCCTCAACAATAACCAATAATTCCTGGGCAGGATAATCAAAAAAATCAATATATTTAAGCGGTTTGCCCAGCTTTTTACTGATTTTTTCCAGTAATTCTGGTTTATTCTTATTTTTAATGAATTTTAAATTTACATTAAAAAGTATACCTTTTGCTGTTTCTGGCATTTAAAATCTCTTCCCCATAATAGTTATTATTTAAATAATTCAGCGAATAATTATTAAACCTTTAATGCTTTAAAATTTTTTAACATTCAATCTTCTAAAATCAGCCATTCTTTTGCTTCTTCCTCTGTATTAAACGGTTTAATCTTTCTTTCGGCAAAAGAATTAATCGCATCGAGAATAACTTTTTTTATCCCACTTACTCCAATGATTGCAGATTTCTTTATGTGCGGCTTTAATTTTTTAGATAGTTCTTTCATTGTTTTCACTGATTCTAAATCACCAAATGAATTCCGGACATCAATTAATTCGATGAGCTCATATTCTCTTAATTTATCCACAAAATCAGCCGCGGCTTTTGCTAATTGCTCCCCTTCGCCCTTAAACCCTCTAATCCCAGAAAGATCAACTAGAAGAATACGCTTGTTTTTATATACTATCCACCTTATCCGATTAGTCATATAAACCACCCTTTATAAAAAATTAACCCCATTTTAAGCTTATATCAAAATCAGCGGTAATATCGCCGTTTCCATTATTTTTAAATTTATGGATGTTTAGTTCTACAGTGTGATTAAGCTTTAGAAAATCAAAGGTTCTTTGTAAAAAACCCTGCTGCAGTTCCGGATAAGTTTTATAATTTTTAAAAGCAATCACACAGTTTTTTTCTTTTAAATCAATAATAGAAATTTTTCCAAAGTGATTGAATTGTTCATAGATAAAAGGAATGCGTTTTGCAATATTTTGCATATTTTTCTTTGCTCCGGATAATACTGCTTTAATTATCGGGGTCTGCATGATCAGGTCAAATGATTCTTCGGATAAAATATATAATGCTTCTTCGAATTTTTTATCCGGGTAAATATATTTAATCGCCTCTTCGACAATCAGCATAAATTCCTCTATGGGATAATCAAAAAAATCAATATATTTAAGAGGTTTGCCCAGCTTTTTACTGATTTTTTCTATTAATTCCGCGTGACCTTTTGCCGTAATCAGTTTAAAAGCCACATTAAAAAACATTCCTTTTGTTGTTGCCGGCATTTAAAATTCTCTCGATTTCTTTTTAGAAATTATCCAGAAATGTAACCCCCACGGGCTAAAGCCCGTGGTTCCTGGGGTGGAATACTCAAGCGGCCTCCTTTTATCCGCGCCATAAATGGGCGCGGTTTTAGGCCGCGGATGTATAAACCAAAAATTATAATATTATAAACCTTTAAAACGATTTAATCTTCCAAAATCAGCCATTCTTTTGCTTCTTCCTCAGTTTTAAACGGTTTAATTTTTCTTTCGGAAAAAGTATTAATTGCATCTAAAATAACTTTTTTTATCCCGCTAACGCCGATTACTGCAGATTTTTTTATGCGCGGCTTTAATCGTTTAGATATTTCTTTAAGCCTTTTTACTGATTCTAAATCACCAAATGAATTCCTTACATCAACTAATTCTAAAATATTATATTCTGTCAATTTCTCTACAAACTCATTCACCTCTTGTGCTAATTGCTCCCCTTCACCCTGAAACCCTCTAATGCCTGAGTAATCGTGGAAAAGAATTCGTTTGTTCTTGTACACTATCCACTTTATGCGGTTACCCACAGAACCCTCCTCTGATTTAAAATCAACTTAATTTCAAACTTAAATCAAAATCAGTTAAAATGTCCCCGTTACCATTATTTTTAAACTTAATAATATCTAAACTGACTTCAGTAATAAAACCTAAATAATCACAGGCTTGTTGTAAAAATCCTTGTTGTAAATGGGGAAAACTTTTATAATTTTTAAAAATTATCCGGCAGCTTTTTTCTTTTACATCAACTACTGAAATATTACCAAAACAGTTGATTTGTCTGTATAAAAAAGGAATTTTTTGCGCTACACTCATCGGATTTCTTTTTGCGCGGGGTAGCATTGCTTTCAGGATAGGAGTTTGCGCTAAAATAGTGAATGTTTCTCGGGCGAGAGTATATAACGCTGTTTCGATTTTTTTATCCGGGAAAACACCTTTAGCGGCTTTTTCAGTAATCAGCATTAATTCTTGTACAGGGTAATCAAAAAAATCAATATATTTAAGCGGTTTATCCAATTGTGCGCTGATTTTATGGATTAATTCCGGTTTACCTTTTTGTTGGATAAACTTAAGGATCATATTAAAAAGCATACCTTTAGAGGTATCCGGCATAGAATTATTTTCTCCTAAGTTTAATGATTAAAAAAGAAAACATAAAAAATTGAAAATATCTTATCTTTATAATTTTTTTAATTTAAAATCATCAAGCTTTTTTATCAAAGGCAATATAATCATCTGCAACGGGGAAAATAATTTTAAAAATAGTGAATTCCCCCTGTTCACTTTCAACGTCAATAATTGCCTTATGGTTTTCAGCAATTCGATAAACTATGGATAATCCTAACCCCATTCCCCCATTCGGTGCTTTTGTTGTAAAAAAAGGATTAAAAATATTTTCCAAATTTTCTTTATGAATTCCACAGCCATTATCTTCGAAGGTAACTAAAATATATTTATCTTCTTTGCATTGCTGGCTTTTTATAATAATTTTTCCCGGTTCAGATTTATGGGCCATCTCAATCGCATCGCGGCCATTAGTTACTAAATTTAAAAATATCTGCTGCAATTGATTATTATCTCCATAAATTTGCGGCAAATCCGGATCAAGTTCCGAAATTAATTCGATACTGTGTATTTTTAATTGCTCCTGAAGTAAGTTCACTGCATTTTTTATCGGATCATTAACATTTAATTTCTCTAATTTAAATTCTGATTTTCGCGCAAAAAAACGTACATTTTGAATGATGCTATCCATGCGGTTTGCCTGTTCAATAATATTATTTACATCTGTAAGATAGGGGCTGTCTTTACCTAAATCCATGGCTAAAATTTGTGCAAACCCTTTAATTCCGGTCAAGGGCTGGTTAAGTTCATGGGATATGCCTGCGGCCATTTGCCCCATAGCGGAAAGTTTACTTGATTGTAAAAGCTGCTGCTGGGCTTCTTTCAGTTCCTGATAAGCTTCTTTTAGCTTTTCTTCGGCAAATTTTCTCTCCATAATTTCTTTGTTAAGGTTTTCAATGGATGTTGTCGAAATATTTAAATTGTCTACCATTTTATTAAAAGAATCAGCCAGTTGTCCGATTTCATCTGAGCTTTTAATTCTAACTTTATAGTTCAAGTCTCCGGCTCCGATTTTCTGAGTTCCTTTTAATAAAAGGCTGATCGGCATAAGTATTGAATTTACAATAAAGTGCATGAGTATTAAAAAAATACAGTATAACACTAAGTTTATAAAAATAATTTTATTACGGTGAATAATAATTGATTGGTTACTGTTTTTAAAAGAAATACCAATTCTGGCTAATCCTACTTTTACACTAAAACTTTCTTTTCCTTCACCTGTGAAAAAAAGGCTTTCTTCATCTATGCTCTTGTCTTCGGAATCATTGTTCTCTAATGAACCCTCAGTATGCAGGGGAACACTAATATCATAAATTAAATTTTCCTTAGCGGATAAATATTTTTGTACTAAATTTACATGGGTGATTAAAGATTTTTTCTTAACTGACTGAGGAATGTTTTCTATATTAAAAGGCCCGCCTTGAACGAGAATATTTCCGTCTTTATCATAAATAGCCGTATAAATTATATCACGTTCTTTTAAAATCCTATTAACCAAACTTAATAAAGTGTTTTCATCTTTTAAGATAATCGGTCCGATACATTCATGTGCCAGATTTTTAGCTAAGGTGATTGCCCTTTTCTCTAAATCTTCTGTAATAATTACCCGATAATAAGTTATTACATACCAGCATACGATTACCGCACCGATAATCGTAACCAGCATACTAGCTAAATACAGTTTTCTTCTTAAGCCAAAAGTGATTTTTTTCATACAATTCAGACTGTGTAATTACTGCAAATTAAAACATAGTTAAAATTAATTTTTAATGATTATTTATATTCACTTGATTATAAAAAACTGATTAAAATTAACAGTTGTTACTTGATACTCTTATTAATATTAATTTTTCGGTTAATTTATTTTAACATTATCAAAGTTTAACATCAATATTATTTTATTAATTAAATTTATTTGATTGACGAGACTGAAAATTCATTTTATAATCAATCCTGTATGCAGGAAAAATATAGAAATTTATTTAAGGAAATACTGGAAAAAGAAATTTCAGATTTACATTTATGCGTCGGCTTACCGCCCATGGTAAGAAAAGCGGAAAGCCTAATGCCTTTGGGTAATGAAAAACTCCAGGAAAATGACATCCGGGAAATTTTAACCAGTATTACTCCTCCGGCCCGGGAAATTGATTTTAATAATAGAGGCCAGGAACTAGATTTTGGAGTCACAGTCGGGAATTCTGCACGATTCCGGTTGAATATTTATCATGACCGTAATGGAATATGTGCGGCATTAAGGCAAATTCCGCAAAAGATTAAACCGCTGGAAACTTTAGGCTTACCCGCTTCAGTGAGAAAAGCTTGCGAATTACAAAGAGGGCTGGTTTTAGTAACTGGCCCAACGGGCAGCGGAAAATCCACAACCTTAGCTTCGATAATTGATCAAATTAATAACGAACGGCAAACACATATAATTACTTTAGAAGATCCCATAGAATATCTGCATACACATAAACGCAGTGTTATTAATCAAAGAGAGATTGGAACTGATTCTAAAACTTTTGCGCAGGCCTTACGGGCGGCTTTAAGAGAAGATCCCGATGTTATTTTAGTGGGAGAAATGCGTGATTTAGAAACTATTTCTAATGCAGTTACTGCCGCAGAAACCGGTCACCTTGTATTTGGTACCTTGCATACCCGTTCGGCAGCGCAGTCTGTGAGCCGGGTGATTGATGTTTTCCCTGCAGAACAACAGGCTCAGATTAGAATTCAATTTGCCGAGGCAATAAATATTGTTGTTTCCCAAAATTTAGTTCCGTCGCGTGATGGAGATACAAGATATTTGGCCTGTGAAGTTATGGTTGCAAATACGGGGATTAGGAATCTTATTCGGGAGAATAAAACATTTCAAATAAAAAATATGATTGAAAGCGGCGGACGTGAAGGCATGCAAACAATGGATCAGTCATTACATGATCTTTTAGATGGCGCAAAAATAAGTCTGAGAACAGCGCGCAAATACGCATTTGAAAAAAGCTATTTCAGTCATTAAAATAAATATTATTCTGCTTTGCGGCTATCCTTAACAAAATTACTTCCCGAATTAGCTTTGGCTGCTTTTTTGAGTTCAGCGCCGATTTCACCAATTTCGGCAACATGAGAAATGTGCCGATTTTCGTTAGTAACAATTCCGATCGAAACAGAGATTAGCGGTATTTGCATGGCATTACCTTGTCTGTCTTGCGCTAAGATAAAACCCCTTTGTCTATCTAATTGATTATAAAAAGATGGCGCTACTTCGTCAAATTCGCGGATAATTCTTATACAAATTTCTTCGGCTTTTTCTATTGTAGTTAAAATTACATAGTCATCACCGCCGATATGACCGACAAAATCTTCTTTATCCCCAATTTCCTGGACAACACTGAGTATAATTCTGGCTGTTTCACGAATTACCTCATCTCCGTGTTCAAAACCGTAAGTATCATTAAACGCTTTAAATTTATCTAAATCCAGGTAGCAGACAGCAAAATTTTTACCGCTGTTAATTACGGCTTCTAGTTCGCTCATAATCGTTACATTGCCCGGTAAACGGCTCAATGGATTCGCATCCAAATCACGTGTACTTCTGCGTACAATCATTTTTATACGCGCAACCAGCTCCTGCGGGTCAAATGGTTTAACCAAATAATCATCCGCCCCAGCATTTATGCCTTTTATTTTATCCTGAGTCTCTCCTTTTCCCGTAAGCATAATAATGGGCATATGCCTCAAAAGAATATCTTTTTTTAATATTTGACAGACTTCATGCCCATTCATCTTGGGCATTTTATAGTCTAAAATAACCAGATCCGGAGAATTTTTATGAACTTTCTCAAGCCCCTCCACTCCATCACGTGCCTCATACACTTCAAAATCTTCACATTCCAGTGTAATTTTTAAAACATCGCGAATGTCTGGTTCATCATCAATAATTAGTATTTTTTGTTTGCGCATTATATACATCACCTATTTAATGGACGTTTAATTGAGAATCTTCAACTTCGTGTAAAGAGAGAGTAAAATGAAAAGTAGTACCTTTTCCTACTTCACTTGTAGCCCATATTTTTCCTTTATGGGCCTCAATAATCTTTTTAACCAGCGGTAACCCTAATCCCGTGCCCTTCTTTTCGGCATTAATCGCATTATCCACACGGTAAAACTCATCAAATAATCGCGGTAAATCTTCCTCAGAAATACCAATTCCTGAATCCGTAATTGCAATATTTATGTAATCCTGGAGGGGTTTAACTTTTATGGTGATCGAACCATTTTCCGGTGTAAACTTCATCGCATTACCGATCAGATTAATAAACACACGCGATATTTGACTCGGATCCATCCAAACTTTTATCGGTTCCGGAGGCATTTCTAATTTTAAAGCGATATGTTTTTCATCAGTTTGCGGGAAAAATAAATCCGCAATACTCCGAATAATTTCTGTCAGGGATGCATGTTTTATGCTCATGCCGATCTTGCCGGATTCAATTCTGGCAATATCCAATAAATCATTAACCAATTTTATTAATTCGTCACTATGTTTATTGATTTTATCTAATTTTTCTGACTGCACTTCGCTCACTTGCCCCAGCCGGCCGGCACTTAGTATCGATGCATACCCTTTTATAGAAGTTAGCGGAGTACGCAATTCATGGGAGACCGCAGAAACAAAGTCAGATTTCATTTTATTTAAACGAACTAATTGCTTATTTGCTTCGGCTAACTCTTTTGTCCTTTCTTCAACTCTAATTTCTAATTGATCATGTGATTTTTTTAATTCTTCATAAAGGCGGGCATTTTCTAAAGCAATTGCCAGCTGATTAGAAAGAATAAATAGAGAATCAATATCTCCTTCCGATATATAATTATAGGTTGTCGTATTTCCCACAAAAATATACCCTTCGACATGCTCCTTAATTACCATGGGAACAATTACAAATGAAGAGACACCAAATAATTTCAGCCATTCTTTCTGCTCATTACTTGCACCATCAACACTCTTTACCCAGACAGAACTGCCTCTTTCAAATACATTTTTTAAAAATTCTGCAGTGATATTAGCTTGTTCAATCTGTTTTATATGCTCATGGTCAAATCCAATTGCCGCTTTGCATTGGGGATTTTCGTCACTTTTTTCTTTTAAAAAAATCATCGTCTTCTCAAAACCCAGTTTTAAAATCAAAGGTTCTGTGATTTGAGAAAATAAAAGCTGTACATCCAATGTTGAGCTGATCAACTTACCTAATTCGTGTAAAGTATACAATCCATTGATTTTTTTATCGAGTTCTTCCTGGGTGCGGTTCAGTTCAAGGTCAGTACGGATAATAATTTTGGCTTGTTCATCAAGTTCATTATAGGCATTTCTTAATTTATCTAACGCTCTTTGCATCTTCGCGATTTGTTCACGTTCCTCACGTGAAACTTCCGCTAAATAGGCTAATAATACCAGCAAGATAAATCCGCCCATTAGCTTAGTAATTGTACTATTGACAATGATGATTACACTTAATACTGCGGCTCCCACAATTAAGATAACCCAGATATTTATTTTCATTAAAAATTATTCTCCAATCGCAAACACAACAATTGTTTCATTATGAAAAAAAGTCTGCCCCAAATGTACTGTAGCGCCTAAAGGAGCCTGCTCTCCGTAAGTATAAAATCCAATAATCGGGGTGTCTTTGCCAAAAGTTTCTCGAACAATTTCAATTTCTTCTTTAGATTTTCGCCCAAATAATCGTTCGCGGGAAACAGAATCAAAAACAAAGACTATTTCCGCTTTTTTACGCAGCCCGCTCAGAGCAACCTCGGCGGCTTTTTTAGCTGCTTTTAAAGCGGTTTCTTTTGAACCCATCATTACCCGAATTTCCGATCCACACGGTACTTCACCGGCACAGATTAATTCCCCCTTTTCATTAATTCGCATCGCATTCCGAATAATACATTCTTCTTCTTCGGGAATAGACATCCCCAAAGGATACATTACCGACATCCGCGCCATTGGTTCATTTTTTAAATCTGCGACTCTTTTGCCAAAATAATCCTCATAAATCCGTGCCGCGGGTTTTCCATCAAGTTTCTTGATAATGTTATGATCAGCTTCTGTGACAATACGTGGTTTTCCCAATGGATACCAGCCATGCCTGGCGCCAATTCCTACACTGATTTCCCCGGAGAATAACACCCCGACAACAGAATTCTCATAAACATTTTCTTCGTAATATTGAAATGTTTTTTGAAATAAGAAATCATCACCGGCAGAGCCTCCGACAATGGGAAAACTTGTTCCTAAAACCTCTTGGATCCCGCGAATTATTTCCACGCCATTTCCGTTAAGCCCATCGGGCAGCATCATAAAAGCATGCCGAATTTCTCCTTTGGGAGTCTTAACAATTGTATCCCGGGCTACTTCCTGACCGGAACTTCTTGAATTTTTATTAATATTTCTGCCGATTCCTAATGCTGCATATAGATTATCAGATTTTAAAGCTAAGACGGTAACAGATTTTTTATCCGGGCCGTTTTGAGTAATTTCGCCGGCAGTAGTACAACCAACTAATGGAGCATTAGGAATAACACTTTTTATGCCGCGGATGAGGTCTGGGTGATCAAATCTTGAAGAAGCAAAACAAAAAACCATGTTAGGATCATTACTGCCCATACGATCTAAAGCCTGCATTGCCGCAAATGAGCCAGCCGCATATGATTCCATATCTTTATTTGAGCCAATCCCTACTTGTATCGCCATTTTCCCCGCGTTTACTTATTAATTTAACTTTTATACAGTTTATATCCTGAGTATTAAATTGTCAACAAAACAAGCTAGAAACTACTGGGTATTATCTCTGGATTAATACTTATATATGAAAAAGAATATTTCTTTTCATTAATTTTAATATCCGGATAAATTTCGACAACAATTTCTTTTAACCATTCATCCTGAGAGTTTAAATTAATTTGCCAATTTAGATTTTCTGCGATATTATTTCCGGATACTTTTACTAATTCTAACCCCTGGACTTGCAACCTATTAAGTAAATTATCAATAGTATTATAAGCATAAGAATTGGCAATTAGTTTCTTATTACTTTTTATAATCATAGACAGCGATTGGACCAGAAAGAGAATTCCTGCGCTAAAAACCACAATTGAAATTAAAATTTCAAGCAGAATAAATCCTTTTTCTTTTCTGATTTTTAATTTCATAAAAACTCAACCTTAATTTCACCGCTAAGACTAGTTAACAATTTAGCGCGAAAACCGCTGTAATGATCAATATTTAATTCCAAATCAGTTAATTCTCCGGAGGGTTTAAAAAAACATTCTCTAGCTTCATTAACTTCTAATGAACTGCTTAAGATGATATCCTTCATGTCTTTAAAACCCGAATATAAATTTTTTTCAATCTGCTGGTATTCACCGGGTATATTTTCATTACTTTGCACATAAATAAAAAAACTACTTTGATCAAAATCAATAATTAATTTATATTCAGTTTTTTCTAAAATGGCAACTTTTCTTAAATAGACAAAAAGAGCCTGAATTTGTTTTACTTTATTATTAAAATAAAAAAATTTTGCTGATTTTGCCAGGGAAGGCATGCTTAAAGTAAAAAAAACAGAAATTATTATCAGAACACAAAGTAATTCTATTAACGTAAATCCTTTTAGTTTCACATCTTTTTTATTAGCAATTAATCTCAACTTTATCCCCAATAATAAAACAGATATTATTAATTAATCTTCCCAATTACCAATATCATCAGTTCCGCCTTCAGTTCCGTCTTTACCTAAAGAATATAAATCGTAATCCTGGGAGTTATGAATGCCGGGGCTGAGATAACGGTATTGATTACCCCAGGGATCAATCGGTTTTTTCTTTAAATAAGGACCATTCCAGTTTTTGGCCAGCGGCGGAGTATTTGGCTTTTCAATAAGTCCGATGAGACCTTGTTCCGTTGTCGGAAAACTGCTGTTATCAAGTTCATAAAGGTCTAAGGCTAAAGGAATATTAGAAAAAATATCTGCACGCGCAGCAGTTACTTTAGCTTGCTCAGCGCGGCCAGCCAAGCGGGGTATAACTAAAGCGGCAAGAGTAGCAATAATCATTACAACCAGCATTAATTCAATCAGCGTAAAAGCTTTTTTTTTCATTTTGACCTCATTTATTGGATTAAAAAATTCATTTGAAAAATCGGTAATAATATTGCCATGACAATTAAAGCGATAATTATTCCTAAACCTAAAATCAGCATCGGCTCAAGCAGAAATAAAACAGCCTCTAGTTTTTGCGAAAATTCACTTTCATTCATATCAGCTATACGAAAAAGCATTTCCTCTAATCTGCCGCTTTCCTCTCCTGCGGCTATTAAATCAATTGTAGTTCTGTCAAATATTTCGCTATTTTGTAAAGAATGACTAATATGCTGTCCTTTAGCAACTAAAGCATGTACCTGCATAATTTCTTGCCTAAAAATTAAATTAACCGCAACGTCCCCGGTAATTTTTAGGGCATTCATTATCGGTACTCCGTTTGCCACTAAACTTCCCAGTGTACGGGTAAAACGTGCAGATTCTAAATTTATAATTATATTTCTTAAAAAAGGAATTTTTAATAAAAAACTGTCTAGTTTTATTTTACCTTTTTCTGTTTTTAGCTGTGTAGTTATAATATAAACCCCAGTAAAAAACATAAAAAATATAACTAAATAATAATCCCGAGAAAATATACTGATTGCTAGTAAAACCTGGGTTATCCAGGGTAATTGCTGGCCTAAATCGTCAAAAAGAATTGTAAACCTGGGTAAAACAAATGAAGTCAGGACAAATAAAGTAATAAAACCCACAAATACAAGCAAAGTTGGATAAGCCAGCGCCGAACGAATTTTACGTTTTAAGTCAATATCCTTTTCTCTTAAATCAGCTATTTCCCCAATCACCTCTGCTAATGTTCCTGTGCTTTCTGCGGCTTTGATCATATTAATTTCGAGCGAATTAAAAATATCTTTATGAAAATCCATTGTTTCAGAGAAAGATTTACCGCGTTGAATTTTTTCTTTAATATTCAAAATTACTTCTTTAAATTTTAAATTAGAACTTTGTAAATAAATATTATTCAAAGCTTTTACTAATGGCAATCCCGCAATGCTTAAATTTGATAGTTGTCTTAAAAATACATAAACATCTTTATTGGTAATCCTGTTAAAAAATTTAAGGTTTTTAAAACTCGCTTCAGTTTTTAATTTTAAATCAACCGGATGATAGTTTAAATTCAGCAGTTTTGTCACGGCCGCTTTTTCACTATCTGCTTCAATCGTTCCGGTTCTAAAAGTATGGGGTTTTACCTTAGCTTTATAAGTGTAAACTGGCATAATTTAATTTTAACGTTAATTAATTAAATTTAATTAATAAAAAAAAATCCCGATTTAGTCAAATTCACATCTAATTTGCATCTTCCTGTGTAACACGGATTACTTCTTCGGGTGTTGTTAATCCTGCAATAACTTTTTCTAGGCCAGATAATCTTAATGTCTTCATGCCCAAATTAATTGCTTTATGCTTAATTGTATTAGAAGGAGTACGTTCCAGAATCATTTCCTTAATCTCTTCACTGACATCGAGAACTTCAAAGATTGCTGTCCGGCCTAAATAACCGGTAAATTTACATTCTTCACAGCCGTGTCCCCTAAAAAAACTTTTGCCTTGAAAAAGATCACGATGCACTCCGAATTCATTTAAAATTTCTTCGTGCGGAATAAACGCTTCTTTACATTGTGTACAAATCACTCTCACTAAACGCTGTGCAATCATACAGTTTAATGAACTAGAGACAAGGTAGGGCTCCATCCCCATGTCTAATAAACGAGCAATTGCACCCGCAGCATCGTTTGTATGTAAAGTACTAAACACCAGATGTCCGGTAAGTGCTGTTCGGATAGCCAGTTCCGCTGTCTCTAAGTCACGGATTTCTCCCACCATCATTATATCCGGATCATGACGCAGCATTGACCGCAGTCCATTGGCAAAAGTAAGATTGATTTTAGGATGAACCTGCATTTGAGTAATACCATGGAGCTTGTATTCAATAGGGTCTTCTATTGTGATAATTTTTCTCTCCTGCGCATTAATACGGTTTAAACAGGAATACAATGTGGTTGTTTTTCCTGATCCGGTTGGTCCGGTAACCAGAATTATTCCGTGCGGACGTTTAATCATTATATTCAGAAGAGTTAACCCCTTTTCATCCAGACCTAACTCTTCCAGACTAAAAAAAACTTGTTTGCGGGATAAAATACGGATTTCAATGCTTTCCCCGTAGGCTGTAGGTAAAAGTGAAATTCTTAAATCATAATCTTCACCCTTTATTCTCACCTGAATTCGTCCATCTTGCGGAAGTCTTTTTTCGGCAATATCTAAATCAGCCATAATCTTCAGTCTAATCATGATTGCTGATTGAAAATGATGGATAGTTGATGGCACTGGTATATCATAAAGTAAACCGTCGATGCGGCAGCGTACTCTTAAATTATTTTCATAGGGCTCAATATGAATATCCGTTGCGCGGTCTTTAATTGCCTGTTGAATAATTTGGTCAATAAACTTAATTACCGAAGGATCTTCTGTTCCGTCAGTTTTTTCGGCTGCATCTGCTAATTTTTGATTTCTAATTTCTAAGGATTGTGAATCTTCGGTCATTTGAGCCATAGTTTTTGCTCCCACTCCGTAATATTTATTTATGGCTTCGTTTATTTCATGGGAGGTTGCTAAAGAGATATTTATTTCCTTTTTTAACATAAGTTTTATTTCATCAATCGTGTATAAATCCAAAGGGTCACTTACCGCAATATGTAAAAACATTATCCTTTTCATATAAGGGCATAAAATTAAAATGTGTTACAAACCGGGAAGAAATTTTATCGATTAAGTCTTGATTAATCGGCAGGGATTTAATTTTAATAAAAGGCAAATTCATCGCTTGAGCCAAGGTAGATAATATTGCCTCTTCATTAACTAATCCACTACGAATTAATTCTTCGCCGATTCTAAGGTTTGACTTTTTTTGACGAGCCAAAGCGATTTCTAACTGCTCTTGAGTAATTACTTTTTTTTCAACTAATAATTCTCCCAGCTGAGAATATCCGGCCATAGCTATCTCCTGGTATAATCCTCACTCCTGGATTGGATTATCCCTGATTACCACGATTAACAATAGATTACGAAGATTAAACCATTAATCTTCTAACTTGACAACTCTTATTGCCAAAGTTTATCAATAGTCCAACTTTATATCCTGATGCTTTTAGATAAGATAAAACCTGTAATTCAAATACAGCAGGAATATTCCCGCTAAAAGCTTTCAGTTCTGTTACAATCTTATCGGCGATGACTAAATCGAGCCTACATTTACCAATGTTTTTACCCTGAAAACAAACATCAAAACTTTTCTCATTTTGATACTTTAAACCCTGTTCTTTTAAGGTTATTTTTAATGCCTTATGATATATACTTTCGCTAAATCCAGGACCAAGTTTACTATGCACATTATAAGCACAAGCGATTATTTTATCAGTTAACGAAGCCCTTT
>JBDRJV010000016.1:0-105240 GCA_043814605.1 Candidatus Omnitrophota bacterium | reverse complement strand
ACGCCGCACTAGGCCTATGTCTTGTTTTAACAACAATGACAGTATTCAGCGCATTATTTATGCAGTGTTTTTCCGTTTGAACACTAACTATCAGGATAAGCTCTTAAAACAATTTACACAATTTATTTGACATTACCAAAGAATTTCAACAAGAATATATAATTTATAACTATTTAAAAATGAATAAGTTACAAAAAATGTTAAATTAGTTAGATAAATTCAAGAAAAGTTAAAAATAAGGATTATGGGGTATTATTCTAGGAATTATTTTCAAGGGTTGAGTTAATTATTTCAATAAATAAATCAACTATTTCCGGATCAAATTGCGAACCGGAGTTTGCTTTAAGTTCTTTAATTGCAGCACGTTTACTCATTGCCTTTCGATACGGACGGTTGGAGGTCATGGCATCATAAGCATCCACTACACTGATAATCATTGCCTCTTTTTTAATCTCTTCTTTTTTCAACCCTTGCGGATAACCTTTACCGTCAATTCTTTCCTGATGCTGTTGGATAATTGTGGCGATTTCCTCAAACCCGCTTAATTGCCGGATAACATCTGCGCCTTTTTGCGGATGTTCTTTAATTTTTTCCCGTTCATCATCATCAAGCTTTCCTTTTTTCAGTAAAATATTTATGGGCACGCCAACTTTTCCAATATCATGTAAAAGCGAAGCAAATTTTAAATACTCAATCCTTTGTTTATCCAAGCCTAATTTTTTTCCGATTTCTACGGATAAATCCTGCAGCCGTTTGCAATGCTTTTCTGTGTACTGATCCACAACAGAAATTGTTTCTGAAAGCATGGATACAATCTGCATCACCATTTTTTTCATGCGTTCTAAAATTATCCTTTGCTGGGTGATATCCGTAACAATACCATTAACTCCGATAATTTCTGTATCTTTATTTAGCTGTGCCCAAGCAGTTAAAAGAACAATCACTTCTTTTTTATTCTTATTTAAACAGACCAGCTCTTCATCCCGGCACTGAGAGTCATTAAGGATATCTTTAAAAATGCTTTTCGCTTTTTCTTTTTCTGACTCAACTAAAAACTCAACAAAATTTTTACCTAAAATTTCCGATTTTTGAAATTTTAAAATTCTTTTCGCCGCAGAATTCACGCTGGTAATTATCCCTTCTTTATCCAAGCTAAAGATTAAAGACCGGGAATTTTTCAAAAGATCCTGGTATTTCTTTTCCGAAGCCCGCAAATTCTCCTCTATTCTTTTTCGGCTGCTAATATCACGCACTGTGGCTAAGATACAGTCACGCTCATTAATAATTTCCCGTTTTAAAATTACTTCCGTTTCAAAAATTCTTCCCTGTTTGCTTAAAGAAAGCCATTCAAATTTTTGCGATCCTTCATAAAAAGCTTTTGCCGTGAATACTTTTGTTTTCTCAAAAATTACATCCTTATCTCCGTAACTTAAGTCTAAAAGAGAAACTTTAGATAATTCTTCCTTAGTATAACCGATCTGTTCCATGCCTTTTTGATTTACATCAATAATTCGGTTATCGTGGGGGTCGACAACATAAACGGCCTCATCAATACCGTTAAATATTGCCTGATAATTTTCTTTTGAATATTCAATTTCTTTTTCCCGATTTTTTAAATCACTCACATCCACATCGATGCAAAATATTTTACTGCACCGGCCGGATTGTTTATAGGGAAACATGGTTGAATACATTGTGTATTTCTGGCCGTTTTTTGAGATCATTTCCCATTGGCGCGGGGCAATGGTATTATGTGTATCACAAACCAGTTTAATATTGGTAAGAAATTCCTGTTTTTCACTTTCAGCTAAAAGCAAATCTGTAATTTTTTTGCCAATTGCATCTTTACGCAGATAGCCGTAAACAATCTCGGAAGCCCGGTTCCAGAGAAAAATAGTACCGTTCTTTTCCAGTCCCTGGATAGGAATATTGGTCGCGCTATGTGTAATATCTTCAATTTTTTTTATCAGATATTTTTTTCGGACAGAAAATAAATAACCGATAATAATTCCGAAGCAGCAAGTTATAATCAAGCAGACATTTGAAAAAATAATATTCATAAACCAGATCATCATGCACTTTTCCCTTAAAAAAAATAATGAAATATATTAGATATTATAAGACAATCGGCAAGCGGTTTTCAAGCAATTAAAACAGGTCTTTTTTAGAAGGATGTTCTAGCTAATTTTAAGCAAAAAGCTCAGGTTTTGCTTAAGGTATGTTTTCTAAAATATTCCGCAGTTTTTTTTTATCCTGCTCATCATCCCACCAGGAAAAATTAACTCCGATTTCATAGTCCTGATTATTAAGTTCCCGGATCCGTACAACCCGTCCGAAAATATCCCCGACTTTTACCATATCTCCGTTTTTAAGCTTTAAATTCAAGAGAGAATCTTTAGGCAATGTATTTTTCGCACTAAAAGATATGCCGCCCAGGCTGATATCATTAAGCAAATTATGCCCTTGGGCTCTGTATTCTGCCCAAAAAGTAAAATCAACTATCTTGTAATCCGCATCCATTTTTTCGATTTTAACCCGTTTAAATTGTCTGCGTTCTGTATTATCTTCCATTTTTTTTATAACCATTTTTTAATATTAAATTGAAGACCCAATTAAAGTCACCAATGTATTTATCGGTATTTCTTGCTTGGCGTTGATACAAACGTCTGGGTTTAAAGTTTTTCTTTTTTTGGTATTCTCCGGCTTATTTTTTATAGGCTGGTTACTGATCAATTTTCTTTTTGTTTCAATCAGCTCAGCAATTATGGAAACATTTATGTCTTGAATTTTTGGATCTGCTGATTTAAATTTTGATTCAAAAAAGCCCTGCGCATCAAGTAAACGATTAGCTTCTTCTGAAAAAAATCTACGGCTCTCCTCTCCGTAATACAATATTAAAGCATAGATAATATTTGCCGCAACCCAGACATTCTCATCCTTAGCATAGGGTTGAACCTGTTCTAAGAAATTTTCACTAATCAACTTAGCCGCAGCAAAATCCCTGACTGCCTTTGCTCCGGAAATCCGCAGTTTTTCTCTTCCTCTCCCGGCCTTCAAGGCCACTTCAAA
Organism: Candidatus Omnitrophota bacterium; assembly: GCA_043814605.1. Taxonomy (GTDB): domain Bacteria; phylum Omnitrophota; class Gorgyraeia; order B26-G9; family B26-G9; genus JBDRJV01. Next base: position 102,171 of record JBDRJV010000016.1, on the reverse strand, counting down.
ATAAGTCTCAAAAACTTCTGGAGCCATATTAGATTTTTTTAAAAAACTTTTCTTTTTCAATTGTTCTAAAATTTCTATTTTCTCATTGCTTGTAGCCCTGTTGAATAAATCAATTTGCTTACTATCCGGGACCATTTTTCCAAAGCTTACGTTTTTTTCTTCTGCCCTAAATGCTTTAATAAGCAACTTTACAAAATTAATTATAGCAGTTTCAAAAAATAATCTTGCAAAAATAATCGCTAAAAGAATATTTATAATAATTATTCCTACCAAACTCATTGTGATTGTTTGTCTGACTGTGCATCCCTGAAATAATATTGTAGTAATAAAAAATAACATTGATACATTTATTAAGGAACTGGCTCCAGATATAAAACCTGATACAGGTTTTTCGTTTTTCTCAGCCTTATATTCTTTTTGGATCTTTTCCATTTCTTTTTTTACCTGATCAGGGGTTATGCCAAATTTTTTAAGATGGGGGAATTCCTGTTCTAATTGCGTATTTAGATCAATATAACCGGATAAATCGACAGAACGGAATTCTCTCATAAACCATAATATCAAAGCCACTCCCCGCACTCCTTTTTGTTTCATTACTCCAATATTCGGCTGTGCTTCAACCCACCGAACCCCCCAGGGATCAGGTTCATTAGGATTATAATTGGCGAGAAGCAAAGCTTCCACTAATATTTTACCCGAAAAAGACCAGTCTTTAATTTGCGGAATTGATCTATTTCTTAGTATGTTAACTAAATTTTTATAAGCATTCCCTGCTTTTATATTCAGCCTTAATGTTGCAATATAGATATCCTCAAAAGTATCTTTAAATTTTTTGAAAGAAAAATCTTCTGGTCTATAATGCCAAGGCATTGCATGCCCGCTAACTCCTCCTTCATGGATTAAAAGCACTTCAATAACTTCTTCAAACTTTCTGGGGGTTTCATATAATTTAATTAGGTCTGGAATCGCATGCTCTACCACTCCCAAAGCATTATTATCATCATTATGCAGTCTAAATACAGCCATTTTATCATCTGCTGTTGCCGCACGAATTTGAGTAAATCCTTCTTCCCAATATTCATCATTATAACCGGAAGCTATTCTAATAATTTCGGTGAGTATTTTTTGAGTTCCGGCAGGAAACTTTTTCCTGATCGTGAGAGTCATTGCTAGTGGATTTAAAGTATTTGTTAAATCAAAATAAGGAAGGAGCACCTCTGATTCATCTTTACCTTCATCTGGATCATTATTACCAAAAGCAGAAGTCACAATTTGACTGTTTTCAATTAAACTACTATTCTCTCCATCTTCAGGGGGAGGGATTCCCTTTAAAGTATCTTCTCCGGAAAAAGCAGTATTATCTCCTTTTATTGGACTCCCCGAAGGTTTTTTATTAAGGGTCATATTAAATGGATGATCTGTTCCTTCAAATTCGAAACCATCCATTATTTCTTCACTCTCCGGAGTAAAAATAATCTTTAAATCCTGTTGGTTCAAAATTAGCGCCGGAGCTAAAGTATTTTTTTCATAATCTAAATTTTCCCTGATTCCCCCGGCATATGTACTCTGCAACAGCAAAAATGCCTGGATCAGCATAATTGATATAAGTTTAAAAAACATCCTGTTTTTTAGCATTGTCCTAAACTCTCCTTAATTTATATGCTTTAAAATAGTTAAACTCATTAAAAAATACTTTTACTTTCCCGGATTATAATTTTTCTCTCTGTCTTTTGCTCCACAAAAGATTCTACTATCTTTTTATCCTCCTCATGCGGCCAGCAGGAAAAACAAAGCCCTGATTTATAGCCTGCGCGTATTTTTTTATCCCAGACTACCTTGCCAATAATCCCGACTGTTTTCATTAGTTCATTCAGATCAATGTTTAAAAATGCCAGCGCCCCTTTAGCTATTTTATCCTCGCTTTGGATAGATATTCCCCCTTCACTGATATCCTTCACCGGCCAGACCGCAAAATGAAACTTCCCATCTGTCTCTGCAGATAATAACCGGCAGTTGGCAAAGGAATCCTCAGTTTTAACTCTTACTGATTTACGCCTTTCTTTGATCATCACTACCCTCCTTGATAAAGTTTTTTACCTTTGCCCCCCATTCCCTGGATATTTATTTTGTAAAATTTAAATCGAATTTTCGATTAATTCTAGTTTTTCTTTTCTTTGGTTTGATTCTAACTTTAACCCCTTTTCATCCGGGCGATTGTATACTTTACATTGATAGTATTCAATAGGGCTGGCTCTTAAACTTATGTTTTCATTGTTTTCATCTTGCACTCCGTTTGTTTGCATCCAGCTAACAATGATTGTATCTTCTGCTTCTTGGCGTAAAAATAATCCTATTTTATCTTCAAAGAAAATAATATCCCCAGGTTTTAAATTATCGGGATTTTCAACCCAGCTGGCAATAAACCTGAGGCCGGAATTTTTAATAAAATTTACAAATGAAAAAATCAATTTCCTGCGTTCTTTAATCCCTGTATTATTTTTTAAATCAACTGTTTTTTCGTTTTCAAAAAAAGCACTTAATATTAATTCTGTTTTTATATCGATATCATCTTTACTTTCTTTTAAAAGCATTGCATCCAATTCAATAATACCTTTTCCTTTACTCATCTCTCGGATTTTAAGTTCCGCTTCCGTATCAATAAAAGCATCCAACACTGCAAGCATTTCTTTGAGTTTAGCAATACCTATATTCATATATCTTTCCCATTGCTTTAAACCTTTGTTTGTCACGACATCAGAAATAAGCACACAAGCTAAATCAATTATGTAAAGTAAGTTGGGAATATCATATTCTTTTTTAATTTTCCCTGTAAAAATATCCCGGCTAAAGCCGGTAATTGCCACGCCTAAACGTTCCGAGACATAACTGTCGGTAATCACATTATTGATATGTCTTATTTCCTGTTTAATGCTATTAAGCTTCATCTGGAATTCATCCCCGATAACCTCTTTCTTGCTTATTGATGTAAAATCTAATTCTATCTGTTCTATTGCTCTTCTTAAAAAACTCACAATAAAAAATGCACTTTCTTTCTCATTCAGCACAGTTTCTGGCTTAATCTTCAACGCGTTATAAATATTTTCCATGATTTTTGAGTCAATGTCTGAAATCGTCTTTACCACATCAATTACTTTCCCTGGCCTGTCTGTATCCTGATCATAGGTAGTATAAATTATTTTATTTTTTGTTGTTTTTAACTGCTCTAAAAACTTAATTGCACTATTAAAATCATTAAAGTTATTTTTTATTCTATCTAAAGAATTTTTAAAATAACCTAAACTTTTTTCATATTGGACTATATCAATTACTCCAAATACAAAACTGAGTTTATCCGCAATAGCGTATTTTGCTTGTCCTGATTCAAAATATTTACCATTAACCGTACTGATTAAAACTGTTGGGTATTTTTTGTTTCTAGATTCATTAATCGTATCTTCTGCTAAAACAGATAAATCTTCTAAATCACGGTTTATTTCATTAAACTGTTTACCACTGTTAATATCTTTTTCAATTTTTCTAAATAAATCTTCTATTTGATTGTATTTAAGCCTTAAAGCCTCGGCCATTTCTCCGGCAGCTTTTTTAACCAAATCATCCGGCAGTGTATCAAATAACTTACCTGTCTCTATTTTTTCAATATTTAAAATAGGCGCAAGCGTACTTATCTCAGATAAAGCAAAACTTTTATAACTCCCTGATTCTGCTGTGCATCCTACCGAAATATTTGCTGCGACCATTAACAGCATAAGTAATATTCCTATTGTTTTTTTAAACAATATCCAGGACTCCTATAAAAAATTTATACTTTTTATCCGGAATTTAACATTAAATTTATACTGCTTGAAGAAAAACTCTAAAAGATTGGTGTGGATCTATTCAATTATTTCTTGAATAAACCCCTGCGGCCCCCTTTGACTGTTTCCCCTTTTCGCCTTTAACACTCATCTTGTGTTGAAATTACTTACGATACTGCTTCTCCTGCAAAAATACTCGGCTGAAAAACCTGCTAACTGGTTTATTGATTGAAATTTGCGGGATGTTTTACTCATAATTTTTTCTCGCGAATTTATATTTTAGATTATTTAGATTATTTAAAATAAAAGTTTTTTGACTAAACCCGGTTTGTCCAGGCACTGCTTGGCGATAAAATAGTTTTCTATTATAATTTGAATCTTTGTTTTTAAGGCAGGAAATCGTTTTAATTTTGGTTTTAGTAAATAAATCAGTACAAGATATTGATGCATTTCCACTGCGTAATATTAAGGAAAACATTACTATAGTAAAAATATAAACATATCTATGTGATTTATTTAAACAAGACATCCTTCACTCCGTTCATAATCTTGAATTATTAATTATTTTCAGCTTTAATCTTGATCTTTTCCCGTCTTAAAAATAGAAAACGGGTGAGCGAAGACATTTATATTAAGATTTCAAATTTGTCTTCGCCCACCCGCCCATCCATTTTTGAAACGATTTAGTTGTAAAGAACTTTTGTTTTAGAAATATAATATAAAACTAACTGTATTAAGCCAGAGATTCGAGTAGTTTTATAAATACATCGTAACTTTCTTTTGCTGCTTGCCAGGTTGATTCTTCCGCCATAACAAGAGTAGAAATATCATTAATCTGATCGCCAGCGGTAATCTTTCCGGCAAACTTTCCTGCTTCAGGTGATAAACCTTTCATGCCGCGGGAAACTGCTACTAAAAATACATCCACAGCGTTTAAAGCTTTGCCAAAATTTTCAATATTCAAAGCTTCTTTATCCAGTTGGAAATAATAAGCGTCTTTTAAATTAGCGATATTTGCTGCATCCACAAATATAACTGAAAGATCCTCTGCTTTAACTTCCAGTGTATCTTCTTTTCCTGCTGATAAGTTAACTTTATCCGCAATCCCTAACTGTACTAATAATTTCTGGGCTACCGGAATATCTTCTCTCGGCACGCTAAAAAAACTGATTGCGCCTGGTTTAACATTTTCATTAAGCAGTACCGGGATTAAGGGCATAAGCAAATAATTTAAAGTTAAGGAACCATCTGCCTTTTTAATAAATCCTGTCTGATGTTCATAAGCTACATGCTTCCCCTCTTCAAGATCCTTCTGGGCTTTTGCGATAATAGAATTAACATCAGTTGTTTGCGCAGTTGCATTAAAGTTATCCATAAGAACGGTAATTGCTTTGTTTACAGTTTCTTGTTCTTCTTGGGTTAGTTTTACTTCGGCAAGTTTATAAGTCCCTGTGGTTGTTTTTGTTATCGTGCCTTCCGCAACAGCCTGTTCAAGTACTTCCTCAACTTCGGCTGCAGTTAAATCTGCACCTTCCTGTTTCATCTCTGTTGCTTTTTGATTAAGTGCTGCGGTTGCTTCTTCTGCAGAAAATTCTTGGGCTAATGCATTAGTGCCTGCCATAGAATTTAATCCTAATATAGTATTGTCCGGGTTTTTGTAATTAATCGCACCTGATCCAGCAGAACCAGGACCAAAAGTATCTGTTTTTTGTTTTTCCGCAAGTGCCTTGGCAATAGCATTTTCAATGTTGTCTACAGTAGATGTCACCTCAGAAACTGTGCTTCCGTCTTTTGCTACATTAAAAGTAACTTTTGCCCCTGGTAATTCAATTGTCACCGCACTACCTGTTATAGAAATAGTTGAAGTTAATCCTGCTATAGTTTGTGCTACAAATTTAACTTCTTCTGCCGTGCCAGTAGTTTGGGCATTAGTCTGATACATAAGCAAAAGATCACTTAATTCTTTCTCATTATATTTGCTCTGCGCTAATGCAGCTAAAATTGCCGCCAGAGCATCTTTATTTTTTGCTACATAACTTTTAAACTGGCCTGTAAATCCGGCAGTAACTCCTTCTTCCGGTTTAAAGGTCTGAGACAGCTGTACTGCATCCATATTATCCGCTAACTTCACCGGTGCAGTTACGGCTAAACAGGTATTAGTAAATAAGAATATCATCCCTATTATAAAATAAAATACCTTTTCCATTTTTCCTCCCTTTTTAAATGTTCTTTTCATTTCTTCCCTCCCTTTTTTTAATACAAAATTTTTAGTTAAAAAAGTTAACAATCTATCTAAAACTATTACTGTTACCTCCAAAGTAAAACAGCAAAGTTGATAAAGTATACCATATGATTTTAAATTTTACAATAGTAGCTAATTTTTTTTTTGCGTTCATAAGTTATTGTAATTAAATAATTTACAGTTTCATTCTTATTATTTTTTAATGATTTAAATACCTTATTAATATTTTTTAATCCTTCCTTATTTAGTTTGACCTAGTTTTTTCAAGCTCTTCCACCAGCTTATCCAACACTGTTTTTCTTGTTCCGGTAATTATGCCAAAATAAGGGCCTTCGACATTTTCAGTTATTCTTGGTGTAATCACCAGGTAGGAAATTTCCTTTTGTTTCATGATTTCCGTTAAAGCCCGGGTATGAAAACCTCCGGTTACCATTGCGCCGATTTTTTGCTGATTTTCCTTAATTATTTTCATTATATTATCAATCATTGCCTGATCACGCAAAGCTGCTACCTGATAAAAATCAACCCAAGCCGGGATATAAACATCAATGTAGCTAATCTCCGGAGATATGTTTACGCTCATACCTAAACTCTTGGCCTGTTCTTTAATAAACGCAATAAAATTATCTGTTTTTAAAAGTTCCTGATTTTCCTTGTAAAAAGATAAATCTTTATTAACCATCTTTATATCAACCAGCCTCTCCATGACTTTTAAGCCTTTAACATAAAGATCTAATTTTTTTTGAACCTCATCATTATATAAAGCCAGCCTAATTTGATCCTGGAGACTATCAATCTCATCAAATAATTTTACACTTTTAATCTGGTCATAATTTAACGCGTAATTTATATAATTATCCAGGTTTTTATACTGTTCAAAATCAATCTTATGTTTAAGCGCTAAGTCTTTTACAAATTGCAAATATACCGAGGCGCTGATCCGTTCATTTTTATACGCCATACCTTTATCTAAAAGCGTACGAATATCCTCTTCCGGTAATATGTTCGTAAGTTCAGTCAAAAGAGATGTTCTTTCTGCTTCGGCTTTAGTAAAATCTATTGATTTTTCCAGCTTGATTGCCTTAGTCAATCTATTAAAATTTTCCGCCTCTTTAATTTTTATCTTAAGCTCCTCCATTTGCTCTAATAAAAATAAAGCATAGTCATTTAACTGCATGTTTCCGGTTTCAAAAGCAATTTGCTTTTGATCCACTTGTTTTAATGCCTCATTATAAATTTTTGATTTTATCTGCATAAGATATAAATTTAAAGCAGAAAAATAACCTTTTGCTTCTTCTTTAAATGGTAAAGACGTATGTAATGCTTTATAATTATTAGCATATAGGTCAGGATCTTCAATCCCGTATAATTTCAAGGGGTATTCAAATCCCTGTTTTGTCACAAGGGCCTCTGCCCCGGTCATTCTCCCATCCCGCACAAAAAAATCAGTTGCCTGAACGCGGATATCTTCATCCGGGAATGTGGAAAAAATATCTGTATTCAACTTTCCCACCCCAGCTTCTAATCCTGCCACGATTAAACCGTATTCATCAACTAAAAGAGAAAGAATATTTTCAATATTTGTTTGGGCCTCATAATTACGATGCGCATCCTGTATATGCACAATAACTTCTTCTGAATTACCTTTATATATTTCCTTAATACTTCCCCAGGATGACGGTATCACCAAGTCGAATATATCCTTAGGCTTAGCCGATTCTTCCTCAGTAACTTCCTCAGCAATATCCTCATTTATCAAGGTATCTTCCTGATTATAATTCTCAAAATCAAAATCTTCATTCCCAGTGACCTCTACATTAACTTCCTCCCCAAGATCTTCATCAATGGATACATCTTCTTGAGGATAATCACTCAGAGCATCACTTTCTTCCTGATTTTCTGTCTGGTTAATATCTTCAGTAATAACTGTTTCTTCCTGGGCATAAATAGGCAGTACAATAATTAAGGCATTAAACCCTAATATTCCAATAATCATGCCTAAAATTAATTCTAACCCCATTCTTTGCTTCAAATTTACCCCTTTTCCCATCAATCCCTCCTTAAATATATATTAACACATAAAAGTTTTACAAGTTTACCATATTCTCCGCTTCCCCGCCAATTAACCATCCTAACACCGCGTAGGTGTTAGGATGGTTAATCGAATAATTTATCCTTAATATCTGCTAATTGTCGCTGATAATCAATATTTGAATGCACAAACTCTGCATATTGTTTTGGATTAATATCCAATAGATCATTATATTTACAAATTGGTTGCTCTTCATTTTCCATACTGATAAATTCTTTATATGAAGAATAATTCCAGGCTTCAGGGTTATTGACTAAATGTGCTGTAACAGGATTTAAATGTACATATCTTGTTAAATGCATTAACTGTTCATCTGTATCTACGTTAACACTTTTAAACCTACTTTCCCAAAGAGGCCCCTTTCGTTTAATTTTACTGTTAAAATAGCGCGTATAACTATTAAGAATATTATTCATAAAAATTGAAATACCTTTATCTTTTGTTTGTTTCAATATTAAATGAATGTGCGTCGGCATAATACAATAAGCAATTATATTCACTATTTCCTTATTATTTAGTAAGTAATCTTTGTAAAATTTTTCCTTATTATTAACTTGTAAAAAATAAGAGTATTTAAGTATTGGTTTTTCTTTACGATAATACCAAAATAAATTTCTCATTCTATCAAAGTCAACTAAGTCATTAAAAATTTTAAATTTAAAAATACTCCTTGAAAATACATGATAAACATGATTATTTTTTAACACATTTTTTCTCATCAAATTACAAACTCCCTTTATTTAACTTTAACTCTATAGCACCTATAACACCGCGTAGGTGTTAGTAAGGTTATTTTAGAGTAAATTAGCTTTTTTGTCAAAGTAATAAAAACGCAAATTTCCATAACTCTTTTAAAAACAGTTAATTATGTATTAAAAATAAATATTTTAATTATAAATTGGCTGAATTAAAAGCCCCCTACTTTTATTTTTGATCTAAAAACTATTATAAACCATTCTAACACCGCGTAGGTGTTGGAATGGTTAGATTAGGCATAGGTTGCTGAAGCTATGTAAACTTTTAAATCTTCTTTAAGATTAGTGGTTCTGATCTTGCTGGTTGAATCAAATTGCCCGGTCATAAAACTTTCAAAATCATTATCTATAGCAATAATAAGCTGACGGTCTCCGAGAATGCTCTTAACCAGGGACTTATATTCGTCTTTTTGCTGTTGGGTAAGCAGCTTGCCTTTACTACCCATAATAATTGTATGCACAGCTTCAGCAAAGCAAATATTAACATCTATAAACTGGCCTGGTTCTGTTATTTCCGGATACTTGGTTAAATGTACTGTAGCCTTAACAGAGTCATCGTTCTTTAGACTATTTGCATTATTCAGCATCTTTTGTGAATTCTCCGGAAGCACAAAGCAGATATTGCTGATATTTTTCCCGCTCTCCACTAAAAATTGATATGTATTTGTAGGAATAACCTCTCCCACAGCACCCGGCTCTTTACCCTGCATTGCCCCAATATCTAAAGCACTGACAAAAGTAACATTATTATAATCAATACCTAAAACTTGAACAATCTCATTTTCACTAAGCATTTCATTATTTTTGCCAACGTTATCCTTCATAATAATCACATTATTATTTTTGGTTACATTCTGCCACATTTCTTTCGAAGCAACACCGTTGATTTTTACAATGTTATCTCCTTCTTTATTTTTTTCAAAACTAGTAGAAAACAATAAGCTTTCCGGAAGAACAATAAAATTTCCTCCTTTTTCCGGCTCTGCTTGATCCTTTCCGGTTTCTTCCATTTCCAGAGTAGCAATGGCTTCAATATCATTTAAAACCCGTTTAGCTTGAAAACCAACAACCACTCCGCCCAGCTCCGCACTGTTTGTCAAGGTACTTGCATCAGCTTGAGCTATAGCCATTTGCTGCCTGTTGCCATTAGTTTTAGATTTTAAACTTTCTGGGTTTATAAATATTGCTACTTTTCCCTGCCCAGCATCTTCTTTGCGCAAGCTTGGCTGAATTTGTACGTTAACACCGTTTTCATAATTTCCTGAAGCTACTTTGATATAACCAATCTTTGACGTTGGCAAGCCAAGTTCCTGAGCTTTGCTGGATATCTGATTATCTATTTGATCACCCTCTAAAAGAAATCCTTGTCCTTCATCAATATTATGCTGAGCTTGTATGGTTTTAATATCTGCCTGCGAAATAGCTGTACTCATCAACTTGCTCTGCTCTTGGGAAACAATTCCTCCTGTATCTCCTATATCTCCTACGATGGATACGGAAGCTGTAACTAAGGTTGCATTAACTGCAGCTTCTAATTTATCTGCGCTAATATTAAGAGACTGCGCAGAACGTTTTAGTTCCGGCTCTTGAACAATAGACTGAGCATTCACTTCTTTGCCCTGATCATATAAGTTATATACTGCATTAGAAATTGAATTGGTTATTTCTACTGCCTGTTCCCTATCAATACCAGCACCGATAACCGCATTTACCAAAGCTATTCCGCTGGTATTGCTTAATTTATCTTTTATCTGAGCATTGTTTGTGCCTATTTCTAATGATTTTGTAAACACTGCAGTAACTGACCTTCTAACCTCTGCCTCATTAAATCCTTCACTAAGTTCCGGATCAGCTATAATCGTATTCGTCAATGAATCAACATCAACCTTAACTCCCTGATCAGATAATTTTTTAGCAGCTAGCTGTATTTTCTGAGAATTTTTAACTCCGGATTCTTTAACTTTATCAGCCAGCTCAGTTTTATCGGCTTTTTCAATACCTGCGCTGATATCCTTGGATCCAGCATTAACTTCCACTGATTTGGCAAACACAGCATTAACTGCTTGATTTACCCGAACATCAACTTCATCTGTACCTAATGTTTCACCAATATGTAATTTAACTTCCTGTGAAACGTTTTCCACGGTAATTTTTTCTCCTTGAGCCGAAAGATTAGTTACGGCTGTCTGTACTTCATCTACTGCTTGCTCAGGATTTTCAATATTAACACTGGCCACTGCGATTGCGAGTTCTTTTCTATCAGTATTTATAATCTTGTTACCCATATCCTGATTAGCTAAGTTTATTTCTCCGGCCTTAGCAAAAACTGCATTTACTGCCTTTTTAATTTCTTCTTTATCCAGGGTAATATCGGATGATTCTTGTATTTGATTAGCGACATTATCTGTATCTATCTTAGCACCGGAATCAGCCAGCTGAGTAACAGCTATTTGTGTTCTGGTTACTATCTGGCCTGCATTCTCTACTCCTAAGCCACTCACTACCTGATTAAAATCTGCAGTATTATTTTGGTTAGTTATAACTACAGTTAGATTATCCCCGCTATTCGCTTGCGCTATATCAGAAAATATTATATTAACTGCAATCAGTACATCTTCTTTTGTAATCACTCCGTTTTGGACCAAGTCTGAGCCCTGAATTGCTGTGATTATATCTTCTGCTGTTATCTTTGTTCCGGTTTGGCTATAATTATCAGCTACTCTATTTATTGCAGTTGTCAGCACCTGTGCCTTTTGTTCATCTATTCCTGCACCCTGAATCTTGACACTCATAGCTGATCTATCCATATTTTTAACTTCAGTATTTAATTCTGCTTTTCCAGCTTGAACTTCTCCAGCCTTGGCAAAAACAATATTAACCGCATGAGCGATGTCTGCTTTTGTAATATTAACGCCTAAATCCTTGACTTGCAGATTAGCAACTACTGTTTCTGCTTTTATTTCTTTACCGTCCTGCGCTAAATTATTAACTTCTGATTTTACTGCGCTAATAAGCACATCAACCTTTTCCGGATTAGTCAGAGAAAAAGCCTGAACTAGATCTATTTTGTTCAGGTTATTAATGCCTTCGCTGATCTCTTTATTGGAAGCTTTTATTTTTGCAGATTCTGTAAAAACCGTGTTAACCGCTACAGTTACAATTTCGTTTTCCTGCTCAGCCTGAACTCCCGTTAACTTAATCTCTTTATTTTTAACTTTACTCTGCATACTTCTGGTTACCTCTTCTGACTGAACAGGTTTTCCTGCTTGGGATAAATCATTAACTGTTTTCTTAATTTCTGTAATTAAACCCTGGGCAGTTTCCGAAGATACCCCTGTGGTTTGGACAACAACGCCTGTTAATTTCTGATCATCCATTGAGGTTACCACAGAAGCAGTTGATCTATTTTCTGAGGCATTAGTTAATGCATTAAAAGTATCATCAATCATGCTATCCAGAGAATCATTATCTACGCCCGTAAATAAAGGATTATCCTGTAACTTTGCAACAACGCTTATTTTGATCTCTTTTACATCTACATTACCATTGCTTACTTCCTGGTTTATTGCATCAGCAATTACAGCCTTTTGCACGTTTTGTTTTGAAGGTTCTTTTGAAAAAATTGCAGCAGTAGCATTATTTAAGGTATCTGGAGTTGCTTTTGGCAGAGTTTTTAGAGAAAACATACCTCTTCTTACAGAAACCGGGCCGACTCCCTTTGCCTGCTCCGTTTTTGCATCTGCAAGTTTTACCGCATCCTGTTCTGAAATAAGGCTGACTTGAGGAGTTCCTGGCTCTGCTTTAAAATCAAAAGCCAATGCGCCTTTACTGCTGGCAACAAGAACATTATCTCCTGCTCGGGTGAGTGTAAGACTGTTAACAAATTCCTGGTCTGCTCCAATCTCAATTAAAACAGCTTTAACCTGAACTTCAATCTCTGCATCAGTACTTAACGGAGAATCCGCTGCAATCGCCTCAAAGATATTAGCCGCAGAAACAATAACATGCTCTTCCTGTTCTGTCTTTGCTTGAGACTCTAAACTATCCTGGGCATCAGTAGATAACTGGCTCCGAGATATATCATCTGCACCTCTAAATATACCTAAAGTGCTTTGCATCTGCTTAAGAAATTTCTCTACCGGCGTTGTTCCTCCCTGCATTATATTCATATAAGGATTCTGGTCATTAACCGAAGCGCGGGGAGCAATAACTAAGTAAGAAATATTTTTTTCTTTCAAAATACTGGTAAGTTTTTCTGTATGGAATCCCCCGGTAACTAAAGCCGAATAGAAAACTTCTTGTTTGTCCATTTCCTGTAATGTTTTTTCAATAAACGCCATATCCCGCGCCCCAGCTATTTCATAAAACTTAGCCCAGGCCGGTAAATACACATCAATATAGGATAACTCCATCGGCAAATTAACAGTTAGATTGTGTCTGTAGGCTTGCGGCGTGATAAATTTAATAAAAGAATCACTGTTTATTTCACTTTTATGAGCGAAGAAATATTCAATATCCTCATTAACCATTTTTAAATCAACCATTTTAATCAGAATTTCCAAATTCCGGGATAAAACATCAAATTGTTTTTGAGCTTCATCCGTATATAAAATATTTTTTAAATCCTGTTTAATCTTAGCAATTTCTTTAAATAAATCTTCATTCGCCACTTTTTCATACTTTATAATATAGTCAGCATATAAACAGAAATTCGGATAAGCAACCAGGTTAAGTTTAAAAGAAAAAGCCGTGTCCTTAAGAAACTCGGTAAAATCAGCCGCGTTGATCAGCCCTTTCTTAAAACTAAGGCTTTTTTCTACAAGTTTGCCTATATTTTCCTTGTCATTTATCGTCTGGGTGAGATTTGTGATCAGCTCTGTGCGTTCTTTATCCGCTTTTTGAAAATCAACTTTTTCTTCAATTTCAATCACTTTTTGCAGCTCATAAAATTTAGCATAATTAATTTTACTCAAATTGTGTTTTTTAACTAAACCAAATAAGTCAACAGCGTATTTATCAAAAGAAATCTTGTGTTCTGCATGCGCATATTCAAGGTTATCCAGTTCCCGGAGGTCTGCATTATAGATGGAAATCTTGAGTTTATCCAAGGCATCTTTTAAAGCCTTAAAATATTGCTTGGCTTCTGCTTTAAATGGCTGAGATTCTTCAAATGCCCTTAAATTATTAAGGTAAAGGCTTAAGTCTTCGACCCCGTATAATTCTAAACCGTAATCGCTGTTTATTGCCAGGTATTCGGCTCCGGTTAATTTACCTTCTTTAACTAAATACAAAGCTGTATTTTCTTTTGCTTTTTTATAAGGAATTTTTTCCAGGATCGGGTTAGATACTTTACCAGAGGCACCTTCCATAGTTACCAGTTTTAGCTGGTAGTTAGCAGCTAAGCGGTCCAGAATTTTAGAGATATTCTGCTGTGCCTGGAAATCGCAATGCGCATCCTGGATATTAATGATTAATTTTTCTGAGCCGGAATTATAAGCATCTTTGATAATGCCCCAGGAATCAGGAATTTTAAAATCCAAAAGATCATCTACACTAGTATGAGTAACCGGAGTCTTTATACCCGCAGGAATGCCTGTATTTGTAGTATTGTTTAGAGCCTGCGCTGAATTTGACAGCAGAAAAGCCCAGATCATGAACATAGTAATACTGTTACATATTATCTTTTTCATTGCCCCCTCCTAGTGAATAATTACTTAATAATAAGTTATAACTTATTATAATACCTAACCCTTGGATTATAAAGAAGTTTTACTCATTCCTTGTTCCTGCACCTGTTTAAACATTGCATTAACCTTTTCTGATTTTAATGGCAGTCCTTTCTCAAGAATTCCGTTAATTATTTTTGCAGCTTCTTCCTGAGATATATCAATTTCTATCTTTTTGATAAATTCTAATGTTGGTTCCTGGCTGGTTTTTGCCTCATTTATAGCTTTATCCAGTTTTGCACTAGTTTCATTGCCAAAAACTTCGCTGACAATTTTCTGAGAATCAAGCCCTTGGCCAGTTAGAGCGGTTAAGAGCAATGCTGCTTTTGTTTCTATATTATCTGCCCTATCAAAAACATTATGGGAAATAAATACTTCTTTTTGTGTTGTAACAATGATAATATTTCCTGAATTTTCTCCGATAAATAATACTAGTTTTTTATTTTCTTCAGTACTCGCAATAATATCTTCTGCTTGTGCAAGTTCCGGAGTATTAATGCCCGCTGCTTTCCTAGCAGTAATATTAGCTGCAGATTTTGTTAAAAGTTCTTCAATTTCTTTTTCTTGAACTTTCTCAACTATAGTTACCACAACTTCCTGGCCTTTAGCAGCTTTTTCATTAGTTAATACTAATCTCTTAACGCCTTGCGCATCTTCTTTAATTTCAGCATTTAAAGCCAGTGATTTTATAACTTCATCTTTAACATAAGTAATTACACTGTTAAAGCCAGCAGAATCTAACGGATTTTCATTATCTGAGATAACCCCATCTTTCTGAACATATGCTAAATAATCCCTTGCATTTTCTTTTTGAAAAGCTAAATCAGCCTCTCCTAGCCTTGCCACTATTTGCTTAGCATCATTAATTTCTGTTGCAGAGAGAGAATTTTGTTCTTTAGTCGTCAAATCTTCTCCTAAGAAAATTTTTACCAATGCCTGGGCTTTATTGTTATATTCTATGGATTTGTGCTTATATTCTGATGCTTGGTTCTTATATTCTTCTGCTTTATCTTCATATTCCGTTGCTTTATTTTCATATTCTGATGCTTGGTTTTTATATTTTTCTCCCATTGCATGGTAACTGGCGGCTAAATTCAAGATTGCAATGCCTCCCACACCTTTTAATACCGGATTTTTCAAAGCTCGAGACATAGCTTGTTTAGAGCTCTCAATGGCTTCTGTATAATCCCCTTCACTAAAGAACTCATATGCTTTTTTAAACGAATCCATGGTCAAGGAAATACTGATTAATCCTTGATGCGAAGCATTATCCTGTAAAAATTTGGTGAAGTCTTGATTATTTTTCTGGCCGAGAATCTTATCCTGCATTCCCCAAGCTGCTTGTTTTCCGGTATAGCCTAATTCAAAATTATGCTTGATTAAACCCTCTTCAGATTTTGTTAATTTTCTTGCTCCTTTTTCCTCTAAACCTAAATTAACTTTAGTAATATAATCATCAGCATTTTTAATACTATCAATATCCGCAAGCTCATCAATAACTTCGCGGGGATCTTTACCTAAACCGCGCATATGATTGTGGCTATTTACATCAATTGGTAATTCATTTTTATTTTCCTGTTTATTAAAACGCGCCTCACCTGATTCATGAAGCAATCCCATAGCTGTAAAAGTTTTATTTTCACAATTAACAATAGGTTCGGATAAGAATAATTCTTCCGGATTTGAAAAACCCGTAATATCCTCTTTATTTTTAGCGATTATTGTTATCTTAACATCTTGATTTAGAGCTTTTCTGATTAAATCAGCTTCTGCTTGTTTTTTGTCCAGTTTTTCACTTTCTTTTTTTGATTGCTCCGGGGATAATCCTTTTAATTTAAGTTCATTTCTTTGGGTTTCAATCTCTTTATCCAAAGCATCGAGTCCTTCCATAGCCGGAGCCTTCATATTATTTATTGCTTCTTTTTCTGAGATCTGCTTGATTATCGGAATGTTGATTATAATTTCCTGAGTGTCGGTTTTAAGCGCTAATTGTAATACTTGTTTGCCAGTCTGCGGATCTTTAATTTTCCGGCCGGTTGCTTCGGCTGGCTTAATATCCCTATCTTTTTTATCAATATAGTTTAAATTAAAGATTGCATTGCCTTGCGAAGCTGATGGAGTTTCTGATTTTAAGAAAACCAAGGCATCATTGCCGCTACCGTAATACTCTGCAATACCAACATCAATATTGATTATGTTGCCTAATCTCTCAATTTCATGATCTTCTCTACGAGTATGCCCAATAATTTGTGGCAGAGCACGGCTGGCAATATCTCCCTGACTCAATTCCTCATCAAAATCTACCCAGAAAATTCCGCCGAATTCTTTATCACCATAACGTTTTTTCCCTACTCCAAAAATTTTATCACTAAAATTTTCTTCTATAAAATTTTCTTCTTTAGTCTTACTATAATCAATATTTTTAACAGTTTGAACTAGCTTTGTGTTAAAATCTGTAACTAATTCTGCAATCTCACCTTCAAATAAATCCGGATGAACTCCGGCGTGAACCACAATCTTATCCCCTACCTGATAAGCTGCAATCACATTACCGCTTAAAACATCAGCTTTAATGCGATCCCTCCAATAATCTCCTTTTTCTCCTGTCTCCATTCCATTCCGCTCTGCACTATTTTTTCTAATATTATGATAATTTTGCATATACATTAACTCATGATTACCTAATAATCTAACAACTTTTCCGCCGGCTGTTTCAGCTTTCTTTTGTAAATTTTCTAAAAGATCATAACATTCTAAATTATTTAAACCGCGATCAATAACATCGCCTAATTGCACTAATTCTCTTGTTCCACCCGTCCATTCACCATCTTCGTTCATAAATCCAGAGCTAATCAATATATCTTTCAAAGTTTCTAAATTACCGTGAACATCACCAATAACCAAAACCTGAATTTGACTCTTATCAATATTTTTATCATTTTTAACTTCTGACCAATTCATTGGATCCTGCAAAGAAACAGCATCTTGGGATTTACTAGGTTGTGCGTCCTTTGAATCAATCTTTTCTGTTCCTGATTGCGGGGATTGTTTTCTTGGCTGTTCTTCTTTTATTGATTCAGTTTTTTCTGGTTTGATGCCATAATATTCTTCATAAATCACTATCTGGCTTGTCAGATATTGATTTATATTCTCTAAATTTTCTTTTTCACTTTTGTCAAGCAATGGGTCTTCGAGAATTTTTACAATTATTTTCTTGGCAGCATAAAAATCATTGCAAGCTTTTTGATGATTTTCAAGTTTCTGATAAGCTAAGGCCCTTTGATAATGTACAGACATTTTTTGTCCTGAACCTAAATTTTCTTTAGCTGTTTCAATAAAAGCAGTAAAATTTTTAACTGCCTTTTCTGTATTTCCCAGATCCCTGTGCGCTTCACCTAAAAAATAATAAGCTTTATTCAAATTTGAATTTTTAGCAGCTAAAGCTTTCTCATAAAAAATTACTGCCTGTTCTAAAGATTCACGATCAATATTTTCGGTTTTGCTTTCATCCTTTGCCTTTAATGCTTTTAAACGATACGTATCCGCAATTTTATACGAAGCAACTCCGTTATCAGGCAGATTATCTTTAGTAAAAGATTCATTTATTTCTGTATAGCATGCAATTGCCTGGTCATATTGCTGCTGCTGAACAAACAAATCTCCCAGACGTTCTTGCGCCCGCATTTTCTGATTAGGCGTAAGGCCAGGCTGTTTTAAAATATCAGCATAGGCAGCAATCGGATCTTTAGCTTTTCTATCTTCGGTGCTTACATCCGCATTTAAGTCGTCTCTGGCATAAACTGATGCAATGCGTAACCTTGCCTCATTTTTCTGTTCCGGGCTAGCACTATTATCATTGATAATAGAATTATAAATCCCCATTGCTTTATTAATATCCGGAGTTTCTTTCTCTTGTGCTGGTTTGTCTTGTTCTTCCTTTTGCACTGGTTTTTGTTTTGCTTGTATACACTGCTGCACAATAGCATCCGCAGACTGGATACGGCTGTCAATTAATCCTTTTTCGTAAACTTCCCGGCTAACATTTGTACCGGCAATCCAGTTGATCAGATCAATTTTTTCTGAGTCGGACAAGGATGAACCTGCTTTAAACTCAGCCATAAATTCCTGCATGAGCGAAATAATTATAGGTAAAAACATGGTTGATTGCTCTGCTTTGGACATTTTTATCTTCTTTACAGCTTGAGCCAGATTCTCCATTTTAGCTTTAAGTTTGTCCTTTTCATCTTTATTCTTGTAACCAAACATTAAATTCATCAATGTATTTTTCTTGGCCTCATCTTTTATATTCTGGAAATTGCTTAATTCCGCAATAGTTAAATCCGCTACCGCTTCCTCAAACAATTCACCCTGGCCTTTAGCTAATTCACTTAAAATCTCATATTTTGATACTAGATTTTTATAATTCTTTTCGGTCATCTCTGGCCCAATAAAAATCTTGGCTAAAATAAAAGTTGCATTATCTTGGTCTGCAAGATTCAAATTAAATGCTAATTCTTTTAAGGATCCAAGTCTTAATTGGTTATTAGCGTTTTCTTTTTCTAATTTATTCTTTAGTAATTTTAATTTTGCTAACATGGGAGCAAAAATTGCCAATTGTTTTGCCTTTTGAATTGAATTCTCTGCTGGGCTCATCTGCTTTTTCTTATTATTTATTTTTTCTTCCTGCGCTTTTATTTCGGTCTTTAGCTCTATCTGTTTAGCTAGACTCTTTAATATCTGCTGGCTTTCTTTGCTTAAATTATCCATATCAACATTGTCTACAAAAGTTTTCTGTAATGCCTGCTGAGAATCAGCTGAGGTTAAGATTTCCTTTATGCCTTCTAATGATAAATCTATGTCCTTTCCAAGCAGCGCAGAGAAGTGAACCACAGTCATAACCATGGTTACGGTGTTCTTATCCAGCTTAGCTAAATCCACATACCCCTGGTCAATTAAAGCTCTACAAAGCTCTCCTGTGCTTAATGTCTTTCGATCATCTTCATCCGGAGGAATAACAATTAGATTCATTTTGTTATTAAGTAATTGTTTTTCCTGATCACTTAACATATCAATATTAGTATACAGATCATTGATGTAGGACTGCCCCAGACTGTTTAAGCTGCCGTTAGAATCAATCATTAAATTATTTTCCATCAATTTAATTTGTGCATCTTTTTCTTCTGTTTTTTCTTGCGCAAAGACATCCTTTTTTAAACTCTCAACGCTTGTTGATTTTAACTGCGTTTGCGAAATTCTGGAGTAGCCGAAAATTGCGCGTTCCGGGAGTTTTTCCCTCTGGATAGTCTCTCCTATAATCATACCCAAATCATTAAAGTTTAAAATGTGCATATAGTTAGGATCTTTTAATGATTCTTCAATTCTTTCCGCTAACTTATTATCTGTATCAGTTATCCTTGCATTATTTAACGCATCCGTGATTTCTGCCTGTGTTGAAGCCGGGCTAAGATTTATTAAGGCCGCTTGAAGAGCCTCTTTAGAAATTGTAGCCTTAAAACCATCATCTATTAAAAGATCAGTTGCCAACTGCTCAACATCAATAACCTGCGCAGAATATAGATTGCGATGCCCTCTTACATGTTCCTGTTTCTGTTCAGTTGCATCATTTTCATTGCTGGCTAAAAATTGGATGTTCGCCTCTCCTTGGGCATTAAACATTTTTTTACTTTCTGTAACAAATTCTTTTAATAATGCTTTATTTTCTTCACAAAGCATACCCATAAATTCCTGATCAGCCACGAGATTATCAAAATACTGCATCATATCTTTAAACCTGTTCTCAAGATATTCTTCGGTTTTTGGCGGAGTACGGCGGCTGTTATCTTGATTTTCACTAGTACTGTTCCAAAAATCATCAATCAATTTTCTCTCGATCATCAGGGCCTCTGAAAACATCTCTGGGTTGATATTTTTTAGCTGCGCAGCATTAGCTGCTCCCCGGACATAAGAACTCGCTAAAATTCCCGCCAGAGAACTGCCGGACATACGATAGCAAAGCACGTAAAAAATATCTCCTAATAAACGATTGCCCCCTGGCAACTCTATGGAATTTATCGCATTTTTCTGCATGGCTTTAAATAATCTAACCGCAGCGTGCTTAATCGAATCATCAACTACTTCTAAAGTAATCTTTTTAACCTCTCTATTTTCGTTTCTAATAAGCATCTTAAATAAATCTTCTGCGGTAATAGTTTTCTGTTCTCCCACTACATAAATTGTCCGCTTATTCCATTGATTCTTACCATTTTCTGGATATCCACGCATCCGGCCGAATCCCTGCAAAGCATCAGTCAACAAGGTATTCTCATCCATAATATCAATAAATTTAGTCTTTGCATCTGCCTTTAAATCTAGGCCGAATATATCACCGCTATTACCCAGAATAACTGTTTTTGCTCCATCTTCAAGAAGAATTCTTTTAACTTCCTGCGTAACATTTTTATTTTCAAAGTCTATTTGTTTTGGCTCTTTAAATTGGCTACTGCCTGCATCCCATTCATGAATAAACCAGCGGCCAAAAGAATCATGGGTTATGTATCGATAATTTGAACCTGTTTTATTATTTTTATTCACGATAGTTAACTGCCTAACCAAATCACTTTCTAATTGAGACTGGTCAATACCTCCTGCTTCTGGGATAATCACGTAATTTTCAGAAGATCCCTTCCCAATCTCTGCAAAAGCATCATTTACAGTTGCAACTCCTTTAATCATATCATTTCTAATTGTTGCCACTTCATCTTTTGCATCAGTATACTTATATCTATTATTTTCCGTTAACCCATAATCTGCGAGTAAACTCATAAAAGCTTTATTATCTAACAATCCCTTATCTATATATCTTACCAGTAATTCATTAAACCCTTTCCGGTCAACCTTAATCCCCAAGACATTCATCATGCCAACAATCAAGTTATAGGTACCGGTCATGGTGCTGATATCCGATCCTTTACTTTTAACAATTCCTAAAAATTCCATATAGTTTGCTTGTGTAGACTCCGGGGTTGTTGTAACTTTTTCCAGATTTTTATTCATTTCTTCTTCATTCAACTTCCCTTGTTTCCAAAGCCCAAAATATAGGGTTATTGCCGCCTGATAAGGATCTGAGTATTGTTTGTTTATCTCAACCTTCCCATTATTAACTGGTACAGCCTGCCATCCTCTCCCTTTTTCCTTAAAATCTTTAATCTCTTCTTCTGATAAAGATAACTCTTCAATATTCAAAATTTTATCATCACTAAAATTAACCAAAGCATAATGCCTTCCCTGAGCTTCTTTGCAAAAACGCGCTAGGGCATAGGCTGCGCAACGGATCTCTTTTAACTCTGGGGAACTTAAATAATCAGAGCCATTTAACATATCTGTTTTTATTGTTTTACCCTCACCCAGAAATTCAATTTTAGTCAAATAAGCTGCCAAGCTTTCAAAAAACTTGTCATTAAAAACAGGCGCAGCTTGCGCTCCTGCGGAGTCAGTAGTTAAAACCAATGCACTTAAATCAATGTATTCCTTTTCATTTATAATTCCGCCAAGAGAGTCTTTATTTGCTATTATAAAATCACGCAGGGTTTGGGTTGCTTTTATTTGTGATTGGGTTAATGGCTTATCATTGCCATTGCCATGGCTGCGAATATAATTTTGACCACGCATGGTATGGATTTCATCCTGTACCAGCTGGATATTTTCAGTTAATAATTTAAACAATTCTTTTTGCTCGGGTTTGCCATTTCGGCTAGAATCAGTTAAAAATCCCAGCACAGAACTTTCTGTAAAAATTACCCTGGTCTTAGGATTATTAATCTTCTCAACAGTTTCTTTAGTTTTTTGGTTTCGCTCTGTAGTACTATCAATCACTACCACAGAATCCTCACCTAACAGACTATTATAAAGCTCTTTGCTTCGGTCATTTGTGTTATAGGCCTCATTTAACTTTCCTGAATCAGAAAGAACTACTACGCTTCTTTCTCGCCCGCAAATTAAACCTGCCAGGGCATTTAAATGGATCAGATATTCGGTCTTTCCCGCACCAGTTTTAATTTCATGGCCTAAGGTCGGGTCATTAATAAAACTCATGAAAGCTTCTGCTTTATCTTCTCTAAAACCTAAAAATTCTACTCCGTCTTCACCCAGAGCATTGGCATTTCTAAGCACTTGATGTAAAGACTCTCGGTCAAGTTTTCCATTATGATCACTTAAAGATTTATTGAGAGGCTCTAATATTTTATTGACTAACGCATCCAGCTTATCTCCTTCTACCGTAACCAGTCCTGATTTTGATAAGATTATTGTTAAATCCGCAGTACTAATTTGACTATTTTTAATGTTAGCATTAATTTCCTTTACCAAAATATCAATGTCTTGCACTGTTTTAACCGCGACAAAAGAGGAAATGACAACATTTAGTTTATCGACAAACTCTTTTAGTTGTTGTTTTTGATTTTCATTTAGTTTTGTGTAATTATCACTCATAGTATTTATCACAAAACTAAAACCTATTGCAGAATTACTGGAAATAATATCACCGGGTGTATAAAAATCCGGTACAATCCCATTTTTATCCAATAATCTTGATATATTAGTGCCCGAAACATTATCTAAATTTAAAGCTCCTGCTAATTGCTCAAAAATATCATCCGCAGCCAGATTTTCTACCTCACTTAACACTTCAGGTTTTGGCTGATGAGAAACCTGGATTGTGCGCACATTAGCATTGCCTTTATACGCAGCCAGTACATAAGCCGGACTTTCTTGGCTGTTTCTATCATTAGCGTTGACATTTGCAAGTTTTTTAATTTTTAGATTATTTGCGCTGTTAAAATAATATGCTTGCTGATTTTCCTGTGAATCAATATTATTAATAGTGACCTTGAATAAATAATTCTTTGTAAAATTACCTCCCACAAGAGAATCAAGAGAATGAAAAAGCTTCAGCCATCTTGAGGAATAATTCGGCGTGATTAAAGTAAGGCCTTGATCGCTTTCTGCAGTCCTGTCTATTTTGAAGTTTACATTATTAAAATTATTCAGGCTAATCGCGCCATCCTGCTGATCAATATTAACCTCAACCGTGCGTAATTTGCTGTAATCAGCATTTAACTCTTGCGAGACAAACTCTTCCGTACTGCTAAATCCCTTTATTTGCGCTAAGGTATTTAGATTTACTCCTAAGAAATCTAAAGTATCAATTATACTTTTACCTGTAATCTCGCTGATTTTTGTTTGACCGGTTATATTATTATCTTTGTTTAGTGGTTGAATAAGCACCTGAACTTCTTGTTCGGTCACTTGGGCTATTTGGTCAATAGTAATCTCTCCTAATTCAAATTCTGTTTCGAAATTATTTAAATCCCAGCCTAATTTTTGCGCTATTTGAGCTATAGACATTCTATCTACTAATACAGTCGGATTATATTTTAGGCCAAGAGTATCCGTAATCTCTGCCGAACTGACCCCATATAACTGCGCTAAGCTTTGTAAAGTAGCTGAGTTTGAGATATTACTTGTTGATATATGTTGCATATCTTGTGTTTTTAGTTGTTGATCTAGTTCTTTAACTACTTCCTCTTCTTTTTTACCTAACTCTTGAGCAATACTGCTAAGCTCTGTGGAATCAGTAATACTTGCATAGGCAATAGATACACCGATTGTTTCTGTAACTTCCTCAATATCCTGGCCGGTTAGTGTCGCCAGCTCAGAAAGCTTAGTTTGACCAGTTACATTTTGATTATTTTCTAAATTCAATTTTTTAATAATATTTTCAACACTCTGGCCAGTGCCTTTGGCAATCTCTGTAAGTGTATTTTTAGTAACTGCAAATGGAATATTGTATCTTACCCCAACAGAAGCAGACAAAGTCTCTATTTCAGTATCCCTATACTCACTAATACTTCCCAAAGAGATCCCTTCTCCTCCAGATAATTCACTCAAGACAATATCGATCTGGTCAGCTGTCAAATTATGCTTAGCAAAAAATTCTTTTAACGACATTGACCCTATACCACTTTCTTTTCTTTCATTAATATATTGATTTAATTCCTGAAAAGCAGATTCAAGATTTGTTTGTTCTTCATTTGTTGTCTGTTGTAATGGAGACTTATATTCGCCACTAGTAGCGGTTAGTCCATCCTGACTACGACTAGATAAATAAG
This sequence comes from Candidatus Omnitrophota bacterium, assembly GCA_043814605.1. Taxonomy (GTDB): domain Bacteria; phylum Omnitrophota; class Gorgyraeia; order B26-G9; family B26-G9; genus JBDRJV01. Next base: position 77,375 of record JBDRJV010000016.1, on the reverse strand, counting down.
CATTTAAATCATCCACAGTTTCTATGCCGGCTTTTCCCAGCACCACATCCTGAGAAACCATTTGGTGCTTAGCTACAGACTCAGTCTGGGTATAGGCATTACCGTTCATCAAAGCCCCAGAATTTGGAAAACAGAATTCTACAAGATACTCTGTCAGCTGATTGCCAAAAATAGGACGTAAAATTACCCCTAATGCCTGCTCTTTGACGCCTTCTTCAATTAACCCGTTTATCATTCTGCTTGAAAGTCTTGCCGCAGCACCTTCGCCAAATGAAACCTCTAAAAACTGACCGCTAAAATTACCAATTCTAGAACTTGCCAATAACTCTAGAATCGGCCCACTAAAATACATCAGCCCGGCAAACCCCGCTAAGTGTAGGTTAGTCATGATTATATCATCCCAATTTTCTCCTCCTTTTACAGTTGTCCATAATCCCTCTGGTGTAAACTCTGCACCCATTGCAAATGGAGAAAGCACTAATTGATATAACTCTGAGGCTGGATTATGATCAGGCAGCATATTAGCCATATGCCCTGCTGTCCACAAACCCACATGCAAACCCTTTATCGCCCCAAAAGATTTTAACAAGCCAGTCCAAGATTTAACCAAAGTTTCTTTTCCGTTCAAACCTTTCCCTATTAAATTTTTTCCTAAGGTAAACATTTGTTCTCCTACTAATCCAAGATTAATATTGGAAAGAGAAACTAAAGGCCCTTTTAATGCCTTTATAAATCCAAGCCCTCCGGCAGTGTATACCATGCATATAATTGTAGCAGCTGCGATAACATGGCCGGCATTAACTCCTCCAATAATCGGCGTTTCTATATTGCTTTCCCCGTGTACCTGACCCCCCACTCCCAAATTCCCTGCCACTGTTCTAAAAGCTGATGCCGTCTCAAAAAGAACGCGGCCCCAGAATAGATTCTCAGTACTATTTGTATCCTCAGCATTAGCTAAGATATTACCTAATTCCATGTAACTATCGGTGCTGAGAGATACCGTTAAAGCCATTACACCTAAAACCGAACCATAAGTAGCCGCAGTAATATAAACAGATGCTGGCAAAACAACTATAGCCGCTGCTGCTGCTAAACCTATACCGATTACTAAAGCAGCTTCACCAATTGCTGCTTTATTTGTTTGCCAAAATGTATTTAAAGAAGTTGAGAATGAATCACTTTGCTCTAATAATACTGTATCATTAACCCCATATTCATTAGCCCAGTAACTAGAGCCAAAACTCTCGCCGTCATTCTCATTAGTAAACTGTGTTGAATCTAATGAAATCTTTTTCCCAAGATAAGATACTTCCACAATATTTTTATCTGCTTGAACATTATATAAACTAGCCATGTTCCAGCCTAACTTCTCTCCTGTCGCAGATGTAAATTCAAAATTTCCATTCTCCCCTTTGGTGGCAACCAAATAATTACCATTTACCCAGCTAGTATCTTCTCCGGGATTAGTGATCGTTTTTGTGGGCTGTCCGTTTTTATCTAATTGAACAATATTCGCGTTATTCAAATCAATTGCATTGATACCTTTGGTTAACTTAATACCTCCATTTTCTACAGCTGCTTCTTGTCCGTGTTCCACACTGTACATTGTCCGCCCATCAGCTGATAAAATATGTATTTGCTCAGCTTGTGGAGAATTATTCACCAGAACATCTCCCGCTGTTAAAAACCAATCATTATTAAAAAGCGTAATGTTTTGTTTTAAATTAACAAAAACAATCCCTTGACTTTTAGTAACAGAAATCTTGTTTTCTTTAGGAGCCTCACTCTTGCCTAAACCCGGATCTGAATCCTTTACCTGGGTTATTTCCCGGCCGCTATCCCAAAGCGTCATCGTAATCGCATCTGCCTGGATAAGTGTCAGCGTATTATCTTTAATACTAATCGAATTTTTCCCATTTTTAATTAATAGATCCCCATGTTCTGCAGTGAGAACAACACCGTAATATTTTTCTCCTCTTTCATCTCTGGTAAAACCATCTCCGATTAAAGCCACGGCCTCTCCCTGAAGATTAAACATTACAGTAACTTTTTTATTCCTCTCAGGATCGATCTGGCCTTGTCTTCCCTTACTATCTAAAACTACCAGCCCCTGAATAAATTCACTGTTTGCTTCATATACATCATAACTTTCCGGAGTAAACTTTCCATTTTCTAACTTTGTAAGTACATATTTACGCCCATTATAAATAAATTCTGGATCTTGATCTTGCTGAAAACTTATTGCGCGAACATCTACACTTTCTCCTACTGCTAGCTTATGCCCCATCAGCTTATAATCAGTCTCTATCTCAATATCTTTTTCATCTACACTGACGGTAGTGCTTTCGATTAAAGTCCGTTGCCCAAAATCAACACTATATTCTTGCTGGACAGAAATCTGATCAACTTGCTTTAAGCTTTTTTGCCCATTAGGAGAAGTGACCACCTCATATAAACGTTTTTCTGTATCGCCCTCATCAGTTTTTTGGATACTGATCACATAATCATCATTCATCTTTAAGATTTTACCGTTTCCTTTGATATCTCCTGAATTTTCTACCCCCACCACCTCGTAAACAAGTTCAATCTTGTTTGTTGTAGCATTAATCGCGACTTTGCCTTGAATATTTTTGTTATTTGTCGCAAATCTATCTCCGGCTTCATAAAATTTCCCGTCCTTGACCATTCCTCCGGAATTAGGGCCGAGATCTATTTTTTCTTGTGCTGCGCCTGATCCGACTAAAATTGTAACCCATAAATTTTTATCGGTATAAATTACATCATTATTAGTAATTACAAAGTTGTTATCTTGTACGGTAAATTTACTGCCTTTTTCTATGATGATATTTTTGTCGGCATCACTGGTTAAATAGATATGATTTTCTTTGGTATCGGATTTTAAGTTTCCTAAGCTTGCATTAGAAATTAAATCTAGGGTTTCTTTTTGATAAGTATTATAATTATCTACAGCATAAAGGTGCGCAAAACCAATATTCAGCTGGCCATCTTTCAGCGTAACCTTATTATTATTTTCAATTATAAACTGGCTCTGAGAATCATCATTTGTTGTAAATAAGGTACCGCTAATCTTACCATTTTCTCCTTTTATCAGCGTTTGGCCTTCGATACCAACCATCTGGTCTTTAATGTTATACAATAAAGTAGTTTCTCCGACTAATTCAATTTTATTTCCATTTTTATAATAAATTAACGGGTTATCATTAGTAAAATTCTTATTTGATTTAAATAAAGGCATAACTTCCCCATTATGCTCTTGCATAACATAGGGCTTTTCATCAAAAATGAATTTTTGACCTGTTTCAAGCAGCTGATTATCTAATTTATAATAATTCTGCTCAGTAAGCATGCCATCTTGGTCTGTTTTTAAATTAGTAAACAAAGAAAGCTGATTATTCTGCTGATCCGTTAACACATTAGAAGCGACAACATCTTGCCCCTGATCATAACAAATTTGTCCGGTATTATCTGAGTAGCCAGTTAAAAACTGATCATCTTTTAATCTGAACATCGTTCCATCTTTAGCTTGATAATCCTGCTGCATAAAATAACCATCAACTACTACAAATTTACCTTCTGCGGAAATATCATAGGTTCCCTCAACCCAAATTCTATTGTTTTTATCTATATAATTTTTTTCTGCGGTAACCTGACTACCAATAATATAGGCCTGGTTATTTTTAATTATTGCTTCTTGTCCTGTTTTAACCACTACGGGTTTACTGTCTTGTCCCGGAGTAAGCAGCGTAATTGAACTTGCGCTATTATTCACTAAACAATCATTTTCCCCAGGCAAAAAATTACCCTGATACAAACTTATCCAGCCCTCTTCTGCATAAAGCATATTCTGCACATCGACATTCACCTTGATCTTGTTTGCCCGATCATCAGTTGTGGTTTTATCAGTACCTCCTAAGCTTGGCATAATGTGAACTTGGTCTTTTCCAATATTAAGATTAAAATGACCCTCTTTTAATATATTTAATTTTCCGGTAATCACAACCCCTGAATTCTCTACGTCTGCAGTAAAAATGGTTCCATCAGGGACAAACACTTCTTTTGTTTCATTGTTATACACATAATTAAATACAGTGCCTTTTTGGCCTTCAAGCGTATCTTGCCCAGCTTTGGTAGTATAGTTGCCCTGTAAATCATACACACAAGTTAATTCTTTTGTCGGAGTAAGTTGTATCGTTATAGAGGATTCAGCATCTTTTCCCAATACCAAACTATTAATTGAGTTAGTCGTCTTAACCTCTGCATAAGGCACATAGATATCGCCTTTTTTTTCAAAACTGTAATCCCTGCCCTGATCTTCAAAAGTTACTGTTTTTGCATTTTTTTCATTAATAATTACAGGTTCCTGATTATTCTCAATCCAGGAAGTCGTATGATTTATACTGATCAGCTGATTTTTTACTACAACTAAATCATATTCATAAGAAATTTCCCCACAGTCTGTCTTTACTTGTGAATCTATGTGTGTATCTCCGCTGATGTTTGTAATATTCATTCCGCCGTTTGCCATAGTAAAATTAACATCTACCTTTTTATCAGATCCCTCAAAACTAAGATGCTTTGTTCCGCTTGAGCCGTCCTGAGCCACTAAATTACCGCTTTTATCCCCGATTAATAAAGAATTATAATCATAATCAATATTGCCAAACTGGAATCCGCTTTTTTCTACGATTAATCTTGCACCTTCACAATTTAAAATCTGCTTTTCCCCTTGCCTTACTTCCACAATTCCGGAATAGTTATAGCCATTTTTTTCATTCCCGGAAATTTTAATATCAGTAATTACTCCAGTCTGTATTTGTTTTTGCTGCTGCTGGGGTTTTTGTTCTTGTGTTTTAGTTTTAGTTTGGGTCTGATCAGTACTGGAATAGCTAAAGCTCCCGTTACTTTCATCGATAACGCCGTTCCATAAAACTAAATTCTTTTCCTTATTAATAAAAAACTCTGCATTTTTACCCTGCTCATTGCCAAAAATAAAAACCTGATTATTTTTAACCTGGTTATAAAGCTGCAAATCAGAATATGGATCCAGGATAATTGTTCCTTGGTTAGTATATTTACCTATTTCAATCATACCGGAGACAGCTTGATCAGTCTTAATCACAAAATTATCTCCTGCAATATTTATCTTTGCATTCTCCACATTGGCAAAAACCCTGCCGGAAGCAGATTTCATCTGAAAATCACTAGTAAAATTCAACTCTGCCTGCCAAATCTCAATGCTTTCAGAAACAATATATGTTCCTTTAAATGTGTAAGTATCGGTTTTAGAATCATACTTGTATTCACCAAAGAGCCCGGTTTTCTCACTATTAATTTGCTGCCAGCTATCTGATTTTAAAGATGCTCCTTTTACCTCCGGGCCAAATCTCTCTTGTAAGTTATCAAGATAACTCTTTTCCGGAGCCTTTGGCGCAGGAATCTCCCCTTCGGTAACAACCCCTTGTGTGCCGTCTGCATTAAGAAATACAGTGCCATTATCAAAATTCGCCTGGACATTGCCCTGCTTATCCCGGATAAAATTTACCCCTCCTTTAACAATAAATTTATCCCCGATTTTTGCATTAACAACTTCTAAGCTGCTGCCATCTAAATTATCTTTTATGCCCATGTTCTTAAGCTGATTATCTGCCGTAAATATTAACTGGAATTGACCATTAGATTTTTCTGAATAATTACGGATTGTTTTTCCGTTAATTTCCTGATCAGTAACTTTTGCATAAGTTGATCCATGTATGGATTCCTGAGAACCGCCTTTTAAATCTAATTGCTCCTGCTGCCAGTCATTTTTCCCCTTATCTTTTACCATAAATACATATTCGCCATTAGGCAGTTTCTGGGTAACCCAAATATCCACATCTTTATGTTTTATGCCTTGAGAATCTACAAAATTTTCAGACCTTCCTAAATTTACCCCTTGTCCATTTTTTATCAATACTTCAAACCCTGTTTCTGTAGCAGATAATTTACAGGTTACTGGGTTAGCTTTACCATCAATATAAATATTATTATTCCATTCTTTATCTACCAGAGAACTATCCGCATGCCATTTCCAGCCCAAATCATTGCCTTTAATATCTTTACCCTGGTAAACACTGATTATCTGCTGGCCTGAGCCAAAATCATGTTCTAATATTCTTGAACCTTGAGAAAATTCAGGCACAATATTACCGTTTTTCTCAACATAATCTATTGCTGCACCGTCAAGAACTGTTTTTCCGTTTATCACTGCTTCTCCCAAAACATCTAAATGGCTTCCCTTGAGATTATCTTTAATAACCGTATTATTCAGGTCTTTATCTGCAGTAAATACTATCTTGAAATTCCCGTCAGCAGCTGTACTATAAATATTCACGGTTTGCTGCGTACCGTCTTTTCTGGTTACCTGCTCAGAAGTAATACTCGCATGAGTATTGCCTTGAATTGTCAGATCAGACACCCCTTCACTAACTCCTGCTTGAACCTGACCCCAAGCGTTTGCACCCTGCTTGTCTGTACCCAAAACAAACTGGCCGTTAGCCAGTGCCTGAGTAACATAAATATCTACATCATCATGTGTAATACCTTCAGAATCTTTATAATTTTTATTCTTTCCTAAATTTTGCGGGCCAATTTCTCTACCGTTACTGGCCATTAATTTATTGTCTTTAACAATAAATACAACCTCAACACCGTTAACTTTTGTTTTATACGTAGATCCGTTCACTAATTTTTCAAACTTCCAGCCTGTATTGCCGTTTTCATCTTTAATAAACTTATCTTCAATCCCAGTAGCCCAAACATCAATGTCATTAATATGATAATAAGCATTACCTTTTAACCCAACTTCTTTACCGCTTTTTACTTCATAAGTTGCTTTATCAGTTTTAAAAATAAAGTTAACTGCATTTTTATCTGCGTGTAAATTAGCTTCAGATATTGTGCCCTGGATATTGCGGGTATCTGTCCAGATTAAATCAAAGTCATTAAAATTAGTTAAGGTGTAATCCTTGCCTTGAAAACTGTAAGTATTGCCTTGGATATAAACATGATCAAATTTTATGGCTGCGGTTTTCCCCTCTGCCACTGTAAACCCATTAATTGTAATCTTTTGTTTACTATTATTAATAATCTTATCGTTTTCTTTAAATACAACCTCTGTCTGTCCGGTTTCATTATTACGAGCAACCGTATATTGAGACCCTTTTTCAATCGCAATATCGCCATTTGGTTTATCGATTATTACAATTTCATTTAAACCAGTAGTTTTGCCTCCATCTTTTCCGAGTTGTTTATCTGTTTTAAAATCAGTCTTCTTGCCAATAGTATTATCCGTAATCGCATAGGCTGTTCCGCTGGTCACAATCAATTCATATTTATTTTCATCTATTTTAACTATCTGGGCCTGGGCGCCATTAACTAAAAGAAACTGCTCATTGTTGGCTTTTGTAAACTCAATACCCGTTAATTTACCGCGCTTATCTGTACCCGATATGCCCAGCTGCTGCTCAAAAGCATTGATGTGCAAATTCACATTGCCGGAAAGATTTAGTTTGTTTCCTTGAAAATTAAAAGCTGTGCTATTTTTTGTTGTAAAACTCATGGTTTCAATACGCATCGGAGCTAAATCTTTTCCTGCAGTATAGTCAAATTTGCCAATAGAAATTTGCTGCCCCTGGGCTAGAGATTTACCCTCAAGCAAATAAGTGGTAGCGTTTTGAGTACTCCACATAGTAAGATTTTTCCCATCACTTGTCTGGATCTTACCAGCTGTAGCAATAATGCTATTTTTAGAATCTGTTAAAGTAACAATCTTGCCTGTACCATGGGTTGTTTCCTTTACTGATACATCCACATATTTATTTGTTAATACTTCTTTACCCCCAGCAGTATTAATACTTAGGGAAATTTCTCCCTTTTTATTCTCTACAACTTTACCGATTATACCTAAATCCTGATCAAATATAATTTGGCTATTAATGTTCTCCCGATTAAACATATAATTTTTTTCAATGCTTTTTACAGTAGAAATCCCTTCTTTCTCCGTAAGTTCTACTTTATAACTAACCGTAAATAAATTCTCACTTCCATTAACGCTTTGCGCCCGGTCATCAACGGTAAGACAACTTGAATCAAGGGCAACTAAAGTATTATTATTAATGAGAAATTTCCCCTCAATGACTTTTGTATCACAAACTGTTACGGCATTATTAAAGCCAGTAATATTTTCAGAACCAGCAACCTTAAATATAGTTCCATTATCCAGATAAAGACCTTCTTTATTAAAACTAACATCACCGGTTAAGTAATATTCACAATTACCCGTGTAATGAATAGTTGCTTGTTTATTATCTTTAGAAAAAGTGATTGTCTTTGGGGTTTCTTGATCTTTTTTATCTTGAAGAGAAGGGTCAATTTTAGAAGTAGCCACTGTATCCGTACCAACAAAACGCTTATCCGAAGCATCAATATGCAAATCACCGGCAATAATTTCTACTTTATCTTCAGTCTGTTTGCCAATCTGCGCTCCAGCATCAATTGTACTTTTAGAACCTGTTAAAATAATCTTATCCGCTGTAACTTCATTACCCTGTTGATTGATTGTTAATCTTGAATTCCCATTAATTTCTACTGTTTCAATCTGACCTGTACAAGCCACTGATTGACTTAAAGGAATATATTTAGATTCATCCAGTGTAATGGTGTATTTTCTGCCAGATGCACTATTTAAAGACAACCCTTCATGTTCTTTAGCAAAATTAAATGTATATTGTTGCTGCTGGCCAGCCTTTGCTTCTCCTATAGGCTGATTTAAACTCATTAAACAATCTATTTTTTGATCATTAGCATTAGTAAGCGTGAATATGATTTGGCTATTTTGATTCTCACTGGTAACATAATTTTGATTAACATTGTAAGTTCCATCATTTATTATTTTTACATTACCTGTAGAAACATAAGCTCCTGTATATTGACCCTGACCTGGATCATAAGTATTGCCTTTGTCTAAACCAGTGATCTCAAGTTTATCTCCGGGTTTATACACTAACCCGTTTTCACTTAAAACTACTTCTCCTCCCTTGTAATAAGATTCATTATTTTGCTTATCAACATTTATTATAATTGTGTTTGTTTCATCTATGGTACCGCTGCCTGTTCCACTTAGCTGGGTTGCTCCGGTTACATATTTATCTCCAATAAGTAACCCTTTGCCTTCTGTCTTGCCTTTTAGCCCGATTTGTGTAAAATCTATTTCAACCTGACCTTTAATTTCTGTAGGATTCAAATTAAAAGTAGTGGTTTTTGCATTTAAATCAAGATTTTTTGTTTCTGAACCCTGAAACGCTTTATCTGTTAAAAACGACAGAGAACCATTCTGAGTTAAATAAATGTCATTACTATCAATATCACCTAAAGGTAAATTTACATTATTATTTTCTACTTGAAAATCATAACTTTCCTTAGATTTTAAATTATTTACTACAAGCAGATATTTAAGATCCCCTCGAGCCTCAGCAACAGGTTTTGTCACTTCTATACACTTAAATGCTTGATTATTATGAATCGCAGTATTTTCACCCTGTTTAATTTGCAAGCCGCCAACATTAATAGCCCTTCCCGCCTGATTATGGATTACATCATTATTTGTGAATGCAACATCATTTTTTACCATGTTCACAACACACCCTTCGGCTATAAACAAATTACCCGAAGCTTTATCTTCGCCAATTATTATCTCGTTTAATTCTCTTGTTTCCTGGCTTGTTCCGCCTTCTTGGCCATTGCGGATTATTTCATATTCTGTTTTTTGGCCAAGGTTGTACTTAGTAAGCATCAAAACATTGCCGTTTTCAATCACAAACTCATTTCCGCCGCCGATACCAAAGTAGGAACTTAAACCTGAAAGAAAACCACTTTTTTCATTGGCAAAAGAAATCTGGTTTTTATTTTCCAGCAGAATATTACCCTTGGAAGTTTTAATTTCTACCCCTGTAACATCTTTCCCTGATCGATTTGACCTTGTATCTTCCCCCTTAATCGATGTTATTGTTCCTGACTCGTTATAGATAAGCTGTGCCGAGCTGCTGGTTATGAATGCATCTTCGCCATCATAATTTATTTTTTTACCCGCAGCAATATTTTCAACTGCGGTTAATTGCAAACCTTCTGTTGTATTATAGACAAGTTCAAACTCTGTCTTGGTTGTATCGCAGCCATTCGGTAAATCAATCACATCACTAACTAACTGTTTTGAATCATTAAAATTTTTAATTGTCTCTTTCGATATCCCTATTTGTCCCATATTGTTTACACTCAGCGTAACTTTATTTTCGGCGTCGTATTTTACAATAACATCCGCTGCTTTTTCGCTGGTATTTGTTGCCTTAATATTATCATTTGTAGGCTGATAATCATTTTTCAGCTGAGAATCACTTTTTAAAACTAAATCCTGATTACTGAAATTTACATTTGTTTCAACACCAATATAAGCTGTGTGGTTACCGATATTGACCGGCAGGATCACGTTTTTAGTTGATGTAGCAGTTGCAGTTAATTTCATATCGGTTGTTTGGATGATTGTCTTGCTTTTCAAATCTACAGTTACTTGCGCAACTAAAGAATAATTATTATATTGGTTAGCATTTAGTAAATTGGCATTAACATTCAAACTGGGGCAAAGTTGATTTATGTTAGTCGAATTTACTGGTGTTGTTATAACTCCTTGTCCTTCAAATACATTGTCAGAACTATTAAACTTAACTTCCATTCCATTGCTTAATTCAGTACTAAAATTCGTACCTTCTGCCTTTGTAATTACCAAAGGATTATTATTGATAAAAGCGTCTGCAGAATCATAAAAAGCACTGTCTCCTTCTCCCACATTTTTGTTTAATTCTGATGATAATTCTTCTGTTGCCTGCCCTGAATTATTAGTTACTACAATCTTAGTCCCATATTCTTCTCCCAGCTTTACGTCAACGCCCTCCATTTTATTTAACCTGTCTATTTTATTTTGATATTTGTAGTGAGCACTCGCATCAGAGAGTCCCTGACTAATATTTGTCATGCCTTTTTTATTATAATAACTGAGCTGTGCATCAGAAACCGTAGTAAACAAGGCATCGCCGTAACTTAAATTAGAAGCTTTAGTATCAGTATTGGTATCCGTTGTTTTTTCTACATCAGTATTACTATCAAATTTCTCGCCAAATATTTCGGGATTTTTTTCTGCCCAATAATTTAAATACTCTAACTTATTTTTATTTAGCGTACCGTAATTACTGATGCTGCCGTCATTGCTATAAAAATTACCCTCTAAATCCTGGGTAAGGCCTTGGCCAAATAACATATATTCAAAAGATGATACTTTATTACTATAATTACTATTATAATCATGCCGTTCATATGTATTACCGCTAAGCTTGCTGCCATACCCTAAGCTCTCAAAAAACTCACCTACTTGCTCGCGAATAAACTCATCCTTAATTGTTATTCCTTCATATGATACTTTCCCATCTTTAAATTCACCGCCAATATAACCATCTTTATTTTCCTCTGCAACTTTATTATGGCTAAACATAAATCTCATGGGTAAAGTCATGCCATAGGCCATGCCTGTAGCCTGGGTTTCTGTAAAATCAAGCTCGTTCATTAATAACTTTTTAGTTTCCATAAAAGTAACAATTGAAACAGCATCGTAAGTACCTTGTTCCGCTGCTTTTCCCAAAGTATTTAAATAACCCAAATCTGTCTGACCGGTCATATAATCTACAGAAGATGTCGTAAATGTTCCAGCCCATGAACTAAGTACTGCAGTAATTGTTGGGTCTACTTCATTTTCCTGACAAATTCTAGCTACATAATCCGAAGCAATATCTCCCACCACATTTCCTAATCCTGCTCTTAAATTATGTCCCAACCTTGTGAAAAAAGGATTTGTATTGTTATATGCAGTTTCTATTTTTTTGGTATCAGGATCATCTTGTATTGAATAATCCGCGCCTAAAGCTGCTCCAAAACCTGCCTGGACTGTAAACCCAGTTATTGAAGCTAGGCTATTTGTAAGTAAAGGATCCCAATTTTCGTGGTACCCCATTTGCCTGATCGATTCTTCTGCCACCATTGAGCCCGCAGCAACAGCCATTTCTTTAAACGTCTCCTCCCAACCCCCTGGGCCACCATAACTACCCGCTAATGCACCAGCAACGCCAACAATTACAGCTTTAAGATAAGGATCATCAATTCCTGCGGCCTCACAGCCATAAACAACACCGGTCATAACAGCCTGCTGAACCAGCATATTTTTTAATCCACTGTCCAGTGCTTCCTTTAGTACCTCTTGATTGACAGTAACTCCGGAATTTGCACAATTTTGCGATATGTCAGCACTAACATTTTTCGAAAATTCTGAAAAAAATCCTTTGAATGAGTCCTTGACAGCAATAACGAACTCTATAAATGCATCGACAAACATAAGTAAAGATCCGATTATATTAGTGATACTAAAACTAATTACCGCCAGATATAAAGAAACTCCTAAATTATATGCTGCAGTCGCTAAACTAGTTCCTATTGTAGCTAAGTTAGTTGCTATAGTACTAAAAGCCTGTGCTGTAGTTGATACCATACTGGTTGTTCCTATAGATAGTCCTGTTCCTACTTGGCTTGTGACTGAACTTGCTGTTGTTGTGGTTCCTGTGTTTGTTGTGGTTGCTAATTCGCTTCCTGTACTGCTAAAGAGGCCATCAAGCGCATATCCAACAAAAAAACCTACTGCTGCAACTGCTGCTGAAATACAAGCCGCAGCCAATACTTTCCCCATAACTTTACTAATCCCCGCCGCATCAGCAGTGGAAACATACTGAACAAAATCATAATCAACCATACAAATAATCATTGTTGCTATAAATGCAATGATCATTCCAACAATCATGCCAACTACAGTCCAACCAAGAATTTTGGTAAAAATAAAGGTTAAGATAGCCGCAACAATCCGTACTACCCATTGAATAAATCGTCCTATGAATCTGCCTCCATCTTCTCCGCAAACCTTGTATAAAGCAACCAAACCCGAAACGGCCATCTGCGTAAAGCCTGCAGTCATAAGATAGAATCCTTCTTTAAAATCACCCCGGAGCATCATTATTGACCCTTTAATAACATTACCCACTCCTTGTACATACATCCTTATACCAGACCAAACAGATTCAAGAACATGTTGAATACCGTTATTTGGGATTGCCTTAATTATCTTCAAGACAACTTGATCAATAAGCTGCATTCCTTTATTCCAGTAATAATCTGCTTTTTGCTGATTGCCACAAGCAGTATAATAAAAACTCACGATTAAATTGTTAACACCTTGCACAAAATCATTAACCCCGTTATATACATCAACAAAAAAATCTCCCACACCCTCCACTGCATCTTTTACCCAATTTGTCGCATCTTCCCAAGCATCAGAAAGCCAGCTTGCCCCGCGAATCTGGCGCATTTGCAAATCATAAAGTTTATGCTCCTTAATCTTATCTTTATTGAGAGCTAAAATATTTCCGTCCCAACGCACCTGAAGTTCAGATAGAGTAATTGTTTTACGTGTTCCGTTATCAATAATCGTGGCTTTATCCCCTTCAATACCGACTAAGCTAACCCAGTGGTCTGCATCAAGGTGCAGGATGGACATACCACTTAGTTCTTGTAAACTATCTATAGTTAACTTATATCCTTGTAAATCAATCCCGTATTTAGTGGCTATATTTTTTATCGCCAGCATAGAAGTCATGATGTTCTTACCCTGTAAATCCACCTCTCCGGTAGCCAAAATATCATCCAGAATAAGTTCATAAGCTAGGTCTTCTTTTGAGGAAAATTTTCGCCCGATATTATTCAAGAATGCACTGAATGATTCCACTGCACAGTTAACGATATTCACACTTAGATCATAAGACCATTGCATTGCCTTTAAAACATATGCTCGGGCTACATCCGCCATGCTAAAACCAGCATTAAGCATTGCCTGGGCGATAATAATCATATTGCGGCCTAAGTCTGTAGTTAACTTTAAGATATCTTCTGCGCTCATTCCGGCATCTTTAAACGCACTGATTATATCTTTATCCGAATAACCGGATTGAATTAAGGCAGTATAAATATCTTTATTAGAATAGGTTAACTGCGAACTCTGTACTGCTTTTACAATATCCTCACAGTTTAAATCTGCTTGTTTTAAAATACTGATAATATTTTGCAGGCTAAACCCTAACTGGGCTAATGTAGTAATAATTCTTTCATTACTTAATCCGGCTTTTTTAAGGATATTAATCAGTTCCTTACCGCGTTTACCTTCTTTAATCATCAGCCGGACAAATTCCACTGTTTGCCTGTGTAATGCAAATTGTTTCTGGGAGTCGTTGATAATTTCCACAGCTTTTTCTTTAACCGGTAAAGTGGCAACTTTGGGAATTTCAAATATTGCTTGTTCTTTAACAAGCGGAGTTTGTCCCTGGACTTGTTCTTTTTCTTCCGGAGGAGAGGTCTTTTTTTCCTGGTTTTCTTCGGCTTGCTTTTTCTTTTCTTCTTCGGCTTTTAATAAACTGCCTAAAAGGGTTTTCACTTCTTTCTCGTCATATCCGGCCTTAAGCAATGCATGATAAATTTCCTTTTTGTTAAATCCCTGGCGGACTGCACTAAAGCCAGCATCTGTTACGGATGAGCCGGAATTTTTCAAGGACTTAAATATTGTGGTTAAATCATTACCCGCTATTGTTAACCCGTAAATAGTTGTTTCGGTTAAGGACATGGGCTTCTGTGTCAGCATGCCTTGCGGATGTTCTATGCCTAAAAACGGCACTGCCGGCTGGGTTAGCACTATTTTATCGCCTAAGGCATCCTGGGACAGGTTTTCCCGGGTATCTTTTAACGGCTGTAAATCCATTAATCTTTCCGCTTGCGTTTTCTGGTCACGATAATCTGCGGCCCAGGATATATCCGCAATCGTAAACAAAAACGTTTCCAAGACAATAAACGCGGTTATTTTAAACCACAGTTTTCCAGTTAGGCTGCTCATATTTACCCCCTAAATTATTGTTTATTGTTTTCAAACCTTTGATTTTGAAAATTATTCCAATCACCTAAACCATTAAAAGTCACTCCCACATTAACCTTTACTTCATAAGGATTAATTCCGGAAGTGTTTGTTGTTTTATCGTCTTGAATCTCTGGCTCACCTTGCATAATTTTTTGTATTGCCGCATCTTTAACGCCTCTAGATGTAAACGGATTTGCTTCGATCATTGCCATTTCTGCAGCCACAGAATCTGGATTACTATTTAAAGTTACGAACATCTGGCTGCTTGTACGCAGGGCCGGCGGAATTGCCGCTTCGGTACTGCGATCTGAAAATCCGGATTTTTTTAATGCCTGAAAAATTTTTGTTCCGTTAAATCCGGCATTTAAACAAGCGATACTGATTTCCGGCGCATTTTTATCATCATTTTTTAATACGCCAACAATTTCATCTAAACTATACCCTGCATCTTTTAAGCCAGTAACAGTTTCCTTAATACTGGAAACACGCGCATCCCCCATTAAAGGCAGGTCATCGCCGGTATAATTGGTAAAAGGTATATTTTTTACCTGTCCAGTATCTTCATTGGCTAATTCGGCTTTGTGGTTATTTTCGCTAAGCTGGCTTACCTCATCCATCTGGCCATAACTTAAAGAGGAAAATGCGATAACCCCAAGCAGTAATAAAACACATCCTGTTTTTTTGATCAAACTTTTAATAAATTTTCTGTTTTTCATTATCTTTTCCTTTCGGTTTTTAATTCTTATTTTCCGGATTCAACAATCGTTTTAATTTTTTTCATTGCATCCTGGCTTGTATTTGTGAATTCTATACCAATTCTATATTTATTTTGATAAGGCAGCTGCCTCACCCAAATAATTTTCCCTACTGTATCTAATAATTCATTCCAAGTACTTGAATATAATTTCAAATGCACTTTCTGGTTAACCGGATAAAAATCAAAAGAAAATATTGATAAACCCACACAACTAATATCCCGGCAAAAAGAATTCTTTATGGCTATATGGTCTGTTTTGTTTAACTCATTTAGCTGCAGGGAAAATTCCTTATTTTCTCTTTTATATCTTCTTCTTTCTTCCATCCGAACCACCATCCTTTTATTAGACTGCAAAAAATGTGTTAATAAAAAACCGAACTGTCAATTTAACAGTTCGGTTGTTTAAAACAATCAAAAGTATTTTTTACGAGTACTGGCGGTGCTGTTGATTCTTTGTCTGTTTTTGTTTTTAACTCAGCCCGTAAATCTTGATTGATTTCATTCAACTTGTAATTAAATTTTATTTCAAATATATTTTCCGCATGATGAATAAAATCTTTATAAATATTGTTAGAAACTAGGCGGACTTCTTTTTTAGATATGAATTCTGAGAATGATAAACTCGTATTGCTTAAGATACTAAAAATCCGGCTAAATGTAAGTTTTGGCAAGCATAAAGAATTAAGCGTAGCTTGCACACACGCTGCACCAATGATCAGGCTTGTTTTTTTATCTGCTATTTTCTGGAATTTTAAAGCTGCCTGCTGATAGGTTTCTTGAGAGTGATAGGATGCTGCAAGAGAAAAATCTGCCTGTGTCAGGAACATGGCCTGAATTATAATCACTGCGATAATCTGTATCCACAAGTAATTTTTCTTCATCTTTTACCACCTTATTATCTAAAATAAATTAGCCGACCCACCAAATTTAGAAAGTCATTTGTAAATAGAATTCACAAGCAACTATCCTTTATCTTCGGCAACTCGGCAATCTTAGCTTAACTTTTATCGCGTTATCGGTGCGCCCGGCGATCTTAGCATATTTTAGCTAACAGCTTTAGACCCGTAGCTTTGCCCCTGAACACATAAGTGCTCAGGTCCATGTATGTTACATAATACATGGGCCCCCTGATTTCTCAGGGTTTGCCTCCATCACCCCTAGTAATGGCTTCGCTTAACTAGCGAATTTTCGGATACTTACAAAAATACTTAGAAAACCTTTATAAATTGTTTTCTTATCTTGTGATAAAAGTATATCACATTAAGTTGTGGTTGTCAAGGAAAGCAAAAAGCAGGTTTTTAGGAATGATTTTATGTGACTTTTAACAATTTAACTGCCTGATTTTCCCTGTAAAAGATTAGTTAGTTTATCAACTTTAGAGGATAATGATAATAAGAGAGTTATAATCTCAGCAGCACTAAATAAAATCAGGAAATAAATACCTCCACCGAGTAAGAAAATAATACTGGCAACCCGCGGCGTATCTGCACCCCCAGCTCCGAATAGCACAATAAAAAATATTATCACAAAAAACACTGCAGAAATCCAGGCTAAAACTTTAAAAATCTTTGACGCTAACTCAAGAAACTTAATACCTTTATCCATAATATATTATCTCCATAATTCTCCCGCTTAAGCGGGATAATTATGCCTCGCCACAACATGCTTCTCCGAAAACACTTGGCGGGCAATTTAATTAATCATTTTTTTTCATTACAACTAAATTTATTTAAATTATCCTATAGGCTAATTTAGTATCTTTAAGCATGAATAAATATTTCTCTAATTACTAAACTTGCTGAACCTAATGAAACTGCATTTTCACCTAATCGAGAAGGAATAATCCGCACCATACTTGCCGGCTCCTCAAAAGCCAAACGCCGTACCATTCTCTTAATCGGCTCAATAATCAAATCCCCGGCTCGCTCCATTCCGCCGCCTAAAATAACAATTTCCGGGTTAAACAAATTAATTAAATAAGCAATCCTAACCCCCAGATTAAGCCCGGCTTTTTCTAGAAGTTCAGTAGCCACAACATCATTCTGCCGTGCTGCTTCAATTACTGTTTCCGCGGTAATATTATCCGGATTATTATCACACAATTCTTTAATTTTATTGCTTTTGTTTCCCTTTAAAGCTGTTTTAGCTGAATCAACAATGCCTAAATTTACACTTCCCGGACGAAAAAGGCCCAGTTCTTTAGTTAATTCATCCTCTTCCCGGCTAACATTAAGCTGAACCTCACCGGCACTGCCGCCAGCTCCGGCATAGATTTCACCTTTAATAATTATGCCGCACCCGACATCAGAAAACATGTATAATACATTTTCAATCTCTGCATCCAGCCCGATTCTTTTCTCGCCAAAAGCCGCAACTGTGGCATCATTACCTACAAATGTTGGAATGCCGAATTCACGTTCGATAAGATTTTTTATAGAGATATAACTCGCTGCAGTTTTTCCTCTCAGCGGATCTGTATCTCTAACTGTACCGGCACGAGAATCAATAATCCCGGATATACCAATACCTAAACCTTTAATTTTCTTTGCTTCAATTTCAGATTTTTCAATAACCTCATAAATCAATTCTATGGATTTACTGATTACATCTTCCATCGACTCTTTAGGACGCGGTTTTTTAACTTTGGTAATCAAATTTAAAGAAAGATCAGTTAATGCCGCGATAATATGATCCGGCCCAATATCAATCCCAATCACAAAACAATTACGGGAATTTAATTCTACCAGCGTTGGTTTTCTGCCGCCGCTGGAAATATCCAAACCTTTTTCCACAACCAGGTCTTTTTTAACATAATTATTTACATAATTGGATACAGTAACAATATTATATTTGGTGATTCTTGAGATTTCCGTTCTGGTTACTGGCCCATATCTCCTGATAACCTCTAAAATATCCAGATTTTTTCGCTCTCTATCTGATAAAATCTGATCTTTAAATAAAGCCCCTTTCATGTTTCCTCCTTACTTTGTATTATAAATTAAATTATATGCAAACTCTTTTTAAAGATATTTTTTATTTTTAACTGCGCTAAATACAGCAATTAAAGCCTTTTTAAAAATATCTATTTAAAGCATTTCTAATTTACAAAAAAAGTATAACACTTTTAATTTTTAGTGTCAAGAAATATGAAAAAAGTAAACGTAGAGACCCCTCGGCCTAAAGGCCGGGACTCGTTTCCGCTCCAAACAATCCCTGTTCATCTGGGAGCTAAAGCCCGGAGATTTCCAAAAAAGGGATTAAAAGCTAATCTAAGCTTAATTCTTTAGATATTAAACTAACCGCATTAGCACTATCAGAGAGAAAATAGGCACTATTCATTTCAATTTCTGCCCTAATTTTATCCGCTTTTTTAAAATCCTTCTGAACCCTAGCTTCATTTCTTTGGTTGATTAAAGAAACAATTTCCTGAGATATTTGTTGTTTTACTTTCCTTTTTAGACAGAGAATATCAAAAAATATACTCAGTTTTTCATTAACATAATTAGAAGCCTCTGTTTTATCACTGGATGTAAATTTAGAACCTAAATCAACTAATTCAAATAAGCAGCCGAGTGCGCGGGCAGTATTAAAATCATCATCCATTGCCTGCTCAAATTTATCACATAAAGTATCTATTTTACTTTTATCTTTTTTAAAATTTTCTGCTTGTATCTTCTTTGATTCTAGATAGTAACGATTATCCACACGGTCAAAAAAATCATAAAAACTTTTCTTCTGTTTTTTTACTGTTTCTATCTTTGACTCGCTAAAATCAATAGAATGAGCATAATGCGCAGAGAGAAAAAATAATTTTAGTAAATCCGGATCCCTATAATTGTTTAAAAAACCTTTAATCGTCACAAAATTACCTAAAGATTTGGACATTTTCTGCCCGTTAATCGTTAATAATCCGTGATGTATCCAATAATTGGCAAACGGTTTTCCCGTCAGCGCTTCCGACTGGGCCCGTTCATTCTCATGATGCGGAAAAATTAAATCCCTGCCGCCGCCATGAATATCTAATGTATCAGTTTTAAGATATTTTTGGCTCATTACTGAGCATTCAATATGCCAACCCGGCCTTCCCTTGCCCCAGGGGCTTTCCCAGCAAGGTTCATCACGTTTGGCTGTTTTCCAAAGCGCAAAATCAACCGGATCCTGTTTAAAAGGATCAGAATCAATCCGGACGCTTTCTAAAACTTCTTCCAAAGAATTACCGGAAAGCTCTCCGTAACCAGGCACTTTTTTAGGAGAAAAATAAACATTACCCTCTTTCTCATAAGCAAATCCCTTTTCCCTTAAATCGGATATGTATTTTATAATCTCATTAATATTTTCCGTAGCCTTAGGCTCAATATCTGCCGGAGGAATTCTCATCCCTGCTAAATCCTGGTAATAATCATCAATATAAAAATTGCGCACAGAATCAAAAGCTTCTTTTAAGGAAATATTCTGTTCCTTAGCCCATTCGCGTGCTTTATTAATAATTTTATCATCAACATCCGTGATATTTCTCACAAACTCAACATCAAACCCTTTATATTTGAGATATCTTCTAATTATCTCAAAAATATATAAGCTCCGCGCATGGCCAATATGACAGTGATCATACACCGTAACCCCGCAGTCATACATTTTAACTTTGTTTGAATTTATAGGTTTAAACTCTTCCTTTTTATTATTTAATGAATTGTTTATTTTAACAGCCATTTTTTTCCCTTATACATAATTTAATAAATTCCCCTAATCAATTATTATGTTAATAATTTAGACTTAAATAAAATTAATAAATAAGATTTTTATTTGTCTTGGTTATAAAATGTTGGGATTTATTGTATCTACGTAATATTTGTTTACATTAAGACATATGAGGCAATTGTTTTTGCGGATTAGACTAGCTGATTTTACACAGATGTAATAAATCCGCGGGCTGCCTCGCAGTCCCGCAGGAAGCGGGATGAGAATGAGCAAAAATAAGTGACTCAGATATCTTAAAAAGCAAGTAAAACTGTTAACACAGATTCCGAATTATACAAATTGTTTGGTTATTTTATTTTGTTATTTAATTATTATTTTCTTTTGATTTCATCTATTTGCTTTTGCAGATTTTCTATCTTCTGCATTATGGGATCAAAAACATGTATATGGTCAAGCATCCTTTCCATTTTTTGGCCGTCTTGTTTGGTAATCGTTCCCGGAACACCGACTACAGTTGAATTTGGCGGCACATCTTTAATTACCACAGCATTTGCGCCCACATAAGAATTATCTCCGATGGTAATATTACCCAATACTTTTGCCCCGGCTCCAATTACAACATTATTGCCAATATTAGGATGACGTTTACCTTTTTCTTTTCCTGTGCCGCCTAATGTTACGCCTTGGTACAAAGTAACATTATCAAGGATAACTGTTGTTTCTCCGATCACCACACCCATACCATGGTCAATAAACAGCCCCTTGCCGATTTTTGCCGCCGGATGGATTTCAATCCCGGTAAAAAACCGGTTTACCTGTGAAAGCCAGCGCGGCAAAAAAGGGATTTTTAGCCGGCATAACAAGTTTGCCACTCTGTATAAAATTAAAGCATGCATGCCAGAATATGTTAATAAAATTTCTAGCGTACTCCGAGCCGCTGGATCCCGGTCTTTAGTCGATATTATCTCATCTTTAAAAATAACCGAAATTATCGCTAATCCCAGGATAAAGGCAATAACAATAATTAATAATATTTCCAACATCATTCCCCTTCCCTTCACTAATAACTATTTTTTCACTGATATATTACGTACTTGTTAGCAATACCACACAAGCAGCCGCAATCGCTTTTTTCTGGCCTACGGCATCAAGCCCTTCTTTGGTCTTTGCTTTAATATTAATATTTTTTTCATTAAGGCTTAATATACTGCTGATCTGTTTTTTCATTTTAATTTTATAGGGCAAAATTTTTATAATTTCGCAAAAAATTGTACAATCTATATTTATTATTTTATAACCTTGTGCTTTTACTAATTCCCGGCATTTCTTTAATAAAATTTTACTATCGCTGTCTTTATACTGGGGATCTGTATCCGGAAAATGTTCTCCGATATCCCCTAACCCAGCTGCTCCCAGTAAAGCATCAGAAACCGCATGCAAAAGCACATCTGCATCAGAATAGCCCAGGAGACCCCAGTCACACACCAATTCTACTCCCCCCAGAATTAACTTTCTCCCTTTGACTAATCTGTGAATGTCATATCCATAACCTATACGCATAATAAATGCTCCTATATTCAATTAGTAGCGAGTAAAGAGTAGCGCCCTTACGGGTACAAGCACCCTTACGGGTACAAGCAAGTAGCGGGAAAAATTTTTATCTCTTATTTTTCTTCTAACCGCTAATCGCTAAACGCTAAACGCTGTTTTTAGTAGTGCTTTAGCTATCTTTAAGTCATCTGTCGTTGTAATCTTAATATTTGTTCTGGTCCCCTCAACAATTTTTACTCTTTTCCCGCCAGATAATTTTTCTACTAAAGAAGCATCATCAAAAAAATTTTTACTTTTGTTTTGAACTTTCTCATAAGCACGCATAATTAAGTCATAACTAAAAACTTGTGGTGTTTGCACTTCCCATAAGGAATTTCTATCCAATGTAGAAGTTACATATAAATTTCTATCCGCAGATTTTATTGTTGATGAACATTTTACCGCACAAATTACTGCTTTATGTTTAATCACTTCCTTCAGACAGCGGTCTAAAATGCTTTTTGTTAAAAAAGGCCTGGCCCCATCATGAATTAACACAAAATCAGTCCCTGGCTCAACAACTTTTAGCCCGTTCTTAACTGATTCACTCCGGGTTGGCCCGCCCAGGACAATTTTTTTTACCTTATTAATTTTATAGCGTTTTATCAGCTTCTTAGCCTGAGCTGTTTTTCCCTTTTCCACAACAACAATTATTTCGTTTATCTTAGGGGATTTCTGTAAAAGACGCAACGAATATGATAATAGGGGATGATTATTAATCTGAATATAAGGTTTTGATATTTTATGCCCTAAACGAATACCTGAGCCTGCCGCCGGAACTATCGCAACAATTTTTACCATTTTCATCAAATAAGTTTTTTTACGTTAATTTTTTTTAATTTTTATGGCCATTATTGATTTTTCCAAAAATCATCCGGCCGGCTGATGTTTGTAATACACTTGTAACCGCAACTTGTTTTGTCTGGCCGATAATTCTACGGCCTTCTTCGACTACAACCATCGTCCCATCATCTAAATAAGCTACGCCTTGATTTAATTCCTTGCCTTCTTTAACAATTTTTACCTCTAATAATTCGCCGGGTAAGACAACTGTTTTTAAAGCATTCGCTAAATCATTAATATTTAAAACAGTGACTCCTTCAAGCTCCGCAACTTTATTTAGATTATAATCATTAGTAAAAATCTTCGCATCTAAAACCCGGGCTAATTTTACTAATTTCGCATCGACTTCACCGATTTCCGGAAAATCTTCATCGTGAATTTTTACGGCAACTTTTTCTAATTTTTGAATCTTATTTAAAATATCTAACCCCCGCCGGCCCCGGTTTCTTTTTAACGCATCAGAAGAATCTGAAATCTGCTGTAATTCTTTCAGCACAAACCGTGCAATTACCAATCTTCCTTCCACAAATTTAGTCTGGCACAAATCAATGATCCGTCCGTCAATTATCACGCTTGTATCTAAAAGTATATTTTGCTGCACTTGATCATGACGTGTAAATTTTATATAAGGAATAATCAGATTAAATTCATCCCGGCCGCGAATTGCAACAATCATCCCTAAATAGCATAAGATTAAAGTGAAAATTACGCGCATTGTGCGTGCAGTAACTTCATCCACCGGTAATAACATCACCGCATCTGTTAAAAGTTTTGCGGCAAGCAATCCGAAAATCAACCCAAATACTGCACTGGATAATCCGCGCACAGAAATCCTGCGCAAACCCCGTTCCACCACAATAATCACAATACTTACGGCTAAACCTAAACCCAGGCCGGCAAAAGCGGTGTTTGAACTCGGAGAACCCAGTAATGCTCCGATTTGATACCCCACTAACATACTAATCAAGCAGAAAAATGAACGCACAAAAAATATAGTCATTTTTAATTCTCCTATTTAATATAAGTTATGTATGAATCCGTATAATTTTTTTTATCAACTTCTAAAAATTATTTTTAAAGCTTCGGCTACTGTTCCCACGCCAATTAATTCAATTTCTGTATCTTTAAAATTTTTTTTCAAATTTTTTAAATTCCCCGTCGGTAAAATTACCCGTTTAAAACCCAATTTTTTAGCTTCATTAATTCTCAAATCTGCCTGGGGTACAGCTCTGACCTCACCGCCTAAGCCGACTTCACCAAAAATTACATCTAGATTGTCAATTGGCTTATCTTTAAAATTAGAAGCAATCGCACAAACTGAAGCTAAATCTGCTGCTGGCTCAACAACCTTTACTCCGCCGGCAACATTAACAAAAATATCCTGTGTCTGTAAAGCACAACGTGCTCTTTTCTCTAAGACAGCAATCAATAAAGACGTTCTGTTAAAATCAATACCTGTTGTTCGGCGCCGGGGCAAGCCAAAACTGGTCGGACTGACTAAGGCTTGAATCTCCACCAGTAACGGCCTTGACCCCTCCATTGTGGCAACAACCGCTGAACCGGAAATTTGTACAGCCCTTTGCGATAAAAACATCTGTGAAGGGTTTTCAACCTCTTTGAGCCCGCTAGAGGTCATCTCAAAAATACCAATCTCATTAGTTGAACCAAACCTGTTTTTAACGGCTCTAATTATTCTAAAATTTGTACTGCTTTCTCCTTCAAAATAAAGAACGCAATCTACCAGATGCTCCAGTACCCGCGGCCCGGCTAAAGACCCTTCTTTTGTCACATGCCCTACCAAAAAAACTGCAATCCCGGAATTTTTAGCCAGGATTGTCAGTTTTGATGCGCATTCTCTAACCTGAGATACGCTGCCGGCTGCGCTGGTTACATCTTCCAAATATAAAACCTGTATAGAATCGGCAACAATAATATCCGGTTTAATATTTTTAATATGTTCTAAAATTATATCCAGATTAGTTTCACATACTAGAAAAAGATTATTTCCTACAGATCCTAAACGCTCAGCCCGTAACTTTGTTTGTTGGGGCGATTCCTCAGCAGTTATGTACAAAATCTTTTTATTTTTTTTGCTCAAATTAGCGCAAACCTGTAATAATAATGTAGATTTACCAATCCCGGGAGCTCCGCCAATCAGGATAACAGAGCCTTGAACAATCCCTCCCCCTAAAACATGGTCAAGCTCCCTAATATCTGTTGTTAATCTTACCTGAGAACTAATCTGAACCTCTGATAAACGTTCCGGCTTGGCAAAAACGCCTAAATCAAATCCGTGCAAATTTTCTTTTTTCGACCGGCCCATTTCCTCAACCAGAGAGTTCCAGTTATTGCATTCCGGGCATCGGCCGATCCATTTCACCGAACTATATCCACATTCTTGACAGACAAAAACAGTTTTAGTTTTCATTTTTGATTTAAAATAAAACCCCGGTTAGTTTCTTTTATAATATCTTTTTCTTTTGTTTCTTTATCTTTTTTCTTCGGCGGTTTACTGAACAATTTCCACGGATGCTGTTTTAAATCACCGACTAAATCATTAAGAGAAGCATTCAGATCAACAACAGTTTTATCCAGTTTTTGATTAAGGTTAACCACCATTGCTTCAGTTTTTAAATAAATAGAATCATCGTTAAGAAATTTACCTATTGTCCCTTTACCCCCTTTAATCTCTTCTACCGTTGTATTTAATATTTCACTTGCTTCTTTTAAATTTTCTGTAGTGATTCTCAGATTATAAAAACTCTCCCGTAAAGAATCCCGCACAGTCTGATCTCCGATCACATCGACAAGCGATTCGGTTAATTTTTCCAGCTGCACCGGATTATTCCCGATAATATAATCTTCATTACCCAGAAAATTTTCCCGGTCTTCCCCGGGAACAATCTCTATATATTTTTCTCCCAGAATTCCTAATGTATTAATATAAGCCACTGAATCTTTAGGAATTTTAACATTATTTTTAATATACAAAACTAATTTAACCTGTGTTTTTCGTTCCGCCGCATCATAGAATATTAAAACATCCTTGACATCACCTACGGCAACTCCGGCAACATGCACCGGTGCATCTTTAGCTACGCCATTAACAAAATCAAAAATAACAAACACTGTATACATATTTGCGCTAAAAATATTAATGCCGCCAATTTGAAAAACAATCACGGATAAAATAATCACCGCAATTACAATAAAAAATCCCACTTTAAACTCTATGCTAATTCCCTTCATTTTATTTCCCCCGGTTAAAATCTAGTTTTAATAATTTTGAAACTAAAATCCGAAAAATCCTTTCATTTATTATTTATTAAATCTGTTGTCCGTTATCGGGCCATGTGCCGCACCAGTAATAAATTGCTGCACGATCGGATTTTGAGAATTTCTAATTTCATCCGGCGTCCCTTGCTCAATAATTTTACCTTCATAAAGCATCGCAATACGCGTGCCCACCTTATAGGCAGAAACCATATCATGCGTTACCACAATTGAAGTGACTTTTAATTGTTCACTTAATCGAATAATCAGCTCATTAATCATATCGGCCATAATCGGATCAAGCCCGGTAGTTGGTTCATCATAAAGAATTATCTGAGGCTCATTACAAATTGCCCGCGCCAGGCCCACTCTTTTTTTCATGCCGCCGCTCAGTTCTGCGGGTTTTTTTTCTTCGACATTCTCAAGGTCAACGCTCTTTAAAGAATTCGCTACCCGTTTCTTTATCTCTTCCGGGTCAATATTTGTGTGCTCACGCAGGGCAAATCCCACATTTTCATAGACATTTAGAGAATCAAAGAGTGCCGCTCCCTGAAAAAGCATGCCAAACTTCATCCGTAAATCAATAAGCTCTTTTCCTTTTAAATTTGCAATTTTTTCCCCATCAACCTTTACTTCACCACTATCCGGCTGCATAATTCCAATAATGTGTTTTAGTAATACACTCTTCCCGCAGCCAGATCTGCCGATAATAACCAGCGTTTCTCCCTTATCAATATGCAAATCCAAACCCTCAAGAACTTTTTGTTCTTCAAATGTTTTATACAAATTTTTTACATCGATCATAAATGACACCTTATTTTACAGAATATAATGATGTAAAATAAATGGCGGAATTTATCTCAAACCTTTTACAAGGCAAAAGATATTCATCCTACCCATTAAAATTTTTCCACATATATTCATAATAGTTTTTTCGAAAACTTCTTGCCTTTTCTCGAAGTAAATTATCTTGCTCTATCAAAATAAGTTACCAAATAAAATAAAACACTGCTGTAAAAAAACAATCTAAAGCAATTACTAAAACACAGGAGGTAACCACAGATAAAGTTGTTGATTTTCCTACTCCCTCTGCTCCCCCGCGTGTACGCATACCTTCATAACAAGCAACTAATGAAATTACTGCAGCAAATATAAGCGATTTTAGCAGCCCGGTAAAAACATCTTTAAACACCAAAGAATCAAATGTTTTTTTCATGTAAAGATACGGAGAAATATGCAGTTTGGATACGCCGACAATAAAACCGCCTAAAATTCCTACAAAATCAGCATAGATTGTTAAAATCGGCAGCATAATCGATAATGCTAAATAACGCGGTACAACCAGATATTTTATCGGATTCGTTGCCAGTGTTTCTAATGCATCTATCTGCTCCGTAACTTTCATTGTTCCCACTTCCGCAGTAATTGAAGCTCCTACCCGAGCCGCCACAACTAAAGCGGTAAGGACAGGACCTAATTCCCGGGTCATAGATAAACTTACCAAGCTGGCAATATAGATTTCGGCAGACATCTGCTTCATGGTATAAGCAGTTTGAAAAGCCAATACAATCCCGGTAAAAAATGCCGTAAGAAAAACAATCAAAAAACTGTCTACTCCTGTCTTGCTCATTTGCTCAATTACCGGCTTACGCTTAAAGGGGCGGGAAAAAGCCCAAAATATTGTTTGAAAAAATAAAAGTGCAAGCCCGCCAACATACTCAATCAATACGGTTAGTTTCTGCTTAAGCAATAAAGAATTATTTGAATTAAACACGCAAAGACCTCTTTTAAATTTTAATTTTTAAAAATTAAGTTGAAAAAACTAAAGCTTCTTTTGTTTTATCCGCAGAAATTTTAATTGTCTTGGACTTATCAACCTTCTTGGCTAAAATTTCTTCCGCTAAAGGATTTTCCAAGTATCTCTGGATTGTTCTTTTTAAAGGCCGGGCTCCAAACACCTGGTCAAATCCCTTGGTGATTAAAACATCTTTAGCTTCTTGGTTAAGTTCAATGTTTATTTCCTGTTCGTTTAAACGTCCGATAACATCTTTAATTTCAATTTCAATAATATTATAAAGATCTTTTTTCGTCAGCGGCCGAAAAACAATTAAATCATCAATACGATTTAAAAATTCAGGTTTAAAAGACTTTTTAACCTCATCCAGAAGTTTAGCTTTCATTGATTTATAATTCATTTCATCCTCGTCATTAGAACTAAACCCGATTGATCCCTGTTTACGCAGTAAACTTGCTCCAATATTGCTGGTCATGATCAGAACAGTATTTCTAAAATCAACTTTGCGGCCGAAGCTATCGGTAAGTCTTCCCTCTTCTAACACCTGAAGTAACAAATTAAATACATCCGGATGTGCCTTTTCAATTTCATCTAAAAGAATAACTGAATAAGGTTTTCTCCTGACTCTTTCTGTTAATTGTCCGCCCTCCTCATACCCCACATAACCGGGAGGCGCTCCCACTAAACGAGAAACATTAAATTTTTCCATATATTCAGACATATCAATTTGAATAATCGAATCCGCATCTCCAAACAAAAATTCTGCCAGGGCTTTACCTAATAGTGTTTTCCCCACCCCGGTCGGACCCAGAAAAACAAAAGAGCCAATCGGGCGTTTGGGATCTTTCAATCCTGCACGCGAACGGCGCACAGCATGGGTAATTGCCTTAAGGGCTTCATCCTGTCCCACTACACGTTTATGCAATTCCTCTTCCATTTTAATAAGTCTTTCACTTTCTTTTTCTTCCAAACGTGAAATCGGAACTCCGGTCCATTGAGAAATAATTTCAGCAATATCCTCTTCTTTTACTTCAACGTTCATTTCCATCCGGCTTTCGTTCCAATTACTTCTAATCTTATCTAATTGAGTACGAGACTCTCTTTCTTTATCCCGATAAGAAGCGGCTTTTTCAAAATCCTGAGCTTTTACGGCTGCTTCTTTTTTCTTACGTAAGTTTTCAATTTCTTTCTCCATATCTTTTAAATCCGGCGGCGCGGTCATTACTAATAACCGGGCCCGGGAACCAGCTTCATCAATTATATCTACAGCTTTATCCGGTAAAAACCTTCCGCTGATATATCTTTCGGATAATTTTGCTGCGGCTTCCAGAGCAATATCAGAGTATTTAACCCGATGATGCGCTTCATATCTTTCTCTTAATCCCTTTAAAATCTCAATTGTTTCTAATATTGAAGGCGGTTCAACCAATACTGTTTGAAAACGTCTTTCTAGCGCGGCATCTTTTTCAATATATTTTCTGTACTCATCCATTGTCGTAGCTCCAATACACTGAATTTCTCCGCGCGCTAATGCCGGCTTTAAAATATTAGAGGCATCAATTGCTCCTTCGGCGCCGCCGGCTCCGACAATTGTGTGCAGCTCATCAACAAAAATTATAACATTTTCTGAACGTTTAATTTCATCCATTACTGCCTTAATTCTTTCCTCAAACTGCCCGCGGTATTTGGTTCCCGCAACCATCAGGGCCAAATCCAAAACAACCACACGTTTATCTCTTAGAACTTCCGGAACATTACCCAAAACAATTTGCTGTGCTAATCCTTCTACAATCGCTGTTTTTCCTACTCCGGCTTCTCCTAATAAAACCGGATTGTTTTTTGTCCTGCGGCTCAAAATACGAATTAGGCGGTCAATTTCTTTAGCCCGGCCGATTACCGGGTCTAATTTCTCATCATGGGCTAACTTATTTAAATCCCGGCCAAAAGCATCCAGCGCCGGGGTTTTAGCCTTTGCATGTGCTGCTTGAGACTGAGTTTGAGTGCCGTCATAATTAGCCGCAGTTGTCCCGAGCAGATCCATTATTTCTTTACGCACTTTATTCAAATCAAGCCCCAGATTTAATAATACTTGAGAAGCAACTCCTTCATTTTCCCGGATTAGACCGAGTAAAAGATGTTCTGTACCAATATAGTTATGGCCTAAACTTCTGGCTTCATCCATAGCTAATTCAATAACTTTCTTTGCTTTTGGTGTAAATGGGATATCTCCGGAGGTAACAGTGCTGGGCCCGGGTTGAACAAGTTTTTCAACCTCTAAACGAATCATATCCAAGTTAAGCCCCAAGTTTTGCAAAACAGCTGCCGCCACTCCTTCTCCTTCTTTTATCAAACCTAACAAAACATGTTCGGTTCCGATATAATCGTGATTAAATCTTTTTGCCTCCTCTTTGGCCAGCAAAATCACTTTTCTAGCTCGCTCCGTAAAACGGTCAAACATAATCTGATCCCCTTTCTCACGAAATAATTTTATTATTTTAATTTTTTTCTGACTAATTCCGCACGTTTTATATCTCTTTGCTTAGCATTAAGTGTTTTTGATTCAAGTTTTTGCAAATGTGCCGGTTGCGTCAGGATAAAAAGTTCATTGACTACTTCTCGAGTTACCCCTTTTTTAATTAATCCCAAATCAATACCTAAACAGACATTAGAAAGAAGTTCTATTGATTCTGCACTGGAAATAATATAGGCATTTTTTAAAATTCCGTAAGAACGCCAGACTTGATCTTCTAAGCTGCTTTTATTTTTGTTGGTTAAAGATTTTCTCGCGTTTTGTTCATATTCTAACACCTGATTAATAATCCGCTTAATATTATCCACAATTTCCAACTCGCTTCGTCCTAATGAAACCTGATTAGAAATTTGAAAAAAATTTCCTGCCGCTTCTGTGCCTTCGCCAAAAAGGCCCCTAACGGTTAAACCTAATTTAACAATTGCTTGAATCACCCGGTTAATTTGTTTGGTTAAAACCAAGGCCGGCAAATGCAGCATTACTGATGCGCGGATTCCGGTTCCGGTATTGGTCGGACAAGCAGAAAGATATCCCCATTTACCGGAAAAAGCAAAATTTAATTTTTTCTCAAGCCGGCCATCAATACTTTCTATTTTATCCCAGCAATCGTCTAAGGCAAATCCCGGCAAAAGCACTTGTATTCTTAAATGATCCTCTTCATTAAGCATAATTGAGACTGTTTCATCCCGGCTTAAAGATACCGCCCGGGATTGATGATTATTGATCAGTTCCCGGCTAATCAAATGCCTCTCCACTAACATTTGTCTATCCACATCAGAAATATCATCCATTTTCAAATACAAACCATCTTTTTTAATTTCTTCGAGTTCATTTACCACGGGTTCCAAAACAGCCCGGGTTTGTTCCAGCTGTTCCCTTTTTGCCCAGCCGGAAAAAATCATTTTTTCTAAATTTCTCGCCAGTCTAATACGACTGGAAAATACGATTTCAGAATGAGCACCTGTACCTTTTAACCAACCGCTAGTTTGTTTAATCAAGTCGTTAATTTTCATTGCTCACCCCTTTTTTCCAAATTTTTAATCTCATCTCTAATCTTAGCTGCTTCTTCAAAAGCTTCAGATTGAATTGCCCGTTGCAATTTAAGATGTAAATTCTGTAAATCTTTTTTAACTTTAAATTCCGCTCCATCAAGCATTGGCCCTTTACCAAAATGCCGTACCGAACCGTGTATTTTTTTTAATAAAGGCTCCAAACTGTCTTTAAAAGTATCATAACATTGGCTGCAGCCAAAACGGCCGGCTTTACGAAAATCCTCATAAGTCATTTTACAATTATCGCATTGCAAAACTACTTTTTTATCTTTTGTTACCGGCGCACCAAAATCAACCAGCCCGGCTAATAAATCCTGCAGACCAAAAGGCTGTCCTAACCCGGCAATCCCTTTGTCTTTTGCACATTGTTCGCAAATATGCAATTCGGTCATTTGTTCATTTATTATTTCCGTTAAATGAACAGTCGCAGGGTTTTTATTGCAAACCTGACAAACCATACTCCCTCCTTAAATGAACACGTAACTTATGGAGCAAAGCACTCATAAGTTACTGTGTGAATTTAATCCCGCTTGTCCCGCCATTTTTAAGCGGGGCTGTTTTTTGGCGGGATAATCCATCCCCATTTATTGATTTTGTTTATACTTTATACTTTATACTTTACTCCATCGGTGCGTGTAATTTTCTTAAAATCTTTCATCAAAGATAATGTCATCTTCCCCGGTTTTCCATTGCCGATTTTTCGGCCATCGACAAAAACTACCGGAATAATTTCAGCCGCTGTTCCAGTTAAGAAAACTTCATCCGCATTAAATATTTCATGCCGGCTTAACATCTGCTGGTGAGTTGATATTTTTATTTTTTCTGCCAGATTAATTACCGCATCCCGGGTAATTCCTTTCAATGTGCCAATTGTATGCGGCGGCGTAATCAGTTTTTTATTTTTAATAATAAAAATATTATCACCCGTACATTCGGCTACAAACCCTAAGGAATCCAGCATTATTGCTTCTTCGTATCCGGAATTAGCCGCTTCAATTTTAGCCAAAATATTATTTAAATAATTCAGCGATTTAATTTGCGGGTTTAATGCTTCCGGAACATTACGCACTGTTGGCACAGTAATTATTTTAAGCCCCTTTTGATAAAACTCTTGGGGATAGAGAACAATTTTATCTGTAATAATAATAATTGAAGCTTTTTTACATTTTCTCGGATCAAGGCCCAGGCCCCCTACTCCCCGCGTAATAACTAATCGGATATATGCATCTTTTAATTCATTAGTTTTTAATGTGTCCAGAACTGCCTGGATCATTTGTTTTTTAGAAATTCCCGGCTCCAGCATAATTGTATGCGCACTTTCATAAAGGCGGTCAATATGTTCTTCCATTTTGAAAACTAAGCAATTATAAGAACGGATACCTTCAAATACACCGTCACCGTATAAAAGCCCATGGTCAAATACAGAAATTTTTGCATTTTCTTTATCATAAAATTTTCCATCAATATAAATCTTAAGAGACATATATCCTCCATCTTTAATGATTATCTACGATTAATCCGTCTTTTATATAAATCACTTTTGCCGCTATTTTTGCAATATCTTTTGAGTGTGTAGCAATAACCATTGTGTAATTATTCACTTTATTCAACTGTATTAAAATTTCACAAATTTTTTCTCCGTTCACAGAATCCAGGTTACCCGTCGGTTCATCACAGAAAAGAAAGCGGGGTTTATTAATTAAAGCCCGGGCAATCGCTACTCTTTGCTGTTCCCCACCGGATAATTGATGCGGATAATGAGTCATTCTTTTGCCTAAACCAACTTGATCTAAAAGATCTTGTGCTTTTTGTTTAAGCTGTGATTTTTTAGCGCGGGCAATCATTCCCGGCATCATCACATTTTCACAAGCAGTAAAATCCGACAAAAGATGGTAAAACTGAAAAACAAACCCGATTTCCTGGTTCCTTAACAAAGCACATTGTTTGCTTCTTATTTTATATATATTTTTATGATTAAGCAAGACTTCTCCTGTTGATGGTTCATCCAATCCCCCTAAAATATGTAATAAAGTAGATTTTCCGGCTCCGGACGCTCCCAATAAAGCAATGAACTCACCCGGGTTTATATTCAAGGAAATCCCATTTAATACATCTAATTTTTGCGAATTAATTTTATAAGATTTATAAATATTTTTTGCAATCAGTGACATATTTCACGTTCCAAGTTACAAGTGACAAGTTTCAGATTATAAATTGCCTGTTACGTGTTGCTTGCTGCCTGCTACCAAAAATTATTCGTATCTTAAAGCTTCCACTGCATCCAATTGGCATGCTTTGATTGCCGGGTACAAAGTTGAAAATAAGCTGATCATCATTGCCGCAGCTGTAATCCAAATAACATCAGTTATATTAATTTCGACGGGTAAATTACTCATATAGTAAACATCTTCCGGCAGTTTGATAAACTCAAAGGTGCGCAAAATATGGGCCAGGCCAAATCCGCCAAAAACACCCAGCGCTGTCCCCATAAATCCAATCAAAGTTCCCACGATGATAAAAATCCACAGCACACTATAAGGGCTGCCGCCGATTGCTTTGATTATGCCGATATCTTTTGTTTTTTCCATAACCATCATAATCAAAGTACTGGCAATATTAAACGATGCGACTAAAACTATTAAAGTTAAAATTACAAACATTGCTGTTTTTTCTAATTTCAAAGCTTCGAATAAATTTTTGTTTAATTGCATCCATGTCCGGCTGTAATACGGGAACCCTAAAGTATTTTGGATCTTTTTTTGTATCTTTTCTGCATCATAAACATTTTTTATTTTTACGCTTACGCCGCTGACAATTTCAGGGGTATCGGTTAAAATTTTAGCTTTATCTATTGACGTTAAAATCACCCCGGAATCATAATCATACATGTCACTGGAAAAAACTGCCCCAACCTGGACTTTATCCCCGTTAGTATTTTTTTTAGTTACTAATTTTACTTCATCCCCGACTTTCAAGAACATATCCGAGGCTAAGACTTTACCGATAATAATTGTTCCGGGGTCAGTTAA
This sequence comes from Candidatus Omnitrophota bacterium, assembly GCA_043814605.1. Lineage (GTDB taxonomy): Bacteria > Omnitrophota > Gorgyraeia > B26-G9 > B26-G9 > JBDRJV01. The sequence continues at coordinate 42,705 of JBDRJV010000016.1, read as the reverse complement.
ATCAAGCTTTCCCTCTTTTATAAAATCTTTTAATCCTGTGACATTTTTCTCAAGATCTGTATCTATTCCCCGCACGACTACAGCATGCATCCTATCCGGAGTTACTAATAATGCCTGCGTATTAACAAAAGGGGCACTGGCTTGGACCCCATCTATTTGAGCAATACTTTTGCGGACATAATCTGCATTATCTAAGCCGCCGATTTTGTCAATTACAATATGACTATTCGTGCCGATTATCCTGTCTCTGAGTTCATGGTCAAATCCCGTCATAACTCCGATAACAATAATCAAAGTAGCCACACCCGTAGCAACACCTAAGATTGAAATAATACTGATTAAAGAAATAAATTTTTCTTTTCTGCTGCCTAAAAAATATCTTAGTGCTATTTTTAATTCATAAAACATACATTTATCACCTTAAGTTATAAGTTGCAATCCTCATCTCTTATTTCTCTTCTTTTATTTCTTCCTGGATTTCCGGCTTAAGCTGCGGAAACAAAATCACATCTTTAATTGAAGGCTGATTAGCAAACAACATTACTAATCTGTCAATTCCAATCCCCAATCCTCCGGCCGGCGGCATTCCATATTCTAATGCCTCGACAAAACTCTCATCAATATTGGCTTTACCCTCATCTTTTGCCTGTAAAAGAAAGCGTTCTCTTTGTTCCTGCGGATCATTCAGCTCAGAATAGGCATTAGCTATTTCCATCCCGCCCATGAAAAGTTCAAACCTTTCGCTCAAAAGCGGATTATCTTTTTTCTTTTTTGCTAAAGGGCATAACTCCGTATAAATATCTGTCACAAATACTGGGCAATTTACTGCCAATTTTTCTTCGATCAAATCACTGACTAAATTCAAAATAAACGTCCGGCTGATTTTTCCCTCTTTTAGCTCAACTTTAATACCTTTCTCATTTAGTTTTTTAAGCCAGACTTTTTCCGAATCATCCGGGTTAATATCAAAATTTTCCTGCATCAGATTAGCAAAAGAAACTTCCGGCCATTTGGTTAAATCAATTTTTTGCCCGTTAAATTCAAGTTCTGTTTTGCTTAAAACATTACTGGCAATATTTTCAATAATTCCCCTTACCAGATCCATCATATCTTTATAATCAGCGTAAGCTGTATATACTTCCAGCATCGTGAATTCCGGATTATGGCGGGTGGAAATCCCTTCGTTTCTAAAACTTCTGTTTATCTCATAAACTTTTTCCAAATCTCCCACGAGTAATTTTTTTAGATACAATTCCGGGGCAATGCGTAATACTAAATCCATATTTAAAGCATCTAAATGCGTCTTAAAAGGTTTTCCGGCGGCACCTCCGGCAATCGCATGCATCATCGGAGTTTCCACTTCTAAATATCCTTTATCGTCTAAAAAATCACGGATACTGCGTACAATTTTACTCCGCAGGAAAAACACATCCCTGACTTTTTCATTAGCGATTAAATCTAAATAACGTTTACGATACCTTAATTCAACATCCTTTAACCCGTGCCATTTTTCCGGCAGCGGCCGCAATCCCTTGGCCAAGATTGTTACTTGCGTTGCGGATATTGTCGGTTCCTGGGTATGGGTCATGAATAATTCGCCTTCAATACCCACAATGTCCCCGATATCAAGTTTTTTCAGTAATAAAAATATTTTCTCACCGATAATATCCTTCTTTACATAAAATTGTACGCGGCCGGTATTATCTTTTATATCGCCAAACATACTTTTTCCGTGAGCTCTTAAAGCAACAATTCTTCCGGCAGTACAAACAACTTCCTTTTCTTTAAAATTTTCCCTGATCCATAAAGCTGTGTGTTTTTTAGGAAAGCGGGAAATATAAACGTCTATCCCTTCCTGCTTTAATTCCTCTAATTTTTTTATACGTTGTTCCATAAACTCATCAATCATTATCTTTCCTTTTCTGATAATTAACTTTATCTTTAGTTTATAGTATAAAAGAAGTTTATTTGTAGATTATATAACTAAAGGCATTCACTGTCAAGGAAAATACCTGCTTTAACATTAGCCATAACATAGATTTAAATCATTTTTTCATCCTCTGGTTTATTCTCAAATTTGCGCAGTCTAATAAGTTATGATAAACTTAATTAGATAGACTAAATCCGTAATTTCTTTTTTTTTGCTTAAATGTTTAAATCTTTTATAAAGAATGGATAAAGAAATGGTTAGCCCAAAATGGCCATATAATGTCTATAATATTGAAGGAAAAATCCTGTTAAAAGCCAAGCAAAGAATTACTAAATATTTAGTCCAGAAAATTGTTAAAACTAAGCATATTCAAATTAAAAAAGTAAATCTTTCCAAAACTACAATTATTAATGATCTTATAACTCTTTTCGATAAAGATACTTACAGAACATTTTTTTCAAACTGTGAAAGCACTTTACAAGTACTTAACATTATTGACCAGATTGAATTTACAGAGCCAATAATTAATGAATTAATCTCTATGAAGCAAACACTTCCCCTTACTTACAATCATATCCTTATTGTATCTGCCCTTTCCATAAAAGTAAGTTTAGAATTTAAGGATCCGCACTTTGATATTTATAAAATTGCCCGCATTGGATTAGTGCATGATATCGGTAAATCTCGGATTCCAAAAAAAGTTCTGGAAAAGAAAACTCCCTTAACGGATTATGAATTTAAAATAATTCAAGAACATCCCTTAATTGATTACCTGCTAATTTCACATTATTTAAACAATTCCCGTTCAATTATTGCTAAAGCCTCTTTTGCACATCACGAACGCTCTGACGGCAGCGGTTATCCGTGCGGGGTAAAGCGATTAAATAAATACGTGCAAACAATTATTCCTTGTGATATTTTTCATGCATTAATCAGCCCCCGGCCCTACCGCAGCAGTCCTTTTACAGTAAGAGCAGCCTTAGACTTATTGCTGGAAGAATCAAAAAAAGGTAAGATAAACATGAACTTTGTAAAATGTTTAATCAGTCTTGCCCGAAAAGACAAACCGCACTATCAGGAAGTAAAAATTTCGAAACCCGGGCGTGATGCCCCGCCAAAAATTAATTACTACGGTATACGTAAGAAATAATAATTATTATTTTTCCAGAATTAATTTATATTTTACTGATTTGGATTTTTAAAATTTTTTTTGTGCTTTTTGCCACTTTAAAATTTTCACTCAGCCTCATTCCCCCAACCCAGGCGATTTTACCCCCAGAAACAATTAAGGGGATTAAGTCTTTTTGATCATCATTAATTTTTTGGTCTGTAAAAAATTTTTTTAATTTTTTACTCCCGCTCAAGCCCAAAGGATAAAACCGGTCGCCGGATTGCCGGGTACGGATTAAAAGCGGAAATTTCATTTTAGCTAAATCAAAATATTCTATAAACTTTGCATGTTTTTTAAGGTTAACCCTTTTTGCCACAATTCCGGCACAAAGAGAAACCCCCAGCTCTTTAATAACAACTTTTTTATTTAAACTGAGTTTGTATGTTTTTTTGATTTTTTTATTTTTTTTGTGTTTTGCCAGTCTAATAATAATATTTAATCTTTGTTTTTCCGCTTTTATCCCTCGCGGCAAATCGATACTTTTCCCGCAAACAATATCCCCTTTAATAAAATCATCCAAAATTTGAATATGTTTAAAATCAATGCTTTTTAAATCTCCAGTTAGATTTTCAATGATTTTTCTTAAAATCGCTTTACATAACACTGACTCTAGTTTTAAATATTTATTTTTATTTAAAATAATTACTTTTTTTTCTCTTTGGGTGATTTTCTTAAAAATCTGCGCTGTTTCATTCTGGATATACGCTTCGATCTCTTTGGCATTTTGACTCAGATTAAATAAATTATTTTTTAATTGCGGATTATTTTTTTCAAGTTCAGGCAGAATTTTAAGCCGCACCTTATTGCGGAAAAAATCTGTCCGCAGATTACTTTTATCAATGCGATATTTAATTTTATTAACTTTTAAATATTTAAGGATATCTTTCTTGTTAATCTCCAGCAAAGGACGAATTAAACTTTTTCCGCAAAAATCACCCTTAAAACTAATCCCGCATAAACCTTTAATCCCGGCTCCTCGTAAAATCCGCATAAGGATTGTTTCCGCTTGATCGTCTTTTGTGTGAGCCGTAATAATTCGCTTAATTCCATTCTCATTACAGACTTTTAAGAAAAAATCATACCTTAATTTTCGTGCGGCATCTTCTAAACTCATTTTTTCTGTTTTTGCAAATTTTTTAGTATCAACACTCTGAACATATACTGGAATATTATAAATTTTTGATAACTTTCTTACGAACAACTCATCTTTATCCGATTCTTTAGTTCTTAAATTATGGTTTATATGTGCAATACTTAGATTTAATTTAAACTCTTTTTCTAATGCCATTAACATATTTAATAAAAAGACAGAGTCCGGCCCTCCGGATACACAAATCAAAATTTTATCTCTTTTCTTAAAAAGATTTTTTTCAAATATATTTTTTTGAATTTTTTCAATTAATTTATTCATACACTACTTCCCTGAAACAAAAAAACCACAAGCACTAAAAGCTTTGCCTGTGGTCTTTAGTCTTCAGTCCCGAATGAAGTTACTTCTTTGAGCCTCTCATCGGGATCCCGTTACTGCGGGATCTTCTGACTATTTTATTATTTAAATAAACTATTTGCCACAACAAATGATGCAAATACAATAGAAACCATAGACATCAGCTTAATCAAAATATTAATTGAAGGCCCGGACGTATCTTTAAACGGGTCCCCCACGGTATCGCCGACAACTGCAGCCTTATGTGCGAAACTTCCTTTCCCCCCTAAATTTCCTTCTTCAATATATTTTTTTGCATTATCCCAAGCTCCGCCTGAGTTAGCCATCATCACCGCCAGCACAAAACCGCAAACAGTTCCGCCAGTAAGCAACCCCACAACTGCTTCTACACCCATTGACAAACCCACTAAAACTGGGGTAATTATCGCCAAAAGAGAAGGAATAATCATTTCTTGCTGCGCTCCGCTGGTTGCAATCTTTACGCATTCTGTATAATCCGCTTTAGTTTCACCTTCCATTAATCCTTTAATTTCTTTAAACTGTCTCCTGACTTCTTTAACAATCTTTTCCGCTACCCGGCCGACAGCCCTCATAGTTAAAGCCGAGAACACAAACGGCATCATGCCTCCGATAAAAAGACCCACCAATACCCTGGGGTTTAGCAAACTTAGTTCTAAAGTCTTTCCCAAAATATTTAATTCATCCCGATAGGCAACAATTAATGCCAGTGCTGTTAATGCCGCAGAACCAATCGCAAAACCTTTTCCAGTTGCTGCAGTTGTATTGCCTAAAGCATCCAATGCATCTGTTCGCTTTCTCACCTCAGGATCTAATCCCGCCATTTCCGCAATTCCCCCTGCATTATCTGCAACCGGGCCATAAGCATCCGTAGCTAAGGTAATACCCAAAGTACTTAACATGCCTACTGCGGAAATACCGATTCCGTAAAGACCGATATTGAAATTGGTTGCCCCGCCGGACAAATAAAAACTGGCTAAAATTGCTCCTCCCACACAACACACTGGAATTGCGGTTGAAATCATTCCCACAGCCATTCCGGAAATTACAACTGTCGCTGGACCTGTCTGAGAACTTTCCGCAATAACTTTTGTCGGGTTATACTTATGCGAAGTAAAATATTCTGTGGAAAGGCCGATAATAATTCCTGCAAATAAACCCGAAATAATCGCCCAATAAACACCAATATTTTCAATTCCCAAAGTTTTCTTAACCACAAAAAAACCAGCAACCGCAATAATTATCGCGCTGGTAAACACTCCTCTGCGTAAAGCTTTTAATAGAACATGCTGGTTTGCTTCTTCCCCGGAGCGGACAAAAAACGTTCCGATAATCGAAGCAATAACTCCTAAAGTCGCTATAATCATCGGTACGGTAATGCCTCGAATCCCTAATCCCGCAGCAGAAGCTAAAGCCATGGTTGCCACAATTGAACCAACATATGATTCATAAAGGTCTGCTCCCATGCCCGCAACATCACCGACATTATCCCCCACATTATCGGCAATCACCGCAGGATTCCTCGGATCATCTTCCGGAATTCCCGCTTCTACTTTACCCACAAGATCCGCACCCACATCCGCACCCTTAGTATAAATTCCTCCGCCCACACGGGCAAAAAGCGCCATAGAACTTGCACCCATACCAAATGTCAGCAAGGTTGAAGTAATTGCACCGATTTTATCTAATCCGTGCGGTAAAGCATGAGAACTGTAATACCAATTTAAAATTGCATACCAGATACTTAAATCCAATAACCCCAATCCAACGACAACAAGGCCCATTACCGCACCGCTGGAAAAAGCAATACGCAAGCCGGAATTTAGACTCTCACTCGCTGCTTGTGCTGTTCTGCTACTTGCCCGCGTGGCAATAGACATACCGATAAAACCGGACAACCCGGAAAAAAATCCTCCGCTTAAAAAAGCAAACGGCACAAAAACCACAAGATATCCTCGATAAACTAAATAAAATAAAACTAAAAAAAACAATAGCAAAAAAAACTCCCACAACCGAGTATTGGCGTTTAAGATACGCACCTGCTCCCTCGCGTACTGCCTGAGCAATTTCCTGCATCTTCTTATTGCCTTCACTTTGTTTTAAAATAGTTATTGCTAAAAATCCCGCAAATATCAATGCCGCACTAGAACCAAAAAAAGTGAACCAAACCAGAATTGTATCACTCATAAAAATATTTTCCTTTCTTTTAACTAATATAATTCTGCTGCTAAAATTTATGTTAATTTTACTATATAAATAAAAAAAATCAACTAAATTATAAAATGAACTTAAATAAATAGAATGGGATAACAGTAATAGGAAGGGTTCTTTTAAATTTTTAAAATCAAAACTCTGAAAGTTTTAAATTTGGAAAGTTAATTTTAATTTTTAGTTTTATTATCAGGAACCGTCAAATCCAGGATATCATCCCCGGAAAACTCACTTTTAATAATCAAGTGTCTCATGCCATCTTTTACTTTTTTTACTTTGCCTACGCCAAAAACCTTATCTGCGGCTTCTAATTTATGCTGCCATTTTTTCTGAAAAGCAAACCAGTTTTGATCTAATTCCCTGATTAATTTATTTAGCTTTCTATCATCAAAATCTGTTTTGTTAGGATCTGCCGGATACTTATTAACCAACTCATCCATTTCTTCTAAATATGAGTCAAATATATCTTCTTCCCATATTTCTGCTACAGACTGCTTTTTTCTGGTTTTTTTCTCCATAATACCCCTCCTGCACTATTTCCCTCTCTACTATCAAGTTTAATATTTTTAATAAAAAAGTCAACAACTTTTAATAAAAATAAAACCCTAAAAATTGCAAAAAAATATAATAAAATTAAAGCTTTATTTTTGTTTAAAAAAATATCGGCTTATAGGTTAAATTTATGTACTACAAGCCGATAAAAAATTTATAACTTACTATAATTAAATAGCTTAAAGATATTCTTGCAAGCGCGCTAAAGTATCCTGGCCTTGAAAAACTAAGTATATTACAATACCAGCACAAATAACCATTAAACTAGCTGCAATCATCAATACAATTCCATATGTTTTTAATGATTTTCCTAATGCATCTAAGCCATTTCTTAAATCCCTAGCATTATATCCTAAAGTATTAACTGCCTGGGTCTGTCTTTTTACTAATTCAGCCTGTAATGCCTGGCCAATGGGTGTATCTGCCATGCGGCTGATCCCTTCGACAATTTCCGAATCAGAAAGTTTATGGATATCGCTTGTATTCATAATTAGTTGCCCCCTTTAATTTGTCTTAAAATCCATTTCTTGTATTTAATTTTAACAGAATTCTATTTTTTGTCAAATCACAAAATATCATTATTTTTATCTGGCTCTATTGAACGTAACCCTTTAAGATTTGTTTTAATCCTAGTGTATATGCCACATACTTTACATTGCTTAAAATATTCATCTCCAAATAAAACCCTAAACTCTCCTCCCTCTTGCTTATTATAACAATTCCAGCAATAAGAGGTTTTTTCTGGAGAGAGTAATATATTATCTTTAATGCGTTTAAACTCAACTGGTAATTCTCGTTCTGATATATAACTTAATTTAATATTAGAAGCTTGATTTTTAATCTCTTTTATTTGCTTTTCAAGGTCAACATTCCTATCATGAAGCTGTTTATTTTCTGCAATAAAATCAAGACCAAAAACTTGCAATAATTTTAATAAGAAATATCTTATACTCTTTTGAAACTTATTCATTATGATCACCTATTTTATTTTACAATTTAAAAGTATTTTTTAGACTGTATAAAATAACATAATAACTCTACGATCCCTTGCAATATAAATAATACACTTCTGAACTATCTAACTACTTGTCGCATATCTCTAACTATAGGTAAACAATTAAGATACCGTTTTATTCTCAACTAGTTAAACATAGCTTGACAAATCTTACTATTATGATATAATTTAAATGGATGGCGAAGGAACCTATTATGAGGTTTCAATCCTATTGCGAGTTTATAACTCGTGTTTCTTTGCCATCTTTTTTATTTCCCCACTACTATATACAGTATTAAAAATTAATTTTTCTCCAATTTCTTTTACTACAACTTTTAATATTTGTCCATTTTCTAATTTTCCCATTAAACAATGTCTATTAATAATTAATCCCCGCTTATCTACTTCCTTAGTTGTTTCATAAATTACTTCTGATCTTTCTATGATTTGTTTAGCATTTGGCAAATGATTTAATCTCTTTATTGCATCTTTATAATTAGTTGTGATTGTTTTCCCTACTAAATGATTCCATCCGTGTGAAGTAGCTCTAACTATTTTACCAAATGCTGGTGATTTTTTCTCGTTTCCCTTCCATTCTTTTTTATAAAAATATTTTGCTTTCCCATAAACTTTCCTATAATTACCTATCCTAAAAGACAAGTCAGGCAAGCTAGGTAATCTTTCGGCAAACTTAATTACTTGCCGACTCCTACTTTCCTCTGCCATTATTTCTCCTATATAAGTTTTTTATATTAATTTTGACTATAAATTTTTTGAATCATTATATTTAAATAAACCATATAAACCCAACTGTGTCAATAAAGATATTTATTGACGGCGAGGGATATGAACCGTCGTGTTCCACCACAAAACATGGCGGACACGCGCTAACCTTAAACCGATTACGACGGTAATATGAACAGCAAGTAAAAAATAATCCTTTTGATAATTGTGCGTGATTTTCTTTAATTTATTCATGAGGGTGAAGACCCGCCTAGCCATCTTCAGGGCAACCTCACTGTGGCGGCGAGGCTGGCAGGACGTCGAAACGTCGTAAACCATGGATGGTTTTTCGACAGCGTAAGCCCGAGTGAATAAATTATTAGAAAATAAGCAGAATTTTATAAGGTTAGTTTTTATTTGCTGTGAATAGTAAAACGTGACGGCGAGGGATATGAACCGTCGTGTCGCTCCCCTTCATCCCGCCAAAAAATACGGTGGGATTGCGGTCCGCTCACTCCTTAAGGGGAAACCCTTATGTTTTCCCCTGAATATTCCCCTTCCTTCCGCAGGAAGTTCCAGAACTCAGATAAGAGGGAACAATCTTCCCTCTTATAATCTCCCTTTTGGTTCAAATCTCACTCTCCACACCTTCAAATAAAAAATCCCCATAAAGGGGATTTTTTATTTGGTGACGGCGAGTGGCTTTGAACCACTGACATAACGGGTATGAGCCGTTTGCTCTACCAGGCTGAGCTACGCCGTCACATTTTTTTATTTTTAACAAACTTTTATTAATTAAAGAGCTTTTACAGAATCTTCCCCGCATTTAGCGGGTCTGATTCTCTGCTCTACTCCCGACAAAAACTTACGTTTTTGCGGGATTAATTCAGCCTCCAACTTATATTCACTGCGTTCTATAAGTTGCGGCTTCATTGAACAGGCTTTCGCTACGCCGTCACATTTTTTTATTTTTAACAAACTTTTATTAATTAAAGAGCTTTTACAGAATCTTCCCCGCATTTAGCGGGTCTGATTCTCTGCTCTACTCCCGACAAAAACTTACGTTTTTGCGGGATTAATTCTCCCGCCTTGGCAGGATCATTTACAGGCTTTCGCTATGCCGTCAAAAGTAAATTTTGCATTAGTAAGAAAACTGTTTGATTATTCTAAGACAGTTTTTATGAAAAATCAAGTACTACCTTACTTCACCTTACTTCTACCTTACTTATTCCAGACAAACTTTTTCTAAGGCCATACCCACAAGCTCATTCAAAAGCTCCATTAACCCGTCTGAAAACCGATTCGGACTCTTGGCAGTACTCACACTGATTACTCCTAAAACTTGAGTTTTATGAAAAACAGGAATAACAAAAGCAGATTTAATTTTAGGTCTATGCATCCGCAAACGCACTTCCCGATCACTCAGCGCATCATTTAAAAACAATGATTTTCTCTGTTTTATGGTCAATCCCGCTAATCCTTCCCCTGGTTTTAATTTTGTATTTTTAATAACATCCTCCGGTAAGCCTTGGGCATCATTGATTTCTAAATACTGGGAATTTTGTTCAAAAACCATAACTGAACCGCGTTCGGCATGGCATAATTTCATTGCTAAATCTAAAAAAATTTTTAATAATGCAGCTATTGTCACTTTGTCAAAAATAAAATTATCCTTATTAAACTTCCCTTCAAAACTGCTTAAACGCTGCATAAAAAGCATGATTGAACTAAGAAATTCAACTATTCCCTTAATTTTTGTCTGGCTTACCGCAGGCAGTTGATTAAACCCGTCAAAAAATTTTTGTTCATTCACTCCTGATTCTTGGATCCGGGAAGTAAAAGATACATCTTTTTTACTGTCTCTGAATACTAATGGGCCCGCAATTAAATAAACCGTATCAATATTTTCGAGCTTAACCGGAATAACAAAGTTTGTTAATCCTAAAGGACAAATATGTTCACTGTAAAATTCATCCATTTCATTTTTTTGCCCATTTGCCAATTTCGGATACCATTGGCAGCATTTTTTGTACGCATCCGCTGATTCGGGAATAATTTCTGAACAAATTTTAGGCATTCCGGAAGGACGCACAATAACTTCACCTTTTTCATCTATTGTCTTTAAGCAAACTCCGATTAATGCGGAAAAAAGATTTTGAATATTTTGCCAATGCTTTGCGTCAATAATTTCGTTAAATTTCATAATTTTATTGTGTTCTCTTATTTTTATTTGGATTGAACAGATTTTAGCTTGATTACACAGATTGCGCTTATCAATCTATATGAATAAAAAATTCATTATTCTCGAAGTTTTATTTCGGTTTGATAATTTGGTAGCGGGGGGCAGATTTGAACTGCCGACCTTTGGGTTATGAGCCCAACGAGCTACCAGGCTGCTCCACCCCGCGATATTTTAAGACATAAATTTATACCAGGATATATCTTTATCAGTTTATTTAAGATCCTGATTATTTTTTTCTAAAAAAGCATCCATTTTCTCTTCTAAGGATGCAAATTTAAATTCTTTTTCTTTCACTGCCGGGACAAGATTCTTTTTCTTTGTTTTTAAAGTTAAATCGATTTTACCATCAGTACTAATCTTCTTAATTCTGGCTTTAACCTTATCTCCGACTTTTAAATAATCATTAATATTCTTCACAAAGTCATCGGATATCTGCGAAATATGAATTAACCCGCGAAAATTATTACCAATTTTAACTACAGCTCCGAAGTTGTGAATTTTTGTTACTTGAGCTTCTACTACATCACCAACTTTAAAACCATTTGGCTTTATATTATTATTCGTCATTATCAATAACTCTAAAAATAATTTCATTTTCCCGGGCCACTTTTAGTTTTTCCCGGGCAATTTCTTCTATGTATACTGGGTCTGTTTTAAGCATTTGAATTTCTTGTGATAATATTTCGTTCTCCTGCACTAATTTCTCTAACTTTTGAGAAAGAACTTCATCTTTACTTTTTAGCTTTTGTATCTTCGAATAAGTAGGAAAAAATATAAGTATCAGTATTATAAGCCAAAAAACTATTTTCCACAACTTAATTTTCATTTTTTTACGGTCATTTGTATTTTTTTGTTAATTCTTTCCCCTGATACACAGCCGCCGTTCCTAATTCTTCTTCAATGCGCATCAGTTCATTGTATTTTGCAATTCTTTCCGATCGTGAAGCAGAACCGGTTTTTATTTGTCCGGCATTCGTCGCTACAGCCAGATGAGCAATTGTCACATCCTCTGTTTCCCCGCTGCGATGTGAAATTACAGAAGTGTACCCGGCATTAGCCGCCATGGAAATAGCTTCCAATGTTTCGGTTAATGTTCCGATTTGATTTACCTTAATCAAAATAGAATTGGCTATGCCTTTTTCAATTCCCACTTTAAGCCTTTTTGTATTCGTAACAAAAAGATCATCACCAACAAGCTGAACTTTATCCCCTAATCTATCGGTAAGTTTTTTCCAGCCATCCCAATCATCTTCGTACAAGCCGTCTTCAATAGAGATAATCGGATATTTCTTGAGCCAGCCTGCATAAAGATCGATCATTTTTTCCGCATTCCATTTTACGGGTTTAGCTTCACCGGCTAAAACATATTTTCCCGACTGGTAAAAAGAACTTGCCGCTGCGTCCAAAGCCAGGCATACATCTTTACCTGGTTTATATCCGGCATCCTTGATCGCCTGAATAATCAATTTGATTGCATCCTCATTAGAAGCCAGATTCGGGGCAAACCCGCCTTCATCTCCCACAGAAATACTTAACTTTTTATTTTTAAGAAGTTTCTTTAAGTGATGAAATACCTCGCAGCCAATCCGGAAAGCATCTGCAAAAGTACTGCCTCCTACCGGCATAATCATAAATTCCTGTAAATCCACATTATTATCCGCATGCAACCCGCCGTTAACAATGTTCATCAGCGGTACCGGTAAAACACAAGCATTAGCACCGCCAATATATCGGTACAAGGACATTCCTAAAACATTACTCGCTGCACGGGCGCAAGCTAAAGAAACTCCCAGCATTGCATTTGCCCCTAATTTACTCTTATTTGCTGTGCCATCCATTTTTATCAATAACTTATCAATACTACATTGCTCGGTAACATCCTTTCCGGTTAATTTCGGGCCAATAATTTCATTCACATTATTAACTGCCTTAAGCACTCCCTTACCCAGAAACCTATTCTTTTGGCCATCCCGTAATTCAACTGCTTCATGTTCTCCGGTGGAAGCTCCGCTGGGAACTGCCGCACGGCCCAATACTCCGCATTGTGTATAAACATCTACTTCAACGGTAGGATTACCTCTGGAATCGACAATTTCTCTGGCTTTAATGCTTTTAATTTTCACTTTTTTTTGCCTCCTTTAAAAATTACAGTATTTCGGTGATTACGGTCATGACTGTATCGACATTAGTTACCACCGGAACGGAATTCTTATTTTCTTGTGTTTTTGTATTATTAAATACTTTAGTATTAATTTGTGAATAAATTACCCGCCCATTATTCAAATCATAAAAAATAATCCCTTCGCTGTTTCCTTCGACTTTTCCCTCAACAATTATCTGCGTATCTTTAGACTCAGTTATCCCGCTGGTATTACTTTCTAATTTTACTTTTGCGCAAGCATAACCTTTCTTTTTTTCAACCCCGAGAAAAGTATAAGTATTTTGTACAATATTTGTTATTTTAAAATTTTCATTTTTATTATCTACATTCTCCTCGCTTTTTATCCAACTTTCTCCCACACGCAATTTATGTTCCGGAAAAACCACAAACATTTTTCTAAAATCTGCATTCTGCAAAGATCCTGGCAAATCTTTCGGTAAAATATAATCTTTAACTTCTCCTTTAGAATTTAAGGTTACTTTTGCCGTTTTTCCTGCTAAGAGTTCCAAATCTTTATTCGGAATAATATTATTTTGCACAACCGTGTTCATATAGGATTTTCCGTACACCACATTTAATTGCGCTGATTTATTTTCTTCATCAACCTTTACAATCTCATGCGTATATAAGAAAACTCCGTCCATTTTAGCGGAATTTTTCGTAGTTGCTTCACCGGCTTGAGTATTGATTTCAACCGTAACGTCCCCTTCTATTTTTAATTTATATTCTGTTTTTTCGCCAATTTTAAAATCATATTTTAATTGTACAGCTTCCTGCGCACAGAGATTAGTACAGGATAAAAACAGAAAGGTGAAAAAAATATAAACGGGATATAATTTTGCTTTCATATCTTCCTTATTTTTGGACCGATATTTTTAATATATTTTTTGGCGCATTTTGACAGCCAATCTAGTCACAAGAATACAACTTAATTTTTAAAAAGTCAAATGTTAATTGGCTAAACTTTAACAAATTTTTTAATTTCTTTAGCCAAAGCCATTAACTTATTTTTTGAACCGGCTTCAAAATAGCATCGGATTACCGGCTCAGTCCCAGAAGGACGAAACATAACCCAAAAATCATGTTCAAAAATAAATTTATAACCATCGGTTAGATTTCTAGATTTAATTTTAAACTTTCCAAAATTTTCCTGTTTAACTAATTTGTTTATTTTCTCCAGTAATGCTGCTTTTTGTTTTTCTGTAAAATGAAAATTTATCCGCTCGGTAAGAAAACACCCATATTTTTTATATAAACTTCTAAGAATTTTCCTTAAAGGCTTTTTCTGGGTCGCCACCATTTCGGCAATCAAAAGGCAGGTCAGGATTCCATCTTTTTCCGGCACATGGTTACGAATCGATATTCCGCCGGATTCTTCTCCCCCGATCAAACAATCTCCTTTACTTAATGCCTCTCCGATATATTTAAATCCCACCGGAGTTTCAATAAGCTGCATGCCTTCTTTTTTAGCAATTGCATCAATCATATGAGTTGTTGCTAATGTCCGGGCAACTTTTTTAGCTTTACATCTTGTTTTTAAAAGATAATAATACAAAAGAGTGAACACTTCATTCGGATTTAAAAATACCCCTTCCTGATCGACAATGCCAAACCTATCGGCATCGCCGTCACAGCCAAGGCCTAAATGAAATTTATTTTTTTTAACATGTCTTATTAATTTTCCGATGTACGGCTTATCCGGTTCTGGCGGCATACCGCCGAAAAGCGGATTTAAATAATCATTGAATAAAACAAGTTTTTGGACATTTCCTTTTAAAATCCGATCAATATAATCACGGCTTGTCCCGTACATACAATCAATAGCGATTTTAAGTTTTGCCTTTTTAATGCTTTTAATATCCACCAATTTTTTAATGCGTTCAATATATCCGCAGCGTGCATCAAATAATTCAATAAACCCTTTGGCTAGAGGCAGCTTATTGATTTTTTGCAGTCTTGACTTTTGTCTTTGTAATTGGGCAATTCTTTTTTCAATTTCCTGCGTAACTTCTTTCGGGGCAGGGCCGCCGTAGGCGGGTGAAAATTTTATCCCGTTATACTCGGGGGGATTGTGGCTCGCGGTAAAATTTACACCGCCTTGAAATTTTCTTGCGATAATATGGTAAGCAATAACCGGCGTTGGGGTATCGCGGTCTGAAAGTAAAACTTTAATTTTATTTTTAGCTAAAATTTCTGCACAAACCTGGGCAAATTCTCCCGAAAGAAACCGGGTATCATAACCAATAATTACTTTGGGACTACGATATTTTGATTTTAAATATTCGGCAATGGCTTGGCTAATTAAGCGCACGTTTTCGAAAGTAAATTCACGGGCAATAATTGCACGCCATCCGGAAGTTCCAAATTCAATGTTTACCTTGCCACTCATTTTTTTCTGTTTTGCTTTCTTATTAATACTTTTCTTTTACTCACAACCAGCTTATTCTCAACTAATAATTTAACTGCCTGCGGATATAGTTTATGTTCTAAAGAGTGTATGCGCCGGGCTAATGATTCTGGTGTTTCATTATCCTTAATTTTTATGGCCTGCTGCAATATCAGCGGGCCTGCATCTAAGTCTTCATTGACAAAATGCACGCTAACCCCGGTAACTTTAACCCCATAATTCAAAGCATCACGGATACCGTGGACTCCTTTAAAGGAAGGCAATAATGCCGGATGGATATTTATGATTCTATTTCTGTAATGTTTTATAAAATTCGGGCTGATAATCCTTAAATACCCGGCTAAAATTACAATATCAATTTTATCTTTTTTTAAACGTTTTAAAATATTTAAATCATAACTTGCACGAGTTTTAAATTCCGCAGGATCAGTATACATTACGGCAATTCCCGCCCGGCGGGCACGAACCAAAGCATAAGCATCAACCTTATCCGAAACAACAAGTCTGATCTGTGCTTTTAGAGTCCCTTTACTAATTGCATTAATGATTGCCTGAAGGTTAGATCCGAATCCTGAGCAGAATACCGCAAGTTTTTTCATTATTTATTTAATTACTGAATTAGCGTCAATCAATTTTTTAAAAATCTATTTTTGTTTTGATTTTTTCTTTTTATTTTTAGTTAAAACAGCTTTAATCTTTTCCTTAAACTCTGTATATTCAATAGGCTTATTAAGATAATCACACACTCCCAAATCCAAAGCTTCCAAATAAGTTTCCCATTCTCCGTAGGCGGTAATAATAATTACCGGAATGTCAATATGCATTTGTGAGAGCTTCTTCATTAATCCAATAGCTGTATCATCAGGCATTTTTAAATCCGCAACAACTAAATTAAGCTGCGGTCTTTTTGATAACTCAAGGGCATCTTTAACTGTGGCTGCTTCGAGAACCTCAAAATCATCAGCTCTTAAAAGCTTTGCCAGATACCGTCTGAGTACTTCATCATCTTCCATTAATAAAATTACATGCTTGTGATTTTCGTTCATAATATCACCCTTCCTATTTTTTCTAGATAATTATCACAAACTCACCTTTAGGCTTATGTTTTGTAAAATATGTGATTGCCTCTTGAGTTGTGCCTCTAAAAATCTGCTCAAATTTTTTTGTTAATTCACGCGCTATCGCAATACTGCAATTCCCCCGCACAATTTCAATATCATTTAAAGTTTTAAGCAGCCGGTGTGGTGATTCATAAAAAATAATTGATCTTTTTTCGGCTTTTAAATTTTCGAGGACTTTTTTTCGTGCTCCTGATTTGACGGGTAAAAAACCTTCAAAAACAAATTTATGCTTTAAACTGCCCGAAACCACTAAGCCGGCGATTAGTGCGCAAGCGCCCGGAATCACTTCTAATTTCAACCCCGTATCAATTACCTGTTTTATCAAGCTGCTTCCCGGATCAGAAATTCCCGGGGTCCCGGCATCAGATACTAATGCTATGTTTTTACCGTCTTTTAAAGAACTTATTATTTGGTCTATTCTTTTAAGCTTATTATATTCAAAATAACTGAGTAACGGCTTTTTAATATTGTAATGTTTTAACAATATTTGCGTATGTCTTGTGTCTTCGCAAGCAATTATATCAACAGCAGATAATATTTCCACAGCTCTAAAAGTAATATCTTTAAGATTACCAATAGGTGTTGCAACTACATAAAGAATTCCTGTGTCGTTCATTATACCTCAAAATGAAAAAAAATCAATACTAAATTTATCTTTTTTATTTAGAATAAACAACTTACCAATTTTTAATATAACTTTTTGCATATTTAGCAGATTTACTATTTTAACCTAACGTATTTTAACACATTTATAATTTAAAAACTATTATTTTTCCACAAAATTTTAAATTAAATTATAACTAATTTATTAACAGATAGATAGGCAAGTATTACTGCAGAAAATCATTGATTTTTTTTACGTAATTCTGTGTTTCTTCATAAGGCGGAATTTGGAAATTATATTTTTGTATTGCTCCTGGGCCGGCATTATAGCAAGCTGCCATTAAATTTAGTTTTGTATCATTAAGCTCTGCTGAGTGGTTATCCAAATAATCACTTATCCATTTCAGAAATCTAATCCCTACTGTTATATTTTTTTCCAGATCAAAGCAATCTTCATCAAAATCCCAATTAACTTCTAAGTACTCCTGAGTAATCCAATCCCAAGTCGGCCGTGTAACCTGCATTATTCCTCTGGCATCGCAATGGCTTACAGCGTTTATGTTAAAACTGCTTTCTACAGAAATCATACTATAAATTAACTGAGGATTTATCTGGTACTGACTGGCTAACTGAGCAATTACAATACTTGTATCTTGAGCTTGAGTTTCTAACGCATTGCTAAAATTTATGGAGAGAAAAACTAAAAAAATACAACTTATTTTTAGTATTTTAATTAGTTTTATAAGTCCTTTATTAAGTAGACAAAAAAAATCCATTTCCCATAACCCCTTTCAGTAGAAGTATAGCATATATTTAATACTTTTACAAATATTTTAATATTTTGGAATCAAAGCAGTTAGGATATTAATTTTCATTCTGGTTTGGGTTGGTTTTATTAAATTCCCTGATTGAGGAAAAAAAGGCTAAAACTGACTTTAAATCTAATTTCCTATTAATTCCCTGACAAGTGCCCATAAAATATCCGCCTTGGTAAAAAACATTATTTAGGCAATTTTTCGTTAGCTGAAAAATCTCATCTGCCTGCTTATTATAAATATCAACAGAACCAAACAAAATTAAGCTTTTTGCATATTGTTTTTTTATTAGGTTTATATCCATCCCGGCTTGAATGTCTACAGGATGGATACCATCAATCCCGATATCAATAAGAGCATCTAAAGCTTCCGTAATATTCCCGGATGAATGCAGGATTACTTTTATATTTTTAGACTTTAAATGTTCTATCGCATCCTTAATTTTAGGCAGCCAGTGTTGTTTTAAAAAATCCAGGCTGAATATTAACCCCTTTTCATATCCAATACAATCCTTAATAAAAAAAATCTGTCCGAGATTCTGCTTGCTAAATTCCTCTGCTCTTAAATGCAGGTTTTCGGCAAAAATTCCGATCAGTCTTTCTATTTCCAGGGGCTCAGTATACATCTTTTGACTAAACCTTTCAAAACCGAGACTCCGGTAAGCCGGGCTTAAACATCCATCTGCAGACATTGATAAATAAGTGTAGGGTTCAAATAGTTTTTGCTGTATTCTAAAATCAGCAAATTCCGCTTCTAGTTCATCACGGCTTAAAACTTTTAAATTATGTGTTCTTAAAAATTTGCTGTGTAGAATTTCCCCCAAACCCTTCTTCCGGTAATCTCTGCGCTGTTCAAACCGCCAGCAAATATCCACCCTTAATCCATGATAAGCTTTTACTTTATCTTCAATATCCGGATTGGATTTATGGGAAAAATAATAAAACACTTTTTCATTATCAATAAATTCACAGATAGGTACAGAAGCGGATTGCTGAAAATTTAGGGCAAGGTCAATTTTTTCTTGTACTTTTTTAGCTAACATAGTTAAAGCTCATAATCCATGATCAAAGTAACCGAATTATTTTTTTGCTAAGTCTTTTATAATTTTTTTAGCTTGAGCCGGGCTAATCGCGCTAATTTTTCTGCCCATAAGATAAGCTAAAACCTGCATTTTCGCCATTTGTTCTGTGAGTATTGTTCTCTCGTAAGCTTGCTTTAAATCAGCGCCAACAACTAAAAGCCCATGATTTTTTAAGAAAATAATATTATGTTTTTTTATTTTGGCGGTTATATTTTTAGCTAACTTTTCTGTTCCCGGACAAACATAAGAAATTAAACCTAATTTTGAACCGGCGGTTAAGATAGATTCCGGCAATATAAATTTTGGCGTTATTGAACAGACCAGCAATAAGGTTGAATAAAAAGGATGCGTGTGCAAAACACAGGCAATATCCTGACGTGCTTTATAGCAAGCAGCATGCATCCGATACTCACAACTTGGGGCTGATGATTTTCGATTATATTTAAGTGTTTTAATATCTACGGGCACAAAATCACTTTTTCTAGCTTTTTCCATATATACACCGCTGGCCTTTATCAGCATTGCTGATTTATCCTTGACGCTTATGTTGCCGCTAGAGCAGTGCACAAGGTGATTGCGTGCTGTAAGTTTTGCATATTTGACTAATTCTAATCTTTTATCCATTTCATTTTGAACTGTATCATATAACCATTCTTTTGTCAAAAAATTTGCAAAGTTTTGTTTTTTTCGCTATACTGTTAAAATATTCTATTATTAAACTTAATTAAACACGGAGGCAAATATGTTATTTAAAAATTTAAGAAAATACACAAAAACAATCATGTGGGTTATCGCAATTTTTATCGTACCGGCTTTTGTTATCTGGAATATCGGTTCCGCTGTAAAAAACCGCCGTTCCGGATATGCGGGTAAGATATTTAATCAAAAAATTCAATGGAGAGAATTTATTGATGCAAAACGCGCCGCACGTAATGATGCACTGATGCGTTACGGAGAAAAATTCGACCAGTCTATTGATCTGGATGAGCAAACCTGGACCCGGTTAATTCTCCTGCACGAAGCAAAAAAAAGAAAAATTAGCGTGACCAATAAAGAATTGCTTGAATACATCAGAAATTTGCCTTTTTTAAAATACGAAGATTTGACCCCGCAAAATTATGCTTTAATAATTTCGAGCATTTTCCAGCAGACTCCGGCTGAATTTGAAAAAGGACTTAGTGATTCCTTAATTATGAATAAACTTATGGAAGGTTTAATAAAAGACATCACTGTTGATGAAACTGAAATCAGAAAAGAATTCATCAAAAATAATGAAAAAGCACAAGCGATGTATGCCTTAATTGATCCCGCTGGCTTTGAAGATACAGTTTCCCTGGATAATGAAACCGCTTTAAAAACATATTATCAGGCAAATACAGAAGCATTTAAAAAACCCGAACAAGTAAACGTAACTTATGTGGAAATAAAACTTGAAAATTTTAAGGAAGAAATCAATATTACAGATGAAAGAATTGAAAAATATTACAACAATAACAAAGAAACTTACAAAGTTACAGCAAAAAATGACGCGGAAAAAGAAATCACAGAACCAGAATATAAACCCCTGGCTGAAGTAAAGACGGCAATCAAAGAAAAACTGATTGAAAAGGAAATGCAAAACCATGCATTGGATTTATCCCGCCGGATAATCAGCATGCTTTACAGCAGTGAAAATTTTAGTGAAGTTGTCGAAAGTTTTGGGTTAACCGCAGAAGAAACAGGGCCGTTTTCCATGCTTGAGGAAATACCCAAGGTCGGGTTAAGTTTTCCTTTTTTAAAAGCCGCTTTTGCACTTAAAATCGGCGAGATCAGCGAAATTATTCAAACTCCCACGGCTTATTATATTTTAAAACCGATGAAGAAAATTGCCCCTTATATTCCTGAATATGAAGATGTAAAAGATAAAGTTGTTGCAGATTATAAAAAAGAAGAAGCGAAAAAAATTGCCAAAGCTCAGGCTGAACAAATTCGCGAGGAAATAGCTGCTCTCTGCACTAGTGAAAATCTATCCTTTGAGCAAGCCGGACAAAGCAAGAATCTAGAAGTAAAAGAAACTAAAGATTTTACCCGTAACGGATATATTCCGGAACTGGGATTTGCCCAGGACTTTGCCGAAACCATATTTCAGCTGGAAGCAGGCCAGGTTTCTTTGGTTATAAATACCCCTAAAGGATATTGCATTGCTGCTTTGATTAATAAAACACCCATTGATGAGGAAACTTTTAACAAAGAAAAAGAAAACTATCAGGCCAGAGTTTTAACTAAAAAGAAAAATGAATTTTTAAATGATTGGTTTACACAAATCAAAGCCGAAGCCAATCCCGAAACTTATTTAGAGGAAAACCAGCTTCAATGATCCGGAAAGCAAGTAAAGTAATTCTCGCATCCGCATCGCTCCGGCGTAAAGCATTACTGGAAAAAGCCGGGCTTAAATTTAAGGTTATGCCTAGCCGCATAAACGAGAAAACTACAGGTGATATTTCGCCTGCCCACCATGCCCTGCATTTAGCCCATAATAAAGCCCGAAAAATTGCAGCTCAGAAAAATAAAGAAAACCATGCAATAATTATTGCCGCAGATACAATTGTTGTTTATAAAAATAAAATATTTGGCAAGCCGCGCAATATGCAAGATGCCCGAAGAATTCTCACTAAATTAAGCAATACCAAACACGATGTGTACACTGCGCTTGCTGTGATCGATTCCTCAACTAATAAAACCATCCTGGATATTGACCGAACAACCATCTATACCCGCAAACTATCTCCCCCTAAAATTAAAAAACTGGCTTTAAAAAATCATGATAAAGCCGGTGCCTATGCCGTACAGAAAGATATGGATATCTTAGTAAAAAAAATTGAAGGTGATTATTATAATGTGGTGGGATTGCCTTTAAAAAAATTAAAACCTATTTTGGAATTATTTTCGATAAAGATTAAAACATTTTAAAAATTTTAAAACGCATCGGATTTACTGCTTCCCCTGCGGTCGCGTTCAAATTTCTCGGCAAATTTATAATAAGGACAGCATTTACAAGACCCGTAGCGCTCGATATATTTACAAAGTTTTACCTGCTTTACAGATTTAAATTGCTGCTGTAATTGTTCTTCGGTTATATCTGTGCCGCTTTCCTGCGCTATTTGGCTTAGTTTTTCCAGCCTTTTTTCTGCTTCATTAGAGCGCATTGTGCCCGCTATTTCCCAACACGTTTCTCCTCCGTCCGGAAAAACAGAACAGGTGATCTCTTCACCGCAACGCATATATTCCCAGCAACGATCCTTTCTTTTCATTACCTATTTTATCTCCGTTTTAATCCTGTGAGAATTTTTAAAGCTTGCTGATATTTATCATGAGTTTTATTAACTATTTCTTCGGGCAATTCCGGGCCGGGATAAGTTTTGTCCCAATCTAGAGTTTCCAGATAATCCCGCACAAACTGTTTATCAAAACTAGGCTGGGATTTTCCCGGAGTATATTCAGACAGCGGCCAAAACCGGGAAGAATCAGGCGTTAATACTTCATCGATAAGAATAATTTCATCCTTGATTTTCCCAAATTCAAATTTTGTATCGGCAATAATTATACCTTTAGAACGTGCGTATTCACTGGCTTTTTTATAAATTGCAATACTCGCTGCTTTAATTTTACCCGCAGCCTCTTTTCCAATCAAGTCTTCAATATAGTCTTGGGTTACATTCAGGTCATGGCCGACATCTGCTTTGGTTGAAGGCGTAAAAATTATTTCCGGCAGCTTTTCTGATTCTTTTAATCCTTTAGGCAATTTAATCCCGCAAATCGAACCGGTTTTTTGATAATCTTTCCAGCCTGAGCCGGATAAATAACCCCGCACTATACATTCCACTGGCAGAGGCTGTGCCTTTTTAACCAGCATTGTCCGGTCTTGCAAAACATCTTCATACATTTTAAGTTTATCGGAGAACCCGGACAGATTATAAATTTCATCAATATCAGAACTAATTAAATGATTGCTAATAATGTTTTTTGTGAAATCAAACCAAAACTGGGAAATTTGTGTAAGCACTTTGCCTTTATCCGGTATTTGTGTAGGTAAAATCACATCAAAGCAGGAAATCCTATCACTAGAAATAATTAGTAAATACTTATTCAAATCATATATTTCTCTCACCTTTCCGCGTTTTAAAAATTCTATGCCTTTTAAATCCGGCAATAAATTTTTACTCATCACACTCTCCTGGTATAATCCTAAGTCCTGGATTGGATTATCCCTGATTACAACGATTAACAATAGATTACGAAGATTAAACCATTAATCTTCTGACTTGACAACTCTTGTTGCCAAAGTTTATCAATAACCCCACTTTGTATCCTGATGCTTTTAGATAAGATAAAACCTGTGATTCAAATACAGCAAGAATATTTCCGCTAAAAGCTTTCAGTTCTGTTACAATCTTGTCGGCGATGACTAAATCGAGCCTACATTTACCAATGTTTTTACCATGAAAACAAACATCAAAACTTTTCTCAGTTTGATACTTTAAACCCTGTTCTTTTAAGGTTATTTTTAATGCCTTATGGTATATGCTTTCGCTAAATCCAGGACCAAGCTTACTATGCACATTATACGCACAAGCGATTATTTTCTCAGTTAACAGATCCCTCTCCTTAATCACTGTAATCTCCTCATAAAATAACTTTAATCTATATAATCAAGACATCCTCCTACTTTTCCATTATAGGATGTCTTTTTATTAAAGCTGGTTAGGAATAACATAATCACCGATTTTTGCCCTTAATGCTTCCAATCTTTTGCGTTGCCCGTCAAGTTTAGCAAAAATCATATCCGGGATATTAATCACATTCGCTTCATAAACTTCAAAAATCCGTTCAATTTTTTCTAAATTCTCCGGAATCCGAATCATAAATTGTTCGTTATATAATGTTTCCGGATAATCTTGTCCTAAAACATCTTTAAACAGTTTCTCTAAATCCTCATAACGCGGAATCATGCCCAGCGGAGTAGTGATTGCTCCCACATTATTATGAATCCGTAATTCCATCCACTTTAGCCACACCCTCTTATCATGCATGCCGCTTAAATAATTACCCTTTTTATCTTTAATAAAATAATTCACTCCAAAAATTATAGGTACAAAATCTAATCCTTTAGCAAAGCTGAGATGATTCTGAATATACTTCCCGATAGGAATAGCCAGAAAATCCAGATTAGCCATAAGGTTAAATTTCCGGACTCCTTCTTTGCCCAAGGTAGCGGCTGTTGTTTCTGATTCTAAGGAACTGGCCACACATACCACCCCATGATCCCAATCAAAACTTTGAAAAACAGGCACCCAGGTATTAGAATCGCGTCCGCCATAAATGATTCCTTTTATTTCTACGCCGTTCAGATTTTCCAGGTTCTGATCGCAATTATCCAATTCGCCTAATCTTATTGTATATCTGGCATTATTATGCGCATGTTTTATTTCATTTCCCGATTTATCTTTTTTTCCTTTTGTCCATAACCCGGAAAAGTTATAACCTGTATCCGGAACTTCCCGTCCGTCCCCTTGCCAATAAGCTTTTCCGTCTTTAACTAAAATATTGGAAACAATCACTTCTCCCGGACTATTCAGCACATTCCATATTTTTAAATCATCCTCCGGATTGACATCCTTAATTATCCCAAAAATTCCTCTTTCTACATTCACCGCAAAAATCTTCCCGTCTTTTTTCCTCAAATAAGCAATATCATCGCCAATAATACTTTCTCCTTCCACCATACAAGTTGATGTTTTTCCGCAGGAACTGGGATAAGCACCGGTAAAATATGTTTTTCGTTTATTCGGGCCGTTAACCCCCATGACAAACATGTGTTCGGCTAGCCAGCCTTCCTTATCGGCTTTATTAATTGCTAAACGTAAAGCAAGTTTTTTTAACCCCACGGTATTACCCGCATATTGAGTATTAGCACTGTAGACAATATTTTCATTTAAATTTATATAGACCCGGCGGCTTTCCCAATTTTTACTTACATTATTTTCCAGTTCTCCGGCAGAATGCACAAATTTAAAAAAACCTTTTTTCTTGCCTTCCTTTTTAAACGCCTCATATCCAGAGCGGTAAAGGATATCTTCGGAATGGCTAACATAAGTAGAATCAGTAAGCTGTACCGCATATACGGAAAAATCCGAATTTACCGGGCCTAAACAGAAAAACGCCACGTACATCTGCTTCCCGGACATAATATTTTTAAGCAACTTGTTTATTTCCTCAGCCCCTTGATCCCGGTCAATCGCATGGATATGCGAACCGAATTCTACGCCTTTGACCATAAAAAACCTTGTGCTAAATTTATCCCGGCCCTGGTCATTTATCCCATCAAAATGAACTGTATGCCCTTTAGTTTTCAGGGGCTTTTCCTCGCCTAATTCTATAGCTCGATTACGGATGTATTGAATATCCGCATCAGAATCTGTGCGCACAAAAACAGAATCAGGATTACACAATTCTACATATTTAGCAATAAATTCCATAGCTTCAGAATTATTAAGCTGGGTTAGTTTTTGATAATTATCCGCAGCACATTTTTTTTCTAATAAATTCATCAGTTTCGTATCCATATTTTCCTTTCATTTTTTAATTTGTTTCCTTTATATTAGTGTGTGATTATAACAAATTTATTCATGAAAATCAAGGAGGATAGCTAATTTTATTAAGTTCTAACTTATTACTTATTTAAAAATTTGGCCTATTGACAAAACAAATTAAATGTTGTAAACTTTAACCTCTAACAGACTAGGGCGCGTAGCACAGTTGGTTAGAGCACCTCCCTTACAAGGAGGGGGTCGTAGGTTCGAGTCCTACCGCGCCCACCATGAATTTTCATGGATATAGGACGAGAAGCAAGCAAACGCCGAGCAAGAGTGAGGAAAAGTGAACAGGATTGTGAACGGAAGTGAGCGCAGGGGAGCCTACGCAGTGAGCAGCACGATGCTGCAAACGAAGTAGGCGAGTCCTACCGCGCCCACCATGAATTTTCATAGAGGACTTGAAATCGGTTTAGATTTATAAAATTAAGGGGGCGTAGTTCAGCTGGTTTAGAACGTCGGATTGTCGATCCGAAGGTCGCGGGTTCAAACCCCGTCGTCCCCGCCATTAATAAAAATCCACTTGTTTTTTAAGTGGATTTTTTCTTGAATCGGGGTTTGAAGCGAGTTGAGCGCCGAGCAAGTGCGAGGAACAGTGAGCAGGACTGTGAACGAAAGCGAAACGAGGCGAGGTTACGCAAAGAGCAATAGGATGTTGCGAACGTAGTGACCAAACCCCGTCGTCCCCGCCATTAATAAAAATCCACTTGTTTTTTAAGTGGATTTTTTCTTGAATCGGGGTTTGAAGTACTTCTTTGGATGGACTTGGCGGCCCCACACCCTGTTTTTTAAATTGCCTGATTTATTAATCTATTTGTTTGCTTTTTTAATTCAGTTGTATGTTTATTTTTAATAATATAATTCGTAACTATTTCAATCAATCCTAAAAAATTTTCATGTATTTCGCCTTCTTCTTCCTTGTTTTCCGGCAGTTGGGCGACTGGAATAGCAATCACGGTTTTGTTGTGCATTGTTCCGATAATAATATGCTTCTCATCTTTTTTGTCCGGATCTCTGATAATTCTAATGTTAAAATCTTCTTCAAAAAATGTATTTTGAATAATCGGAACCAGGCTATTCATCAAAAAATCTCCTAATTGCTTATCTGCATAAAGTTTTTTACAATCAGGAATAATCACTCTTTTATTCTTAGAATTAATATGTAAGAGAGTATTATTAATAATTTTTTCCTCTGAAGTAATAATTTTATTTTTGTCAGTTGCTTGTTTAATTTCAATCAGTCTGCCTGCAATATCCATAAGTGATTCAATCCAATCCTGTTCTTCAAAACCAAACCGAAAGTCTTCTAATACTGATTGCATAAACTGAGACTGAAACCATAAAACCGGAATAATTATTGTCGGCTGATCATAAATAAATATCCCGTAAGGAAAAATCTCCTCACAATTAATAACTCTTAACTCGACATCAGGGCATTTTTTGTTTTTTATTCCCTGTACTAAAGAAACTAGAAACTCTCTTATTGGGATATTTAACTCTTCTTTAATTTTATTTCCATTCTTATATTTATATTCAATGTTGTTTATATGTTCTTCGAGTATTGTTCCCTTTGCCAGCTTAGCTTTTACTAACGTATTTTCTCTTATATTTTGATAGGGGTCATAATAAATTATTAATGATTTCTTTTCTCCGGAAATTGCCATTATATCCATCTGTTCATTATGAATACCGTTATTATTCACAACCCGGATGTCTATTTTTGCTAAGACCGCATGGGAAACTTTTTCGGATAAAGCAATTAATTTCTGTCCTAAATATTCATTGACCTGGCCTTCTATTTCTTTAAAATTTACCGGGAATATTTTTTTTAAAACCTGTTCATAAAATAATACTTTTCCTCTTTCCGGATCAACCAAAGCGATTGTGTTTTCTTTTATATATTTTTTTAACTTTTCTCTTGATAATGCCTTTACCGGGGCATTTTTAAAATTAGGCAGTGTTTGCAGCTCCTTGATTCTCGTAATAATCTCATCTACTGTATGTTCGCTTCGGGTGTTTAAAACCTGATATTGTATTCCCGGTTCAAGCCGTGGGAGCCAGGATAAGGGAATAATTATTGTCGGCCTATTTTTTATAAAAGAAAAAGCTATATTTTTATCTTTATTATAAGAACTGACTATGCGGATATCAAAATCCTTTTGCCAGTTTACGCTTTTTATTGCCGGCAGCATGTGTTCCTGGATGAAATCATTTATGTTCAGTTCATTAAATTTAACATAATCAGGAATTTCAACAGAATTTGCCTGCGAATCAATAATTGCAATAGTTGAACTGATTATTTTTTGTATTTTTGAATCTAAGGTACCTGCCTTTCCCTGTTCAATTAACCGCATTATTTTAGCTAACGCTTGAATCAGAAAATCACTAGCTATTTTATATCCTCCTCCCGCGTCCTGTTGGCGCTTTAAACGTTTTGGGATAAAAGAAAAAGGCACAACTAATGCAGAACGGCCCTTTACCACAAAATAATACGGGCTAACTGCAGTATCCTGACTTACAATCCTCAGGTCAATGTCTAAAAATTCTTTGTTTTCAATTGCCTCAAAAAAATACAAAAGAAAACTGTTAACTATGTTATTTACATTGCGGTTAGCTTTTGTAATGGGTTGCAGATCTAATTGGCTGCCTGGCCTTTTTTCTTTTATTACCTGCCTATTCAAGAGATTCATACAAGCCAGAGTATTGCGAATAATTTTCTCCTCTTTTAAAGCAGAATTTTCCGGTAAATTTTTAGGGATTTCAAGGCGTAATGTAATTCCCTCTTCAATCGGAAAATATAATGTATCAACATCAGTGATATTACCCAAAATATTCTTAAAAACTTCTTCTTTTATATATACCGCAGGCGCAAGCATATTTGCCGCATTTTTAGCATATGCAGCATAGGCACAATTAATACAAAAAAACGCATTAATTAACAATAATGCAATGTGTTTAACTATTATTTTCCGCATTAAGTTTATCTCTCTTCGTCTTTTCTCCTAGTTGGCAAAGACAACAATCGTGCTTCGTCCTTCAAATTTTTAGTCTATGGTTTATTGTCCCTCGGTTTGTCCTTACCACTTAACACTTTTAAAAAAGCCTCTGGCTTTTTTAAATAGCCTGCTCAATTAAAAACTTTGCTTCTACTATTTTGTCTAAATCCGCTTGATCAACTGGTGTTTTTTGAGCTTGCTGTAAAACATCTAATTTTTGTTTAAGCTTCTTGATTTCTTTAGCTCTCGTTCTTCTCTTTTTGCTTTTTTCTCTTTTTAAGACTTTGCGTATTTTATCTATGCATTCATCAAAATTGTCTATGGATAAACCACGATTAATTACTAGTTCATTATTTAAGAATTCAATAAATTTTAAAGGTTCTCCTTCTACAGTATTTATAATCAGTGTTAACTCCTTATAAGACGGGTTGCCTACGGGGAAAAAATCTAGCTCCAACACATGCAATGGTTTTATAGCCTTAGCAGAAAGAGCAATTTTTATATCTGACCGAAATCCTAAGCCTCTAATTTCCATATCTTTCATTATTATTTTAAATTCCTCAAAAATTTTTTCCTTCTCTAACCTGGTAAATTCAATTGGTTTTTCTTTTAATTGTTTTATTTGTAATCCCAAATCAATTATTTTGTCCGTAATTGATTTTTCAGCTTTTTGTTTTGTGCTTTGTTTTTTAATTTCAGGTTTATTTAAAAGCGCTTTTAATTCTGCAAGCCTTTGGTCAATTTCCACGATTTCCTCATCTATTTCTCTGATCCGCTGTTTGATTAAGCCTGGTTCTAATTTGGCTAAAATTTCAAGAATTTTTTCTCTTTTTTGAAAAGCAATCTTATAATCATCCATTGCGGACATAAACTTAACCCTATCTGGCAAACATTCCGAACCTCTTAATTTTTTAATAATTATCTGCATTAATTCTTCTTTTGTTTTGCCTCTACTTGCATCATAACTTAGTTCCGAGCCTTTTCTTTCTTCATCTGTAAGCAAACCTAAAAAATAGCTTGGCTCATTTAAATCCTCTTGTATGGACATGACTGATGCTTCAATCGCTTTACCTTTAATTTCATCAAATCCTTGCGGCATAGCAAATCCGTATTTTTCTGCATCCAGCTCTGGAAATAACTTATTCATCCAGAATTTAACAAAAAATTTGTACGCATATTCGATAATTTTCTGATCATCAGATCCTTGCGGTAAATCAATATTATATTTTTGAGTAAACGCAGCGCCAAAACTGCCCTTTTCAATAAGCAGCATTACAAAATTTGCATACCGGCTGCTTTTGCTAACTTCAAACATATAATACCTAAATAAATAATCTAAAATATGTTCCCAATCCTCAACTTTTTGCTTTAATTCTGCTTGATTCTTTGAATCCTGTATTAATTTTAAATTTTCTAACATTGCTTCCAAATCGTGATTTTCACCTACAAAAAATTGCCAAATATTGAGTCCCAGCAAGTATTCTAATGCTTCAATTGCAGAAACACCCGCCTTTATGCTAATTAGAAAAGAAACACTATTTATGCCAATACACCCGTGTTCAGCTTTTAGATCATAATCATCCGCATCAAGAATTACTTCTTTTACTTCATATTCTCGCGTCAATCCCGCGGCTGGAACAATTCTCTCCATAATGTCTTTTATTTTTTCTAATTCTGCCTGGTTTTCTGAGTCCTGTATTAATTTTAAATCTTCCAAGCCATCCGACTGTTTATTTTTCTTTAATCGTGCTAAAGTCTCTTCAAGTTCCCTTCTTATGCTCCTGCGAAAATGCTTCCAGATATCTAATCCCAGCAAGTATTCTAATGCCTCAATTGCCGTAGCCTTGGCCTTGATTTGAATAAAATAGAAACGGCTATTTGAACCCAACAGCCCTGAAGTAAAATTACAACCGTAATCTTTAGCATCCAGAATAATCTCTTTAATCTCATAATTTAAGGTAGGGACAGCTGTTTCAAGAAACTCTTTTATTTTTTCTAATTCTGCCTGATTCTCTGAGTCTTGTAATAATTTTACTTCATTTTCTGATTTGGGTTTTCCCCGCCTTAATTCTTTTAATTTATCTTCTAACTGCTTACGGCTCTTTTTGTAAAAGCACTCCCAGAACTTATAATCTGCATTTAAAACAGCTTCTAATACCTGCTCTGGCGTCGCATCTTCGGCAATAGTCAAAGGATAACGAATTTCACCCCCAGTCGCAATGGTAGAACTACCCAGGTGAACCATTTTTCCTTTTGTCCTAGCGGCAAAAGGCGAATATAAATTAATATGCACCCCTTGGACAAATCTTTCCTTTAGAACCCGCATAGATCCTAATAATTTTACGATTTCATCTAAGCCGGAAATTTTAGATTTTTGTTCTACCAGTTTTTTAATTTTATTTTTTAATTTTATCCTACCTTGCGCGGTTAAAATTTCTGCATTCGATAAATCTCTGGCGTTAAGTAAACACCACAACATTTCAATCGGTTTTGTATTTCCATCAATATAGAAACTACAATATTTATTCCCTTTAGAATCAGTAAAGGCCCCTTTAATTTCTGCCTCTCCATCTTGAATAATTTTACCAGTATAATCAAACCTTACCTTTATTTTATTAATTTTGGAGTCGACAAAATCATCTTTAGTTAAGGACTCAATAAACGCAATATTATCCAAAATAAACAATTCATTTTGCTCACTATTTTTATTCTGTAATTGAGCCAGTTTAATTTTTAAAATTTTCTTTTCTTCATCTGTATGCCCACCTAAAGAAAAATCATTATCAAGCGAATAAATTAATTTATTTAAAAGAGTAATTGCATTAACGCCTTCTTTAGCAAACACCATTAAACTCGTTCCACCAAACATCCACTTAATTTTAATATCCTCACCTTTCCAATCACTTATTGCGGATTCAGGGTAATCAAGCTGAATATGTATCATACTACTAATTCCTTCAATTAATTCTGCTGCTTCAATCAAACCTAAAACATCTTTTAATTTTTCTGATCCCTTTAATCCCTGTACAATCATTTTAATGCGTTTTTCTTTTTCTAAACGTATTGTTTCAGATAATTCTTTATCCTGGATTATATTATTTGATATCACATCTAAAATTGCCTGTTTTAATTTACTAACATCCTTAGGAGTATCATTAGATTTTAGATCTGCAAATAAATTTTTTATTAATAGATGTAATATAAGATGTGATGGGGTATTGTAAAAATCTAATAATAATGCACATTGTAAACCAATGTATTTTGTCTTGAAATCAAAATTATTTTGAATCATTTGATCAAAATCCTGCATTTTATCCGGAAACAGTATATACAACCAGCTTTGTTTAAGAAGTTCATAAAAGAATTGTTTTTGTATCTCTGCATCTTTACCACTATCGGCTAAAATGTTGTCTGGTTTGTCCAGATTATATTGATTAATAAAAGCATCACAAAATGTTTCATTATTAACAAAATTATTTAAAATAAATTCTCCTAATTCAGTGTTTAAATCTTTACAATAATACCTAAAGAAATCATCAATTAATTTATCCCAGGCTTTTATTTCGAGTGCTTCTAAATCAACTTCTCTTTTTGCTGGCTGTTTGGCTGTTAATTGATTTTGCAGTTCTTTTCTTTCAGCTTGAAGCTGGTCTTTACGGGCAATTAAAAAAGCAATCTGCTTATTAATCTCCGCAGTTTGATCATCCTGGATAATTTTACCTTCAATTGTTATTCTGTCTACTTTTATCTGAGCTAAATAATCAAATAATTTATTTTTACCCAAGCCCTGGAACTCTTCAATATATTCAATCAGCTTTTTAAAATCAGCCAGCTGCATAAACAGCTTGAGAAAATTTTCATACTTGGCTAAAATTTCCAAATGTTTGGCTAAATCCCGGGGCTGATTAATTGTCATTAACCCCATTAAAGCATCTCTTAATTCCTGAGCCAGTGTGTAAGTTACATAATCCTGAGTAAGAACCTCTGGCTCATTTTCCTGCTTCAAGAGATCAACTAATACCCGCTTAAGGGCTTGACGTAATTTACTTATATCTAAACCGCCTTTATTTATCAATCTTGCGTCAACTTCTTTTGCCAGTTCCATAACTTGACCATCTGTTAGTTCATCAATAATATCCGAAATATCAGTCTGATCAATAAGTTTCACCATATCTTCTATATATTCATCAGATATCTGCTGCTGAGCTTTTTTTTCTGATTTTTTCCCTTTATATTTAAGCAAAAGGTTAAAATACATATCTAAGGCAAGATTGTGAGCATATTCCAACATAACATCATCGTTCTGTTTCTTGGCTTTTTTGGTGATGGCTTTTAGCTCTTTATCTATAAAATAAAAAATATCCTGCTCATCTGAATCTTTTCTTTGTTCTAATAATTCAGTTAAGAGCCCGATTTCCTGCATCTGAATAATAAATTTATTAAACGCATTAAGCTTGTTATATTTTATGGATATTGCACTGTTAAAAGCAAGTTTCATAATTATCTGCATATAGCCTTGTTTGTTTTCTAATGAACTATCTTCCATAACCTCTAAGAGGTCAATACATGCGTTTAACGATTCTAATGGGTTAATATTTTTCAAATCTCTTTGAATTAAATCAAAGAACACCTTAAGAAAACTACTGTTATCAGTCAATATACGGTCTTCTAATTCTTTTTCCCTGCCCATATTTATCATTGTCTTTATAAAATTAAATCCGGGAATAATTGATTCTTCAATGTCTGTTTTTATAATACTCATATAGATTTTTTTAACTAAATCATCCTGTATATCTTTTTCCAGCAAGCTGTTTTGCTTATCTTTACTTAAAGATTTATTTCCCACGAGCTTTAGAAGCCAAAGCCCATAAGATGATCGTTTATTTATATCACTACTAAAATAAGATGCTATATTCCGATATAAAAAAGTTACAATGGGAAGTTCAGCAACTTTAGCTTCTTTAATCAATGTTTCCAGATTCAAATCAATCAAAACAGATAAAAGTAATAAGTAATTCTTTAAAAGATAATCCATACCTCGTGAATCTTCTAGCCGAGTAAATATATCTTCAATAAAATCATCATCAATCTTATCTTTTATGCCTTTTTTAATCAGCAGATTCATTAAATCAAATTTTAACTTTAAATCCGGATTTTCTGGGGAGACATTAGCATATCCATGGCTGGCTTGTTTTGCATTTTCAATCCAAATATCAAGTATCGCCTTAAAATCTTTAATTAGTTTTTTATTAGCTTTCCCTTTTCTCAGGCTGGATAAAAGGTCAGCTAATACTTCTATTCCCACTAAATACTCATCATCAAAATTGATCCAAAAAGCTATCTGATTAAGAACTTTTATCCTGGTATTTTCATCTGTTGTTTTTTTCTTATCCGTAGTACCTGTTTCTATCAAAACCTTTACTACTTCTAAAAAAAGTTTATAAATAAATTTATTAGAAAAAAGTTTTTTTTCCTTAATATCCTCAATTTTTTTCATTGCCTGCTCGATCAGGTTCCAATCCGGTTTTTCTCCTTTTTTAAACTGGTATAAATATTCAAATAAAAGATCACAGACTTGGCCATTAATGCTTGCGTATTTTTTATCAATCTTGCTTTGTTCTGATTTTAAAAGCTCTAATTCCTCCTGAGCCAGTTGTGCCGGCTCTTTTATCTGGGAAAGATATTGCGCGATAAGCTTTATTTTTTTATTTTTAGGTTTTAAATTTAAAGGCTCATCCTGAGTTTCTAAAACTGCTTTAGGGTTAAGGTGTTTTTTATTTAAAAACTCATCAAGATTAATCTGCCAAAGAGCAGAGTCTTCTTCCTTTATATTGCGGTCCGCAATAATTAAATTGCCTTTACTTACTCCGATAGATACAGGATCATTAATTTCCGGATTATTTAAATTAATCGTATGTGTTAATTTCAACTCTTTTTCACATCTGATTTTGTGTTTTATATAGTTTTTCTTTTTACTGGGTTTAGATTCAAGTACCAGCACCTGAAAATCTTTATTACCTGTTTTATCCGCTAAAACTAAAATCTGGCCCGAATTATCAAAAACATCA
This sequence comes from Candidatus Omnitrophota bacterium, assembly GCA_043814605.1. Taxonomy (GTDB): domain Bacteria; phylum Omnitrophota; class Gorgyraeia; order B26-G9; family B26-G9; genus JBDRJV01. Next base: position 7,536 of record JBDRJV010000016.1, on the reverse strand, counting down.
ATAATTTCTGAAATATTTAAAGGGAGTGTTGAGGCTTCAAAAGAAAATTCAAGTCTATCATAAGAAAGTAAAAATAACTGATTATCCGGGGTCAGGGCAAAAACTTTTGTTTTATCCTGGTTCCAGAATAATTTTTTTATTTTAAAATCATCCGGAGCATTTAATATTGGGCATTGAAACATATCAAATGTATTATCCGCTGCAGAAAAACTTAAAATAAAAATTGTCTTCTGATCCTGTAACGTAAACATTTCGCAGCCATCTGCATTATCCCGGGCAATCATATCTTCAAAAACCGCAGGGATAAAATACTTCCAAGTTGTTCCGCCCCCTTCGAGAATACAAATGCCTTTAGCTGTATTGTTTATAACAAACTTTTCAGTTGCACAAACTTTTCTGTTAAATAATACTTGTGTATCACCAGGGTTTTTCTTTATTGCGTGATGAAACCACATTTTCCCCTGTTCATTTAAAATTATTACTGTGCCTTCTTCTCCGGCTGAGAGATGGATTCTTCCCTTAGAGTCAATATCCATGTTCTGAATATTCGGACTAAATCTTTTCATTTCATAATCATCAGAGAATCTCTGCCATAAGCCGCTAGTTTTTGCCTGCATTACTAAATCTGAGAGGAAAGCCTGCAGTAAGGTTTTCTTTTCCTTATCTGCAATAACTAAATATTCTCCTCTGGCTAATAAATCCACAGGGTTTTTAATCTGCTCTTTATCCAAATCAAGGTCATGTCTTAAAGCCCGGACGATTCTCTCTGGTTTACGGTCTGCTACGCTCATCAGTGGAGCTAAAAAATCTTCCTTACTTTGCTGGTCAATTGCCCTAAGCACAGCCACTTTATTATTTTCACCTAATGCATAGATATTTTCTGCTTCATCTTCAAATATTGCTCTGATTGTGCCCAAACCTAAATCTTCACTTACTGCACTGAGTTTTAATTTATTAATATCACTTGTAATCTCTAAGATACAAACCCGGGAGCCAAAACAGCCGATTAATTTTTCTTTATCCTGGCTGAATTTAATCTTTTTAAACTTATCCGGGGCTTTATTATTTTTAAACCCTTCAATTATAACATCGCGACTACTGAATATAACATCGTGACTACTGAAAAAAGGACCGCCCACATTTCTTGTGCATTTAGTCGCTTTTATTTTTCCATCTTCTAAAACAGAATAGACTAAAGCAGCAAATTCTGCTAAACCAGGTGCCCCGGGAATACGTTTACTGCTAACACTGATTACAGCAGAATCAAAAGAATTCTGCCATGAATGAAGAGAATCCGGCTTATAGATAAGCACTAAGCCCTTTTCCGTACCCACAAAATAATAATCTTCTGTTCTATCCACATCTTTTACTGTATATTTATGCCCATTGAATATAGAGTCAACAACTCTGCCAGTATCTTCATCTCCGGATATATCCATGATTCTGTTTTGACTGCCGCAGCCAGCAAGAATATTCTGATTTTCTCCTAAATTAATAGTTTGTACATCATCTAAACAATTTTCAATGTACTTAATCATTTCTTTGGTAATAATGTTTTGCCATTTATCTTGTTTATTTAAAAATTCATTTAAAGGGATTTTCCAAAGAGCAGAACTTTTATCTCCTTGTCCCCGGTCAGCAACAACTAAATCATCAGCCATAAAACTTATGGAAACTGGATTAGCAATACCCGGATAATTTAGGTTAATTTCATCTATCACCTTAAGAAGAATAGCATTAGAAGAAAATTTTTCGCCTTCTGTATTTCTTGCTTCATACTTTGTTTTGGTTTTGCTATGTTTTAAAACGATAATATTAAAATTGTTATTTTTTTTGGTTAATACCATTAAATTTTCATCTTTATTTTGTTTAATATCAATAATTTCATCACATTCAAGATTATCAATATAATAAAAATCACGTGCTGTACGCTGAGTATCAGAATCATGATAAAGGTCATAACCAATAATAGTTTTTTCTAAATCCGTAGCATAGAATAATTTTTTATCTTTTCCCCAGAAAAGTTTTTTCATTTTGGTATTAGCAGGTTTATTATGAAGCACATCGTTACCTTGACTATTATCTCCATCTTTATGATAAAAAATACTGCCAAATCGGCCAAGTTCATCTAAAACTACCAATTCAAAACCTGAATCTGTATCTTTGGCAATAATATCCACATATTTCCCGGGAAGAATGTTAATAAACATTGCCGGATTAGCTTTAGTTCTAAACCAAACCCCTTTATCAGTATTCACAATTATATATTTATCTGTTGTAACAACTTTTTTAGGATTTAAAGCTGTATCCTGACTATCCTCTTTTAATATCAATCTACCATATATGATTTTTCCGTTTAAATTTAAAGTCGATAATGTTTGTTGATTGCCTGATGTCCAAAATATAGACTTTTCCTTTTCGTTAATCTCCATACTGGTTAAATCACTAACGCAATCTTTCATATCTTGATCATCAGAAAATTTAGTCCACTTATCATCTAAATATTGAATTTGGTTTTTATTAGATAAAGCAGAAATTAAATATTTTATAAGCAATTCTTTAACCCTGCTGATAAAAGCTAAGGTATTTTTCGGTTCTGGCTGGGGGGTTTCTGCTTTAGGTAATGTTGGTTCAGGGGAATAAATATTTATTTCTTTTTCATAATATTTATCATCTTTTTTATAATGAATTGTTAAAATTGTTTTTTCTTTATTTAATTGTGTTGTAATAATTTCATCTGCAGAATCTACAATCAGTTCTGTTTTTAACAAGTCTTTATTTTCATCATCAGGATAAACCAGATATAAACTCTGGATATGAGTTGTTTCATTTACCCAATATTGATCTGTAATATAAAGATGAGTATTTTCCTTTACTGGAGAAATATATTCTAATATATTGTTTGCCGAATCCAATTCCTGGCAATATTTTTCGTTTATCAAATAGTAAATTTTTTCATCAGTATCTTTTATGGTTGCTTCAACTACTGCATAACCATTCTCAAAGAATTTTAAAATTTTAGCATCATCTATCTCTTTACTCATAGAAGCTGCAGGAGAAAAAGATATTGTTTTACCACCAGATGTGATATATATTACCTTTAAATAGCCATTCACTCTGTCTTTGCCTATAATAACTGCAGATAAATCATCACTTAAACTCATTTTTATATTGTCTAAATCCATATCCTTATAAACAGGTTTTGACTTGCCTTTTGCATCAATAATATAGGCACTGCCATTGATATCTGCTAAAGTTTCTCCCTGATCATTAAAAACAAACTCACCCAGAGTTTTATTTTTATATAGAAGCTTGCACTGTCCGTCACTATTTACATGATATATATAGCGCTTATTATCATCGCTATACATCATTAACCCTGTCCCATTCTTACTGAGTTTAAACTTAAATTCTTCCTCATCATCACCTTCATTACCAAAATCTATTTTACCTTCAGGGGTAATAAGATAAAGCTTAAATCTTGATTCATCCTTTTGATTTTTATAACTATATTTTACATACGCATATCCGCCGGGGAATACCCCCCAATTCACTTTTGATACAAAACCTTTTAATTCATTATCCTTAAAAACATCAAAACCTTCTCCATCTGTTGTAATATAATAAAATTTTAAAGCCTGAATAGATGTATCCTCTGATTTATATGCAACCAGCCTGGCATTACTATTAGTATTTAGGTCAGCTTGAATAACATTAAAAAGTGAATCCCGGTAACAGATAAAATTTGCTTTACCGCGTTTATCAATATAATATTTTTTAGTTCTTTCGTTCGGACGAGAGGGGAAAACATTCAATAAGACTGTTCCGTTAGGCAACTGCTCTACATCTCCAAACTTGGTTTTATCAGAAAAAACTAAATGTGATTCATTTTTATTATTTATGTAATAGTAATCCTTTCCTTTATCATCTTTTTTATCTACATGGATTAAAATAAACCCTAGTTCTGAAATTAAAACATCTTTAACGCTCTTCACCCGTGTTTTATCAAACCCCTCACCGATAAGCCTGCCTTCTGGATTAATAAAATAAATATTAATGTCATCCTCAAATACTGCGTAGCCTGATGCAGTTATATTTGCAAACCGAGAAAAATCAGGCTGGATTTCAAGCCAGTTTTCATATAAATCAACCACGTTTCCCTCAGGAGTTACATGAAAAACTTTAAAAGTTCTTTTAATTACTCCTCCTGATTTTTTTTCTTCCTGACAAACTTTCATTAACAAATATCCGGTTTGAGAATGGTTATATCCTTGGACCAGAAAAGATTCATTTTTATTCAGCATAAACAAATTTTGCCGATTACCTTCAGGGTCTAATCTAAAAATTTCCCGCTTATCGCCGAGAGAGACATCAAAATAAGCAAACCCATTATTTTCGTCTAAAAAAACATTTTTAATTTTTGTTTCATCAATATCTTTCTCAAAAATAAGTTTTCCTTGTCCGTATTTATTCACAAAATAAAAATTTAATTTTTTGTTTTTCTTAAATCTGTATAATAATGTTTTTTCTTTATTTATGGTTAAACCCCCTTGAACTGTTACCTTGTCCCAATCATCTAAAATGTTTTTCGTTTCTTTTAAATCAATTTCCCAGATAGATGCCGGCCCCTGAGCACTGACAATTAATTTACCGTTATAAATATCAATCCCCATAAGCTGGGTTATACCTTTATTGTCAATGCTAATAGCTTTGATAAATTTGAGTTTTCGGCTTCCTTGATGAGCATGGCCTGTTTCATAAACTTCTTCACTAGGCTCAAATACCGCAATTTTTGTGTCGCCAGAGAATACCACATAAATAAGTTTCGTATCCGGATCTTGTCTAATATCTCTTACTGTACCGCTAAAATTAATATCTTTAATATTACTTAAATTATCAGATACATACCATGCCGCTGCTGAATCAGGATACTTTTTCCAATAAATTCGACTGGTAATATCAAATAATGTATCGTTTTCTGAATTTGCCCTAATAACATCGCTGCCTACAGGGCTATCACTATTTGCGCTTGTATCTTTAATTCCCACGGTACAACTTCTCCTCTGTCCGATTCTATTAATATAAACTGCATGGATAGTATGACTACCCTGCATTGTAACTTTGATAATTTTTTCTCCTTTTTGAAATATTCCTTTATCAAAACAATCAAGATCACGTATTAAGGTTGTCATACTATAAGCATACAATCCTTCATTTGTCGCAACCAGAATGTAATTTTCGATAACACAAACATCATTAACTTCTAAGCCAACACTAATTTTAGTGATAAAATCGCCGTTTTGATTAAAAATAGCTACTGTTTGTTTTTTGCCTGTAGCCACATAAATAAGATTATCTCCACTCTGCTTATCAATCATCAGATTACGCACATCAAATCCAAGCTCATCCGCGTGTTTGCCTTTGATTTTTTGAATAATATTGACTTTATTCTGCGCCGCAATATATTCTGCCTGCACAACCGGATCAATTTGAATAATATCACCCTGTTTATCCTGAGTAATAAGCACAACTTTATCATCATCAATATTGATATCATTTACTTTAACAGCGTCAGGTAATTTAAAGGGGATTTCTTCGGTTATTATAAAAGGAAGCGGTTTATTGCTTTTGGATTTATTGCCGGGAGTACCTAAAGCAGCTTCTGGAGTTTGTAAAACCACAATACTTTCATGTTTATCAAAAACCACATAGATTTTCCCATCTTTATCCTGGGTAAAAGAAATAATATTACCGTACGTTGTGTCAAATTCGTATTCATGTAATTCTTCCGCATCGGTAGAATTTATTTTTACCTCATGCAAGCTGTTTTTACCGGCGCATAATAATTTAGCATCGCCGCTGGCGCGGATTTTATCCGCCAGAAATTCAAAATTAAACAGGTTTTCCGCACCATCCGCAACCCAAGTCTGGATATAAGTTTTATTTTTAAAATGTCTGGCACCAAAGAAATCATGATATTTAGCACCTTTTTTCTGAGGGTTAAAGGCTAAAGATATAAATTCAAGATCTTTAGTATCAATAAAACCATCCGGCCATACACTTTTGTCTGGCTGGTAAGTATTTTTATCATAAAAACAAATTTTACCTTTGGCGACAACGATAATATTGGTTTCGTTTACCTCAATATCAAAAACCTCAGCGCCGACATCAATATATTCAATTTTTTGTTTCTGGATTACAGCAACTTTATTCTGCTTGCCGCAGGCAATATATTTTCTCCTATCTTTGCCCTTGCCTTGGTAAATAACTCTCCGCACATCCTGAATCGGCGCTTCTTTTGTCCCATCTGCTTTTTTGCTATCCCAACCCGGAGAATAAATTATTTTTGCCCCATTATCTATTTTTTGAACTTTTGATGTTATCACAGGTAATGCTTTTGGCTGAACCATTTGCTTTGGCATAGGTTTTATTTTTTTAACAATTTTATTGCCTGCAGCCACTTTAACTTCAAATGATTTTAGATATTCTTCACCAGCAGCATAAAGTGCTTTTGCCGCATCAATATGCCTTTGCCTGCCTTGAGAATCGTAAATAGCATTTACAATTAAATACCGGTAGAGAAAAAACAGCTCTTGCAGATTAGTTTGAGCTGTATTTAAAAAATCTTCTTTTTTCTTCGCATCCTTGAATATCTCCAGCACCCTTTTACTCGCAGCTACGGAAACTTTTGTAAATTCAAATTTCTTAAATAATACCGGCAAAACTTGTTCATTAAAATCTATCTTGCCCAAAACTTTTATTTCATCATGATTTAAAGGCATCCGGTCAAAAACTGATTTTATGTATTCGTCTATTTCCTTAATCTGATAAACATTAAGATTATTATTTAATATTTGTTCTATTGCACTGTACATATTAAACAATAATGTTAGAGGCTCAATTATTTCATGCAATAATTTACCTTCACACTGCTTTGAATTATCCTGGGCTATTTTTTCTATCTTTTTAATTTGAGTTTCTCGATACTCCTGGTTTTCAATATTAACTGCTATTTTTGCTAAGATATCGTCTGTATTTAGATCATCCACTTTTGATAAATTTCCCCATTTATCTAAAAGCTCCTTAAATGCTCTCTCATAATCACGTTCATCTTCTTTTTCCGCATGATCCCTTAAGAAAGTCTCCGGCCAATCCTCATCAAAGATTACCCGCGACTGAATATGCGACACAATCTCCTGCATCAGGGTATAACTTTCTTTCTCATACTTTTCATAACCCTTGATATCTTCCCGGGTCGCAGAGCGTTCAGTCATGATTAAATTTAATATCTGCCAGATCTCCCTTAATTCATATAACTGCTTTAACCTTTCCTTTATCTCTAGTTTCTTCCACGCATCCTCATCTAAGCCTAAGCCTTTATCTTTAGCATCATTCTCTTTGCCCATAACTTTTTCTTTAATCCGGATCAAATGATCAGCTAATCCTTTTCCCCGCGTTACTTCCTGGATATATTGCAAACTTTTATTTAATTCCGGTTCTGATGATTTCGGCCTGCGTAACATATCTAATTTTAAA
>JBDRJV010000015.1:0-16258 GCA_043814605.1 Candidatus Omnitrophota bacterium | reverse complement strand
TAGTCATCGCCGACAAGATTGTAACAGAACTAAAAGCTCTTAGCGGTAATATTCCTGCTGTATTTGAATCACAGGTTTTATCTTATCTAAAAGCATCAGGATACAAAGTGGGGTTATTGATAAACTTTGGCAATAAGAGTTATCAAGTTAGAAGATTAATGGTTTAATCTTCGTAATCTATTGTTAATCGTGGTAATCAGGGATAATCCAATCCAGGAGTGAGGATTATACCAGGAGGAATTAATGAGGTGTTTAATTTTTTGTTCAATAATTGTTTTGTTTATAAACAATGCAATTTGCTTTTCACAGACTACAGGTTTATGGGTTGCGCAGCAGATTAATGCTGTAGAAGACGGAGATACGTCTCGGATAGAAATGGAGATGGTGCTAACAGATAAACAGAATCGCATCAGAAACCGTTCTCTTTTTCTTGAGCGTAAAGACTACCCAGAAGGCGATAAATTTTTTCTTAAATTTACTTATCCCAATGATATTCAAGGAACATCTTTTCTCGTTTGGGAACATGATGATCAGGAAAATGAACGGTTTTTATGCTTGCCGGCTATGGGAAGGATAAGACGTATTGCTACAGACCAAAAACAGGAAAACTTTGTAGGTACGGATTTTTCTTACGAAGATATTTCCGGGCGTAAGTTAGCTGATTATACGTATGAACTGGTTGATGAAAATAAGCAGTTAAATGGAATTGACTGCTATGTATTAGCTTCTTATGCTAAAGATAAGAGTGCAAATTATAATAAAATAGTTTCTTTTGTCTGTAAGGATAATTTTATAATTATCAAATCGGATTATTATGACCGTAAAGGTGATTTAGAAAAAACATATACTATTTTAGAATTAAAGCAAATAGATAATATTTGGACGCCACTTGTATTTAAGATGGAAAATCATGATATGAACCATAAAACTGATATAGAGATTAAGAAGGTTGATTATAATCTGGAAATTGATGATTTCCATTTTGAAAGAGATTATTTAAAACGATAATGCGAAAAATAGCAGAATTTATTTATAAAATACGCTTTATTTTATTAGTTGTCCTTATTGGACTCACGATATTTTCATCGCGTTATTGTGGGGGCACTTTGGATAACGGAATTGAAGTATGGTTTTCCGAAACAAATCCCGCTTATATTGATTTTATTGATTTTCGGGATAGTTTTGAAGGCAATCGCTATTTATGGATTGTGCTGCGGGCTAAAGATATATTTTCTTTAGATATTCTAGAATATGTGAAAGAAAAAACCCTAGAATTAGAAGATGTAACAGGAGTAAGAAAAGTATACAGCCTGCAAAATTCAAATAAAGTTATCAGTACTCCCGACGGCGTAGAAATAAATCCTCTACTTAATGACCTGAGCGTAAATAATTTATCAAAGATTAGAAAATATGCTCTTGAAGATGAACTTTTTCAAGGGTATCTGGTTTCCGAGGATGCTGCGTATACTTCGATTATTGTGACTTTTGAAAACCTTGATGTTAACAAGGTTGATAAGGTCAGGGAACAGATTCGGCGAATAGTATTTCGGGATAATCCTCCACAGATGAAAATTTATTTTCTCGGTGAAATTGAAAGTATTTTTCAGTTCAATGAATTTTCAAAACAAAATCAAACTATTTTCCCCCTGCTGATAATTACCGCAACGTGCTTATTAATATTCTTTGTGTATCGAGATTGGCGCAGAGTGGGGATTGTGCTTTTTACGATAATGGTGAGTGTTTTTGTGACGTTAAGCCTGTATGCTTTGCTGGGCTTTACGTTAAATTTAATTACAGGGATGATAATCCCATTAATTGCAATACTATCAATTTCCGCGGCAATTCATATTATGGGCTATTTTGATGAAATGGATGCTTGCATCCGTGATAAAAGAGAAGTGTTTATCCGGACAGTAAGTTTTATAATTACGCCTTGTTTTATTAGCAGTGCGACGACGGCACTGGGATTATTTTCATTAATCGTAAGTACGGTTGAGCCAGTCAAACATTTTGGATTGGTTTCCTGTATAGGGATAATATTTTCTTTTTGCGCGGCAATTATTATTGTCCCGACTTTACTTTTAGTCTCTCCTCAGCACATTAATAAAAGCAAGGGTTTGGAATTAAATAAATTATTAAAAGTAATCCAAATTATTAATCAGAAGAAATATAAAGTTGTGTTGTGGGTTGCAGCAATCGGAACTATTTTTATGCTGTTTGGAATCACTAAAATTGTGATTGAGACTAATGAACTAGAGTGGTTCAAAAAAGACAGTGATTTTTATAAAACAGTTGTGTTAATCGATAATGATTTGTGCGGCGTTACAGATTTAGAAGTAATTATTAAGGGAAAGCCGGATGATTTAAATAATCCCATAATTTTAGAACGTATTGATAAATTATCGGCTGAAATCAGAAAAATGCCGTATGTAAAAAAAGTAATTTCTTTAGCCACATATGTTAAACGGGTAAACAAGGCATTAAATAATGACGACCCGCAGTATTACCGGGTGCCGGAGCAACGAGAGTTGATTGCACAGGAATTATTTTTATTCTCGTTTTCTGATGCCGGCCGGAACGAGCTTGAACGCTATGTAAGCTCTGACTATTCCCGCGGCAGGATATCTATAAAAATAAAAAAAATATCTTCTGCCGAAATCGTCCAGCTAAGTTATGATGTCAAGCGGTTAGCGGAAGAAAGTTTTAAAGACAATGATATCCAGTTTTCTTTAAGCGGTTTTTCTTATATGTATGCAGAACTGGAAGAGAATTTACAGGATAGCCAAATCAAGAGTTTTTCAATGGCTTTTTTGCTGATTATTGGTCTAATGTTTATTATTTTTAATTCGTTAAAGTATGGCTTGATCAGTATTCTGCCGAATTTATTTCCGATTGTTTTTATTTTAGGCATGATGGGCTGGCTTAATATTAAACTGAATGTGGCGACAGTAATGATTGCTTCAATTTCCTTAGGGATTGCCGTAGATGATACAATTCATCTATTATTTCGCTTCCGTAATGTATTTTCTAAAACTAATTCAGTTATTCAAGCAATAAATAATTCAATTTTTAGAGTGGGCCAAGCAGTAATTTTTACTTCCGTAATTAATATTTTGGGATTTACAGTAATGTTATCATCTAATTTTATGCCCACGAGAGAGTTTGGGATATTGATTGCCTTTACTTTATTTTTTGCCTTATTGGGGGATTTGTTTATTTTGCCTTCTTTACTTATTATCGCTAAAAGATTTTTTGAGAAAAGAAATTACTAATCATGAAATTTTTCTGTAAAATTCTATTTTTATTTATACTGATTACATTAATTATTTATCCGGGAGAACTGTTTGCGCTTGAGGGATATGTAGAACTCAGGGCTTTGCATTTTCCGAACAAGGCAGATACTTCAGAAATGCGCGGCCGGATATTCTTAGAACATAAATATCAAATAAGAGAAAATTGCCAGTTTTACACTAGCGGATATTTTGAAGATCTAGTTTCTAACCGCTCATTAGATGAGTATGCAGCAAGAATAGCCGCAGATGATATTTACCTGATGCTTTATTTATCCAATATTGATATTAAAATGGGATATTCTAAGGTTACCTGGGGGAAACTGGATGAGGTAACAATCGTAGATATATTTAATCCGATAAATGCGGGACGGTTTTTTTTAACTTTTGAACGCAAGCAGGCAAAATTACCCTTGCCGCTTATTAGCACTAAGTCTTATGTCGGAGATTTGTCCAGTATTGATTTTGTGTTTGTGCCTTATTTCCGGGAACCGGTTTATGATACACTGAATGAAAAATCTTCACCGTTTAATACTTTGAATTTACCTTTGGACAGCAGGACAAAAACTCCGGCGCAGAATTTCTCTAATGCTGAATATGGGATACGGTTTTCCAATACATACAATGAACTTGACTGGTCATTGTATTATGCAAAGTTTTTTGATGATAATACAGCCTATACACTTAATATTCTGCCAGTACCTAATATTACCGGAAAATATATTCAAAGCGAAATGATCGGAGCTGATTGTGAAACAACTTTAGGCAAATGGGGGCTGCGGGCGGAAACAGCTTTTTTTAATAATAGTGTTTTTTGGAAAAAAGATGGGGTTGATTATGCACAGGCTGAGTATATTAGTACAGGAATAGGCCTAGACAGAAATTTTTCAGATAATTATATTAATCTTAGTACCCTCTACAGAAAAATTCTTATTGATGATATGCTGCGTGAGCCTAAAGATGAACTAAGTTTAATTGGCCGTATCCAGAGGAAATTTTCTTACGATACAAAAAAAATAGAGTTATCTGGTGTATATAATTTAAAAGATGAAAGCTCCTTTGCCCGGGGCATGTACAGTGTGAGCTTTTTTGAAAATTTTTGGGTTGATTTTATAGTCGGAATATTTTACGGTAAAGGGACAGGGACTTTGAGTAGCTTCAAAAAATCTGACTTTGTTTCTTTAAATGCAACTTATAATTTTTAATTTAGATAAATATAGCAGTAAATGCAGATAAAATGATTCAATTTGCAGCTTAAATTAAGGTGTTATTCAAATATGGAAAAGAAAAAAAATTTTATTTATGAAATTATTAACGAAGATTTAAAACATAATAAGAATGAATCCCGGGTCCACACCCGGTTTCCGCCTGAACCAAACGGATACTTACACATTGGCCATGCTAAGGCAATTTGCCTGAATTTTGGTGTTGCCCAGGATTATAATGGCTTATGTAATTTAAGGTTTGATGATACTAATCCCAGTAAAGAGGAAATGGAGTATGTGGAATCAATAAAAGAAGATGTGCGTTGGTTAGGTTTTGAATGGCAGGATCGATTGTATTTTGCGTCGGATTATTTTGATCAAATGTATGAAGCGGCAGTTAGTTTAATTAAAAAAGGCAAGGCCTATGTTTGTGATTTAACCCTAGAGGAAATTAAAGAATATCGGGGAACAGCGACAACTCCGGGTAAAAATAGTCCTTACCGGGAGCGAACGGTTAAAGAAAATTTGGATTTATTTAAGCGGATGAAGCAGGGTGAATTCGCCGATGGGACGCGGGTCTTGAGAGCTAAAATCGACATGCAATCCGCTAATTTTAATATGAGAGATCCGGTTATTTATCGGATTTTAAAAATAGCGCATCATCGCACAGGTAATAAATGGTGTATTTACCCGATGTATGATTTTGCGCATGGGTTAGAAGATTCGCTAGAAAAAATTACGCATTCTATTTGTACCCTTGAATTTGAAAATCACCGGCCTTTATATGATTGGTTTTTGCAAGAACTGGATGTTTTTCATCCTCGACAAATTGAATTTGCCCGGCTTAATCTCGGTTTTACCGTAATGAGTAAACGAAAATTATTACAGCTTGTTGAGCAAAAATATGTAAAGGGATGGGATGATCCAAGGATGCCGACAATTTCCGGGTTAAGAAGGAGAGGTTATACTCCGGAATCAATCCGAAACTTTTGCGAGACAATCGGAGTGGCAAAATTTAACAGCACAATAGATATTAATGTTTTAGAAAATAGTATCCGGCAGATTTTGAATAAAAAAGCTCCCCGGGTAATGGCGGTATTAAATCCTTTAAAAATCGTGATTGAAAATTATCCAGAAGACAAAATTGAAGAACTAGAGGCTATTAATAATCCAGAAGATGAAACCATGGGTGTAAGAAAAGTTCCTTTTTCCCGGGAGTTGTATATTGAACAGGATGATTTTATGGAGCAACCAGTAAAGAAATTCTTCCGCCTAGCTCCCGGGCGTGAAGTACGCTTAAGATATGCCTACTTTATTATTTGTCAGGAAGTAGTAAAAGATGAAAACGGCAGAATTATTGAACTGCGTTGTTCTTATGATCCGGCTACTCGCGGCGGGGATGCTCCGGATGGACGTAAAGTTCAAGCGACCTTACATTGGGTCAGTGCGAAGCATGCTTTAAAAACTAAAGTACGTTTATATGAAAATCTATTTTTAAAAGAAAACCCTAATGAAACAGGGGCAGGAGAAGATTTCATTTCTTTTCTTAATCCAGATTCTGAGAAAATATTAGATACAGCCTTTGTAGAGCCTAGTTTAAAACAGGCAAAACCGGGTGATTCATTCCAATTTGAAAGGCTGGGTTATTTTTGCCTAGATTTTGTAGATTCAACACCGGATAATCTTGTTTTTAACCGCACCGTGTCTTTAAAAGATACCTGGTCTAAGGTGAAGAATAAAAAATAATAAGATTAAGAAAAAAACCGGGTTTGATTGCGGCCTTCTTGTTTAGCCTGCTTAAGCGCATTATTAGCTTGTTCGACTAGAGTATCCATATCTTGTACTTCATTGCTAAAATAACTTACTCCGCAGCTAACTGTAAGATTGAGGGTGCATTCATTTCTTAGATCATCGGTCATGGCCAGATACTGGCGTACTTTTTCTGCAACTGCATAAGCTCCGCGCAGGTTAGTTTCCGGCAATACCACTCCGAATTCATCCTCATTATAACGGCAGACCTCATCGGCGCTGCGTACATTTTGAGAGACTAAGGAAGCTACTTTTTTTAAAATACGGTCTCCCGTGTGAAACCCAAAAGTATTATTAACAACCTCAAAATTATCAATATCAATCATTAAGCAGCTGAAATCCCGTTTATAACGCCGGCTGCGAATGCATTCGTCATTCATCCGGTGATTAAAATACTCTTTGCTGTAAGCACGGGTTAGGGGATCATAAAAAGAAGAACCAATAGCACTATCAATTTTATTTTTTATTTTTAATAAATTTTTGATTCGAATAATCAGTTCCCGGTCAGAAGCGTCTTTACAGAGAAAATCTGATGCGCCCATTTCTAATCCTAAGAGCTTATCGTCGATTGTTTTTATAGCACTGTAAAATAAAATTGGCAGGCTAATAAAGCGGTCGTTATTGCGAATACGTTTACATATTTCAAATCCATCAATATCTGGCAGTAAAATATCTAGAATTACTAAATCCGGATTTTCTTTTTCTACCAAACATAAAGCATCCGTACCGTTTTCTGCATAGAAAATATCATAATTTTCTTTTTCCAGAGTTTTTTTAAGAAAAATTACATCAGTAATGCTGTCTTCTACAACTAAAATTTTAGGTTTCATAGTGGTTCCTTTACGAGAAGTTTATAAAGGCATACGTTAAAATAGGTTTCATCCCTAATATATAAATATACCACATTTTTGAAGATTCTACAAATATCTTTAACCCTGTAATGCCATAGCATGATTTGCGCCTGCCTAGTTCCTAAAAAATTAAAGTTGCTAAATTTGTTGTGGTGAGTTGTTATTTATAGTACAATTATAATGTAGTTTAATAAAGCAAAGAGGGGGTGTTTTATGAATATTACAATCAAATTCATGCTTCGTCCGGTTACTCATTGTAAAGAGGGATGTAGTAGTAAGTCCTAGGTAAGACGCTAAACTGCCTGTTTTTTCACCAAAATTAAAGACCGATTGTTTAAAAATGCGAAATCAATATCCCCGCTGTTAATGAGATCGTTGATAGGAGATATTAATTATGAAAAAAAATATTTTATTAATTAGTTTATGTGCAATTTTAATTATTGTTTTCTTAGCTAGTGTTAGTTTTGCGTATGATAAAGGTGAGGGGCAAAAGGATGGGTTAGAATGTAAGTTTTTTAGCAAAATCAGTAAAGTTTATCAAAATAAAGAAGAATTGAAACTTACCGATGCGCAAATGAAACAAATAAAAGATTTAAAAATTAAATTAAAAAAAGAGTTAATTAAAAATAAAGCAGAGATTGATTTAGTCGCTGTAGACATAAAATCACAAATGTATGAAGAGGATATTGATGTTAAGGCCTTAAACCAACTCGTTGATAAAAAATTTGAGTTTAAGAAAGATAAAGCAAAAATTTTAATTAATAGCTACAGCCAGCTGAATAAAATTTTTACTGATGAGCAAAAGGAATTATTAAGAAATATAAAATGTAAAAAAATGATGCGTGCGAAAATGGCAGGTAAATGTATGAAGTGCATGAAATGTATGGAGTGCTGTGACAAAGGGGAAATAAAAAACTGAATCAAATATAGGGATAGGGAAATTAGATGGAGCAAAGAAGCAGTTCCGGGCGCCGGCAGTATGAACGGGTTAAAGAAATGTACCTGGTTTGCTACCGGGCAAAATTAGGCGAAAATAAATTTACGCATTATTTTTATACTCTGACTAAGGATATCAGCGCAGGCGGAATGATGATTATGGCCGAAGAGAAATTTGCCCGGGGTACAGAACTGGAAATAATTATTCGTCTGCCGATGTATCCGGATAAAAAAATTGATGCTCGCGGTGAAGTTAGAGGTCTTGACGATGATCAAACAAAAAAAATGCTTTATAAAACACGGGTAAGGTTTATTGATTTTGACGAATATGCTTTTGAGAAACTTAAAATTCATATAGATCAAAAAATGAATAAAAAAGTCGACGGTGGTATTCCATTACGGGCTAAATTAGACAGAAGAAAATACGGGTTCTAATTTTTTTTAAATTAAACAAAACAAATAAAATTTTAAATATCTCGGTTTATCAGCGTTAAGAATTCAGCGCGTGTAGCCTGCTGTTCGCGGAAAGAACCTAAAACCGATGATGTGGTCATGATTGAGTTTTGTTTTTCAACTCCGCGCATCATTTTACAAAGATGCCGGCATTCAATAACTACGCCTACTCCTTCTGCCGCAGTGTTCTGGATAATTGCGTGGGCAATTTGTGAAGTTAAACGTTCTTGGATTTGCAGGCGCCGGGAGAATGTATCGACTAAACGGCAAATTTTGCTTACGCCTAAAACTTTTTTATTGGGAATATACCCAACATGACAGCGCCCATAAAATGGCAATAAATGATGTTCACACAAGCTGTAAATCTCAATATCACGGACAATAATCATATTATTTGCTTCGGATTGAAATATTGCATTATTAATCACATCACGGGGATTACTTTGGTAGCCTTGTGTTAAAAATTTCCAGGTACGGGCTACGCGTTTTGGAGTTTTCTTTAATCCTTCACGCTTTGGGTCTTCCCCAATTTCAATCAGTAAATTTGTGATAAGTTTTTCGATTTTTTTCTCGTTCATAAAGACTCCTCCTGAAAAAAAAATTATATGGGTTAATATCCATTATCATAACACTAAATAATTATTTTTCTAGTGATATTTTTTTCCTGTTTACAGCAATAAAATGATGAATAATGATTCCGGATTATTTTTTTGACAATTTATTAAAGAAAAGCTATATTAATAATATGAAAAGCAAAATGCAGAATGTTTGTAATGGCCAAAACGAGCGCCGTAAATATCCTCGAGTGAGTGCACGGATTATTTATTCTCTATCCAATTCTGCATATTTAGGCAATACAACCTATACCAAAGATATCAGTGCCGGAGGTATGTGTTTTATCAGTGAACAAAAAATCGTTAAAGATAACCCTTTACTCCTTTCTGTTTGTTTACCGGGCGGAAAGACTTTTGAAGCAGAAGCAAAAGTGTTAAGGGAAGAGGAAATACAGGTTCTTTGGACACAAGAAGCACGGTATAAAGTGGCAGTTCAATTTACGAAAATAAATGCGGCGGATCAGAAGAAAATCAATCATTATGTAATGAAATATCTACAGGAAAACCCCTCTTAATTATTTAAATTATTTTAAATTTAAAAAAATCATATTTTCTTTAAAATCACCAATGTTTCAATATGTGTTGTTTGGGGAAAAAAGTCATAGGCGTGGATTTTTTCTAAAGAATATTTATCCAGCAATATTTTTAAATCGCGAGTTAAGGTTGACGGATCGCAAGAAACATAAACAAGATAATTCGCAGGATGCAAAAGAATTTGTTCAATAATAACATTACTTAATCCTTTGCGCGGAGGATCAACAATAATGATATCCGGGTTATTTTTTGAAATCATATTTTTTTGTTTTTCACAGCTGGATTTATAAAAAAACACATTGTTTAGAGAATTAGCTTGGACATTATATTTGAGAAAGTTGGTATTATGTTCAGATATTTCAACCGCAATCACCTTTTTTACCCACGCCGCAAAGATTACGGCAAATATTCCGACTCCGCTGTATAAATCAATAACTGTTTCTCTGCCGTTTAAAATCAGAGATTTTTTTAAATCATCAATGAGTATTTTAAACAAAGGGATATTAATTTGAAAAAAGGATTGGATGCCGAATGAAAAATCCTTAGCGGCAACAGCTTCGCTTATAATATTTTTTCCGTGTAAAATCTTTAAAGTTTTTGCTTTTGAGTTTATGCAAATAATTCCGTTTAAAGGAAATTCTGATAAAAGAACAGCGGTGATTTGCTTTAATTGTTGTGTTTGTTTTTTGGAAAAAATTCCGTGTAGAGAAACCAACATTTGACTTTTATGGTGATTTTCCCGTACAGTGACTTCTTTAACATAAGTAATGCTGTTTTTCTGCAATAAACTTAATAACCGGGCAAGAAAATTATTAATTTGTTCACTGGCCAGTGAACAGCTATTTATCTCTGTAAATTTATTTGTGTATTCTGGAGTGTGGTAGGCATAGCTTAGTTGATCATTATTAGTGATGTGCAGATGAATTTTATTCCGATAGCCTAATATTTCAGGAGAGCTATGAATTACAATTTCCGGCAATTCAATTTTTAAAAAATGTGAAAACATTTCAATAATTTGTTCTTTTTTTATTTGTAATTGCTGTTCATAATCAATATATTGATAGGGCGAGCAAACTTTATAATGTAAACACCGCGGTTTTTTTCTTGCGGATGATAAATTAAGAACAAATTGTGTTTCTGCCTCTATAAAATTCTTTTTTTCTTTCAGGATTTTTACTTTAACAATTTCGCCCGGGATCCCTTCATCTGTAAAAATAACCTTGCTGTTCTCTTTGGCAAAGCTTCTGCCCGGATATATAATTTTTTCAATTTTGATCTGCATAGCAACAGAATTATAGCACAATACCGACGGCAATAGTAGCTAAAAAAATAATCAGGGCTAAAAAAAAATTACCGGGCGGGTGAAAATAAAGATTATATTAAAAAAAATAATTTTTTTTAGGCAAAAACTCC
This sequence comes from Candidatus Omnitrophota bacterium, assembly GCA_043814605.1. GTDB lineage: Bacteria > Omnitrophota > Gorgyraeia > B26-G9 > B26-G9 > JBDRJV01. The sequence goes on along the minus strand of JBDRJV010000015.1, from coordinate 5,153 downwards.
TTGACAACTAAATTAATTTGTATTATATGAGAAATTGAAGGATATTTTTTTTGAAAAACATAAATTAAGGATTTTAATTTATTTTTCAGGGAGGAGATATGTTTAAAAAAAAGCAGATTAAATGTCCGGGGTGCGGTGAGTGCTTTGAGGCGGAAGATGATTTAGTAATCGGCGATGTGACTTATTGCGTTGATTGCGACCAGGAATTAAAAATTGTAAGTCTCAACCCATTGCAAGTAAAGAAAATCATTGATTATCCTGAAGTCTGTGATGGCGGGTATAAAAATTTTTACCATTCACATTATGCGGATGATAATGATGAAGAGGAAGAGGAGGAGCCAAGGTATAGTGATTCTTATGAAGAATCCAATGATCAGGTTTATCAGGAAGATTAAGTTTTTTGATTTATTTGGGGGTTTTGGCACTTCCATATGTTACGGATAAAATGAAAAAAAAACATAATGGTGTAGACAGAAGAAAATATCCGCGGATTAATGCAAATATAAATTATGCCATAATTTCTGATGCGGAAAGCATAGAAGCTTTGCGCAATATGAAAGATATCGGAGCGGGGGGAGTAGCATTTTTTACCCAGCGGGAAGTTGATCCAGGGGCTGTACTTTCTTTATTTATAAATCTTCCCGATTTAAGTAATTTTCACGCTAAAGCAAAAGTTGTTTGGTGTGAAAAAGTTAATATTAAATCAGATAAGGATATCCATTGTGAATTAGGTATAAAATTTATCGAAATAAAAAGAGAAGATAATCAAAGATTAGCCAAATATGTTTTTATCCGTTTAGACCAAAGTTAAAAAAATCCCTTGCCTTTTTCCTTAATTTCTTGCGAAAATATATTTATGCCGATTATTGAACCAGTAATTAGACCGCCTTCTGAAGCAGACAGTTTTCTTTTGCAAATAACAACAGGTTGCTCTTCGAATTACTGTACCTTTTGCGGGGCATATTATAAAAAACCATTCACCGTAAAAAACCAGCAGGAAATATCTGGTGATATTAAGCAATGGGCAGAAAATTATCCCCAGACAAGGCGAGTTTTTCTTTTAGATGGAGATGCCTTGGTTGTTTCTAATCACAAATTAATTCCTGTGCTTGAGGAGCTTAAGGAAAGTTTTCCGGACCTCGCCCGGATCAGCAGTTATGCTAATGGATATAATATTACCCAGCGTACAGATGATGAGCTTAAAGAATTATATGATCGGAAATTAAAGTTGATTTACCTGGGGCTGGAAAGCGGCAGCCAAGAGATACTAGATAGCTGCCGAAAAAAATCAACCCGGGATGAAATGATTACGGCTGTGCAAAGAGCGCAAAATATAGGGATAAAAGCTTCGGTAATTATTTTGCTGGGTTTAGGCGGAAGAAAAAATTTCAAAGAACATATAGATCAAACAATCATCGCTTTAAACAAAATGCAGCCGCGGTTTTTATCTTTTCTTTCTTTAATGCTGATACCGAAAACTGATCTTTATAAGTGTGCGGAAAAAGGAGAGTTTGACGCTTTAAATCCCGATGAATTATTAGATCAAGCATACCAGATAATTAAGGGGCTGGAACTGGAAAAAACTATTTTCAGAACAGACCATGCCTCAAATTATTTAGCACTTGAAGGACGTTTTCCTTCAGATAAAAAATATTTATTGCAAATTATAGAAAAAGCAAGAGCGGGAGAAATCCCGCTTAAACCCGAGATTTTTAGAGGATTGTAAAACAGCGTATCGCGATTAGCGATTAGCGGTTAGAGCACCCTTACGGATACCGGCGTTCAGCGATTAGTAGAAACAATGTTATAGCTTTACGTTATTGAAGATTATATATATAATACTTCTCAAGGCTTTATTGTTAACTAGCAAGTAGCCCTGTATTAGCGGGATTTCGCTGAGAATTAAATTAATGTTCTCAGCAACGAGCAAGACTGAAGATTAAAAACTAAAAATAAAGTTTAAAAATTTATTTAGGCTTTTAGCTTGTAGCCTGCAACCTGGAACTTGCTCCGAATGAAATATTTTCTTTAGGTATAACATCGGGGTCCCGAAGAAATTATTAATAAGAAAACTTCATTCGGGATAACTTGTAACTAATCAGATAATAGGAGATAATCAGTGGCTAACTTTTCATTTGATATTGTGAGCGAGGTGGATTTACAAGAAGTGGATAATGCAATTAATCAGGCAAGGAAAGAAATTATTCAGAGGTATGATTTTAAAAACAGTAAATGTTCCATTGATTTTAGCCGCAAAGAAAAAAAAATAACCTTAGTTGCAGATAATGATTATAAATTACGTTCTCTGACGGACATCTTAAATACCCGGATGGTTAAACGGGGGATATCGTTAAAATCACTCAAATTTAATGAAGTGCAAAAAGCTTTCGAAGGCACATTGCGTCAGCTGGTGGAGATATCCACAGGTATCGATAAGGAAAAGGCAAAAGAACTTGTAAAAATTATTAAAGACTTAAAATTAAAAGTGCAGTCACAAATTGAAGGGGAAAAATTAAGGATTAGCTCAGCAAAAAAAGATGATTTGCAAGCTGTGATTAACCATCTTAAAAGTATTGATTTCCCGCTGCCGCTCATGTTTTGTAATTACCGGTAATTAAATAAAAGGAGTTTTTATGTTAGAAAAACAAGCCTGGGAATTTTTAAAACAATTAATCGAAAAAATCAGTCCTTCCGGGTTTGAACAGGATGCAATTAAACTCTGGAAACAACGGACCGAAAAATTTACACACCAGATTAAAAATGATACGCATGGTAATTGCATAGGCATTTTGCATCCGGAGAAAGAGTTTAAAGTAATGCTTGCGGGGCATATTGATGAAATTGGTTATATGGTTAAATATATTGATAAAGAAGGATATATTTATTTTTCCTGTATCGGTGGAATTGATTTGCATTTAATTCCCGGACAGCGTGTTTGGATTAAAACAAAAAATGGGAATGTGTTGGGTGTTATCGGGAAAAAGCCGATTCATTTACTCGAAGAAGATGAACGGCAAAAAGTTAATAAAATTGATCAATTATGGATTGATGTGGGTACTGATACTGATGCGCAAACCAAAAAAATTGTTGCAATCGGCGATGTTGCTGTTCCGGCAGTGGGGTTTGAAACATTAAAAGATAAAAAAGTTATTGGCCGCGGATTTGATGATAAAGCCGGAGCATTTGTAGTTAGTCAAACATTAGAAATGCTTTTCCGAGAAAATCTTTTGGTAGGAGTTTACGGGGTAGCTACGGTACAAGAAGAGATCGGGTTAAGGGGAGCAAAAACAAGCGCGTATGATATCTTTCCGAATATTGGGATTGCAATTGATGTTGCTTTTGCTACTGATTTTCCCGGGATGGAAAAGAAAAAGGTGGGTGATATACAGATTGGTGCCGGACCGGTAATTGCGCGTGGTCCAAATATTAATGAAAAAATATTTGAATTATTAATTCAAGCCGCAGAACAAGCTGAAATACCCTATCAAATTCAAGGAATTTCTCAGGCAACGGGGACGGATGCAAATGTAATTCAATTGACGAAATCTGGAGTTGCGACAGCGCTGGTCAGTATTCCTTTACGGTATATGCATACACCGGTGGAATTAATTAGTATTGACGATTTAGAAAATACAGTTAAATTGTTAAAAACTTTTGTTTGTAAGCTTCAAGGCAATGAAACCTTCTCATTATAATTCAGGATGAAACTAAAAAAATTTCTAACCACAGCCTATCCATTGATCCTGGCGCCTCTTTCTGGAATTAGTTCTTTACCTTTTAGAATTGTTAACCGCAGCTTAGGATGTAAATATGCGTTTACAGAAATGATTTGCGCCCGCGCCCTAACTTATAATAATAAAAAAACATTAGATTATTTTAAAACTGTGGCCGAGGATGCTCCTTTAGGTATTCAATTTTTAGGTAATGACCCATATTATTTATCTTGTGCAATCGAAAAGATACAAGGCATAAAATTTGATGTACTGGATTTTAATGCCGGTTGTCCGCATAAAAAAGTGACAAATAAAGGCCAAGGGGCGTATTTATTAAAAACGCCCAAAAAATTACAGGAATTACTTAAATGCTTGGTTAAGAATTCTCCGGTTCCGGTCACATTAAAAATGCGTCTGGGCTGGAATAATACTAAATCAGCTAATGATTTGGCGTATTTAGCTCAGGATTCTGGAGTGAGTGCTTTATTTGTGCACGGCCGCACTCAGGAGCAGGTTTATAGCGGAGATGTTAATTATCAGAGCATCGCAGGGATAAAAAAGATTTTAAAGATACCGGTGATTGGCAGCGGTAATGTTTTAAATCCGCAGTTAGCTGAAGAAATGTTTAATCGGACAGGGTGCGACGGGGTATTGATTGCGCGGGGAGCTTTTGGAAATCCCTGGATATTTAAGCAGACAAAAGAACTTTTAACTAAAGGTAAAATATCTTCTTTTCCGAGTGTTCACGAAGTAGCCGATATTATGAAAAAACATTTTAATTTAATGGATGAATTATTTGGTACGCAAAGCGCGGTGATTAGATTCCGCAAGTTTTATGCTTGGTATACTAAAGGCGTATCCCATACTAAAATTTTAAGGGCGCAGATGATGCAGGCTAAAAATAAAAATAAAATCTTGGAACTTATTGAAAAATTTAGTAAAATAAATAATGATGAATATGAATGCAAAAGAAATTATTGAAAAATGTTCCCATCTTGAAATAGCGGCAAAAAGGCGCATGGAAGATGACTATGTAGAAGTAGTCGTTTTTAGCCGGGATATTTCAAAGTGGCAGGAATTTCTTAATTCCATTTTTGGTCCAGCTGTAAGCCCTATTGGGGCAAGACCAACGCAAGAAGATATTAAACTAACTGAGGATTATGGCGGTATTTTTGACGATCAGGCTTTTTACAAAAAAGATTTTGAAAAAACTCAGGTTCTAGCAATGTTTTGGCCTTGGCAGGATGGTGAAAAAATCACCTTAAAAATTGCGGTAATTAAAAAACTTTAAATCCCCTTAGGTAATGTCAAATAAATTGTGTAAATTGTTTTAAGAGCTTATCCTGATAGTTAGTGTTCAAACGGAAAAACACTGCATAAATAATGCGCTGAATACTGTCATTGTTGTTAAAACAAGACATAGGCCTAGTGCGGCGTCTA
>JBDRJV010000014.1:0-4299 GCA_043814605.1 Candidatus Omnitrophota bacterium | reverse complement strand
TATATTTTTTTAAAATTCTTAAAAGTTTATATTTTTACTAATTTTAAAAATAACGTGCTATAATTTAATTGTTAGAATCAAAAAAATAATATTAAATATAATTAATAAACGAAAAAACCAGAGAAAGATTTTTAATTGGTTAATATCCAAAGAGAAACAAAGCTGGATATTGCCAGAATTCAGGGAGTTAATATAAACAAATAAGTTAGAAGTTTTTATTAAAAATTATTTTTATGCTTGATCAAAAAAAACTAGCCTTAATCCATATTATAAAAAAAGAACTTAAACTTAATGATCGCGAGTATCGGGATATTTTAACGCAAGCTGCGGGTGTCCGAAGCGCTAAAGATCTGACTCCGGGGACATTCCGGAAATTAATGCGTTTTTTTGTGCGCAGTAAATATTATAGGGAAAGTTCTTATGCAATTACTTTAAAGCAAAAAATGTATATTGATTTTTTAGCTAAACAACTGGGATGGTCTCAAGAGCATTTGGATAATTTTATTCATAAATATTACCATAAATTACACCGAGATTATCTTAATAAAAAAGAAGCGGCTAAGGTGATTGAGTCATTAAAAAATGTCAGGTCCCATCAATACAAAAACAGATCCTAGATTCTTGATGCTGGATCCTGGCAGTTGATGCCTAAATATTACTTGTTTTCATCTTCGTTTTTTATCTCCGTATTTTGTAACAAATAATCCAAGTCTAAAGAATAACGAAAATTAGAATGTTTTGCTTTTGTCTAGAAGCTAGCTAGCATCTAGATTCTAGTATCCAGAATTGCAGGACAAATACGGACAAAAAAAGCATTCATATCCGGACAAGATAATCAGTATTTCACTGATTGAAAATATTACGCCGATAGGGGATACTTGTGCTGGAAGAAGAGAAAGAGGCTGTGGTGAGAATTTTAATTGTTGATAACTCGGAACTGGTACGGGGTAAGTTGATGAGTGTATTTTTAAATGACCCTAGAGTCGAAGAGCTTTATCTGGCGCAAGATGCAGCAGAGGCTAACAACCTGATAAAAAAAATTATTCCGGATATTGCGGTTATTGATACCTGCCTGCCTCAGGACCAGGGATGGGATATCCTAAAAAACATTAAAAAACTCTATCCGCAAATACACACAATAATGTTAACCTCATATGCAGATAAATATTTTAATCAGAAAAGCAAAGAGTTGGGCGCAGATTATCTTTTTGAAAAGTTTGAAGGAGTGGAAAGGGCTTTAGAAATTTTAGAAAATTTTCAGCTAAATAAAAAAATTATGGAAATTATTTAAAGATCTCCTGATTATTTATCTATCCTTAAAAAGAAAATTAGTAAACCCTCCGCATTATTTAATTACCTAGGACATTTTTTGTTATGCGTACTTGTAATTGTATCATTTGACTTAAGCGGATAAAAAAGTATAATAATTAGTCAGTAGCTAAGAGTTACAAAAAAGTCTTTTTGTTTATGAGGAGAGAGGATTATGGATAAGCTGATTGCTATGGTTGATGATGAACTTGACCTGATTGAAATGCTGGCTTTAAATCTTCAGAGAAAAGGTTTTCGCGTAAAAAAATTTATCTCGGGAAAAGAGTTATTTGAGTTTTTAGAAAAAGAAACTCCGGATTTAATCACTTTAGATTTAATGCTGCCGGAAATGAACGGCTTTGAAATCTGTAAGCAGTTAAAAGCTAAGGAAAAATTTGCAATAATTCCTGTAATTATGCTCACGGCAAAAGATTGGGAAACAGACAAGATTTCCGGCTTAGATATTGGAGCAGATGATTATATTATCAAACCTTTTTCTGTGAACGAGCTGGAAGCCAGAATCCGCGCTGTATTAAGAAGATATAACCGGGATGATGAAAAGCGAATTGTAAATATTGCAGACATGATCGAAATAGACTCAAAAAAATTTGAAGTTCGGGTTATCGGAGAAAAAATTGATTTAACCCGGACTGAGTTTCAAATCTTGGAAATTCTTTCCCAAAGAAAAGGCCAGGTATTGACCCGAGACAGACTTTTAGCGCATCTCTGGGGTGAGGAAAAAATTGTGATAAACCGTACTATTGATGTCCATGTCTGGAATTTAAAGAAAAAATTGGGCCGGGCCGGGGCATTTATCCAGAATGTCAGAGGTATTGGCTATAAGCTTGATGACGAAGAAATTGAAACTTAACTTCTTTAATATCAATATCTTACCATTAAAAAACATTGATAACTATAATCTGCATTTTATCTATAAAATACTAAAATTCTCCTATTTTTACCTAAAATTATATTATTTGCCCTTATTTTTAAAATTAACGCAAAATTAACAATTAATTAATTATAAATTCATAGTGTATATGTATACTATTATTAGAGATAGGAGAAAGGGCAATGAAGATAAAAGCAGGCTTAAATCCAAAAATAAATAAAATTAAAAACGAAAAAAATATAGGAAAAATTTCTTTACAAACTCTTTCTTTATCAATGGCAATTATAATTTTATTAAATACTCTTCCAGCTTTTGCCGCATTAGTATCTTTAGAAGGTTCTCAACCGCAATCAATGGAAAGGGAAACTGCTGTTTCTGGTAATGTTTTAATCAGTAAAGAAAATAAAACTCCGGACATTAATTATGTTGTGCGAAAAGAACTTGATCAGAATAGTAAAGTTTTGATTAGCTATGAAAATACTGAATTCAATGGTACTTTTATTCTCAGGCAATCAACCGAGCAGAAAAACAATGCTTTGGCTGACCGTCCGGATTTATTGGATATGAAAATACTAACAATTATTGAAAAAGAAAATATTAAATCTATCGAAGAATATGCATTGTGGCTTAAGAAAAATTTTGAATACAGAAAAGATGAGAATGGGGATATTTGGGCTCAACCCCAAGAAACGCTGGCAAAACAATTCGGCGATTGCGAAGACTTTGCTTTTTTAAATGCAGCAGCTTTACGTGTATTTGGTTATAAACCTACGGTTTTTGGTTTAGGCGGCGGGATTAGAACCACAGGCCATGCAATTTGTGCGTTTAAGAAAAACGGCAAATACTTAGTGTTTGATAATAATAACCTCAAGACAACCTCTGCGACAACTCAAGAAACATTAAGTAGTCATTTAATTCAAAACAGTGGTTATGCATATATGTTTGAAGTAAACCAAGATATGAAAATAAAGAATGCATTAAGCCAGGAAGTTAAATAAAAATTAGTAAAAGAAACAGAAATAATTGATGTTTTTAGCATTTTCAATGACAAGGTAAAAAAAATGTTTTCCCAAACAAAAATTTTGATAATTGATGATGAGCCGGATCATTGTAATTTTGTAAAAAAAAACCTGGAATTCAGGGGATCTTTTACGGTTTTTATTGCATATTCAGGCGAGGAAGGAATAGCCTTGGCAAAAACAGATAAACCGGATTTAATCCTTTTAGATCTGATGATGCCGGCAATGTGCGGTACAGATGTCGCCATACTTTTGCAAGAGGATTGTTTAACAAAAAATATCCCGATAATATTTTTAACAGCTATTGTTACCCCAGAAGATGTGGAATTAAAAGATATAAAAAATATCGGCGGTTATAACTATATGGCTAAACCCGCAGATACAAAAAAATTAATTAGCGGTATCGTAACTGTTTTAAAAGGAAAAGTAGACATTTTTTAAATGTGTTTATTATTTGCGAAACCCGTCATTAATTGCTTCCACGAATTCATCCGCGAGCCTTAAATTAGGCAGGCCTTTTTTCCTTACGGTGATATCAATAGCGGTGGGGCCGGATTCATTGAGCTGCATAATTTTCAGAGTTATATTTGACTCATCTAGAATTGCTTTTATGATCCCTTTTTCCTTGTTATCCTCAATCAGATCAACGTTTTTACTTAAAAGGGTTTGAATGCTTACGTGCCAAGCACGGTCAAAATTGACATTTCGCTCAAGCCGCATCGTGTCCATACCAATACCGACTGTGCCGGCTGTGCCGGCGCCGATAAGAAAAGCAGAACATCCGGAAACTGATAATAGACAAATAATAATAGCAATTAAATATGACAAATTTTTCATACTTTTCTCCTGGTATAATCCTCACTCCTGGATTGGATTATACCTGTTTACCACGATTAACAATAGATTACGAAGATTAAACCATTAATCTTCTGACTTGACAACTCTTATTGCCAAAGTTTATCAATAACCCCACTTTGTATCCTGATGCTTTTAGATAAGATAAAACCTGTGATTCAAATACAGCAGGAATATTACCGCTAAGAGCTTTTAGTTCTGTTACAATCTTGTCGGCGATGACTA
>JBDRJV010000013.1:0-111642 GCA_043814605.1 Candidatus Omnitrophota bacterium | reverse complement strand
TGGGTCTAATGCTGACCCTAACCACGCAAATATTATGGGCTGGCATCTTGAAGAAGGACAATATATGATTCAAGCGGAAGAAATTGCACGACAGGCTCAACTGGTTTTATTGTAGAATAGTAATATTTTTTAAAAGTATTTCTAGTGCCCAAACAGTGCCCACCCAGTACAGTAAACTCTGTTTTAATATGTAACCAAATGTAACAATCCGCACAACACTAATCCCTTGACAATCAACGAGTTAAGTTGTAATCTGTTATATAATAAGGAGTTGTGAAAAATAGCCTTAACGAATCCCAGCCTCTCCGCCATTTTTCGCTTTGCGAAAAATGGCGAGATCTCGCCCTCCTTGTCAAAATTGTAAACAATTTTGACAAGGAGGGCGAGGCGGATCCGCCATAAATAATGAAATGTATTATTTGTATATTCTCTTAAACGAATCAGGGACTCGAACTTATACTGGAGTCGCAGAAGATGTTGAGAAGCGGCTTCAGCAGCATAATAGCGGCAGAGTAAAAGCATCACGTCCATACAGGCCTTATAAAGTAATCCACATAGAGGAGTTTTCAATCTTAAAAGAAGCTCGTCAAAAGGAAAAATTCTACAAATCAACTACGGGACGAAGAGTTATAAAAGAAAAGTTTTTTACTTCTTAAAAACAAGCGACACGATGTTCGATTCCCCGCCAGCCTCTCCGCCATTATTTTTCTCTTCCATAACTTATTTATTTCCAGCCTATTATAACCACAAAATTTAATCATAACAATCCTTGTGCCTAATCCCGATAATTGTTTGCAGACAATATTTTAATATGGTATACTTTTATACTTTTTGGGAGAAGAAATAGGAATGAAATTTACAAAACGAAGTATAAAAATTTTTATTTTTTTAATTATTCAAACTCTCTTATTGCCTGGAATCAGTTTGGCAAAAAATGTAGACGGTGAAATAAGCTACCTGTCTCCTTTTCTGCAAATGGAGAGCCGACAATTACAAAATTGTTTTTTAGATAAGCATAATTTTTATCTTAGAGTAGAAAATGAAAATATATTAAGAACCAATGATAAGAAGTCATTATTTGATGTTTTTGATATTAAAGATAAAAACTTTGCTGAATGGCTTGAAGCAAGATTTGAGATTCTTGATAAAAACGGACATAAAAAAAGATACATTTTAAAAGATTATCTAGAGTTAGTTTTCTCTAACCAATTTGAATTTCCCAAAAAACAGCAGAGATTGATTTCTAAAATAGCTTCATTATCAAGTGAGGAGTTATGGGAACAGTGGGTATCTGTGAGAGACACAGGAACTCTTAGTGATTTTGACAACTTCTCGGATCTTCTAGATTTTTTTGCGTATCAACCATTTTATTTTCTGCATTATATTCTGTATGTTAACTTAATGGAACTAATGGATGAAAACAATACAATTTATAGGGAGCAAAAATATATATTTTTGGAAATGATGAAACGCTGGGCCAGAAAAAGCCAGATAAATCTACAGGAATATCAGACAACAAAAGACGTGCAGTCTTTTTTGGCTGATTTCTTTGCTGAAAATCCACAACATCGGGGTGCAGTTGTTGCCCATTCAGATCCAGCGGTTTTTGCACAAAATATTTCTCAATACGAAAAGCAATTCCCGGATGATAAATATTTATCCGCATATAAAATTCTCGAACCAGTTGTCTTAGATTTTTCAAAAGAAACACCTTTAAGCAATTTTAATGAAATGATTATTAAAATTGTTGATAAATTATCTCCGAGAGGTGATCAGGTATATATCTTTCCTGTTTTACTAAAAAACGACCTTTCTTTAGAAAACGAATTTGAATTTATTAGCCTGGGAAATAACTTTCGCTATTTAATAAATCAATATGGCTCTAATGTTTCTTTTGTAGTAATTACTAATGCTTCTGATACGCTTGAGAAGTTTCATTCAGCAAACCCTCAATTTATTTGGGAAATAGTAGCCGGTAAGCGCTTCATGTATGATTTTGTGAGTAAAACATATAATTCTAAAGAACAAATAAATGTACCACAAAATATAATAAATGCCGGAGAAAAAGATATTGCATTATCAAAGCGTAGAACAGATAAGTTTACTAGCAATACAATGCGAATTGAGCCTCCTGAACTTAACCCCGTTATGATAAAAGGAGAGCCGTATTGGGAACTTACCTCTCCTGATGAAATGCAAGTGAGATCTATTGCTTTGAGAGCTCCACAATATCAGAAGATAGACAAAATAAATTCTTATTTGTTACGGAAATATGCACTAAGTGTTTCTATCTGGACTGGGTTTCATAACACAATAAAAGATTTAAGAAACAAAGACCATGAATCAGATTTGGTTTTTTTAATTGGATTCAATGCTATACAAAGAAAAGCCCTGCAATTAATAGCACGGAAAACAGGGATTGAACACAAAATTCGATTCATAGAGGAAGACGATATAAAAACTGTAGACTTTTTGATTAGAAATGGTGGAGATATTATTGATATTAAAAATGCCGATATGCCTCTGCAAGTAATAGATCGTTCTCTGATTACAAATGTCAATAAAATAGAAGAATCAATTTAACCCTAATTTTCTAGTGCCCAAACAGCGCCTACCTAAAGCGAAACTATATAAAACCTTAACTTTTTATAAATAAGTTATATTATAAGTCATTATCCTGTAATAGGTTACACTACTGCCCCGGCCTTAATCCCAGCCCGCAAGTATTTAACTATACTATATCCATTAATATTAAAAATATAATATTTACAAAATTTTGATTTTTAATAATGTAAGTTAAATATTATTAAAGAGTTATATTCAAGAAACAAACCCTATTTTATTTAATATATGAACATTATTTTTTTTAGCATAATATAATATTTTATGGTATACTTTGGTGTTTTTAATTTTTTAAAAAAACACTAAAAAAAATATAAAAAATGTCTAAGTTTACCCTAAAATACATTATATGTATTACCCTCATTTCAACAGTTTTTTTTTAATAATGCTGCTTGTGCACAAATATCGGAAAAATCCCCTCAGCATATTAAAGGGCAGGCGGATACTTTATCCGCAGTAATAAGGATTCCGCAGCAGCAATTTCAAGACTTATTTTTTTCTATACAAAGGAATGTCCTTCAAGATAAATTATCTCAATCAGAACAAATCCCAGGAAGTAAAATAAAAGATCCCTTGATTTCCGCTTCACTATTAGATGTAAAGGTAAGTTATTTAGCCGCTGCTGCACAACAGGCTTGGAGAGCAGGATTGGATATGTTTCATATTGACCATATGGACGGGGAATTTGTTCCCCATAAGGCAAATGGGTTAATTGTGATGCAGGCAATAAATAAAATTGGATATGGATCAATATATAGTTTTCAGGAACAGCAAAGAGCAAAGAAAAAACCAATGTTTGATGTGCATTTAATGGTTAAGGATGTTTCCGAACAGCTCATAGAGGATTATATCGATCAGGGTGCAGCGATTATTACTTTTCATTTTGAAACATCATTATTTAATGCACAGACTGCGCAAATAATAATCCAAAGAATAAGAGAAGTTTCCGTAAGAAAAAAACAGAATGTAAAAGTGGGGATTTCGATTAAACCAAAAACTGATAATCAGCAGATATACCCTATACTGGATAAAATTGATCAGGTATTGATTATGGCTGTTGAACCAGGAGCCGGCGGCCAGCAATTTTTACCGGAAATATTAAATAAAATCAGCGGTTTGCGCCGCTATATAGATGCTAAAGGTTATAATGTAAAAATTAGTGTTGACGGAGGTGTTACCAGATATTATGCTCAGAAAGCTGTGCAAGCAGGTGCAGATATTATCACTGTTGGCAGTACAATTTTTAAGCAGGCAGTCTCGGATAAAGCAAGTCCGCAAAATGCAACAATCGCAGATGCAATAAACGCGTTAAGAAACGCATCTGTTTCTAAAGCAATACCTTTGGATATTGAAAATCAAAAAAACATTGTTGAGGATGTGATTTTACAATTAGAACAAAAGCTTAAAGATAATTTTTTAGCTAACAATGAAAAAAATGTCTATGAAAAAATATTACAGCGATATTATAAATATAGAGAAAAGCTTTCTTTGGGGCAACGTATAACTTTGCCTAAATATTTTTATGGGGTTAGCCAGGAAAAAAATGGCAAGTTAAAAAACGATTTAACCCAAGCTTTTTCGCGCAAAAAACTTCCCTTTGAATTTATCAGTTATGGTAATGATGGAGTTATGTTTTATGATAGAATAATCACCGAAAAAATTATAGAAAAAAAACTAGGCAAAACATATTTATTTAGAGATTATAATTTATGGATATCTTTACCTTCGGACATTGAGCTTGAAGGGCAAGTAGTGTATATAGAAGATGAGAACGGGATTGGAAAAAAAATAAGGTTCACTACGCGTACAACAATAAAATACCCGGATTACGGCATTCTTTTAAATCCCAAAGAAATCAACAGTATTATTATTAGCGATGCAAAAACATTATTAAAATACAAATATGAATTAATGAATTTGCCGATGGTTAAAAAATATAATATTCCGGTAATTGGAATAAAAGAGGCACAGGTAGAAATAGATTTTTTAGATAAAGCCAGGCAAGTATTTGATCGTTTTAATATGATAAAAGAAGGTAAATATGATTTTGACTGGATTAAGGAAAGGCCGTTAAGAGAGCACAATCTAAAAGAATTTAATTTATTAAAACAAGGAGAAATTGTTTTTGTTGATGATATTCTTCAGAGATATTACGGATATATTACAGTAGAAAACAATAGAAAATTTGTTACTTATCTAAATACAAACGATCCGTTAACTTCCGGATTGCTTAACCAGGATAATTTTACCCGTAAAAAAATCGTAATGATCACTGATTTCGAAGATAGAGTTAAGCATGCTGGCAGCATGAATATTATTAATTTTAATTTAATTCAGAGAACAAATACAACTATAGATCTGCAGCAGATAGGCAGCAAAAATTTTTTAGAATATTTGATAGAAATAGATGAACAAAAAAATAAAAAATCTTTCCTTGAAAAACAAAAAATAAAGCCTCTGGATAAAACTGTGTTTCTCCGGAAATCTTATATTACAATTTTACAATCAATATAAGATACTAAAGTAATTTAAATTGATTATATTGATTCTTCAATCAAGCTGATTGCAGCAGGGGATTTGTTTTTCTTTATAGAGATAATTCCCGGCTTGTGAACTTTTATTGCAATACGGTTAGTTTTTGGATCTTCGATAAAGTCAATAATAAAACCTGCTTGTTCTAATTCTTTTCTCCAGGCTTTCCCATCCCATCTTGTTACTCTATCTTCACTGCCGGGTGAATATACAAAAAGCCCAAAAATCCCGTCAGGTTTTAATACCCGGAATACATCTTCTAATATCTGGCGCTTGATTTCATTCGGTAGATGCTGCATCATAGAACTGCCGACAACAGCATCAAATGTTTGAGCTTGAAAAGGTATTTTTGTCGCATCTGCTTGAATTAGCTTAATATTTGTGAGTTTATCTTGTTCTAAAAATTCCTCTCCTTCTTGCACAGCCTGCCAAATCAGATCAATGCCAAAGATATTATTGCTTGAATACCGGCTGACAATTGTAGCTATCGGAGCAGTGCCTGTGCCTATATCTAAGACAGTGTGGTCTTTTTTAATGCCTAATTTTGAAATAAATTCCTTGTCAAAGATGTCTAAATATTGTGGCCGTTCATCTTTGTATTTAATTTTTTCATTAACTCGAATAGTTAAAAATTCAACAAATTCTTTAATGAATTTTAAATATAAGGGGCTGACAATTTTTCGATAAACATTTTTTAGCTCAGCGATATTGCCGATTTTTTCTTTTCTTAAATCAAAATAAACATGGATAAACTTTTCGTTTTTTTCAATGCTGTAGATTTGCCCCTTTGGTAAATCTTTGTTTTTAAGCTTAATAAAATAAACAAAATATTTTTTTACTGCTTTCAATCTTGCCTGGATATAAGTTATTTCCTGGTTGATTTCATCTTTTAATTTTAAAAATTTATTTAAGACTTGAGAATCAATATTATCTTGAGGACTAATAATCTGATTTTTTACTTTTTCTCTTAATTCATCAAGCCTGCCTGCTTTTTGATAAGTTAGTTCTAAAATTTCATTGGTAAAATCAGATTGAGCTGATTCTAAGTCAATCAAAGTTTCCAGTAAATCAGCTAAGCGTTGATCGATTTCTTTTTCAGGAGTGAAATTTGAAGAGGTAGCCATAAAGAACATCGCCATTTTATCCTGGATTTGTGCATCTTTATAAATAGCTTTGTATGCGGTTAGCAATTCATAATAGCGCTCCGGTGTTAATTTATACCTGGTAACAATGCGTTCGATTTCATAAGGGAAATCTGTTCCTAAAAAATCAATGTCTGTATCTCCAATAATATGGGTTGCAGTTTGAGCGATTTCTTTTATTTTTTTTATATTTGTCGGAGAAACAATATGAACTTTAATTCTTCGCAAATAGCCTTGAGTTTCTAACTTTATCAGTTCTTGTTCTGTAATATCTCTAGGAATATCATCCGGCATTACTCTGCCGCTAACAAATCGGAAACGATTATTTTCTCGATCAATTTTTACCCATAGGTCGTAACTAGTATAATTAAGATATTTCTTTTGCTCATCTGCAGCTGATCTTAAAATGCTTTCTCTGGCTTCTTCCGGCAAACAAATTGCAATTTCGTCAATTATTCCCTGCATAACTGCGGGAATAGTAAATCCGTCAATACCGCAGAATTTTGCAATCTCTAAAAAAAAGTTTTGATCAGGGACTGTTCCGCTTAAGAGCATCTGTGCAAATTGACTGGGTAGGATTTTAGGATCGCTTAAATCAAGATGGGCGTCATGACGGATAAGCAAAGTTTTTGTTTCTTTTTTAGCTGGCGGGGAAGGGTCAGGCTGAGGTAAATATTTATTGCGGGTTATTTTATTCCAGTAATTTAAAGCTAAAAAATGCGGGTCTCCAATCCATAAAGGAGCCAGAGAAGCGGTCATAATTGACGGAGTATAAGCATTATTTATGGTAAATAATTTATCAAAGAAATCTGTATTTTTTAGGTTTTCTTCATCCGAATCATTAAAGTATTTACTAAAACTCGGAAGTTTTCCAAAAACAAAGAACTGGTGTAATTCTTTTTGTTTTAAATGTTTTTTATTGAATTCATATATTTCGTTTAAATGTTCAAATAATAATTCCAGCATTAAAGGAGCTTCCGGAACTGTTTCCGGATTATGCATTGCTGTTTTTATTTTTTTAAAGATAGGATTGAAAAGTGATTGATTTTCCGCAACAATATCCGCTGCTCCCAGCCAGTTAGACATATTTAAATAATGGAGGAACCGCCTTAAAATGTAATCCTCATACATAACGTCTATATTACACTGATTAAAAAGAGCCCCAGTAATAAATCCAACTTGTTTTTCATGTTCCAGACAGAGTTGAATAAATTTAATTTCTATCGGGCTATGTCCGGATATTTTACTGAATTTTTCCGCTGCCTCAGGGTCATAAAAATCAATTAAATTTCCAGGATCAGAAAGCTGTTTTAAGATTTGTCCGGCAGCTTTATCCCGATCCGAAGCGTGAGATTCTGCATCTAGCAATGCTTTTACAACATTAAGTTCATTAACGAGTTGAATCATTTCGTCTGCTTCTTTAGTCCGGTTAGGTATAGATTTTAAAGCTTCTGACATTATTAACATGGCCTGGATCATTTCTTCAGAAGAAGAGGATGTATCAATATTTTTAATAGGTTCAATTTTTTTTAGAATTTTTCTGAATTCTTTTTCTGCTTTTTTAAGTTTTTTTAGTTTCTTTTTTGATAGTGATGCATCCTGCAGATCTAATAAGTTTGTTGGCCCATTAAAATTTAAAAGGCTTGCAAATCCTCGGGCATCTTCTAAGCCAAAAGATTTATCAAAACTATCAAAATCTGCGGCCAGATCATTAGGCGAAATAAAAGAGACAAGAGGATTAGTAATATTTGTATCTGCAAGCGGGGTTATGGATTGAATTCTTTCTTCTATTTCCGTAAAGATTTGAGCGGGATTAACTGCTGTGCTTTTTTGTTTTTCTTGTGTATTTTTTGAAAATGTATAAATTGTGGCGATTTTAGCACCTAAAGAAGTTAAACTGCAAACCTTAGTTGAGGATAAGATTAAGAGATCTTTCTGTTTTAATTGGTTTAAAAGTTCTTTTGTTCCTTTTGTTTGATACGTTGTATATTCTGAACTAGGCATATATAAATATTCAAAGTTTTTAGTAATGTATTCATCAGCATCAGCAAAATAAATTGTTCCGGTTTGTTTTTTCTTAATATCCGTAATAATTTTAATAACATTTTTATAATCAGTGACTGCTTTAGTATTTTTATTTAAACCAGAATCAATAAAACTTAAAGCAATTACATGATCAAACCCCTGATTTAATTTTGCTAATCGATAAATATTTTCCTGGACAAAATTCTGGTTAATATCTCCGTCGATATATATTATATTTCCGCCGGCTAAGTTTATAAGCGCAGACAATTTATCTGCTTCTTGTTTGATCTGGTTTAAATTTTTTGATGTTTTATCCACAACCACAACATTAAGGCCTTTTAATGCTGCGTGAATAGCCAGGTTGCCTTTTCTTGCACTCTGCCCTGGGCCGAATTCAATCAAAGTTTGGCCTTTTTGCAGATTAAGGATATTCAAAACTTCTTTTTCTCTTTCTGTGATATCTTGATCTGTAAGCTTTCTGCCTTCTAAGAGTTCTCCGGCTTCCTGCATAATTAAATTTCTTAACTTATCCTGTTCCCGGTTATTAAGGGGAAGGGAAATTAGTTTTTTAATTTCAGCAATTAATTGTTGTTTTAATTGTTCAGGATCATTTGCATTATTTTGTTCAAGTTTGGGGATTAGTTTATCAAGAATTTTTTTAAGCTGTGCGGGCACAAGTTTTGGCTTGTGCGTACTGCTTAAAATTATATATAAAGTTTGGGTTTGAGAATTTATTCTATAACTAGCTGAATTTTCTTTTTCAAAAATTATTGTTTCAAAATACAACCCTAATTTTTTCAGATAAGGCGTAAGTGTTTTAATGATTACTTTGTGGATAGAGGGTTTAGGTATGGTTTTATCAAATTTAATTTTTATATCTTCCGGCTTTCTTTGAACAAGAATAGTTCTAACAGCTGAATTAGGATTGCTAACAGCATCTAAGATATTTTTTTGTAACTGTATATTAGTGATACTTATATTTGGGGCCAGGCAAGTATAATTTAATTCCGCAGCATTTGCTACTGGTAAAAATAATAGATTCATAGCCAAAACAGGCCAAATCATGAAAATTGATAACTTCTTATTTTTCAAGGTATTAAGTGATTTTGATTGGATCATTTTAAATGCAACCTTATTTAATTGTTTATGTTATAAATAAAATTATTCGTAAAAGTATATCACAATAATTTAATCTTTGCCAAAAATTTTTCTCTCAACCATTCTAACACCTACGCGGTGGGGGTGTGGGGGTATGGGCATAAGTATTGTTTATTCAGGGTAAAGATGATACTATAGAAACAAAAAAATAATTGGTTTTCATAAAAAAATAAAAATGAGTATAGTTTCGATATATTTAATCATATTTAGCCTAAGCTTTATAATTTTCTCCTTACAGCTTGTATTAGCAATATTATTACAAGTTTTTATTAATCTTCCGTTTTTAGCAATTCCATTTGTATTTTTAGGGTTAAGTTCAGCTGGAGTTTTTTTCTATTTAAAATATTTTCAAAAAGATAATATTTTTTTTAAAAAATACATTATCTTTCACCTGAATTCAAGTGGGATCATGTTGTTTTTATATTCAATTGCAGTAAAATTAATTAGTCATAAGCAGAGTATAGAAGAAGAAAATTTACTAAAACAGAAACTACTTTCGATTGATATTTGGAACAATCTATTAGTCAATACTTTTCTGGGGGCTTTAATCGCAGGATTATTTTTTGCTGCCTTGTTTTTTTGTTTAGGGATGGTAATTGCATCAATTTATAAACAATATTCTTACAAGGTACATAAGATATATTTTTTTGATTTGCTAGGAGCTTCCTGTGGTTGCATCGCCGGTGTTATAATGCTAAATTTCATCCAGGTAAGTTCCATATTATTATTAATATCGATATGCTTATTTTTAATAGCTTTTTTTATCCTACAAGACGAAAATAAAAAAAGTTTTTCTATAATAAGCAACAGAGTCTTTTTAATAATAGTTATCGCGACAATGATTTTTAATGTAAATACTGGGTTTTTTGAGTTAACACTTAATCCTCATATTTTAGCGCATGATTGGGAAATAGAAAAAAAATGTGAGGAATTATGGCATCGCTGGAATTCTTATTCAAGGATATCTCTGATAAGAGTAAATAACCAACAACTGTTTTCCATAAATAAAGCGCTAGGACATGCTTTATTAGTTCCTTTTATCCCAAAGCAGCCATACAGATTTGAATTATTTAATGGTTTTAGCCCTGCAACAATACCTTTTTTATTAGACACATCTCAGGATATTCTTTTCCTATTTGCAGGGGCAGGAAAAGATATGGTTGAAGCTTTTAGTTATTCTAAAGGAGTTTCAAATATTACAGGAGTTGAATTAAATCCCATTATTGTTGAAAAAGCAAAGAGTTTGCCGGAATTTAATCTAAACGCTTTTTTTGCTAAAAAAAATGTCGAAATGATTGTTGCCGAAGGGAGGAGTTATCTAGAAGCGACAGATAAAAAATTTGATTCGATAATTCTTTCCTGGTCCGGGGCTTCTTTTGCGCAATATTTAGACGTTCCCCAGTTTACAGGAGAATATTTATACACAAAAGAGGCTTTTGTTAGCTATATAAATCATCTTAAGCCTGATGGGATGCTAGGAATTATTTGTTTTAATAAGATTAAAAATATTGCAATGGCCAAAGAAGCTTTTAAGGAAATTGGCGATGAAAAATTTTTCAACAAATTAATTGTTTTTGCTGAACGTAAGGATGTAATAAGCGGACAGGCTAAAAGGAAGCTTATTCATCCAATGCATACAGTTTTAAAAGTTGTTATAAAAAAATCTGGTTTTTCAAAAGAACAAGTGGAATTAATTCAAAATAATTTATCTAAAATGGATATGATTTTATTGTATACTCCTTATTTTACTCATGAAGATTTTCAAGTGATTGAGAATTTAGTCCAGGCTGATAATACAGAAGATTTTTTGCAAAAGTTAAGCAAAAAACTTCGATTAAATCTTATGTTTTCAACAGATGACAAACCCTTTTGCGAAAATATTATTTTATCAAGAGATATTTTTAGTAAAGATTTTTGGTCTTTATTTAATAATGGGCAAATTCCTGAGAGTTGGAGCAATAAGGGATTAAATAAAAATTATAATTTAGAACAGTTAAAAATGTTTTTAGTTATGGCTTATTTTTGTGTTTTTATCATCTTTATGGGAGGAATATTTTTAATAATACCATTATGCATGACAAAGAAACATATTTTTAATAGTAGTTATTTAAAAATATTAGCATATTTTGCGATATTAGGTCTTGGCTTTATTTGTGCGGAAATCTCAATAATGCGAATTTTTACTTTATTTTTAGGTAATCCAATTTATTCCTTTTCTATAATTCTTTCCACTTTACTTGTAGCAACAGGCTTAGGGAGTATTTTATCACAAAAATTACTAATTAAAAAATATTTAAATATTAAAAAAATGTCTGTAGTATGCTTTTTAGCTTTATTAACATACTTTTTATTTTTATCTCAATTAAACAAATATTTTTTACATTTTAGTTTTTCTTTAAAATTGTTAATTACTTTTATATCAATTTTCCCGCTGGGAACTTGCTTGGGAGTATTTTTCCCCCAAGGGCTAAAACTAGTTTATTCAAACAATAAAGAATTAATCCCCTGGGTATGGGCAGTTAATGGGTTTATGAGTATTGCCGGGAGTGTTTTTAGTGTTTTCTTGGCAATTACTTTCGGGTTTTCTTTTTTCTTGCTGATTTCTGCTTTTTTATATTTATCAATTATTTTTTTGAATATAGAGAACTTATAAATTTAAAAAAATAATTAAGCTGACATCATATGGAAATATATTCTTTATGTTATAATATGACAGTAGATTTTTTAATTATTTTAGATAAAAATAAACAATATTTTTAGGAATAAACTTTTATGGCTAAACCAGGAATACTTGTGGGTATTTCAGATATTAAAGAGATTAATCCCCTTATTAAAGAAGGGGCAACAGAATTTTATACCGGCTTATGCTTATCAGAAAAAATTAGGTTTCCTAATTTTCGTAATGATAATGAAACCGGGAATTTAAAAAATACACAAGAATTAAAAAAGACTGCGACTTTATGCCACAAACACAAAAAAAAGTTATATTTAGCGGTTAATCTCCCTATATATCAACCAAATTTACATAAAAATATTGCTCAAACTCTAATTGAGCTTTTGGATACTAGCGTTGATGGTTTTATTATAGTTGATTTTTATCTTATGTATGAACTTTCAAAACAATTATCTCAAGCTAAGAGGGAAACAAAAATACATCTAAGCAGTTTAGCTAGCTGTTATAATAAAATGACATTAAATTTTTATAAACAATTTGGGGTTTCACGGATTCTTTTCCCTCAGCATCTTTATTCGCATGAAGCTAGTGATTTTTTTGATGATCCGGATATTGAAACAGAAATTTTTTACCATACTTGTATTAATTGTCGTTATATTAGCGGAAGATGTAATATTGGACGTTCAGCTTTATACCCGGAAAGAAAAATTATAAAATATTTTCCATGTTTCTATAAGTTTAATATATTAAATTGGCCTGATGTTAAGGATATCGAAGGGATTTATTCTAGATGGGTAACTGTTACTGTTAATGGATATAGTAATTTTTATGATTCCGTAAAAAAAGGAATTACATCTATTAAGCTTGGTTCGCGGGGTATGCCTCTTAGTACAAAAATTTTATTATTAATAGGTGCAAAGCGAGCAATAGAACTTGTTTATAAAGCAAAGGATAAAAAAAGTTTCCTTGAAGAGGTTGAAAATGACACAAAAATACGAAAAGACGATTTTTATTTGCGCAGTGGAAAAGTATTCCGATATTATTAAAGCAAATAAAGGCTGTAAAAGAATATATTGCGGTAATGAATTTTGTCAGTATAAATTTGTACATGATGTACGGTTTTACAAAGAAATTGCTAAAATTAAGCCAATCAGTTTCGTATTGCCTGCAATAATAACACCTCAATATTTTGGAAAAATGGAAAAAATTATAGATGAACTTAATTCGATTCAGAAAGATTTTGAATTAGTTATAAATAGTTTTGGCATGCTTGAGTGGTACAGGCAAAAGAAAAGAAAATTTCCGGCGGTTATGGGACGAATGATTTGTCATTTTACTTTATTATTTAAATTACCTTACAGAAATGGAAATTCATCAGAAAAAGATTCTTTAGCGCAAAAAAAAATTATACAGGTACTAGATAAGAACAAAGTAGATTTTTTTAAAAAAAATTATGATGTTAATCGTTTTGAAATATCATCTTTACCCCATACTCATGCCTACATATTGCCAAAATATACTAAAATATCTTTATATTATCCTTATGCTGTTGTAACAATGACTAGAAATTGTGTTTTTAGGCCAGAACCTGAAATTAACACAGCAGATAAATTTTGTTCTCGGGAATGCGGTGACTTATGCTTAGAAGTGGATCATCCGGCTTCAGCAGAGCCTTTTATAATGATAAATAATGGATATTTGATTGATTGTAATATTAAAAGTAATAAAGATATTTTTTCACCGGAAATTGATAGATTTGTGCGGCAAATTGTAAAATAAATTTATTTAACTTCTTAGATGCAACCTTATTTAGTTATTAATCTTAGATATAAAATTATTCGTAAAAGTATATCACAATAATTTAATCTTTGCCAAAAATTTTTATCTCAACCATTCTAACACCTATCTAACACCTACGCGGTGGAAATATGGTTTTTAAATGTAAATCACTAGGTTTATTATTGTCTTGAAAAATATGGCCAAACTGATACAATATAACTAAAAGATACCACAAGAATAATACTACAATAAGAGCAAGAGGCTAACAAAAATGTTGTTACAAAAAGTTAAAGCACTTCGCAAGAAAAAAGGCTGGTCTCAGCAAAAGCTGGCTCAGGAAGCCGGGTTGTCTTTTAACGCGATAACGAAAATTGAGCAGGGTAAAGCAAAACACCCCACATTAAAAACACTGGTAAAATTGGCTGATGTTTTTAAAATCAGTTTGGATGAGCTAACAGGAAGATTAAAAATTAAATTAGCTGAGTCTAATGTATTTTATGCCGCTAAGAAAATAAAAAAAAAGGCTAATATTATCATTCCCTTAAAGATAAAAAAATACTTAGAAGAAGCAGATTGGATTGCTGTGGCAACAAGCGATTCTCAAGGCCGGCCAAATGTGGCGAATAAATTTTTAATAAAATGCGAACAAAGTGAAATTTTTCTGGTTGATTACATGCAGGAGAAAACATGGGAAAATATTCAACAAAATCACGCGGTAGCTTTCCCTATAATTGATCTGGAAAATTTAATAGACTATCAAATTTCCGGAAGAGCAGAATTGCTGGATAAAGGTATTATGCATGATCAGTTGGTTGAACAATTAACAGCCCGGGAACTGCAATTTTCAACAAAAAGAATTATTGAAGGAATCCGCCGGGAAAAAGCTCATCGTCCTTTTGAGTTTTCAAACATGAAGGATGCAGTGATAATAAAAATTAAAGTGACAGATATTGTATCTACGGGACAGTGTATAAGAGCTAAAAAATTAAAAAATGATTTTGTGCAGACAACTGGTAATGATCTGTCTTAAAAGGAGGGAAGGTAGTCGGAGGTAATATTTTAAAAATAATAGGGAAACTGCCAAAAAAAACATTGGTTTGCCTGAGTGTATGCCTTCTTTTGACAATAGGTTTTTTAGATTATATAACTGGCTACAGAATAAGCTTATCCTTATTTTATCTTCTGCCGATTGTATTGGGTTCCTGGTTTAAAGGCAAAAACACTATAGAATATAGAAAAATATAACAAATAGTAATTGTAAAACATGATTAGCCTGAAAGTGAAAACTAAAACAATAATTTTAATTTTTATGGCAAGCATTCTGCTTACGGCAGGATTGCTTTATTTTTTTATTTTTACCGGACAAGGCGCTCTCATGATTGCGCGTTTTGGGATTAAAAATTATGCTCAGACAGATACCGTGGAAATAAATAAATCCCAAGGCAGCTTAGCCAAAGGCATAACCTATTATAATCTTGAGCTTAATGATATTAAAATCCTTCCGGAAGGAAGCGTAGTCAAGATTCAACAGCTTGACCTAAACCTTGACTCTTTAAATTTTGATGGGCTACAGGTAAAAGTTCAGAATGCAAGATTATTTTTACCCAATATGGATACAATACTTTTTTACGGTTCTTATGAAAACAAAACGCTGGATTTGTCGGTTTATTCCAAGGGCATACATGTACGTTCCTTATTTAATTTATTACCCGGGATACAAATCCCCAAAAGCATTTCCGGACTAATTGAGGGTTTTGATATTATTATTAAAGGGAAAATATCCGAACCTAATCTCATAGGTGAATTTTTTGTTAATGAATTAAAGTGGCATAAATTTGTTATGCGGCAGTGTCCAATTGCTTTGAATTTGAATGTTAGTGATATTAAAAAAGATATTAAAATTTACGGAGAAATAGTACTCAAAAGCGGAGAAATTTCTGGGGAGAAAACGGCTTTGGTTAAACTGCAGGAGAGTAAAATTATATTTTCGGGTAAACCAAAACAGCCAAATTTTGATTTGTACGGCATTTCGGTTGTTGAAAAAACAAAAATAAATATTACGGTTAAAGGGGAATTAGATACTCCGGAAGTAAAGCTGAGTTCTGAGCCTTTTTTATCCGAAGATAAACTTACTGTAATGCTGGCAACAGGAAAAAGCTGGATGAGTATTTTTGGCAGTTTGGAAAATAGCCGCGTGAGTCCGGACATCGCTGCGGATTTAGTGGATTATTTTATTTTTGGCGGCGCGGGTAATCGGCTGGCCAAGCGGCTGGGGTTAAATTCTGTTTTATTAAAATATAATGGTAATACCAAAGAAGCCCAAATAACCAAAGAAGTTTCCGGAAAAACAGAGTTAAAATACGGGATTGAACAGACAAAATTAGAAAAAGACAAGGCTGTGATTAATCAAAAAATTGCGGTTGAGCAAAAAATCACAGAATCTTTTGCTGTGGAAGCAGAAAAAAACATACAAATTAATGGGAAAGAAAATCAGGCAGAAAATGATAAAAAAGAAGCAGACGGAGAAACCAATATCTGGTTAAAGTTTAAAAAAGGGTTTTAACCCTAGATGATATAAATGAAAACGGGAAAGGACAGATTTGAAATAGGGATAAATAAGGATTTTTTCTTGATGAACACAGATTAGTTTTTTACTTTTAACTTATCACTTATAACTTGTAACTTCATCAAAATTATATTGACAAAGTATTTTAACTATAGTATATAGATACTTAGTAATATGGTAAAATAAGCATATTAAATTGTTCAAATTTGAAATTAAGGAGGTGGGAAACAGGGGCTGGGAAGGCCGCAAAACCGGCGGCAAAGTAAAAGCTAAGAAAAATAATGCAGCGGCTTAAAGTTGCAGGATGATATATAAATAGTTGTAATTAGTTGTGTCAGTAGGTAGTTAGAAAATGTAGGGTTTTGTGATTAATGGTAAAAAATGGAGGGAAAATGTTAAAAAAGATTAGCAGTATAGTTTGCGTGTGTTTTTTGATGGCAATTGTTTGCAGTCCGATATTTGCACAGGAAGAAAACACATTAAAGGGGATTGTCCAGGAAGTAGCGGAAGATGGTGCTTATGTAGTAATTGAAGGTCAAAAAATTATGATCTCTGATGAAATTGAGGGTATGGATTTAGAAGAAGGGGATGAAGTAGAATTAATCATTAAAGAAACTGAAAATGGCCCGGTTGCAGTTGATTACAATTATATGTAGTTTTTTTAATTTATTTAAATCCCAGTTTAATTTTATCAGGAGGAAGAAATGAAGGTTATACGGTGTCCTGAATGCCGTGCTGTACTTGAGGAAAGCGATCATTTTGAAGAAGGAGATATTGTTTACTGCCCAACTTGTGATATTGAGCTTGAGATTGTTGATTCTGATCCATTAAGATTAAGAGAATTTAAAGTGGTTGAGGATGATGAGAAGGATAGTGAGGATGTCGATGATGATATACATTCTTAAAGCAGAGGAGTAAACATGAAAATAGATATCGGAATAACCGCAGGAGATATTTGGCATTACTTGGATGAACACGGCGAAGTCTCCTTGTCGAATTTACTTCGTGATATTGGCAAGCCAGAAAGACTTATGATGATGAGTATTGGCTGGCTGGCTCGTGAAGGGCATATAATACTAACAGGGGATGACGATTATAAAATTTCTTTGACCAAAAAAAGTTAATTTATTAATCAAAGAACAGTGTTGTGATTTAAATAAACATGTACTGATAAAGTGCATGTTTATTTTTTTTACCAACATAATATATTATAAGCGTGTTTTAGCTTTGAATATTATTTATTCCGCACGATAACAAACAAAAAATTATATCGCTTGATCAATCAATGAGTTATAGCCATTTTTTTCAATCTCGATTTTGGTAAATACTAATTGTGCGTGAATTTCAATGCTATTAAATATTTTATTATATTTTGTATTAATTTTTTGGGAAAAAATTACCCGGATGTTTTCCGCCCCCATTTTTTTGTAAAGTTTTATAATCGGAGTGTTTTGAATTTCTAGCAGTGCGCTTATGTTTATCCCATATTTTTCTAATTCTTCCAAGCTTTGCGCTAACCGATGGAT
Organism: Candidatus Omnitrophota bacterium; assembly: GCA_043814605.1. Taxonomy (GTDB): domain Bacteria; phylum Omnitrophota; class Gorgyraeia; order B26-G9; family B26-G9; genus JBDRJV01. The sequence goes on along the minus strand of JBDRJV010000013.1, from coordinate 93,618 downwards.
AAAACTTCTTCTGAGATTTTCTTCAAAATCATTAGCTGGAACAAGATTTTTACCTACATATCCTTCGACCATTTTTTTATTTATTTTACCGGTTTTTAAGTTGTAGATTTTATCATATATTCTAAAATGATTTTTAATGATTTTATTTTCCGGAAAATACCTTCCGTATTTTAATAATACAGTGCATAATGCTTCTATTGTGGGAAGGTTGATAATATTTAAAGATTGTCGATGGGCTTTTGTAAAAACCCTGGCGATATCTTTGATTTTTTGATTAATAAAATTTGCGATGCCGTTTTTTTGTAAAATTTCGTTACGAATTTCGGTAACATCCTGGATAATACCGGATTTGTTTATCGTAAAAAATGATATTAGAACCGGGGATGTGCTTTGGGCCTGATTGGCTAATGCGGGAAAACCAAGAGATTCCCTTAAATACCCAGTTATTAATACCTCGTAATTTTCATTTTCTTTTGCAAAAATTTCATAATCAAAGGATATTTTTGCTTTATGATTTCCATTGTTTTTATCTTTTATTGTATAAATAATTGGCTGGCCAAATTCATCATATTCAAATTGCCGAGAGAGTTCTGTATTAAGAGAAATTTTAGAAAGCTGTTTTAGGGGAATATTTTCATTTATTTGGAGTAAGCTTGATTTAGGAATTTCAATTTTTACTTTTGTTGTATTCTTTGATGAAGTTATCATAAGGCTCCCGTTATAGTTTTGTTCAAGGTATGATTTAATTGTGGCCAGAAAAATTCCCCGGCTTAAATTGGATTTTGTGCTTTTACCAAAATATATTTCCTGGTTTTGAAATCCTGCGCCATTATCTTTAATTGAAAGCGTAACTTTTTTATCGTCCTGCTCAAGAATAATTTCTATTTGTGGATTGGGGGTATGTAATGTTGACATTAGGCTATTCTTTACGATCTCAAGTATAAAAACAATCCAGTTTTCTTTAAACCCCGGAATAATTACAGGTTCTGAGGGTAAAGTAATGGTTTTATCAATTTTGTCTAGATGAGGTTTTACCCAATCCGTAGTATTGTCTTGAGCAGATAAATCCGCCAAGATAGGAAAAACTGCTTTAATAGTTTCACTAAGATTGCAAGAATCACTGCTTATAGAATAAAATAACTCCACTGTTTCTAAAGAAAGAATGCGTACAAAAATTTCTTTGATTAAATTTTGTGTTTGTTCCTGTTCTGTAAAAAGTTTATTGTGCTCATATAAAAGCCGGGGTAAATCCTGATAATTATATTTATGATTGTTTAAATAAGTGGTTATATTGGTTAAGAGTTTGGCTAATTCTCGAGAGTCAGTATATTGCTTGGCTTGTTGCAAAGCTTCATTGATCATAGATATTTGCCCTTGAATAACGCCTATTTTATGAAAGAAATCGGGCAGATTAATATTATTTACTTGAGCATAGTCAGATAGAATAAATAATTTTTCTGAAATTATGTTAAGCTCTTTTGTGTAATATTGAATAATACCGTGCATTTTTTCTCTATTTGTTATTTGTGCGTTTTGTAAAATATTCACAAAATCAGGCACATCTTTAACCAGAATAATATCCCGGTTAAATATATAATCAATAATCGCATTATGCTTATTAAAAGCTGGAGCTAAAATTTCTGAGCCCACAAGAATCTGAGGGGAAAGACAGTTCTGGTTTTCTGCAGCCAAAGTACTGGACGGCTTTACAAAGGCAATATTTCCTAATAAAATAGCCTGGATTAAAAATATTGCTATCTTTTTATTTATCAACAGGTTATGATTTGTTATGCGTGCCATATTAAATATCTAATTTTTTATTAATATTCTAAATAAAATAATTCAAAAAAGTATATCATAATAATATAACTTTTGCTAATACATAACCATATATTACCCACAAAATAGAGGGATGGCGAGATACTATTTGTAATCTAGTTACAGTATATTATTTGTTATTAGATTAGAAAATTTGAATGATTATTTATTGAACATAGGGGAGAAATAGACAATACTAAACTTTTTAACTGTGGCAATACAAATGCTTCAGCTAATTATGCATTTTCTCTAATTGCTTTATTCAGAAAAAGTTAGGGAAAAGAATTAACTTAAGATAAACCTATTTTACAGATAATTTAATTTTTCTTTAAATTATCAAGATTTATTTTTTTGAACTGAATTCTGCTTCTGCCTGTAACCAGCAATCTAGTTCAGGTAATTGTTTTTCTAGCCAAATAAAATAGGCGCGGTCTTTAATCTGATTGTAATTGTCTGTAGCAGATTTAGTTCTGGATGACTTTGTTGAATTTTTAGTTTTATTATTTATTTTCATAATATCCCTCCTTTTTTTAAAGATAAAAGAATTTTAACATAACAAAAAAAAATATCAACAATTTTTTTATAAATTTTTTATGTATTTTAGTTTAAAAGACGGAATAAATATACATATTTTATTGAAAAAAAAGAAGTTATGACATAATTAGTCATCAAATTATTTAGCTATATAATTATGAATTGTGCAGGTATGTAAAAATGGTTAGATAAAAAAGGAACCATTCTATTAAAAAATGGCCCCTTTTATAATAATAAACTAACGGTATTAATTACCAGGCAGCATTAACAAAAACCATGCCTTTTAAGATTTCTTTTCTCGTAGCTACGTTAACTAACCCGATTTGCAGCCCGTCTAAATCTCCGGTCCAGTTAACAATCCCGAGCTGAAAGCCTTCGACTGAATCAGCAATATTTACGCCGCCAATCTGTGCGCCGTAAACTTCTTTGGCCCAGTTTACTGCTCCGCCTTGGATACCGTTAATATCTCCATCAATGATATTTACGAAACCGCCTTGTCCGCCGTTAACGCTTCCTTTTACCCAGTTGAGAATACCATTTTGACCGCCAATAACATCACCTTCAACATAGTTTATTGCGCCATATTCATATCCATGAAGGTTGCCATTTACACGGTTTACCAGACCAATATCTAGGCCCACCACATCCTGGTTTGACCCATAGATAAAATTCAAACGTAATCCGTGCACTGATTGATCTTCACTAAGAATTGCTACTGGGCTAAATAAAGACAATTGTAAAGGTTTGGAGTTTTCTCCGGCTATTGCTAAAGATGCAATAGAAAGAAACACTGCTATTAACACCGCACTTCTAAAAATCTTACCCATAATAATTCCCCCTTTCTTTTATTTGTTGCCTTTATAATAACGGCTACTTATATTAATGTCAAGAAGGCAAATAAAATTAATAAAAAAAAGATTTTACTTAAACTCAAAAGTATTTTGATGCTGGTTGACTTTATTTAAATTTTGAGCTAATATTATCACATAATTAACTATTCCTTAGATTTTTTACTTTTTTCATTCCAGAAAGAAAATAAAGGAAAATTATTGACCATTTATACAGATATTATTATTCTTGTAATAGGGATTATCGTAATTATAAAAAGTGCGGATTTATTTACAACTGCTGCGGAATCAATTGCTCTTTTTTTTAATATTCCGCGTACAATTATTGGGTTAACCATTGTCAGTTTTGCCACAACTATGCCTGAATTTGCAGTTTCTGCATTTTCATCCTATATGAAAGTTCCTGGTATTGCATTGGGCAATGCTACTGGTTCTTGCTTGGCAAATATTGGCTTGATTTTAGCAGTTGCGGCATTAATTAATGCTGTGCATTTTGATGCTTTAACAGTAAGAAAAGAATTACCTTTTTTAATCATGATTAGCGGTTTTTGTTTTTTATTGATGTATGACGGAGTATTGAGTTTTCTGGATGGGGTTATTCTTTGCGGTGTTTTTTCTGGATTTCTTGTCTATGTCGTACACCGGGGAATTGGCGCGAGAAAAGAAAATAAACCTGGTATAAAGCAGGTAATTAATATAAAATTAAGCGGTGTAAAATTTTTATTAGGAGCGGCGGGAGTGGTTTTGTCTGCACGGTTGGCGATCATTCCTTCAGGAATGGCAATTGCAAAATTTTTAAAAGTACCGGAAATTGTCATCGGAGTTACGATGATTGCGGTTGGGACATCTTTGCCGGAGCTGGTTACTGCGGTTATTTCCAGCATAAAAAAAATGGGTGACTTAGCTGCCGGCAATATAATCGGTGCAAACATATTAAATCTGCTGTGGGTTTTAGGTGCATCATCAATCATTAATCCGGTAACTATTGATCTGCAGACAAAAATTGTTACTATGCCTCTGGTAATAATGTTTTCAGTGGTTTTATTGTTATTTACGTACAAAGATCTTGTTTTAAGTAAGATTGAAGGTCTGATGTATTTAGTTTTATATAGCGGATATATTTTATACATTGTAAAGTTCGCCTATAAATAAGGTAGTAATTAGGGAAGGTATTTTTCTCGCTACTCTCTACTTGCTACTCGCTACTTAAAAAGGATAGTTATGTCTCATTTAGCTTACGCCCGGAAATACCGGCCAAAAGATTTTGATGAAATTGTTGATCAGGAGCATATTTCCACCACCCTTAAAAATGCAATCACGCAAGATAATTTAGCCCATGCCTATCTTTTTTCCGGCCCCCGGGGAATTGGCAAAACATCTACAGCACGAATTTTAGCCAAAGCCCTAAATTGCAAAAAGGGATTAACCGCAACACCTTGTCATAGCTGTATTTCTTGTTTAGAGATAACAGAAGGCAGAAGTCTGGATGTTTTGGAAATTGACGGTGCTTCTAATCGCGGTATTGATGAAATCCGCACCTTACGGGAAAATGTAAAATTTTCTCCCACAGCCAGCCGGTTTAAAATTTATATCATTGATGAAGTGCATATGCTAACAACCGAAGCTTTTAATGCGTTACTCAAGACTCTAGAGGAGCCGCCGGCACATGTAAAATTTATTTTTGCGACAACAGAACCGCATAAAGTATTACCCACAATACTTTCACGTTGTCAAAGATTTGATTTTCGTAAGATAACAACCCCAGGAATTATTGCTAAACTTAAAAATTTAATCCAGTTGGAAAAAATAAAATGTGAAGAAAATGCATTATATGCGATTGCAAAAAGTGCCGATGGAAGCTTGCGTGATGCTGAAGTAATTCTAGATCAAATGAACAGTTTTGCAAAAGGTAAGATTACCCAGGAAACAGTAAATTCTGTTTTGGGGTTAGTGAGCAGCGAAACAGTTTTTAAAATAACTGATAATCTTGACTCTGAGCACATCTCTGAAAACCTGGTTTTTTTAGATGCGTTAATTAAAGAAGGAAAAGATCCGGGGCAATTAATTATTCTATTTATTGAGCATTTTAGAGAGCTGATGCTGATTAAAACTGGCTGTGAGAGTCTTGTGACTCGGCCGAAAGAAGATAAGGAGCGCTTAAAAAAGCAAAGTGAGAAATTTGATATTGAAAACATATTATATTGTTTGAGCGTTTTATCACAGACTCAGGAACGCCTAAAACGACAGGGCTTAGCGAGGTTATTAACAGAAATGGCGTTAATAAAATTATGCAAGCAGGATTGTTTATTGCCTGCAGATGTATTATTAAAAAAACTGCAAATGATTGAAGAAAAGTTAGAAAAAAAACAAAGCAATTTATCTCAAAGCGCAGCGGAAATAAAAGAAACAATCAATCATACGAAAAATTCTGTGACTGCTTACCACTCGAACCCATCAAGCTTAACAAAAGAATCCAAAGCAATAAAAATTATTGAACCTAAAATTATCCATCCGGATCAATCAGCCCAGGGGATCAAGCAAGCAGAAGATAACATGTCTAAAACCACGGTTTTAGATGTTCCGAAAAATCCGGTTCCGGTAACAATTTCTTTAGATCAAATATATAAAGTATGGCCGCAAATAATAAAATCTATAAAAAAGAAGAAAATCAGCCTAGGCATGTATTTAGCCGAAGGAAAACCGATAAATGTCCGGGGAAGAATTATTGAAGTGGGGTTTTTAGATGAGTATGAATTCCACCGGGAGAATTTAGTAGCAAGCCAAAACCTGAAAATAATTGAGGAATCTACAGAAGATATATTAGGAAAGGGGATAAAGCTTGATTTAATTAATTGCAAGGAAATACCGGAAAATATTAATGTTAATGATTCTCAAGCAGAATCTTTTGATGACGAAAACTACATTTTAGATCCGGAAGAAAATTTTAACGAAGATGCTGATGAAATAAACAGCTTTATTCAATCGGCTATGGATACGTTTAACGGCAAGATAATTACGTAGGCAGCAACGAAAATAAAATGCGCGGATACACAAAATTTTTAGAAAAACTTATTGAAGAATTGGCTAAACTTCCGACAATCGGGCCGAAATCAGCAGAAAGAATGGCATTACATTTATTAAAGACATCTCCTTTAAGAGCCAAGGCTTTAGCCGAGGCAATTATTAATGCCCGGGAAAATACCCAGCGTTGTGCGCACTGTAATTATTTTGCCGAAAGCAAGCTTTGCCCTATTTGTCAGAATGCTCAAACAAAAGATAAAGTAATTTGTGTGGTTGAAGACCCGCAAGATGTTATTGCCATAGAAACTACAGGCAGATATAATGGATTATATCATGTACTTTGGGGTAAATTATCTCCTTTGGACGGTACAGGGCCGGATGATTTACCTTTGAAAAAGCTGATATTGCGTATCAAAGAAAATAATATAAAAGAAGTGATTATTGCCACAAGTTCCGGCCGGGAGGGACAGACGACTGCGCAATATTTAAATCACATCTTAACTCCTTTAAATGTAAAAATTACCCGGATTGCGCAAGGCATTCCGGTGGGCAGTAATATTGGGCATATTGATTCGGCGACAATTTCTGAAGCTTTAGAGGGAAGAAGGGAAGTTAGAGCTTGACAAGGGGCTGTATTCTTGCTACAATTCGTTTTTACTAATTAAGCAAATCTGCATAAACCGCAGACAAAGGAGAAAAATTATGGGCGTAATTGAAATGGTTAAAAAGAGTTGGGAAGCTTCAAAAAATTTGCTTTCAGTCATGGTTGTTGTCTTTGCCTTTAATTTTGTAACTGCGACCGGGCTGCTTATGGTTATTGGGGTTGAACCTACTCCGGAGAAGATAACCAGTATTACAGGAATATTATTAATATTATTTGTAGTATTAATGTTACTTTGGTTTTTAATGGAAGGCGGTATAATTGCGGCCTGTACTTCCGGGATAAAGGGTAACAATGTTGATTTAAATGAGTTTCCGGGAAATTGTGTTAAATTTTTTACCCGGCTTGTGGCAATAAACATTATGGGAGCGATGATTTCTCTTATTATTTGGTTTATTGGTGCATTTTTAAGCGGAATATTTATTGCTTTAGGCGGAGGGAATAACATATTTTTTAATATTATTGGCGGTATTATTTTATTCCTCACTTTAATTATAGCTTTTCTTGTAGCAATGCCGTTATTAATGAGCCAGTATTTAGCTGTATCTCAAGATGGTAAGGCAATCGATTCTTTAAAAAAAGGTTTTGGGCTTATTAAAAAATATTTTGGCAAAGCAGTTCTTGTATTTATAATTTTAGGCTTTTGTCTGGGTGGGCTTTCTTTGGTTGTTAATATTTTGGGTGTGTTGGTTGGAAATGTCGTAAAAGGCTGGGGATTATCAATCATAAATATTTTATTAACATCAACTCTCAATGCTTTTTTCAGTGTATTTGCCAGCTGTGTAATTTTAACATTATTATTTGCGATTCTTAATCAAGCGGAACCTCAGGCTGCTAATGAGCAGACCGATCTTCCCAGTATTGATGAAAAGTTAGAATAGTTGTAATTTGTTCTTTTTATAACTTAAAACTCAAGTCTTAAAACTTAAGACTGTTTTTAGGTTCCCCCATGATTTTTAGAAGTATTGTTCTTTTTATCTATGAGCTATAAGCCATGAGCTAATAGCTGATTTATCGGTTCCCCTGTAGCTCAGTTGGTAGAGCGATTGGCTGTAGTCAGGGTGTGAAAAGGAGGTGCTTTTGGCGCTAATTAAGGACAAAAGGAAATATGCGGATAGAAGAGATTATTTAATCGAAGCTGTGCGCAAACGCCGTAAAAATTTACGCATTAAAGCTGTTGAATATAAAGGCGGAAAATGTAAAATTTGCGGTTACAATAATTGTCCTGAAGCATTAGAATTTCATCATATTAACGAATCAGACAAGGATTTTGGTATATCCCAAAAAGGGTATACTCGTTCTTGGAAAAAAGTTAAGGATGAAATTGAAAAATGTGAATTAGTTTGTGCTAATTGTCATCGAGAAATTCATGCCAAAAATAGCAGCGCTTAATGGAAACATTAAGATGAAAAACTGGGTGAACTCAGGAAAGCCTAAGTGGTAAGTTAGAAAACCATAAGGGAATCCTGAGCCAAGTCCGCCAAGTTTTTTGGCGGAAAGGTGCAGAGACTATTCCGGAAGGAAGTAGTTCCGCGAGAGCGGTACGAAGCGCCCAGCTCCTAAACTTGCTTTTGCAAATATGGAGATGAGATAGTCCAGGCTTTAAGGAAACTTAGAGATTACCTGTAACCAATTTGTCCGAGGTTCGAGTCCTCGCGGGGGAGCCAAAAAAAATACGGGAGTCCAAAACGGACTCCCGATTTTTTTTTGCATCATCCCGGGCTAGGAATCGAAGCGGAGTGAACGGAGCGACCAAGTGGGAGCTCAAATTTGCAGCCCAGAACCAGTCCCGCCAAGGCGGGACGGTACTGGGCGTGGACTGCAAATTTAGTGAATGTAGGGGAGGCTACGCAATAGACCAACACGATGTTGGGAGTGTAGTAGCCGAGTCCTCGCGCCTGTGCCCATGCCTGTTTTGAGAATCAAAACTATGGGTAGGGGAGCCAATTCATACTCTGAGCGAATAATGCTTCATTGCGTTGTTCGCTCTTTGTATTTTTAGGGCCTTTTAAGTTGTTTTGTTGTAATTTTCCTTCCTGTAAATCCCTTCTGAAGGTATTTTCGAAAATGAAAATATGGAATTCAGGCTTAAATAATAGTATTGACAATAACCAAAAATATGGTATTCTAGCTTATGTATAAATGTTATACAAAGGTAACCGTAGGAGTTACTTATTATGAAGAAAAATACAATAAGTGCTTTGAACCAAAAAGAGGCTGAAATTGTTGCCCGGCTCTCTTATGAGGAGAAGGATATTGTAACGGCGCAAGAGCTGGATTCCTTTTTGCCTGGGGATTTTTCTTATCGAAAGCAGCTGGTTTATAATCTGAAAAAGAAGGGAATCTTGAAACCCGTTAAAAGGGGAGTTTATATCTATGTGCCTTTAGAGTCTGTGCCAACCGGCCGAAGAGTGAGTGAATTTTTAATCCCGCCAATATTCTTCCCAAAGGATAATTATTATATCGGTTATTCAACTATGTTTAATTATTATGGTTTTACTGATCAGCAGTTTCAGATAGTTTATGTTCTTAATACCACTCGTTGTATGAAAAAAACGATAGCGGGGGTATCATTTAAATTTGTAAAAATACCATCAAACAGGTTTTATGGTTTAGAAAAAATAAACATAAAGGGAAAAGAAATAATTGTCAGCTCAAAAGAGAGGACTTTGATCGATCTTATTTATTTTAATCGCCCTGTTGGCGGTATAAAAGCAGCTGGTGAAATCTTAAGGCGATTTGTCTCAGAAAAGAAATGCGATATAAAAAAGCTGATTGAATATACTATTAAATTCTCGGCAGTTAAAACGAAAAAGGCAATTGGTTTTAATCTCGAGCTGGCTGGCGTTTCAGACAATATGCTAAAACCGATAGAAAAATGCGTGAAGAATACTTCGCTTATTTCTTTATCGGATTCTCGCAAAGGCTCTATCAATAAACGATGGAAAATCATTACTAATGATACATAGAGATAAAGACAAATTTTCTAAATTAGTTGACCGCATTGCTTCCTTAACGGGATTTTATGCCCCGTTAATGGAAAAGGACTATTATCTGACACTCTTTCTTTCGAAAATCAATGAGCTTTCGGATAATCTGATTTTTAAAGGTGGGACGTGCCTCAACAAGATTTATTATTCATATTATCGTTTGAGTGAAGATTTAGACTTTAGCATGCGACTTCCTGATTATACGACTACTCGCGGAAACAGGCGTAAATGCATTCAGCCCGTAAAAGACAATATAGAGGAATTTGCCAAACAATTTGATATGAGGATTGAAGGGGCAGAAAACGCAGGAAGAAATGTATCAAAACAATATGTTTATTATCTTGTATATGATTCTGTGCTTTTGCCGTCACTGCAAACAATAAAATTTGAAGTGGGCTTAAGGTATAACCCAATTTTAAAACCAGAGACCAAAGAGGTTAAACACAAATTTCTTAATCCCTTTTCTGATGTGCCATTATTTGATGGCGGAAAAGTCAATTGTCTGTCGTTACAAGAGATTGTTAGTGAGAAGTTAAGAGCTGCTGCAATACGAAAGACAATCGCTCCACGCGATTTCTATGATCTTGATTTTATTATCCGTCAGGGTTTTAATCTGACAGATAAAAAAGTTTTAAAGTTATTTGCGAAAAAGATTGAAGAAGACAACGGCGATCCCGATCTGGCAAAGTACAAAACCAACCTCGGCCGCTCAGATAAAGAAATCAAAGAGATGAATTCGCGGATTGAGAATGAGTTGTTTGATGTTCTGACCGTCAGCGAACGGGAGCATTTTGATTTGGACACGGCGTTGAAGAGGATAAATAAGGTTATGGGAAAAATTTGAAATTTTATGTAAATATTATACTGATGGCATAGAATCCTGGCCATTGAAAGATATGTGAAGAATTATTAGGAGGGAGAAGATGAGTGAAGTAAAGGCGATTATTGAAAGAATAAAAAAATTCCGTGATGAACGTGATTGGATGCAATTTCATGATCCTAAAAATATGGCAGTTTCAATAATTTTAGAGGCTTCGGAATTGCTGGAACATTTTCAGTGGAAGACTATTCAGGAGGTTGAAGAATACGCAAAGAATAATCAAGATAAAATTCAAGATGAAATTGCTGATATAGCATTATATCTCTTTGAGTTGTCTGATAACTTGGGGATAAATTTGATTGATGCTATGGACAAAAAATTACTTAAAAATGCTAAAAAGTATCCTGCCGAAAAAGCTAAAGGTAAACATACAAAGTACAATAAATTATGAGACTTTATTCAGGGACATCAAAACAGTTTATTCAAGATGCTATTCACAATCAGATCGCTGAGAAACTAAAAAATGCTTTTTTTGGATATTACCGTTATAACCCTTCTCCTGCAGAAATTAATTCTTGGCGTAATTCCCTGCGATCAATAAGTCAGGTTTTTCAATATGCCGAGTTGATGGATCATGGGGTAATGCTCGAGTATCAGCTTCCTTTAACATCTCGTCGATTGGATTGTATGATTTGTGGCCGCGATCAGCAAAAAACTGATAATGCAGTAATTGTGGAATTAAAACAATGGGAGAAGTGCGAAGAAGCATATGGTGATAACGAAGTACTCACATGGGTTGGCGGCGCAAAGAGAGAAGTGTTGCATCCATCTGTTCAAGTTGGGCAATATCATCTCTATCTAGAGGATACTCATACAGCATTTAACAGTGAAGATAATCCTGTTGCTTTGAACGCCTGCACTTATTTACATAACTACAACTATTATTCCGAAGATGTTATTTTTTCAGATAAATTTCAAAACTCTCTTGAGAGATACCCATTATTTACAGCTGACGATGTTGAAAGGCTAACGAACTATTTGCGTAATAGACTTTTAACCGGTGACGGGTTAGATGTTTTGCAGAGAATTGAAGAAAGTAAATATCGTCCAAATAAGAAACTTATGGACCATGTAGGCAATGTCGTTAAAAATAAAACAGAATATATTCTGTTGGATGAACAACTTATCGTTTACGATGCGGTCTTAACATGCGCAAAGAGAAGCTTTCAGGATAAGCAAAAATCAATAATTGTTGTAAAAGGGGGGCCAGGCACTGGCAAGTCGGTTATAGCAATTAATTTAATGGCTGATTTGCTATTAAAAGGCTACAATTCTCATTATGCTACTGGTTCGAAGGCATTCACAGAAACATTGCGAAAAATTATAGGTATCCGTGGATCGGTGCAGTTTAAATACTTTAACAGTTATAGCCAAGCTGAGGAGAATGCTATAGATATTCTAATCGCGGATGAAGCACATCGTATACGCGAGACAAGTAATAGTCGATTCACGCCGCGTTCAAGCAGATCTAAAAAGACGCAAATTGAGGAATTGCTTAAGGCTTCAAAAGTTTCGGTATTTTTTATTGATGATGACCAAGTAGTACGCCCAAATGAAATAGGTTCTGTTGATTATATTAAGAAGATAGCAAGTGATAATAAGATTAAGCTTCATGAATATGCATTAGAAGCCCAGTTTCGTTGTAATGGTTCTGATGCTTTTGTGAGCTGGATAAACAATACCTTGGGGATTAAAAGAACTGCCCATGTTATTTGGGATCAGCATGAAGAATTTGATTTCAAGATATTTTCTAATCCGCTTGAACTAGAAAATGCCATACGAACTAAAGTTGCTCGGGGGTTTACAGGAAGAGTAACAGCGGGTTTTTGTTGGGACTGGTCACTTCCGAATGAAGATGGCACGTTAAAAAATGATGTTATTGTAGGGGATTATAAAAGACCATGGGATGCTAAGCCGGAAGCTAAACGTTTGGCGCCAGGTATTCCAAAGGCTTCTTTGTGGGCATATGACCCCAATGGCATTGATCAAGTAGGATGTGTGTATACAGCACAGGGTTTTGAATTTGACTATGTTGGAGTTATTTTTGGTGAAGATTTAGTATATAATTTTGACAAGCAAGAATGGATAGGTAATCCCTCTAAATCTTCAGACAGTGTTGTTAAACGTTCTAAAAACAAATTTGCAGAATTAGTGAAAAACACTTACAGAGTTTTGCTTAGTCGGGGAATGAAGGGGTGTTATGTTTACTTTATGGATAAAGATACAGAAAGGTTTTTTAAATCACGGATAGAAGGATCGCCGATTTTCGATAAGGAAACACTAAAATTTTCAGATTTAGTAACAGAAGAAGAGGAATTAATCTATAAAATTGAGCAAGATATTGATAATAATCTTAAATATAAAGAATATTTGCCAGTATATGCTCTTGAGGCAGCTTGCGGATTGTTTGGCAGAGGAACAGATGCTTCTCCTGAGGGGTGGATTAAAGCCGATGGGTTACGATTAGATAAAAATATGTTTGTTTCTAAAGTGGTTGGGAAGTCTATGGAACCTAGAATTCCAGAGGGTAGCTATTGTGTATTTAGAGCAAATGTTGTTGGTTCAAGAGCCAATAAAATAATTTTGGTCCAACATAATAGTATTTCAGATGTCGATACGGGAGGACAATATACAGTAAAGAAATACTCTAGTAAGAAAAAGTATGCCTCAGATGGAACTTGGGAACATGAGGAGATAACATTATTACCGTTGAATCCAGAATATGTTCCAATTATAATTCCAAATAATAACGAAGGTGAATTCATGGTTATTGCAGAATTCATAAAGGTATTGTGATTAAGATGCATAAAAGGGAAGCTTGACATCTAATAACTATAGGAGCATAATAAAAATATAATTAAAAAGTCCTGAGTTTAGAAGGGGGAATCCCGGACGTTAAAAAAGTAAAACCTTCCCTGGTGAAAACCATGGGAGGTTTTTTATTTTTATGATAAACAAATTTTTAACCCACAAAGCACAAGGAGGTGCGAGATGAAAAAAATACTTATTTTATTAATATGCTTTTTTGTGGTTCAGATTGCTTATGCGTATGATGATGAATATTATTCAGGACTTTATGAAAAAGCGACTCAATCTATAGAGCAAGGCAATGAAGAGAATGCTGACTTTTACTTAGCACGATATATGGGTGCGAGCTTCATGGATGAAGAAACCGATAAGTCTTTGACAGATCTCTATCCTTTATTTACCTCTTATAAAGTTTCAAAACCTAATGCTTTTATTTCTGGAAGATATTCGCCAGATTTTATAGAGTGGTTTATATTCAGCTCTATTTCTCAATGGGGGCGTGACGATGATGCTGACATTAATGCTAAAACTCATTCATTTGGAATAATTTCATGTGAAAATGATAAATATATAGCGTCGATTATTGGCAGCCCTTATTTAGAGGGGTGGACTGTTCTGAAAGATAAGGATTACAAGACGGCTATTCTTACATTGATACATTATAAGCAGAAACCATATATTACTGTAATAGAACATGAAAAAGGGGTTCCGAAAAAAGTATTTGAGAATATATATTTTGATTTAGGGACAAATAACATTCAATATATTTGGTTGCCGGAATTTCATGATCTTGATGGGGACGGCAAAGATGAATTATGGGTTAGATACAATAAAGCCTGGGCAGATGGTTTTTCTCAGGAACTGGCAATATATGCAATAGAGGAAAATAATTTAAAATTGATAAAAAAGTTTGAAGGTTTAGCTGAAGGGATAGCCCGGCGCTTAGATGACAATACTATAGAAGTCGGATATGGTTTTTCAGATAAAGAAACAACGGGTCATATGGGGTATGAGCAGCATCATATAGAGCAATGGCAATATAAGGATGGAGATTTTATAAAAATTTCAGAAAAAAATGTACCGCATATTCTGTGGTCAGATGCATGGCTAGACTATTATTCAACTAAAAAGAAATAGGGGGAAATATGAAAAGGATTTCATTGTGTTTGTTGATATTGGTTGTATTAGTAACACCTGTAATGGCAAGTGAACAGTTAACTGAAATAAATACACAGTTTACTTATAAAGACAAGCCCATCCATCCTTTTCTAATTAGGCAGTTTTCAAATTGGTGTTCTGATTATCGCCCTCCAATGACTAAAACAGTTGATGTGTCCGCAGCCTTTGATACAAATCAATATCAATTAAGTGAAATAAAAAAACGAAATGACTGGTTGTTTTCTGAAAAAGTAGAACGTGACGGAGAATACAGGTTTTATGAGTCTTTTCATTATCATTGGCTTGGTAAAATGGGAAATAATATTCATGTTCTGGAAACAGGTGCTAACGGAGGCGGGTCAGGATTTTTTATGGATTTAATGTTTGTGCGTTTTTTTGAAGATGAAATAATGTGGGAAGAAAAGAAAGAAAAACAACTGCTTATGTCAATTATAGGAATATATTCTCTGGGGGATAGATATGAGGGAGATATAAAAGTCTATGCTAATAAAGTTATAATCCCTGCGTCAAAAAATCAATATGGTGGGGGAGCAATTGATAAAGATGTTGAGTTGAAAATTTCTAGTATAAAGTAAGTGGCAAAATAAAATACAACATACTAATTTTTAGGGAAAGAGAAAAGAAAAACCACGTTAATGGTCGTTTATTCAAGATAATACTGTAAAATCGGTTAAAAATCACTAAAAACAATCAAATTTAGCAAATAATAATTATTGACAAGACACAAGATATAGTGTATTATGCTGATGTAACTACAACTGGGAGTGTAATTCCAATCTAGGGATATATATTTAAGTGCTGAGTTAGAAGGGATAAATCCTGCACATTAAAAAAGTCAAACCTTCGCTAAATAAAAGGATTTTTGTATCTTTTTGAAAGCGAAGGTTTTTTATTTAAAAGAAAAGGGCGGATAAAATATAGGCTCGCAACCCGCATTATCCACCCCTGGGAATAGTTATTCGCACTATTTACCCCACTGCTATTAGTTTATAGGATGGAGGTGAGCTTGTCAACAACTTTTGCAGTGAATGAAGCGAAAATTCAACGAAAGGAGATACTGAAATGACATATCATTCAAAGCATTCGGATGTGTACCATAAGCACAAAAAATGCGTTGTAGGTAACAATATTGAAAAAGACAACAGAGTTAGCGGTTCGGCAAAAAAGCTTTGCGATCACTGTAAAGATATTGATAGAGGTAAAGCAAAGCGTTAACATCGTGGCGAGGGGGAGCAATTTTCCCCTTCGCCTATTTAAAATTAAAGGAGATAATAATATGTCTGGTCCAAGTAAATTTTTTGAAGAAAATACAGCGTTGTTTGCTAATACAACAACTGAAGCAGAGAGATATAATTTATATCAAGGTTTAGTTGCAATATGCAATCAATTAAATGAAATTGAAAGACGACAAAGAAATATTGAAAGTTATATTTTAGATATTTCTACAAAAGTAAATAGAATTAATTATTAAAATATTCATTATTTAATGAGAACGGCAAGCAGTGCGGAAGGCGACTGATCTCGGGGAGACAGATGCCGAACGCGTGCGAGCCGCGTGTAGTTTTAGCAGCTGAGGCAGCCTTGGCGGCGCGGGAATAGGAAACTGCAAAAGAAAGCCAAGGTGCGAACGAGACCGAGCGAACAGGTCAACACACCCAAAAACCTAAAAAAATGGCGGCGGCGTTTCAAAAAAAATGAAAATTTCTGGGCTGTTGCTCGGGCGAGGACGCGGGGATACTGCCCTCGCCCACTTCTTTCACCACACACAAGCAGTAGACCGCAGCCTCATCGTAGTAGCTAATTACTCCCAGGGAGCGGCCCAGCGACCGAAGCAGTAAGCCGAGGCCCCAGCTGAGGCGAACGGTCGAATTTATCACCCAAGCAGCCCCGTACCCGAGCGACAGCGAGTGGTACGGGGCGGGGCAAGATCAAAGATTCTTTTTCCTATTCCCGTGAATTGTATTGGGTAAAATGATTTCAAAACAGTTTGAGTTATCTCTGGAAGCGGAGCCAAAAAAATAAGGGAGTCCATTCGGACTCCCTATTTTTTTACCCCATGCTGTGAGGACTCGAATTGAGACCGCGCCGACCCAAGGGAGGAAAAGGCCGTAAGTCGAAGACCGGCCGTAAGCGGGCGAGTGGCCGACCGGAGCCGGAGCTCCTGCGTAGGTGGAGGCGCCGAGTCCGAGCGGAAAACTAAGAACGTAGTAGGCGCTTGCCTCGCCATGCTGTATGGTGGGAGTCCTCGCGGTAATAATTAAAATTAGAGTAGTAGCCGACCTGTCCCGCGTTTTTTGGCGGAAGTCCGAGCGGGAATTAATAATCCCTGAATGACCATCTTCTGATGTTTCCGAGCGGATTATTTAAATAATATCAAACATAACAATTAACACGACTAAGAGGGGAATCTAATTATTTACTACTAACTGAAAATAAAGTAGTTACAGCAATAAAGACCCAGTTAATTAAACTGGGTCTTTTTGTATCTGCTAATGTTTAAAAAGGTTAGCAGATTGCTGTGACTGGTCGGTATCATTAGTAAAATATCTCAGTTTTTGTCAGTTAAAGCTGCAAGCATATTATGCTGATTAATAGTGCCGAATGTCTCAAATATGCTCCGTAGTTAACACTTCCTAGTTAATGCCTAAATTGGCACTTATTTTAAAAATACCAAAAAGAAAATTTATAGGTAAAAAGCATTAAACTAGAATTGTATCTCACTTTAATCTCATTTAATGGTAGTTTAAAGAGGCTAAAGATTGAATTTAAATCGGTGTTGTGGGTTAGTTTTTTCGATAATATCTCGAATAGCCTTGATAAAATTAGAAGCGGATTTTAATGCGCTCTTAACTTCTGCTATAGATATGGAAATGCTAACTTCATAGGTGAATAGATTCCTTTTCCTGCGCATTTTATCAAAATGCAAAACTAATTTTTCATATTCTTTTCCTAAAATAATACTGGCAAAATCTACAACAGTCTTATGCTGATACCCATCAATTGGGCGAAACCCCTTAGAGAACATTAATGCTCGGCCGGCATGCAGCATTGCTGTATATGCGGTAGTAAAAGCAATTCCTTCATCTATAGGTATATTGGCTTGAGCAATTTTGATTTCTTTATATCCTCTTGAAATAAGGTTCTCAATCGCACTAAAATCTGTGGGCTGGTTTTTAATAAGGCCTTTTTTAGAATAATCTTTTATAAATTTTTCAAAGGTCATTACTTCCTCCTATTAAAAATATTTTTCTGTTTTTTAACACATCCATGATAAATGAATCTTTATTTTTTTTCTTTTGCGCAAAATCTGCAATTGAATAATAACTGTAATTAATTTCTCTTTTTAATTTTTTTTCAAGGGAGCTAATTTTTGAAATAAGATTCGTTTCATTGATTTTACCAATAATAAACAGATCAATATCACTGGCAGCATTTTCTTCAATTTTTGCGTAAGAACCATAAATAAATGCCGTTTTAATGTTTTTGAATGATGATAAAAGGGAAGACAGGGTTCCCTGAATTCCAATAGTTTTAAATACAATATTTTTAAGCTCATTATAGAGAGGATATTCTTTATTAATCGAATAATAGGAAAGGTTTCCTTTTTTATTACTGTTAAAGATGTCAGATTTTTGTAAAGATTGTAGTTCTTTGCGTAGCATGGAAACAGGAATATTAAGCATTCTTTCCAGCTCGCGCAGATAATAGCTTTTTTCAGGGTTTGTGAAGTAAAGCCTAAATAGGGCAGATCTTGTTTTAGATTTAAAGATTTTTGTTATGTCCATAATTGTAACCTTTTTATATTACAATTGTAACCTATTTGTATTACAATGTCAAGGTTTTAAAATATTAAACTTTTTGAGTCCATCCCGGGCTAGGACTCGAAGCGGAGTGAACGGAGCGACCAAGTGGGAGCTCAAATTTGCAGCCCAGAACCAGTGCGAAGCACGGTACTGGGCGTGGACTGTAAATTTAGTGAATGTAGGGGAGGCTACGCAATCGACCAACACGATGTTGGAAGTGTAGTGGCCGAGTCCTCGCGCCTGTGCCCATGCCTGTTTTGAGAATCAAAACTATGGGTAGAGGAGCCAAATCATTTATAACCCTATGCAATAAAATAAGTTGCAATGGGTTTTTGCAAAAATAAGCGTCCTATGGTAAGCTTTATTACTTATATTGTCTTAATGATTTTTTGGATTGGAACAAGCATAGGATTATAATTAAGAGATTAGAATGGCGTAGCGTATTTATCTGGTTGTTAATTCAAGCGATTGCGCATACGAATGGATTGTTTGCGGCATCATTGGAGCAAGGAACGGATCAAAGTTTTTTAGCGCCCGCTATTTCGTTAGTAGATGTTGCAGAATCCTTCGATAAAATTCAAGAAGATTCAGAGTCTTTGCAGAAAATGATTAGCGACCTCAAAAAAAATGAGTTAAAGATTGTCGACAAGAACGATTTTGTTAAACTTGTAGGCATTAAGGACCTGTTTGACCACGTAAAAGACCCGCCAAATTCTGTATACATATTCAAAGCATTGCCGCTCGAAAAGGAAATAAGAAATTTTATGGATACAGTCGATAAAGAATATTTCTTTTTTATGGTAAGACATGGGGATAAATATATTTTGTTTGCTATAAACGAATCTGAGAGAGAAGGGTTTGTGGCAGGAGAAAAGCTCCTTTTGTCGGTGCTGGACCAATTTAAAGGCAGAGGGGTTTTTAATCTGCACAACCATCCTTATAAATTTAAAAATCGTGGTTCGTATTTACCGTCCGCCTTTGACTTTCTGGATATGGAAAAAAATCCGGATTTGTTTTTGCTAGCTGGAAGAAACTATGTGTACAATCCTTTAGATAGGGTTTATATTGAATATTCGACAAATTATGATCGGAAAAAGGGAATGTATAAAAATCAGATAATCTTTGATAAGGGCAATAGTTTGGGTAGTAGGAGAAAAGTAGAAGGAGTTTTTGCTCCTTTATTTGACGTTGGATTTGTGAGGCTGGATCAAGAGATGTGGAATGATTGGCATAGCGAAAATTTGCGGCGCAACTTTCTTGCAGCAGTCGAGAGTGGAGCGCAGCAAATAACGCTCGATGATGGCTTAGGGAGAACGGCTGTTTGGTACAAAAATATAAGTCTGTTCAAAGCTTTAGGGGTTGACAAAGAGCAAGAGAGTACTATTAGGCTCAGGAAACAATCTAAAGAAATAATTAATTCATTAAGTCCGGAAAAATCTATATAAATTTTCATTTTTCATTTTCAAAATTCTTTGTCGACAATAATGCTTAATCACTTCGCTCAGAGTCGAATTATATTTAATTTTTCCAGTTCATTTGCCATTCTTATAATCTAGAGGCAGTTTATCTCTTGCGGTATTTTATTCAGTTGTATCCAGTTGCGAAACTCGTCCGTCCCCCATGCTGATTTGCTTACAAATCAAGCGCTGGGGACAGGTAATACGGGGAGCCAAAATAATAAACCTCTCACAGAAATGGGAGGGGCTTTTTATTTATGCTTACTTGCTGTAATATAATGAGTTATAATGTGCATTTGGGAAGAGATATAAAAAGTTCGGATATTGAGGGCAATTGAGGGAGTCGATGAAAATTCGAACTTTTTAAACAAATATGATTTTACAGGGGTTGTGATGAATAAATATTTTTGTTTAACAATAGATGAACGGATCAATAGAATTGGCGAACTGCTCGCCAAAGGGGCATATCTTTATTTTAAAAGCAAAAAGGAAAAAGAAAGCGAAGATGAAAAGAATAAAAATAAAAAGCATAGCGAAGAGTAAAATCATATCTATTTGCTATTGTTGCGTTTTTAGATGAAATAAATTGAATCTTTTTTAAGTTGATGATAAAATTTTATCATGGATATCCATTTCAGGCACAGGTAAAAGCCGCAGAAAAGTTTATTAATACATAGGATTAAGATTGATTAATTATGAAAAAACAGGAATTGATTAAGAGGTTGCAGGATATTGAATGGCAGGACTTTGAGGTAAAGGAGGCCAAATCTGCTATTCCTAAAAACGCATGGGAAACAGTAAGCGCTTTTTGCAATACAGCCGGAGGCTGGCTGATTTTTGGCATAGCAAAGAAAGGCAAGGAATATTCTGTTGTTGGAGTTAATAATCCGGAAAAAATAGAGCAGGATTTTCTTACCACGTTAAGAGGCGATAAATTTAATAAAAAAATAACAGTTGAGTCCAAGAAATATTCAATTGCAGGGAATACAATATTGGCTTTTCGTATTCCTTCTGTGTATTCCAAAGACAAGCCAATTTATTTCAACTCTCTTGCAAACACGTTTGTTCGTACAGGCAGCGGCGATCAGCGGGCAACGAAAGAAGAGATAGATGCATTATACAGGAATTCTTCTTTTGATAAAAAAGATGAAGAACTTACCGGGTATAGATTTAAAGATCTTGATAAAGAAACTATTTCCCGATACAGGACATATTTGGAATCGGTTGACCCCGAGCACCGATATAATGATGTTTCGGCAGAGAAAATGCTTGAGCTTATGAGGATCATTATAAAGGGCAAAGTAACTGTGGGAGGAGCGCTTGTTTTTGGCACAGAAGAAATCGTAAATGCGGCAGCTTCAGATTTCAGGGTGGAATATCTTGAGGTGTCGGGCACTTCTTTTTCTGATGCGGATAACCGATATGAATATCGTATGCCTGTTCAAAAGAATTTGTATGAGTATTATTTTTCAATTCTTGAAAAATTAAAAAAACATATTAATATTCCATTTAAGCTTAAAGGAATGTCTCGGGATGAGAATCCGCCGCAGTTTATAGCTATCCGCGAAGCTCTTGTTAATCTTCTTATGCACACTGATTATTTTTCAAATGCCAAACCGAGAATAAGAATTCTTTCCAACAGGATAGAGTTTTTCAATCCGGGCTCATTACCTAAGGACATAAAGTATATCTTAAAAGAAGAATTCTCCATGCCGAGAAACAATACCATCGCAAGGATTTTTAGGACAATAAAACTTTCCGAGAATATCGGCTCAGGCTTTCATAAGATGTTTAAGGGCTGGGCTGCTTATTATGAAGGAAAACCTAAAGTCGAAGGAGATTTTGACTATTATAAGATAACATTTTATTTGGAGAAAAAAGATAAACCACAAGATAAGCCTGTTAAAAAGGTTGCGGGAAAAGAGTTAAAAATTACGGTGGAAATACGGAGAAAATGCGGAGAAAATGCGGAGAAAGTTTTGCGATGTATTCAGAAAAACTATTTCATCAAAACACATGAAATAGCTGGTGCAACCAACTTATCCCAAAGGACAGTAGAAAATGCTATTGCCAAACTAAAGAAGGCAAAATTATTAAAGCGCATCGGCCCGGCAAAAGGCGGGTATTGGGAAGTCCTTTAACTTTAAATTATGAATTATAGTTATGACGATATCAAGAAGAATATTGTAAATGAAATAAATGATATTGATACTCAGATTTCATCGTTAAAAGAAAAGAAACATAAGCTTATTAAAAAGCTATCAAGCCTGCCCCCTACTTCGCCAACTATTGTAAAAAATCCTTTGATTTCTCAACAGCTATCAAATAATGAAAAAATACAGTTATTTCGCAGTTTATTTAGAGGCCGTGATGATGTATATGCTAAGCGCTGGCAGAATAAAGCGGGAAGGTCAGGATATTCTCCGGTCTGTTTGAATGAATGGCAAAGAGTAATATGTGGTAAACCAAAGACCAGGTGTGCAGATTGTGAATATAAATTGTACGCACAATTAGATGCGCAGGCCATTGAAAATCATTTGCGAGGCGGTCTGGTTATCGGCATTTATCCGCTGCTTCCAGATGAAAATTGTTATTTTCTGGTGATTGATTTTGATGATACCGGATGGGAGAAGGATGTTTCGGTAGTAAGAGAAGTTTGTCGAGAATTCAATATTCCCATGGCGGTAGAACGTTCACGATCAGGAAATGGCGCGCATGTGTGGTTTCTTTTTGAAGAGTGCCTGCCTGCAGCACTGGCCAGAAAATTTGGCAGCGCAGTGATCACCTATGCGATGAATAAACGCCATGAAATAGCCTTTGCATCATATGACAGGTTTTTCCCAAATCAAGATACAATGCCGAAAGGCGGTATGGGAAATTTAATCGCACTTCCACTTCAACTGGATGCCAGGAAAGCCGGTCACAGTATTTTTATTGATGAGAAATTTAACCCCTATGAAGATCAATGGGGATTTTTGTCCTTGATAAAGAAGCTCTCAGGAGATACCGTAGAATCATTCATAAGTAAACTTTGCGCGGGTAATGAATTGGGCGTGCTTAGAGAAGCTGAAGATGAAGAAAAGCCGTGGTTGAAAAACAGGATCAGATTGACCAAAGCAGGCCATCCTAAGCAGACGGTTATTGTAAAAGCAGACATGCTGTATATTAATAAAGAGGGATTTTCTTCGCGCGCCTTAAATGCTTTGAAAAGGTTATCTGCTTTTAGAAATCCGGAATTTTACAAAGCTCAAGCAATGAGAATGCCTACCTATAATAAACCGCGAGTAATCTCATGTTTTGAAGATAAGAATAATTATTTGTGTTTGCCGAGAGGTTGCGAGGAGGATATTAATGTTTTACTTAATGAGTATGCTGTGGAAATGTGTTGGGATGATCAGACTAATCGCGGAAAGGATATTAAGGTTAAATTCAAAGGAGTCTTAAAGGAAGAGCAACAGCAAGCAGTTGATGAGCTCCTGAAATTCAATAACGGGATTCTTTCCGCAACGACAGCGTTTGGTAAAACAGTTATTGCCGCTAAGCTGATTGCCGAGCGAAAAGTAAACACGCTTATTTTAGTTCATCGCCATCAGTTATTATTACAATGGATTGTCCGGTTGCTGGAGTTCTTAATCATTGATGAAAAATTACCTGTTCCAGAAAAAAAGAGAGGGAGAAAGAAAAAACAAAGTGTTATTGGCCAATTGGGCGGAGGAAGAGATGCTCTGTCGGGTATTATTGATATTGCCATAATGCAGTCACTAAATGATGCTGGAGAGGTAAAGGAAACTGTCAAAAACTACGGAATGGTCATTGTTGATGAGTGCCATCATATTCCGGCATTCAGTTTTGAGCAGATACTTAAAAAGGTGAACGCTAAATATGTGTATGGCTTAACGGCAACTCCTACAAGACAGGATGGTCACCAGCCTATACTATTTATGCATTGCGGGCCGATCCGTTATAAAGTTGACGCAAAAAAACAAGCGGAACAAAGGCCTTTCGAGCATTACGTTATCCCACGATTCACCGGTTTCAGGATCGCGGCCTCTGATGATACAACAGTATCTATTCAAGAATTATACGCTGAGATGACAGTTGATGAAATGCGCAATCAATTGATTGTTGATGATGTGATTAATAGTTATGAAAATGGCCGGAATTGCGTGGTACTTACAGGACGGACAGCACATGTGGAACTGCTGGCAAAAAAATTGGCAATGAAAATTCCTGATGTTGTCGTATTGAGAGGGGGCTTAGGGGCTAAAGAAACAAATGACTTATTGAGGCGGATAGCCGCAATGTCTCAGGAAAAGCAGTTAACCATAGTTGCAACAGGTACGTTTATTGGAGAAGGGTTTGATGCTCCTCGATTGGATACATTGTTTCTTGCTATGCCTATTTCATGGAAAGGAACTTTGCATCAATACGCGGGAAGACTGCATAGAATATATGAGACTAAAAAACATGTTCAAATTTACGATTATGTTGATGTCAGAGTTAGAATGCTTGAGAAAATGTATGCTAAAAGATTAACTGGTTATGCTGCTATCGGGTATAAGTCTCAAGGGGAAAGTATTGGGCAAACTACTGATATTATTTTTGATAAGAGCTCATTTTTCCCTGTTTATTGCAATGACTTAATAAGTGCAAAAAAAGAAATTGTAATTGTGAGTCCTTTTATTACTCAGCGACGGGTTAATCAAATTATGCAAAATCTCTCTGATCCCTTAACCAGACAGGTTGGAATTACAATAATAACGAGACCAGCCGAGGAGTTAAAAGAAGACAATAGATTAGCGTCACAACAGGCATGCAAAGTACTTCAAGCTGTCGGGATTACTATCATGTTCCGGCCGAAGATACATCAGAAATTTGCGGTTATAGATCAAAAGATTGTTTGGTATGGCAGTATTAATTTACTAAGTTTTGGCAGTTCGGAAGAAAGTATTATGCGTTTGGTGAGTGGAAATATAGCGTATGAACTTATGCAAGGTATAGACATGCATAAGCAGAGTTAGATGACGTATCTATGTATAAAAATAAAAGGACATCAGAAAGGATGTCTACCTTACTGAAAGCAATTTCAATAAAAACCTTTTAAAAATTTACATTTAATCATAATCTTATTCGGTTGGAAAGACTACCTTAAACCTATTTCCTTGTCGTGAAAGTGTAAGTCCTGCGTAAAAAATCACAGAAAAGTTCGGTCTTTTAGGGGGCACGGGGAGCCAATAATAAAAAACCTCTCACAGAAATGTGAGGGGTTTTTTATTATTGTTTGGTTTTCACTGCTGTGAGGACTCGAATTGAGACCGCGCCGACCTAAGGGAGGAAAAGGCCGTAAGTCGAAGACCGGCTGTCAGCGGTTGACTGGCCGACCGGAGCCGGAGCTTCTGCGTAGGCGGAGGCGCCGAGTCCGAGTGGGAATCAGAATAATCTTGAAATCTCTCCATCTCAGGAGTATTATTAAGATATATTAAGTTAAGAAAATTGGGGCGGGGAAATTAATATCTAATTATCTAACTACGTCCCCTATTTCGTCCTATTCTATGCTACTTCAGTAAAATTGCTGAAAGGATTTATAGATAAACAGAAGAATTAAATGTTTTCACAAAATTATCTTATTTGATAGCTATCAACTAGTTGAGAAACTTGTCTTTTTGGGGATTAACTATTTGTAATCAAGTGTAAAATAATAATTGTCGTTAGCATAGTAAAAAATTAATTGACATAATTGAATTAAATAGTATACTATGATATACTTATATTACAGGACTAAAGCCATCTTGTGATGGCGAATGCGGAGGCTCTACGAAAGTAGAGCTTTCTGTGTTTAAGGACGGGTAAACTCGATTAAGTGTTTTAGCGTATGAAGATAAATCAAGTTATTTGTAGCCTTTTTGAGTATTCCAGAAGTTCTTTGCTTTATTGATAAAACGGTTGTAATCTTACCTTTATTTTTTAAGTAGCGTATTAATCTCGCAAAATCTCCGTCTCCACTACAAAGAATTATTTGTTGATAATCTTGAATTCTGTCGAGAGCATCAACTGTTAGTTCAACATCACAATTACATTTTAGGTTATAAGTTCCTTTTGTATTATCATAAACACTCCAGATTTCTTTTTGTCTCACAATAATATTATAGCTTTTTAATTTTTTGAAAAATCTTTCTTTATCTTTTCTGTATTGTTTGAGGAGAAAATGGTTTACAGAGCTGGTATTGTTTTTATATTCGGAGTGAGAATCAAAGAATGATTTTTCAGAATGGATTCCCCCGTAGTAATAGATATTAACCAAAGAATAATTCTTAGCAAACCATTGAGATAGTTTTTCTTCAAGAAAAAATAAGCCAGCAATTAATCCCAGTATGGACAAATTACTTGCGTTAACTGCTGAAGAAGTTACAGAATTAAAAATGAATGATATTGCTCGAGCTGAGAAAAAGTTAAAAGATCATATTACTCAGACAAAAAAGAAAAAGAAATGGTTTTTTTTGATTCCTGGGTTAATGATGGTTTCTGTATCATTTTTATATTTGAAATTTGCTTTTATTTCGTCTGGCACGATAGCATTATTAGTTATGCAAATAATGACTTTCGGATTGATTAATATATCTATTTTTATATTTGCGTTTATGGTGGGTACAACTTGGTATAAATTTCGCAAAAAAGAAGGAGAAATTGATTTACAGAACGAATTAGAGAAACATATGCCAGCTCCTCTAAAGATTGATAAAGGAAAAGGAAAAACCGCCTTGTACAAAAAACCACAAGTAGAAGATTATCCTGCGCTTGAAAATGGCGGAATTGTTTACCGAAAAGAATTTTTACATGATCCCTTAAGTATACGTGATATTTTAGATTTAGAGATAATCAGTAAAGGAGAATTTTCTTTGTATAATTATTTTAACCGGACAAAGACTTATCTTGGAGATCTGCGGTTTAAGCGGTTATTATGCAATCCTTTTTTAGATACAGAACATATAAAACAGCGTCAAAAAGTAGTGGCTTTTTTGATAAAAAATGAAGAACTGCGGCAATCATTAAATGAAATTTTAAAAAATACAGATGATAAGTATGCTTTTAATATTTTAAAGAAAAAGCCGTCAATCAAGAGTTTTGTTAAAATAATGTATGTTTATTTAGGCATATTAGCAGTATCTTTACATATCAACATATTTATTTTTGCAATATCCATGTTTGCGATATTTGTTTTTTTCCCTATGCTTATGGAGATGAAGGACGCAAAATCAGCCCTACTTAATTTTACAGATAAAGCATATTTACTTAAGAAAGTTTTAAAAGAATATCCTCAAATAGAGGGATTACCTTTGTTAGAAGAGATTGTAGAAACTTTAAGTGCTTTAAGAGATAAAAAACATGCTTTTAGCTTGGTAGATTGTATTAAGAATAGAAGTTATGAGGGATTAAGCCGGTTGCTTAATAAAAAAGAGGATGAATTTAAACGAATTTTTGGGGCAGTAGCAGAATTAGATGCTTATACAGCAATAGCGCAGAATGCAGTAGACCATCAAATTAATATATTTCCTAAAGTTCTAGAACAGGATAATCCTTACGTTAATATTCAAAATGCGATACACCCCCTACATGTTTTAAGGCAATTAATCGAGCCAAACTCTATTGTTCTTGATCCTGATGAAACTAGTTTTTTAACCATTACTGGTCCGAACATGAACGGGAAGACAACTATTTTAAAAATGTATGCATTGCTTTTAGTTATGGCTCAGATTGGAAGTCCTGTCACAGCAGAAAACATGGATTTTACTCCTGTATATATCCGTACTCATATTAATACCGAAGATTCTTTGGCTGAGGATATGAGTAAATTTGATGTTGAATCTGACCGTATGCTTGATCATATTATGGCTGCAATGCAGGGGAAAAAGACAATTTTTGCTTTTGTGGGGGATGAGATGTTTGAAGGGACAGAACCGACAAACAGAACAGTTACCCAGAAAGCAGCAATAAAGCTTCTTGCTGAACAGAATGTGTTGGGACTGGTAGCTACGCAGGATTTGAGTATTATAACTTTAGTTGATGAAATTAAAAATATTAAAAATATGCACTTTAAGGAAGGATCAACCCAAGATGGAGAAGCAATACGCGATTATAAATTACGTCCAGGTTCTTTAAAATGGGAAGAGACAAATACTCTGCAGATATTAAGAAGAAAAAAATTCCCCGAAAAGATGCTTAAGTATACACAGCAGTATCTAGAAAAATTATTTGTGGATAATAAAATTCCACTGAATAGTTTTTCGAAGGTTGTCAATTTCCAATCAAACCAGTTTTTTGAACAGGCTATTTAATATGAATTAGTTGTTAATTTTTAGTTTTGGATCAAGTTACCCTGCTTTTCTGCATGGTTTCTGTTGGTAGATACAATAAAAAGTCAGGATTATTTTTTTCTTGAAAAACTGACCCTGTGGAATCCTCTGGATTCCCAGGACGTTAGTCCCTGAAATTGCTTAGCAATTTCAAGGGGCGAAACTAGTCTCCCCGGCTGATTGACTCCTGCAAATTTTGCATAAATAAAATTTAATACAGGAAAAGGAAGGCAAATCAAGCGCTGGGGACAGATAATACAGGGAGCCAGTATTTTTGAACCCCTTGTGGCTTATTCAGTTGCAAGGGGTTTTTGTTTGGGATATAATGCATTAAAAGGAGGGGCGAACAATGAAAATAGGTGTTATAATTTCAAGCAATGATGTTGAGACTTGTTGGAATGCTTTGCGATATGCTAATTTTTGCTTGTCCCAAAAAGATGACGTTAAGGTTTTCTTTATGGGTAAGGGGGTTGAATATCAAAAAATAGGCACGGAGAAGTTTAACACAGTTGAACAGGCAGAGAAACTGATAGAATCTGGCGGGAAAATATATGCCTGCGGTAGTTGTATTAAATCAAGAGAGCAGGAAAGTTCTGAAATGTGTCCTATTTCTACAATGAAAGATATGTATTATATTGTTAAGGAGAGCGATAAGGTTGTGACATTTTGAGGATATTAGGGTTATATGCAATAACAGGGTTAATAGTGCTGGTTTCCTTTATTACAAGTCGCGAGAAAACGCTTAAAGCGGCTAAAATAGCTTTTAGGAAATTTGTAAATATTTTTCCTGCTTTCTTAATGATGCTCATTCTTACCTCAATCGTTCTTTTTGTTTTTCCTAATAAAGTTCTTTTAAGTTATCTGGGGGATGGTAGCCAATTACGTGGTGTTCTTTTTGCCTCTTTTTTTGGCTCTATAACGCTGGTGCCTGGATTCATAGTTTTCCCCTTGTGTGGAATTTTATTGAAACAAGGAGTTTCTTATATGGTTTTGTCTGCTTTTACCACTACTTTGATGATGATTGGGGTGCTCACATATCCGATAGAGAAAGAATATTTCGGATTAAAGGTGACTGTTATGCGAAATGTGATCAGCTTTGGTATCGCATTGCTCGTGGCATTGGCGACCGGTATTTTTTTCGGGGAGATTTTCTGATGAAAAAAGAGAATGCCATAAAAAATATTGTGATCAGTGCTTACTTTTTGTTTTTAATCATTTCGTTTTCTTTTGGTTTTGCCCCGGGGAAAGAGATCGGGCGGAATTTTTTATCTTTCGCTATAGATATGTTTAAGGTATTGCCTTTTGCGTTTGTTCTTATTGGGTTGTTTGAGGTGTGGGTAAAGAAAGAAACGGTTGAAAAGCATTTAGGCGATGATTCAGGCGTTAAGGGGTATTTTTGGGTTATACTTCTTGCCGGGACTATGATCGGCGGTTTATATGTGGCTTTGCCCATAGCACACGCTTTATACAACAAAGGCGCAAAGTTAAGCGTTATTTTTACGTTTCTCGGAGCATCCGCCATTACAAGGGTACCGATGACAGTATTTGAAGCGTCTTTTGTCGGGCTCAAATTTACAGCAATAAGGCTATTGATATCTTTGCCTTTGGTTATTATAACTTCGATAGCATTAGGAAATTATTTAACAAAAAAGAATTATAAGATAAAGAAAGCGATAAAATTATAACATTTTACGCAATAGTCAGTTCTTTATGTAACCTGCTCGCTTCCTCACTCAAGCACCACTGCCTAAACTCATCCAAAAAGTTGCGAAACTCGTCCCCCCTGCTGATTTGCTTACAAATCAAGCGCTGGGGACAGGTAATACGGGGAGCCAATAATAAAAAACCTCTCACAGAAATGTGAGGGGGTTTTTATTATGAAAGGAGGGGGGGGTAATTCATTTTTCTTGACCTGTTACTTTTTGAAGAGTAGAATTTAATTAGGACTTAAGACCGTCAGGGAGGAGACCCGGACGGTTTTTTATTTGTAAAAACAACTTGACAAATAGGAATAATTACTATATAGTAATAAATATGAATAAGCAAAATAATTCTATTGATGTTTTTAAGCTAAGGTGTAAGGAAAATAATTTACGCATTACTCCTCAGAGGATAGCGATATATGAAGCATTAAAAGATGATCTAACGCATCCTTCTGCTGATGATGTTTATAAAAAGATAAAAATAAATTTTCCTAATATTTCATTTGATACTGTCAACAGAACTTTATTGTCTTATGCGGATATCGGTATTATTAAAATAGCTGAAAGCTATAACCGACAAAAAAGATTTGATCCTTTTATAGAAAATCATCATCATCTAAGTTGTATAAAATGTGGCAAAATTATTGATTTTGATAATAAAGAATTTGATGATTTAAAAATCCCCCGCAGTATCGAAAAGAAATATAACGTACTGCATAAACGAGTAATATTAGAATTTATCTGTGAAAAATGCAGGTAATAATGATTACGAAAATGTCTGCTAAGCCGCAGCCATTTCGGACTAAATTCGCGCAGGTTGACTTGACGTATCCTAAAACGCTCCGTAAGTCATGCGCTTATTTAAAGAAAGGAGGCAATTATGCCGGAATTTGGATCACCTTTTTCAGGGATAGCAAAAGAGAAAAAAATCAGCAAAACAGAGTTGGTTCGCGCGATCCGCTTTATGGTTGCCGCAGAATATGAAGCGATTCAGCTTTATATGCAGCTGGCAGAATCAACTGATAATAAACTTGCGCAGGAAGTATTACAAGATATTGCAGATGAGGAGAGAGTGCATGCCGGAGAATTTTTAAGACTATTGAAAGAATTAGCTCCGGATGAGCAGAAGTTCTATGATGAAGGCGCCGGAGAAGTTGAAGAAGAAATAGCCAAAATGAAAAAATAATAATAAGGAAGGAGAAAGTTATGGAACAAAATTGCTGCGAGAGAACACACATGCCGGTTATTGGTGAGCTTGCCCCTGCTTTTGAGGCAGATACAACACAAGGCCATATCAAGTTTCCGGAAGATTATAAAGGAAAATGGGTAATACTTTTCAGCCATCCGGCGGATTTTACGCCTGTTTGCACAACTGAGTTTATGACCTTTGCTTCGATGGAGAAAGAATTTGAAGCATTAAATTGTAAACTTATCGGGCTATCAATCGATAGCCATTACAGCCATATTGCCTGGCTAAGAACCATAAAGGAAAAAATTGAATATAAAGGAATGAAAAACATTGAAGTCAATTTTCCTGTGATTGCCGATTTAACTATGGATGTCGCAAAAAAGTTTGGTATGGTGTAGCCGCAGGCAAGTATTTCGAGTGCGGTAAGAGCGGTATTTCTTATTGATCCTCAAGCAAAAGTGCGTGCATTAATGTATTATCCATCATCAACCGGGCGTAATTTTCAGGAGATCAAGCGCATGTTGATTGCGATGCAAACAGCAGAAAAGTACAATGTCGCGACTCCGGCAGATTGGCAGCCAGGCGATGATGTTATTGTGCCTCCTCCGGGGAGCTGCGGTTCGGCCAAAGAGCGCGTTGATGGCGCAAAAAAAGAAGGTATAAAATGCCTGGATTGGTTTATTTGTTTTAAACCGCTTAAATTAAAATAAATGGGGGTAAAAAATGGGAAAATGTCCAGTAACGGGTATGACCAGTGAAAAAGTAACAGGTAAAGGCACATCAAACAAAGATTGGTGGCCGAATCAAATCAACTTGAAAATTCTTCATCAGCATGATACTAAAAGCAATCCGATGGGTAAGAAATTCAACTATGCTGAGGAATTTAAAAAACTTGATCTTGATGCTATTAAAAAAGACCTTTATGCCTTAATGACAGATTCGCAAGATTGGTGGCCGGCGGATTACGGTCATTACGGTCCGCTTTTTGTGCGCATGGCATGGCACAGTGCCGGCACATACCGAACTAATGATGGCCGCGGAGGCGCGGGTTCTGGCAACCAACGCTTAGCGCCTTTAAACAGCTGGCCTGATAATGTGAATTTAGATAAAGCGCGCCGTTTGCTTTGGCCGATTAAGCAAAAGTACGGTAAAAAGATTTCTTGGGCTGATCTGATGATTTTAGCAGGTAACTGCGCACTTGAGTCAATGGGATTTAAAACTTTTGGCTTTGCTGGTGGACGCGAAGATATTTGGGAGCCGGAGGAGGATATTTATTGGGGCTCTGAATCGGAATGGCTGGGTGATAAACGCTATTCTGGCGAACGCGATCTTGAAAATCCGCTGGCGGCTGTGCAAATGGGATTAATTTATGTGAATCCGGAAGGGCCTAATGGAAATCCAGATCCAGTTGCTTCTGGCCGTGATGTTCGTACAACTTTTGCGCGCATGGCTATGAACGATGAAGAGACTGTTGCCCTGGTTGCCGGCGGACATACGTTTGGTAAGTGTCATGGCGCAGCAGAGGCAAAATATGTTGGGCCAGAACCTGAGGCTGCTCCAATAGAAGAGCAGGGACTTGGCTGGAAAAGCAGTTTTCGCAGCGGCAAAGGTGCGGATACAATCAGTAGCGGTATAGAAGGCGCTTGGAAGCCGAACCCGGCTAAATGGGATATGGGTTATCTGAATATTTTGTTTAAATACGAATGGGAACTGGTTAAAAGCCCGGCAGGTGCTAATCAGTGGCTAGCCAAGGATGTGGCGGATGAAGACATGATCGCGGATGCGCATGACCCATCAAAAAAGCACAGGCCGATGATGACCACAGCAGATCTTTCCCTGCGCTATGATCCAATTTATCGGCCGATCGCGCAGCGTTATCAGAAAAATCCTGAAGAATTCGCAGACGCATTTGCACGCGCTTGGTTTAAACTCACACATCGTGACATGGGACCTTTATCTCGCTATCTAGGAAAAGAAGTTCCTAAAGAAAAACTAATTTGGCAGGATCCTCTGCCTGAAGTTGATCATGAGCTAGTAGATTCAAAGGATATAGCAGAGCTTAAGAGTAAGATTATTTCTTCAAATCTTTCTGTTTCTCAACTTGTTTTAACTGCTTGGGCTTCGGCCTCTACATTTCGCGGCTCTGACAAACGCGGCGGTGCTAACGGAGCGCGAATTCGTCTTGCGCCGCAAAAAGACTGGCAGGTTAACGAACCGGAAAAATTAAATACTGTTTTAAAAACGCTTGAGCAAATACAAAAAAATTTTAATCAATCTCAATTAGGTAAAAAAATGGTTTCCTTAGCGGATTTAATTGTTCTCGGCGGATGTGCTGCAGTTGAACAAGCGGCAAAGAATACGGGTTATGATATAAATGTGCCGTTTACGCCAGGACGTACTGATGCAACGCAGGAACAAACAGGCGAAAGTTCATTCTGCGTGCTGGAACCAACAGCTGATGCATTCCGCAATTACACTAAAAAGAAATACGCTGTATCTGCTGAGGAGTTGATGGTGGACCGGGCGCAGCTGTTAACTTTGACAGCTCCGGAAATGACAGTTCTTGTTGGAGGTATGCGCGTGTTGAATACTAATTTTAAACAATCTCAGCACGGGATTTTCACTAAACGTCCAGAGATACTTACGAATGATTTTTTTATCAATCTTCTAGATATGAGTACAGAATGGAAGCTATCATCCAAAGACAAAGATGTTTTTGAGGGCAGGGCTCGCACAACAGGTGAATTAAAATGGACCGCAACCCGTGTTGACCTTATCTTTGGATCAAACTCACAGCTTCGGGCATTGGCAGAAGTTTATGGATGTGAGGATTCACAGGAGAAATTTCTGTACGATTTTATTACAGTATGGAACAAAGTAATGAACCTTGATAGGTTTGATCTTGAAACATAATTTTAGAATTTTTATGATATAAGTATCTTCCGAAAGTTTTTAAAAAGCCCAGCGTCTTTAGATGTTGGGCTTTTTAAATAAAAAGTTACCATGCTTTTTTTATGTATTTTCCCGTAGTAGAACTCCCTGAAACAGTACAATAAAGCAGCATAGTAAAAGAAAAAAGAAAAGAAGATTATATTGACTGTGATGAATAGCTACAATAAAATGAGGATATGTTGATAAAATAGTAAATACTTATAGCTGGTTTTATTTTGGAATGCAATAATATATAGTAAAGAGGAACGTTAAAATGATTGTTATTGACTATGACAAATGTTGTTTTAAAGATGGCAAATGTACTACTTGTAGTTGTAGCGGAACATGCGAGGGATGTGTTGAGGTCTGTCCAGCTGGTGCTTTAGAAAGAAAGAATACCGTGGTTTTTTATTCAGACAAATGTATTGATTGCGGTGCCTGTATAACAGCATGTAAATACAATGCTATTTCAAGCGCAACATAGTTAGTTCTTTGTATATTTTCCCTACCTACTCTTTTGTTTTATTGACAAGAAGAGCTCTTAGATGCTACAATTTTTTTTAAGAATTTCTTTTAAGGATAAATCAATGAAAAGAATATTATTCATATTTGTAATTATTATTTTTACTGGCAGCCTGATTTCCTGTGCAGTACAGTACGACATAACCTCACTTAAAAAGCTGACTTTTAAAAAGCCGGTACATTGGGAAAGGATTGAAAGTCAGGATGATTATACCTATGATTATGCTTTTCGTTTTCAAAATCAGGGGGGATTGTTTGAGATATATTTAAGAACCCTCTATGTTCCGAGAAAAAGTGCTATGGCCTGGCTTAGGGATAAACAAAAGGCTAAACAGAAGCAGAGATACGAAACAAAAAAGATAATGACGTTCTCGACAAAAATGTTTAATTGGCATCTATTAGAAACTGAAGATAGCATCTCTTATCAGGGGAAAAAAGTTTCCCTTAAAATCAGACAATATGTGGCCAAGGAAGATAAAAGCCCTCGATTAATTGAATGTTATGTTGCGGGGACAAAAGAAAGTTTTGCCAAGCTCCAAGGGGATGGAGGGGTGAATGCTTTTTTAGATAGTATTAATTTAGAAGAAGTTAAGAGGCTTTCACAGGAGGAAAACAGCGACGATACTAAAAACTATTTTACATCAGCTGAGGAGATGGCTTTGGTGAATAGGGGAGAAAAATATTATAATATTGGCAGATATGATCAGGCAATTATGGTATTTCAATCCCTTCTTGAACGAGAACCAACTAAAAAGCTGCAGGCGGATTTGTATTACTTCTTGAGTGAATGTTATATGGAAAAAGGTATCCCCGTGTATGTTAGTAATAAAGACGTGCGAGATTTTCGAGAATCAATTGCTTATGCAAAAAAAGCATTAGAACTTGAAAGAAAACACTGGGGAGCCCATGTCAACATAGGGATTGCTTATATGAATATTCGTGAGTACAGCCAAGCAAAAGAGCCTTTACGAAAGGCTTTAAAATATTGCGATAAAAATAATCCGGTATATCCCAGATTACGGTTTTATTACGAAGTGCTAAAAAACCCTTTAGATTATAAATCATCAGCTTTGCTGACATTTACTCATCAAGAAAAAATTGAAGGTATCATGTACGATCAGGAAGATCCTTTTGTGATGATTTCTGGTAAGCCTTATCGCCCCGGACAAACAGTTAATGAATATACAATTCTAAAAATAAATAACGATAAAATTTATCTAAAATTCGGGCATCTAGTGGATGAATTTTTCATTGGGAATATAATCCCTCAACCAGTAAAACCCAGTAAATCCTAAGAGGTTACATTTTTCTCAAGTAAATACAAAGTTTACCCAATCACAATAGTATTTATGTGCATCTGCCTGCGCGAGGAGCCAGTTAACCATACAAGTTTCACTGTAAACGCTATAAGTCGATTGCAGTGAGCCCCATTTTATTTTATAATAATAATATAAATTTAATTTTTTCATTTTTTAAACAAAAAAAATTAAAAAAGGAGACAGAATGAAAAAACGCACGAAAAAGAAAACTGTTATTAGTAAAAGTATAAAGCCGAAAAAACCTTCAATATCAACATCTGCTAAACAGGATATTGTTAGCCTGCTTACGGTGTTGGTACAGAAGCTCACTTCTTTTGAAGCAAAGTTAGATACGGTTCTTAGCCGTATCCCGCCGCAACCTGTTGCTGTCCTTAAGCCGCCGATACCGCCGGTAATTCCTTTGCCTAGGCCGAAACCGGCAAGGGAAAACAGGCCGATGTATAAAGCAGTTTGCGCAGATTGTGGTATGGACTGTGAGGTTCCGTTCAAGCCAAAGGGCGATCGTCAGGTATATTGCAAACAATGTTTTGCAAGACGCAGAAATAAAAACAGTTTTAAACCGCTTGTAATTGACAATCCTAAAGTAGAAACACCAATAAATGTTCAGCTTTCTAAAAAGCCAAAATCAGTTAAAATTGTAAAAGCTGTAAAAAAGCCAAAGGTAGTAAAACCTGCAAAATCTACAAAAAAATCAAAGTCAGTAAAATCCGCAAAAGCTGAAAAAAGAAAACAGTAGTTAAAAAAAACTAGCGGGTAAACAAAAGAGCCTACACAGTAAAAGTTATGAGGATTCTTATGTGGTTGATGACCTGTCCCGCGGTTTTTTCCCGCCTTTTACGGGATAAGTTAGGCAGAAGTCCGGACAGCAATTATTAAGGGACATCTGTTTTGCCAGGTGTTGTGGCAAAACATGACTGCAACAAATAGAAGAAAGGCAGCTATTTAGTATTGACTAACTCTAACCTAGATAGTATCATTTAAATAATAAGCACAAAGGCCTGCTGCGCTAACCCATTTTATATAGGAAAAAGGTAAATATGAAAAAAATTCTTATTGTTGAAGATAGCCCCACAATCTTGAGAATATTAGAAGATAATTTTGAAAAAGAATATGATGTTTTAACTGCGGCAACAGGAGAAGAGGCGTTAGAAAAAGCTAAGGCTGAAGCACCGATCGTAGTTATTTTAGATACAATATTACCAGGGATTGACGGTTTTGGAGTTTGTAGTTTAATTAAATCCTGGCAACAAGAAACAATACCAAAAGTTATTATGATGACAGGGTCAATAGATGCCTTTGATGCTTTACAGGCAAGAAAAGCCGGAGCAGATGATTATTGCGCAAAAACTAGCGATTGTTCAGAGATTGTACTTGCGGTAAAAAAGCTTATTGGATAGAATTTTAAAAGGGAGATCTATATAATGGCTGGAGGTGGAAACAATAAAGATCAAGAAAAACAAATTGATCTTATGGGACAAAATAGAATTCTTCAGCAGCAAATAAATGAGCTCCAGCAGGAACTTAATGATCAAATGTGGGCAACAAAGAAAACAAATGAAGGGATTAAATTACTGTATAAGGAATTAGAAAGAAAAAATGTAGAATTAGAAAAATTAAGCAGAACAGATGTTCTCACCCAATTATATAACCGCCGCGTTTTTTATGAATATCTTAATATGGAATGCCCCCGATGCCAGAGGTATGAACGTTCAATGTCGCTTTTGTATATTGATGTAGATAATTTTAAGAATTATAACGACAAATATGGGCATGGAGCTGGAGATATAGTGCTTATAAAACTGGCAGATATTTTTACCAGCAACTTAAGAAAAACTGATTACGCTTTTAGAATCGGCGGAGAAGAATTTACCATATTATTACTTGAGACAGCTGTACATTTTGCTATAACGCCAGCGGAAAGGATCCGTAAACAAATCGAAACAATGAAATTCTATCCGCAAGCTAAAGTAAACCCAGAATACTATGTGCACAAAACAGTTAGTATTGGCATTGCCGAATATCAAACAGGGCAGACAATTGAAGAATTTGTAAAAGAAGCAGATCAGGCGATGTATAAAGCTAAGATGACGGGAAAGAATAGAATCTGGTTCAAGACGTTAGGACGGGCAAGTTAATAAGAAAAGGAATCAGGATTGTTTTTTTTCTTGAAAAAAATGCCCCTGTGGAATTCTCTGGATTCCCAGGACTTTAGT
This sequence comes from Candidatus Omnitrophota bacterium, assembly GCA_043814605.1. Classification (GTDB taxonomy): domain Bacteria; phylum Omnitrophota; class Gorgyraeia; order B26-G9; family B26-G9; genus JBDRJV01. The sequence continues at coordinate 55,391 of JBDRJV010000013.1, read as the reverse complement.
CCCTGAAAATGCTTAGCAATTTCTTAGGGTGAAACTCGTCCAACACAGTGAGCCAATATTGTACTTACGAACTAAAGGTTCGTGAGAATTAGGAGAAAATCCTGAACGGGCATTCTCCTTTTTATTTGCAGAAGTTATCTAAGAAGAGTATAATTAAAGAAAAACAAGTAGGAGGAGATATGGAAACACTTGAACCTATTTTGAAGGAGCATTCTTTTTTCAAAGATTTAGATAAAAAATACCTTGATATTATAATAGGTTGTGCTTCTAATGTTAGGTTTAAAGAGGGAGAGATCATCCTTAAGGAGGGAGAGCCTGCAGACAATTTTTATCTTATCCGGCATGGTAAAGTAGCAATTTATATCGCAAAGCCATCCTCAATTATAATCCAGACTATTGGTGAGGGAGATATCCTGGGCTGGTCGTGGCTTGTTCCTCCGCATCGCTATAGGTTTAGTGCGCGGGCCTTTGAAGATACCCGCGTGATTGCATTAGATGGAAAATGCCTCAGGGATAAATGTGAAAAAAATACAGACTTGGGATATCATTTATTAAAAAGGTTTGTTACTGTTATCACTCAGCGGCTTGAAGCAACGAGAGTGCAAATTTTAGATATATATAAATAAAGTTAATAGCACATTTTACCGATTCTACTTATAGCCAGTTGTCCTGAGGAATCCACAGAATCTCCAGGAAGTTAAAATCTATTCTCCAGTTGTTTTTAAGTGAGTTTTAAGGTAGGCAGATAAAGCACACTATTTTTAAAAAGGAGGGACTTATGAAATATTTAATTATTTATGCGCATCCTAATCCCCAGAGTTTTAATCATGCAATCAAGGATCGCGTTGAAGCAAAGTTGAAAAAAGAAAAAAAGAAATATAGCGTGCGTGAATTGTATGCAATAGAATGGAATCCGGTCTTAGGCGGTGCGGATTTTGAGGTAATGCAGGGAGGAAAAACTCCGGATGACATCAAGACCGAACAAAAATATATCAAAGAAGCCGAGGTGTTGATTGTGATTCATCCGATCTGGTGGTTCGGAATGCCGGCGGTACTTAAAGGATATATTGACCGGGTTTTTTCTTATGGGTTTGCTTATGAGGTTGGGCCGGAAGGCATCAAAGGGCTTTTATCGGACAAAAAAGTTGTGATTATTAATACCACCGGCGGGACACAAGAGAATTATTTAAAATTCGGTTTTAAAGACGCGCTAGAAAATATCTTTAAAAACGGTATATATGAGTTTTGCGCGATGAAAGTTATCCTGCATAGATTTTTCTACGCAGTGCCGGCAATTTCCCCAGAAGCCCGGGAAAATATGCTTGCGGAAATAGACGGTATGAAATTTTAAGTTAACGTTGAGACAGAAGGAACAGAATGTTTTAAATTCTTAAGAAAAATGATTAAGGAAAAATGATTCAGCGTGCTCTTTTTTATCAGGGATAGCGGTTGCTCATTTTGCTCTCTTTAGTGCCAGTAAAAAATACTGGCACTGATGTGCACGGAGCATAAGAAGGCTAATATTTTAAAATAAAAAAAGCAGCATAATGAAAACATGATAAAAATATTAAAGCCAGATGATTTTGAAAAAACATTCACCTTTCAATACTGTTTACGATACTATTCTTTGCTTGACATTACTATAAGTAAAATCAATTAATTTACTGTAAAAAAAAGAAAAATAGAAAAAATATGCTAAATCAAAAAAGAAGAAAAGATGTAAGGAACATTGCAATTATCGCGCATGTTGACCATGGGAAAACTACGCTTGTCGATGCCTTGCTTAAATATACCGGCGCTTATGATTTTAAAAAAGGCGAAACTGCGATAATGGACTCAAATCCTTTGGAAAAAGAACGCGGGATAACTATTCTGTCTAAAAACGCTTCTTTGCAATATAAAGGAGTACAGTTCAATATTGTTGATACGCCGGGTCATGCTGATTTTGGCAGTGAGGTTGAACGAATCTTGAAGATGGTTGATGGAGTGCTTCTGCTTGTTGATGCTTTTGAAGGGCCCATGCCGCAGACTAAATTTGTTTTGAAAAAGTCACTGGAATTACATTTAAAACCCATACTTGTAATCAATAAGCTTGATCGTACCCATTCCCGGCCGGATGAAGTGGCGGATATGACATTTGATCTTTTCTGTGATCTGAATGCAACTGACGAACAGCTCGATTTTCCGATTGTTTATGCATCAGGAAAAGATGGATATGCAACTCTTGATCTTGATGAACCCAAAGAATCAATGAAACCGCTTTTAGAAACTATTTTACATAGAGTATTGCCGCCGATAGCTAACCCTGATTTACCTTTTCAAATGCTGGTGACAATGCTTGATTATGATTCTTATGTGGGGCGAATTGCGATAGGCAGAGTTTTCCACGGAACTGTGCATGTGGGAGATCCTGTAGCGCTTGTTAAACGGGATGGAACGATTGTCAGAGGTAAGGCAACTAAGATTATGAAGTATCGCGGCCTAGTCCGAGTTGAAGTTAATGAAGCAATCGCCGGAGATATTATATTAATATCCGGGATAGAAGACGTAGAGGTGGGTGAGACACTTGCATGTGTTGATGAGCCAAAAGGATTGCCAGCGATTAAAATAGATGAGCCGACGATTTCGATGAATTTTTCTCATAATACAAGCCCTCTTTCCGGTAAGGATGGAGGCAGATTTTTAACTTCACGACATTTGCGGGAGCGCCTTGAGCATGAGGCAATGATCAATGTGGGTATTAAAGTTGAGGCAGTTGAAGGAACTGAGCGGTTAAAAGTTTCCGGCCGCGGAGAACTGCATCTGGCTATTCTTATTGAAACAATGCGGCGTGAAGGGTATGAGATGGAAGTATCCAGGCCGCAGGTTATTTTAAAGAAAATGGGAGAGCAAACACTTGAACCTGTTGAAGAGGTGATTATCGAGGTGGAAAATGAGTACCAGGGTGTTGTTATGGAAGCGCTGGGAGTTCGCAAGGCTCAAATGCGCGTTATAAAAGAAACATCTTTAGGTACTATTCGCATGGAATTTGTGATTGCTTCAAGGGCATTAATTGGTTTTCGCAGCGAATTCTTGATGATGACCCGAGGCAGTGGTATTATGTACCAGAATTTTCTTGAATACCAAACTTATAAAGGAATTCTGCCGACACGGCAAAACGGCGTACTTATTTCCCAGGGAAGCGGAGATACAGTGGCCTATGCGCTTTATAATTTACAGGCACGGGGTGAGATTTTTGTTAAACCAGGAGAAAAATTATATGAGGGTATGATCATTGGCGTGAACAACAAAGGGACAGATCTGGTTGTAAATGCTTTACGGGGGAAAAAATTAACGAATATGCGCGCATCCGGAAGTGATGAGGCGATTGTACTTATCCCTCCGCGGCAAATGACCCTGGAGTTTGCGCTTGAGTTTATCGAGGATGATGAATTAGTGGAGATAACTCCTAAGCATATCAGGCTTCGGAAATGGCATTTAACAGAAATAAATCGTAAGCGGATTATCCGTAGTGCGCAATCAAAATAATATTACGCTTTATATCACTTAAGATGGCGAAGAGTAATATCTTAAAGTTATAACAATCCATAATTTTTAACCTCTAATATCACTAAAATAAGTAAAAAAACTTGACAAAGTTTTTAAGATAAGGTATATTTATAAATGGGAATAGTTTTCAATAAGGAGTTTTGATATGCCAAGACGAGATGGAACAGGCCCAATGTGGTGGCATGGGAGATTCAGAGGCTGCGGTTATCGAATTACAGCAGGCAGAGAGGCTATCTTAGATGCGTTAATGATCGCAGATAAACATCTCAGCGCAGAAGATATTTATAATAAAATTCATCCAATTTACCCGGCGGTTGGACTGACAACTGTTTATAGGACACTAGAAATACTGGTTAACATGAGTCTTGTTTTTAAGTTTGATTTTGGAGACGGAAGATCAAGGTATGAACTTGTTGAGGGATCAAAGAAAAGTCATCATCACCATCATCTGGTATGTAAAGAATGTAATCGTATAATTGAGTATACTGATTTTATAAATGACGAAATAGAATTACTGAAAAAAACTGAGAAGGGATTGTCTAATAAATACAACTTTGAAATCACAAGTCACATAATTCAATTTTATGGAATATGTGATAAATGCAGAAAAAAAAGCTAAATTTTTTTAACCTATTAATGAAAATGGTTTTCATTAATAAAAAAGATTTAAAATATTTGTCTGCCAAGTCCATTCAAGGGAGTGTGCATTGGCAAGACTAAATTCGTCCCGACTCTTGCATTCTGCAAGAATACGGCGGGACTCATTTAGGAGGTGATTGATATGCCAGGTTTTGACGGAACTGGGCCAAGAGGGCAAGGTCCATTTACAGGTGGCGGAAGAGGTTATTGTGCTGGTTATCCTGTATCAGGCTATATGAATTCAGCGCCTGGACGTGGTAGTTTTGGTTATGGACGGGGGTTTGGTAGAGGATATGGTAGAGGACAGGGATTTGGCTGGCGGAGAATGGCTTCATATGCTTATGGAGTAAATGATTTTGGGATTACACCTAGAACCGAAACTGAATTTTTAAAAGAACAGGTAAAATTTATGCAAGATGAAATACAAGCTATAAATCAGCGGATAAAAGAACTTAATGCAGTAAAAGAAGAGGAAGAAACTAAATAGTGAAGAGATTTGGATTAACCCCGAACCAGAACAAGTTCGATTCGGGGTTTAATTCTCCCGCCAAGGCGAGATCATTAAAGGAGGTTAATTTTGAAAATTGCAATTTCTACAGATGGAGATTTAGTATCTGCTCATTTTGGTCGCTGTCCAGCTTTTACAATTGTAGAGATAGAGCAGAATAAAATAATAAGCTCAGAAATTTTAAATAATCCGGGACATCATCCGGGATTTTTACCGCGTTTTTTGCATGAGAAAGGTGTGCAGGCAATAGTAGCCGGGGGGATGGGAATGAGAGCAAGAGAATTATTTTCCGAAGTTAATATCCAAACCATAATGGGAATTAGCGGTAAAGTTGATAATGTGATTGAGGCTTTTATTAATGGAAAGCTTGAAGGAGGAGAAAGCCTTTGTAGTCCCGGAGCAGGAAAAGGTTATGGAGTAGAAAAAACAGCTTGTGATCATCCCCACGAAGATGATTGTGAACATGAATAGGAGGAAAATAAATGAAAATATGTATTACGTCTCAAGGAGATAATTTAGAATCACAGGTTGATCCTCATTTTGGTCGTTGCCAGTATTTTATAATTGTTAATCCTGATACTCTGGAATTTGAAGCAATAAAAAATCCTAATATTGATAGTTCGGGCGGGGCAGGAATCCAATCCGGACAATTAATATCAGAAAAGTTAGCAGAAATTGTAATTACCGGGAATGTAGGCCCAAATGCTTTTAACACTTTAAAAGCTGGAGGGATAAGAGTTATTACTGGAGCTTCGGGAAAAATAAAAGAAATTATTGAACAATATAAAAATAATAAGTTTAAAACAATTGATAAACCTAACGTAACGTCTCATTTTGGCATGAGTTAATATAATTGAGGAGGTGCAATATGCCAAGAGGAGATGGAACAGGCCCTCAGGGACAAGGCCCTGGAACAGGAAGAGGTTTAGGCGCAGGCCAAGGAAGATTTGTAAGGAAGGGAATTCAGGGTAGAGGCCCGGGAGGATTTTGTGTTTGTGCTAATTGCGGAATGAAAATTGGACATCAATCGGGATTGCCCTGTACGCATATGAATTGTCCTAAGTGTAATATCCCCATGAGTAGAGGCTAATAATATGCGAAAAAAAGTCTTGGAAAATCATCAAATATTTTTAGAAAGAATTGAGGTTTTTAAAAAATTCGGTATAGACCGAAATAAAGAAAAAGAATTTATTTTAAATAATTCATTACCGATCAAGGGAAATATTTTAGAAATAGGCACAGGAAAAGGGCACTTTACTTTAGCATTAGCAAAACAGGGCTATAGTTTTACAAGTGTAGATATATCTAAAGAGGACCAGGCATTAGCCAAATTAAATCTAGAATATTTCAAAGTTAAAGAAAAAGTAAATTTTAAAATTGCTAATGCAGAAAACTTAGGTTTTAATGATTCAAGTTTTGATGTGATTTTTTCGGTCAATACAATTCACCATTTAAGTAATCCTTACAAAGCAATTGCGGAAATGATACGTTTAGTTTTGCCTGGGGGGAAAATTATTTTAAGTGACTTTAATAAAAATGGATTTAGTATTTTAGACCAGATACATAAAGCCGAAGGACGCAATCATAATAAGAGTTTTGTTACATTAAAAGATTTAAGGGATTATTTAATGCGCAGGGGTTTTTGGGTAAGAGAAATTAAAGGTGAAAATCAGGATTTAATAATTTCGGATAAACATTAAAAGGAATTTAAATGATTATTTCTGTTGCCAGTGGCAAAGGCGGAACCGGAAAAACTACAGTTGCAGTGAATTTAGCTTTGTCGATACAAAATGTGCAATTTCTTGATTGTGATGTAGAAGAGCCTAACGCACATATCTTTTTAAATCCGGAAATAAAAGAGCAGGAAAAAGCATATATTCCAGTGCCGCTAATTGATGAAAAAAAATGTATTTACTGCGGCAGGTGCCGCCAAGTATGTGCGTATAATGCATTCGCTGTGTTACCAGCTAAGGAAAACAGAAAAGGAAGTATTCTGGTTTTTACAAATCTCTGTCATGGTTGCGGAGCCTGCAGTTTTTTTTGCCCTCAAAAAGCAATCACCGAAGTCAATAAGGAAATTGGTATTGTAGAAAAAGGTGTTTGTCGGGGCATAGAATTTATCCACGGAAAACTTAATGTAGGCGAAGCAATGGCTCCGCCTTTAATCCGTCAAGTTAAAAAATATATTAATCCAGAGAAAACAGTGATTATTGATGTCCCCCCGGGAACATCATGCCCGGTAGTTTCTTCTTTAAGAAGGAGTGATTTTTGTTTACTGGTAACCGAACCTACTCCTTTTGGCTTAAACGATTTAATTTTAGCAGTTGAAGTTGTAAGAAAATTAAAAATACCATTTGGGGTTTTAATCAATCGTTCTGACCTAGGGGATAAGGCAACAGAAACATACTGCGAAAAAGAAAAAATTCCAGTATTGATGCAGATTCCTTTTAAAAAAGAAATTGCTCAAAGCTATTCTCAGGGCATTTCCATAGTAGAAAAATTTCCAGAATATAAAAATAGTTTTTTAACAATGTTTCAAAAAATTTTGAGAACTAAGTAAATGAAACAAATAGTTATTATTAGTGGCAAAGGCGGAACAGGTAAAACTATTCTTACCGGAGCATTAGCAGCTTTAGCTAAAAACGCTTGTTTTGCAGATTGCGATGTAGATGCTGCGGATCTGCATCTTTTACTTCATCCACAAATAAAAGAAAAGTATGAATTTAGAAGCGGCAAAACAGCGCGAATTAACCCAAGCCTATGCAATAATTGTGGAAATTGTTTTAATGTTTGTCGTTTTTTTGCTGTAAAAAATAATGCATCTATAGAAAAGAGTTTTATGATTGATCCTATTGATTGTGAAGGATGCGGGTTTTGCAGTTTTATCTGTCCTAAAAAAGCGATTATTATGCAAGAAAACCTTTCCGGGCATTGGTTTATTTCGGATACTCGTTTTGGTCCCATGGTACATGCGAAGCTGGGTATTGCTGAGGAAAATTCAGGAAAGCTTGTATCTTTAGTACGGAATAGAGCAAAGCAATTGGCAGAAGAAAATAATTATAATTGGGTTATTATTGATGGAGCTCCAGGTATTGGATGTCCGGTTATTGCTTCTTTATCCGGTATAGATCTTGCTTTAGTAGTAACTGAACCAACTCTTTCTGGTTTGCATGATGCAATGCGTGTGATTGAAGTTACACAGCACTTTAATGTTCCAGTAAGGTTGATAATAAATAAATATGATCTAAATATTAATATGTCTGAAAAAATTGAAAAATTTTGTTTTGAAAATAACATTAAACTAAGTGGAAAAATTTGTTTTGATAAATCAGTAGTTAAGGCAATGGTAGAAGGAAAAACAATCATTGAATATGATAATTCTCCGGTAAAAAAAGCAATTATTGATATTTGGGAAAGGTTAAAACAAGAAATAAACACTTAAGGGAAGGATAGCATAATGGTAAAAATTAATCAAAATATTTTAGATAGACTTAGAAATCATTGGATTAAAGTTAAATTCTATAAGAAAAATCCTAAGCTTAATGGAATTAAACCATTGAAAAATATTAAATTTTGCGAGGCTACGCATAAAGCATTGTTTGAGCCGGTGTTGTTAAATCGAAAAAGTATATCTTGCCTGGGTGCAAAACATGTATTTGGATGGGGAAATACTTTAAAAAACAATATTTTAAAAAAATGTAATAACAAACATAAAACAAAAAATTTTGTTTTTATAGATATGTTTCGGCAAATTTCTGCATTAAAAAAATCCGTGGAGTGTATTGGATTAAACACAGATGATTTCCCAGACATGATCATATCTTATTTGCCGCCTGAGGATGTTATGGAATTGATAAAAAAATATAATATTCTTACAGGAAAAAGATTAAATTTTTCTTTGTCCTCAATGATGTCGATTTGCGGAGGCATTGCTGTCAATACTTATTTAGAGAATGATATTAATATTTCTTTTGGCTGTAATGATTCCCGTAAGTATGCGAATATTAGAAGGGATAGCTTGGCCATAGGAATTCCTCGCAGGCTATTTTCAATTTTTAAAGAATAGGATTTTCATATAGTGATGTTAATTTTTATAATGAGAAATAAAAATGAAAATATATTTAGATTGTATTCCTTGTTTTTTTAGACAAGCGATTGAAATGGCTCGGATGGCAGGCCTTAACGAAAAAAAACAGAAAAAAGTTATTGATGCCCTAGCCGGGACTTTACCCAAATTGTCTTTATCTGTTTCTCCTCCGGAAGTAGCCCGCATGGTTAATAAAATTTTAAAAAAAAATACTAGAACCCCAGATTTGTACGCGCAGATAAAACAAAAGAGCAATGATGTGGGGCTGCGTATTTATGATAAATTAAAAAAAAAGGTGGCATGTTCGAAAATCAAACTATTAACTGCTGTTGAGATAGCTATAATCGGTAATATTATAGACTATGGCGCAAAAAATCATTTAGAAGTAGATAAAGAGCTGGATAAATTGCTTTATGAGGAAGAGCAAATTATTAAAAAAGAGAACAAGAATATTTTTGGCTTTAGAAAATTTGCTTATCAGTTACAGCGTGCAAAAACTATTCTCTATTTAGCGGATAATGCAGGAGAAACAGTATTTGACCGTGTTTTGATTGAAGAAATAAAGAGAGGGGATGAGACTAAAGAAATTATATATGCGGTAAAAGAAAAACCAGTGATTAATGATGCTTTAATAAAAGATGCACTTGTTTGCGGGATTGATAAAACTGCTGAGGTTATTTCCAGCGGCAGTGATGCTCCGGGAACTGTCCTTAGATTGTGTTCAAAAAAGTTTTTAAAAATTTATAATAATGCTGATATGATAATTAGTAAGGGGCAGGGGAATTTTGAAGCATTGTCAAACAGTAAAAGGCCGGTATTTTTTATGTTTATAGCTAAATGTGCGGTGATTGCAAAAAAGGTTAATTCAAACATTGGAGATATTGTTTTATTATATCACCATAGTAAAAGTAGAAAACACAATTAAAATAATTGATTCAATTTTGCAATGCAAATATAAAATCAGGAAATAAAATGGCAAATTTTATGCAAATTGATGCATCGAGAAAAATATTGGACTTAGATGAATATGCAACTTTGAATAAAATAAAAGATGCGTATCGAACACTTGCCATTAAATATCATCCTGACAAATGTAGAGGTGAGAAGAAAAAAGAATGCGAGGAAATGTTTAAAAAAATAGCTCAGGCAAATGATGTTCTGATGAGCTATTGCGCTGGTTATAAATATTCGTTTAAAGAAAAAGATGTAAAGAGAAATACAATGGATGAAGAATTTTACGAGTACCTGAAAAGGTTCTATGATGGATGGTGGGGAAACTTGGACTTATAATTTATTAAGCTTGATCAGGGGTTTTTTCGGAATATGGCTAAAACAATTAATTTTATGAATCAATTAACAGAACACGTAGTTTGGAGCGTGAGATTAAGATGCTTTCTTGATGGGGGAGAATATATTAGCGAAGAACAGGCAGTTTCCTGTGAAAAATATATTTTGAGCAAATGGTTATACCAGGAAGGGATGAAAAAATATGCGCATCTACCTCAGGTAAATGAGCTTGAAAAGATTTATTGCCAAATGCATTGGCAGGTAAAACAAATCATTCACGATAAAAACGAAAACAATAACGCTATGGCAGAATCAGGATTGTCCCAATTGTATAAAATTAACAAGCAAATAGTAAAACTTTTAACCAAATTAGAAAAGAAATTTAATCCAGAAGCAGAATAAAAACATGCAAAATATTTTTGACACTCATTATAAAAAATATGATTCTTGGTATGATAGAAATAAATTTGCCTATCTGTCTGAATTGGAAGCCCTCATGAGAGTTTTGCCCAAAAAGGGCAAGGGATTAGAAATCGGTGTAGGTACAGGCAGATTTGCGGCAGCTTTAAATGTAAAAACAGGGATTGATCTTTCAGTTAAAATGCTTAAAAAAGCTGCACAAAAAGGGGTAAGGGTATCTGTAGCTAAAGCAGAAAGCCTACCGTTTAAAAATAAAACTTTTGATTATGCGATAATTATTATTAGTCTTTGTTTTATGCAGAATCCTGGCAGGGTATTAGAAGAAGTATACCGGATATTAAAAAATAAAGGCCAAATTATTGTTGGTATTATTGATAAAGATAGTTTTTTAGGAAAATTTTATCAAGGCAAACAAAGCCTATTTTATAAACATGCAAAATTTTTTAATATTCCAGGAATAGAACAAATATTACAAAACTACGGATTTAGTAATTTTAATTATTATCAAACAATATTTGATTTACCAGTAAAAGTAGCCAAAGTGCAAAAACCACTCAAGGGATTTGGTAAGGGGGGATTTATTGTTATTCAGGCAAGAAAATAGTTAATTTTTTTATAAAATAAAGGTATTATAAATTAATGAAAAAAGATCAACAAATTTACTCACCTTCAATAATGGCAATAGCAAAAAATACAAAATATTCAGGACGGATGAATGCTCCGGATGCTGCGGCAATAATAAAAGGCCCTTGCGGAGATGAGCTTGAATTTTATTTATGTATTAAGAATGGTATTATTGAGGATATAAAATTTTATACTGAACTTGGGTGTATGGCCACAATTATTTGTGCAGAAACTACCGCCCGGTTAGCGCATAAAAAAACTGTTGATCAGGCATTAAGCATTTCGCCACAACAAGTAAAAATGATGATAAAGGATTTACCGGAAAACCATCAGCATTGTTTTATTTTAGCTGTGAGTACTCTCTATCGAGCAATTGCGAATTATTTATTAAAGGATTAAGTAATGGATATAACAATAATTGCCAAAGGCTCAACCCCATGGCAAAGATTTAGAAAAAACTGGGGCCTGGCATTTTTAATCGGTGAAAATATATTATTTGATACTTTTTCTAAAGCAGAAATATTATTTTCAAATATGCGTAAAATGGATATAGATATTAAAAATATAAAACACATTGTAATTTCGCATGACCATTGGGACCATACCGGGGGGTTATGGGAAATCCTCGCACAAGAAACAGGAATAAATGTGTATAGCTGCCCTGGATTTAGTAATCAATTTAAAACTAATGTAAACGCGCGAAGAGGTAATTTAATTGAAAGTTATGATTTTAAAAAAATCTCTGAAAATATTTATGTAACTGGAGAAATAAAAAGTTATTATAAAGATAAAGAAATTTATGAACAAGCTTTGATGGTTGATACAAATAAAGGATTAAGTATTATCACTGGATGTGCGCATCCGGGAATTATGAAAATTGTAGAATATGCAAAAGAAAAATTTCCTAACAAACAAATCTATGCCGTTTTAGGCGGTTTTCATTTGATGCATAGTTCGTTAAATGAAATCAAGACAGTTGCGGACAAGTTTAAAGAGCTGGGGGTTCAAAAAGTTGGCCCCACGCATTGTTCTGGAAGACATGCAGAAAAAATTTTTAGAAAAATTTATAAAGATAAATTTATTAATATTAAAGTAAGAGATTTAATAACACTATAACATGAGTATTTTATTAATTAAAAGAAGGAAAGTTAGAAGAAATCACTATAAATAATGCTTGCATCAACCATAGCGGCCACTAATTTTTCTATTTTTAGGCGAACAATTCCGAGAAGTGTTTTTTTGCTTGCTGACAGGGAATATCAGTAGTATTATGATTAGCATATGGAATATATCGCATGCTCATAAAAAATTTTACAAGAAAAAGAAAAATTCTTCCGGTAATAATTATTTTCTCTGTATCTAGCTGTTTCTTAATTAATAATTCAGTAGTTGCTGCACCGATAAACCTGCCTACGGCAGTTATGAAAGAAAATCCTGAAAAGAAAAAGCCATCAAAATATGAATTATTTTTCCAGTTGCGGGGGCCGCAGGCAAAGAAATCTGCGGATATTTATGGAGGGAGTAAAATTCTTTTTAGTTTTCTTGAAGAACGGGGAACAGCGGTTAAAGGAGACAGCCTGATACGGGAAATAGAAAGTCAGTTTTATACAATTGAGCTGCTTGTTTCCTGGGCAGAATATGTAGATATTTACACAGAAATTGGCATTGCAGACAATATGAAATTTAAGGTAACTGAACCTGGCTTAAAAACAACGGTTGAAGGCAAACCGGATTTTTTGTACGGTGCAGGCATAACTCTGAATACGTTTTCCTGGGGAAACGGATTCCGGATATTTAGCGATACACGTTTTCGCAGCACTGGTAAATTTGAATTAACAAGTTTAGAGAATAACCCGCCTCTATATTCAGGAGGCACACTTACGAGTACCATGTGGAATTCGCAGGCTGAATATAAAGAGTGGCAAACAGCCTTGGCTTTAAGCAAGGAGTTTGTGTTTAGCAATAAATCAGAAAAGCTAGTTCTGTTCTCTGGGGCAGTATATTCTGATGTAAAAGCTTCGGCTAAAGGAACATCATTTAATAGCATGGAATGGCCTTATTTTGCAGTAGACTGGATTATTGATTATGATTTTGGTTCAATGAGGGCAGAGAATAATATCGGTGGAGTTGCGGGATTAGCTTTTATTACTAATGATGCGGGTAAAAACTATACAGCTTTTAATTTCCAGTATCGTTTTATCGATGAGCTTTCCTTTAGTTTTGGGATAGATTATAGATTTTGAGAATCTATACAAACTAAAATTTTAAATAACAGAATTTTACTTTATTCACGGTTTCAGTATAACATGAGAAGTAAAACAAATGTCTGGGATACTGTTTTTAAAGAAAAATAGTATAATGTAAACATAATGAAAATACTAAAGCCGGATGATTTTGAAAGAAAACATTCACCACTTAAATTACTCCTCATATTAATATTTGCGATATTAATATGTGATTTAATAATCGGGCATTTATTCTTGCTTCTGCCTATCCCTAAATCTCCCAATATAATACTTATAGAGTCAATTATGCTGGTTATCATATTGTCGCCGGTGCTCTATCAATTGCTCTATAAACCATTATCTATACAGTTTGACAAGTTAAAGAAAGCAGAAGTTATCCAACGAGAACTTTCGCTTATTGACGAACTTACCAAATTATATAACCGAAGAGGATTTTTGTTATATGCAAACCATCTTTTAAAATTATCCAATCGCATGCAAAGAGGGTTGGTACTTATTTATGCAGACTTAGATGGGTTAAAACATATTAATGATAAATTGGGGCATAAGCAGGGAGATACAGCGCTTATGTGTATAGCCAAAGTACTGCATAAAACATTCCGCGGCTCAGATGTGATTGGGCGAATCGGAGGTGATGAGTTTGCAATATTAGCCTTAGAGTTAAAAGCAGAAAGTTTAGATATTCTGCGTAAGCGTGTAAAGGAAAATCTTAAATTAGCCATGCGGAATTCTAATTTTAAATATAAGCTTACTGTGAGCCTGGGCATGATGTATTATCACCCGGAAAAACCGCAGACGATTGAAGAATTACTTGATAAAGCTGATAAGTTAATGTACGAAGAGAAAAACTCTAAAGGTAATGTCTCATCTATCGAAACGTAAAATAGTAATTGAAATTACTGCGGCCATTTTTTTATCAAATAATTATTAATATGTTTGAATGGATAAATAATTTTAGAGAACCTGTTAATGGCATTACGCATATTATTGGTGCGGCATTATCAATCGTGGTTTTGGCGCTGTTAGTCTGGCGTGCTGTTTCCAAAAGAAAAGTACGGCATGTTGTCTCATTTATTATTTATGGAGTTAGCCAGATTGCTTTATATACAATGAGTGCAATATATCATTCATTGAATGTTTCTTTGGCTACGGTTGAAATATTACGCCAGGTTGAACATGCGATGATTTATTTTTTAATCGCGGGTACGTATACGCCAATTTGTCTGATCGTTCTGCGCGGCAAATGGGGGTGGAGTTTATTAGGGGTTAATTGGGCTTTGGCAATTGCAGGGATGAGTTTGAAACTGACTTTATCACATCCGCCGCAAACCGTAACCGTTATATTTTTCAGTTTTTTTATTATTATGGGTTGGCTGGTAACTATTGCCTGGGGGCCTTTAGTCAGAGCATTGCCAAAACCGGGAATACGATGGCTGGTTGCCGGAGGATTGTTTTATACTTTAGGGGCGATTATTCTTGGTATAAAAAATTTATATTTAGGCTTTGGTTTTGGCCCGCATGAAACCTGGCATGTTTTTGTGATGCTCGGCGGGTTTTGTGTTTTTTGGGTGATGAATAAGTATATTATGGATTTACAGTAGTAAGTATTTCAACAATATTTATTAAAAGCAAAGAGAGAAACTTTTTAATTAAACAGTGATTCCTGATTTAAAGATTGCGAATAATATGAGAAGTAAAATAAGGGTCTTGGATGCTGTTTTTAAAAGCAGCCAGGCTTAGGGGAGATGAGTTTACCCGCCAATCTTTTTCCTTTTTTGCATTAAACCAGTAAAATGCTTCAATTTTTGAATATTCGTTTTTAAGGCGCTTGAACATATCCTCAATCCAGGTGGATTTATTTCCCCCAAATTGATTATCTTTAGGGCTGGCTGTTTCAGATATCATTATCTTTTTCTGTCCGAAAATTTCTGGATGATCAATAAAAGCATGGTACATAGGATAAAATAAATCGCTAAAATTTTGATCATAAGGCCAGGCCGGCTTACCGTCTTCGCCCCAGTTGTAACCGTCAATACCCAGCCAGTCTACATATTCTTTTCCCGGATAATATTGCTCTAAGACATCGAACCAGTCAGGGTAATTTAATGGTGCCCAGACAAATTCCACATTATCTGCTTTTTCATTTTTAAATATACCGTATATATGTTTCCAGGCTCTTACATATTCCTCCGGTTTATCTTGCCAGGGGTACCAGCCTTGGGTTGATGGATTATTAAAATGGATCATTTCATGCGCAAAGCGCAGGCGGATAACATCACTCCAGTCACGGCAATCACGAGCAAACTTTGAAATATATAGGTCATGTTCACACTTAATAATGCTATTAAGGCTGTAGGAATTATCATTAAACCCTTTACGTTTCCAGGGTTCCCAAGTAACATGTAAATTTATCCCTGTATCATATCCGTCGTGGTAACGGATATCCTTTAAAGCAGTTTTGGGAAAAGCCCCCTCACCCCAGGCCCAAAAAAATAAAACTGAATGAATATGCCTGGCGATTAACTGTTCATATTCACGGATTTCCTTTGCATTCGGCGGACGATGATTAGGATTACCAACAAAAGCACCGATTTCACAGTATGCTGTTTTCATTAGAGTCACCTTTTTTTTAACCTGCGAATTTATTTTAATTTTCTTAACTTACGAGGTAAGTTCGCGGCTACGATTTGATTTTAAATCTTTTGTAGGCATAAAGTCAAGAAAATCTACTTAAGTCTTTGAAACAAAAAGAGTTATTTTTATTTAGAAACAAGAGATAAAAAGTTACAGCTGATTTATAATCTATTGTAATTAAATGAATTAAGAAAAATATTAACTTAAGTATTTTTTTGCATTATTAGTAAAAATATGGTAAACTTTAATACTTTTTAACTAGGGATTATAAAATTATTATTTTGGTAATTGTTTATGAAAATAATCTATATAAAAAAAATATTATTTATTGTTATTTTGCAGATACTGATATTAACTAATTGTTTATTTGCACAAAATTTTTCTCCGGGAAGAAACAGGGGGGAAGAATATCTTGCGCCGCAGATAATACTGCTAAATAACAATGTGCGGGCATATTTTGAGATTGACCGCATTAGTGCAATTTTAGAAAAACAATATACTGCTAATGCAGCTGTTGCTAGCATCAAGGAAGATTATCGCCAGCTTTTACTCTCAGCTAAAAATATTCAAGAAAATATTTTTCATATCATGACAGATAAAATTAATCTCGCACTTAAGCAGGGAAAAGTGAATTTATCAGAGATTGATAAAGGATTTATGTTTATTCCAGATATTTCAGAAATGTCAATTAGTCGATCTTATCCTGGGATTTGGGTGCCAATGTATGTGCCAGAGTGGAATAAAGATAAATTTAAATTAATCAAAGAAATAGATGTGCCGCAAGATATATTTAAGCAAGAAGCGGGGATAGAATTATATAATATGACTCGCGTTGAATTTTATTATCATGAACTAAAGCAAGTGACTTCTCAAATTGCACGGCTGATTATTGAAATGTATTATGAATTAGATCAACCTGATAATATAAAAAAGTTAATTACGATTTGCGGAATTGTAGCTGCCGGAAAAACCGGGATTACAAAAGCATTGATTACAGAAGCATTGAGAACAAGACAAAAATTTTGGAAAAAACTAGAAACAGATGATTATAAACACTCAAGGCAAATGCGTAGGAAGAAAAACCTCAAAGGTGCAGATGCTTTAAATAAAGAATTTTTGTTAGAACAAGTACAAAAATTATTAGCTGGAGAACCAGTTAGATTGCAAAAAATTGATAAGATTTCACAAGAAATTAGTTTTACCCTGGCAATTAATGCCGCCGCATATGATGCATTTGTGCTTGAAGGAGCATACGCCTGGTTTTGGCCAGAACTGGAAAAATTAGCGGCGTTAAAAATTAGTGTGATTGATGATGCTTTTTCGCGTTTATTTAAAAAGGAAGAACGCGATCGGCAAACCCGTGGATATACGCCAAGAGAAAACCTAGAAGTTTTTGCTTTAGCGGAATTAGAAGAAGGTCCGTTAGTTTTAGAATCACAAATACATAAATCTGATATTATTGTTGATTATTCGGAATATCTTATTGGCCGTAAGGTTAAAATTTATAAACGTAAGCAACTTAATCCGAAAAAAGACTCCATATTTAATAATTTTGAAGGAGAAATATTATTAAAAGAACCTGTTGGTTCTGGATCGGTAATATTGGCTGAAAATATAGTCGATTATTTTAAATTTATTGCAAGCTCTATTTAAAAATTTATTAAAAAAAAATTATGTATAAAAAAATTAAATATAAAAAAACAGCAATTTTTATCATGTTGCAAATATTTATATTAACTAATTGTTTATTTGCACAAAATTTTTCTCCGGGAAGAAACAGGGGGGAAGAATATCTTGCGCCGCAACTTAACATAAATAATTTACAACGTATTATTGGTAAAAACTCTGGATTTAAAAATCAGCATAGAAATTATATCAAAGAAATCAGCGTTACAGATTTTAAAGGAACAATTAAAGTATCACTCGTGTATCCACGCAGCGATATTGTAACAGCAGGCGCAGGAACCCATCACCATAAAGATAAATTTTTGCCGCTGGGCATAGTTTCAATTGCCGGTGCACTTAGGCAATGGGCAAAGCAGCATAAGATTGATTTGCAAATTCAGGTAATAGACATGTCAGATTTAAATAAAAAAAGCGAGGTTATAAATAAAATAAAAAACTTTAAGCCGGATATTTTAGGATTAAGTGTTCTTACCCCATCTTTTAAAATAGCATCTGCAATATCTAATGATATCAAAAAAATATTAAAGGATACTATTGTAGTTTGGGGCGGAGCACATGCGACTGTATTGCCTGAAAATGCATTAAAATCAGGGAGTGCGGATATTGCTGTGTACGGAGAAGGCGAGAGGACAATGTGCAATATCGTGAAACTTTTAGCGTATGTTCACAAAAATAGAAATAAATTTGCGAATAATTTAAAAAATATCCCGGGATTAAGTTTTAATAAATCATTGCAAACGGGAGAAGATATAGAGATTATAAAAACTCTGGAAGCAGACAGAGAAGATTTTACCAGACTTCCGTTACCAGCTTATGATTTATTATCATCAGTAGAATATCGATTAAGGGGAAAGAAAGCAATATCCGTGGAAGCAAGCCGCGGGTGCCCGGGTAAATGCAGTTTTTGCATAACAAGAAAAATCTTTTCTCGTGTAATTAAAGCACGTAAACCAGAGCAGTTTGCGGAATTGCTGAGTGCTTTAAATAAAAAAAGTGGATACAATTATTTTTATGTTGTAGATGATAACTTTACAAGTAATGCAAAATGGGTATCTCAAACTGCAGATATTATCGAAGCACAGAAGTTGGATATAGAATTAGAAATTTATTCTCGGGCAGATATAATCGCCAAGAATCCTAATATTGTAAAAGATTTAAAGCGAATGGGAATAAGAGCGGTATTTATGGGCATTGAATCAGGCGATGAAAGGATACTTCAGTCTTTAGATAAAAATATTGTTTTAGAAAATGTTAATAGGGCTGTAGAGCTTTTGAATAAAGAAAATATTACAGTTATCGCGGCATTTATGATTGGCGCTCCTGGGGATGATGCAAAGACTATTCAAAAAAGTATTGATTATGCTAATTCACTTAAAAGTATCGCGCCGATAATCTTACATTTAACTACCTTAACTCCTTATCCTGGAACCAGATTAACAGCTCAGATGCAACAAGCAGGTTTAATACAAAATCAAGATTGGATTAATTATGACCCGCATAGCGCTCCTCCCATTAAGACACATAATTTAGATTCAAGTGAGCTTCAAAAATTGGCAGAGGAATTTATGTTGTCTTTTTATTCATTAGAATACATAACAAAACTACGTAATTTAAAATTGCACCATTGGGTTGCAGAGGGATTTATTGCTAATGCTGAACAAATAAGAGCACAGAGAAGAAAAAATATTAAAGATGTAACTTCATTATTAGAAACAAAAAGGGAGAAGATGTCCTTGTTTTTAGAACAGGCGATATAACCGGTAATTTCTGTAATTTTTTAACAAAGAGGCTAGATGTGAAGAAAAAATCACAGAAAAATTTTTAATTTTTATAATGATTTGTGCCCGCAACTTAACACAAACAGCAGAAACCATAATTTATCATTCAATTTAATTTAGAATATCTAAATAAAAAACTGTGAGTAACTAAAAAACTTAAAAATTTGTTGATTTAATGGTTTTGTGGTATACTCAAGTTGAGGGGCAAAACACAATGTTAGTGTTTTTATTATGAACAAAGCGGCGTTCGCAAGAACGCTTTTTTTATTTTTAAATAGCTTAAAAAGAAAGAACTTTTTAAGAAAAAATCCAAAGCAGGGTGTTTTCTGTCAAAGCAAATGGCAGCAAGTACCCTTTTTTATTTTTAAAATGGCAGGTTAATATGGATTTTAAAATATTATTAGAAAGAATAACGTTCCGGCTTAAATACATTTCCCGAAAGTATGTATTGCAAGGTTTTTACAGCGAAGAAGACCTTTTTCAGGAAATGTGTCTTTTTCTTTGGCAGAATTATGCCTCGGGCCTGCCTATAGGCAAAAATGAAGCATATGTGGTTAAAGCCTGCGAATTTCATCTGCAAAATTTTTTAAGAAAAGGCCGGCCTAAGAGATTTATTTCCAGTTTAGATGAGATAATCGCATCTCAAGGGTTAACGCTGGGTGAAATTCTGGAAGATGAAAAGGTTAATTTTAATTCTGATATAGCTAATAAAATTACTATTAATGAAATAAAAAATTTAACCCTTACCCCTAAAGAAAAAAGAGTGCTTTCTTTCTTGCTTGAGGGAAAAACCGTGCGTGAAATTGCCAAAGAAATAGGCATTTCGCATGTGATGGTTTTAAAATACAAAAAAAATATAATAAAAAAATGGAAAAAAAAGGTTACCAAAAAGTAGTGATTTTTACTTTAAGAGAGTGAGGAGATACACATTGAAGTGTATGATTTAAAACTGTTTTAAAGTCATAAGTTTTTAGACATTGGCGTCTTGAATCTATGAAAGACAATAGTTCAAGGCGTTTTTTATTTTTAATGAATAAAAAAGGAGTGTAAAAATGCGTAAGAAAATATTTGAGTATTTTATAAGGGTAATTATTTTTGTTTTGGTAATAATTGTGTTTTTACCGATTGTTGCTTATGCTGCAGAAGAAACAAATTATGCGACTAATGCAGGGATTGATACTTTATGGGTTATGATTGCCGCATTTATGGTTTTCATTATGCAGGCAGGTTTTGGCATGCTTGAAGCAGGCCTAATCCGTACAAAAAATACCTGCAATGTGCTTATGAACAATTTTTTAGATTTCTGTATGGCGAGTGTAGGTTTTTTTCTTTTTGGTTACGCAATAATGTTTGGCTCAGGCAATGGGTTTATGGGGTTTAATGGCTGGGCACTAATTAATATAGAATCAGGAGGGCATTTGCCTTTATACGCGGAGTGGCTTTTTCATGCTGTTTTTTGCGGAGCAGCAGCGACTATTGTTGCCGGAGGTGTTGCCGAAAGGATGAAATTTAAAACCTATCTTATTTACTCATTTTTAATTTCTGCGACAATATACCCGTTTATCGGACATTGGATTTGGGGCGGAGGATGGCTAGCAAAATTAAATTTTGCTGATTTTGCCGGGTCTACTGTGGTCCATACAGTTGGCGGGACTGCGGCATTGATTGGTACGATTGTTCTTGGCCCGAGAATCGGTAAATTTAATAAAGATGGCTCAGCCAATGCAATTGAAGGACATTCAATGCCGCTGGCTTCTTTAGGAGTATTAATTCTCTGGTTTGCCTGGTTTGGGTTTAATCCGGGTTCTACTTTAAGTGTTGGTGATGGTTCTCAAATAGCTCATGTAGCCGTAACTACTAATTTAGCAGCTGTTTCAGGAGCACTTTCGGCAATGTTTTTTGCCTGGAAAAGATTTGGTAAACCTGATCTTACCATGACTATGAACGGAGCTTTAGCTGGACTTGTGGCGATAACTGCTCCTTGTGCTTTTGTTATGCCATATGAATCAATGATTATCGGAGTAATAGGTGGAATAGTAGTTGTCTTAGGTACTGTATTTTTAGATAAGATACAAATAGATGATCCTGTGGGTGCTGTACCTGTACATGCGATGAATGGAATCTGGGGAACATTAGCGGTTGGTATATTCGGGCGTAAATCTTTAGGATTAGCTAGAGACGGCTTACTCCATGGCGGAGGTTTTGTGCAGCTGGGGGTACAGGCATTAGGAGTTTTTACTACAGCTTTGTTTGTATCAATCACAATGTTTATAATTTTTAAAACGATTGATAAGTTTATTGGTTTGAGAGTATCCAGAGAAGACGAATTAAAAGGCCTGGATATAAGCCAGCACGGCATGGAATCTTACGCAGGATTTGAAATATTTATTACAGAATAGATAACAAGAGGTTTTATACCTGATAAAAAAGTGGAGGTAAAAATGAAACTAATAATTGCCATGATCCAGCCGCATAAATTGCCGGATGTTAAAAAAGCATTATATGATGCGCAGGTTTTTAAAATGACAGTTTCCAATGCCTTAGGCTGCGGGCAGCAAAAAGGATTTACAGAAACTTACCGCGGGGTAATCCATGAAGTAAATCTGCTTAAAAAAATCAGGCTGGAAATAGCGGTTAATGATGATTTTGTTAAGCCAACAATTGATGCAATTATTAAAGGGGCGAAAACCGGAAAAATCGGCGACGGTAAAATATTTATATTGGATTTACCCCGGTGTATCCGGATTAGAACAGCAGAAGAAGGCAGTAAAGCCATAGGATAGATTATGTGCGGAATTTGCGGAACGTTTAATTTTTCAAAAAAACAAATTGATTTAAACCTTTTAAAAAAAAGAGTGCTTTCTCTGCGTCACCGCGGGCCGGAAGAATTTGGCGTCTATTACAATGAAAAAGTTGCTCTGGCTCATGCGCGGTTAAGTATTATTGATTTAAAGGGAGGGCAACAGCCGATTCATAATGAAATAAAAACAATCTGGGTAATCTGTAATGGCGAAATATTTAATTATGTGGAATTAAGAGAAGATCTTATTAAAAAAGGGCATAAGTTTTATACTAAGTCGGATACAGAAGTATTAATACATTTATACGAAGAAAAAGGCATTGATTTTTTGCAAGGATTAAACGGACAGTTTGCTTTTGCGCTTTGGGATATTAAAAATCAGCAGATGATTTTAGCCCGGGACAGAGTGGGTATCCGGCCGCTTTTTTATGCAATAAATGAAGGGAGTTTATTATTTGGGTCTGAAATTAAATCTATCTTTGTTGACCCTAAAATAACAAGGCAGATAGATCCAGATGGTTTAAATGAATTGTTTACTTTCTGGGCGACAATGCCGCCGAGGACGATATTTAAAAATATTTACGAACTGCCGCCAGGACATTACCTTATTTGCAAAAATAAAAATATTAATCTGTCTCGTTATTGGCAGTTAAATTTTGGCCCCGATGAGCCGAATATTTCCGAAGCACATTATCAAGAACAATTATTTGATTTGATTAAGGATTCAATCAGGTTACGCTTACGTGCCGATGTCCCGGTTGCTGCGTATCTCAGCGGAGGGCTGGATTCTTCTTTTATTACGGCAATAATAAAAAAATATTTTAATAATCAGCTAAAAACTTTTTCGGTTAGCTTTAGAGATAAAAATTATGATGAAAGTAATTTCCAGCAGCAAATGGTAGATTTTTTAGCTGTGGACCATAAAAAGGTTAACTGTAGTTATTCGGATATTTCTAAAATAATGCCGCAGGTTATTTGGCATACAGAAAAGCCGTTAATCCGTACTGCACCTGCCCCGTTATTTTTATTAGCAAAATTAGTCAGGGATAATGGAATTAAAGTTGTGATAACCGGAGAGGGCGCAGATGAAATTTTAGCCGGGTATGATTTATTCCGGGAAATGAAAATACGCCGGTTTTGGGCAAAAGAGCCTAATTCTAAAATTAGGCCGCAATTACTGCGTAAATTATATAACCATTTACCAAACTGGCCGAAAAAGACATCTGTATTTTTAGAATCGTTTTACCGTGCGGATTTACTAAAAACAGATAAACTGTACTATTCTCATCTGCCGCGTTGGAGCACAACGCAATGGATTACGAATTTATTTTCAGACTCTTTAAAAGAACAGTTAAAAGTACACGATGTATATTCCGGGTTTTTGCCGAATTTACCCGCAGGTTTTTCTGTCTGGGATGATCTTTCTAAAGCGCAGTATATCGAAATGATTACCTTGCTTTCGGGTAATTTGCTTTCCTCTCAAGGGGATAGAATGATGATGGCGCATTCTGTAGAAGGCAGGATGCCGTTTTTAGACTATCGGGTGATTGAGTTTTGTGCAAAAATACCGCCACGGTTACGGTTGAAAGTTTTTCAGGAAAAATATATTTTAAAACAGATCGCCAGCCCACTAATCCCTCAAGCAATAACTCAACGCATAAAGCAAGGCTATCGCGCGCCGGATGCTGCCAGTTTTTTTGGTGAAAAAACACCTGCCTATATCGAAGATTTATTGTGCGAAGAAAATCTTCATAAAACAGGATATTTTTCCCCGAAAGCGGTAGAAGCGTTAGTAAATAAATGTAAGGTTATAGATATTTCTAAGCTTAGTGCCC
This sequence comes from Candidatus Omnitrophota bacterium, assembly GCA_043814605.1. Classification (GTDB taxonomy): domain Bacteria; phylum Omnitrophota; class Gorgyraeia; order B26-G9; family B26-G9; genus JBDRJV01. Next base: position 31,298 of record JBDRJV010000013.1, on the reverse strand, counting down.
GCCAGAACATGGCGATAGTAGGCGTAATTACTACTTTATTAGTAGAGAAACTCTTTATCCGCGATTTTAAAACAGAAATAGATAAAAATACTTTTGATAATATTAAAATTATTAATTAAATTAAAAAAATAGGTTACCAGAACAGTTCATTTTTTACTTATATAAGCAGAAGTGCACAGTGTTTGTGCCAGGGCAAATTAAAACAAGGGTGTTTTAAAGCTGAAATAGCGAAAACACTCTTTTTTTTTAACATTAGTAATATAATAATAGGAGGCGGGAATGGCAAAAATGACAAAACAAGAAGTTTTAAAAATGGTCAAGGATAAAGACATAAAATTTATAAGGTTATGGTTTACAGATATCCTGGGACAGGTTAAAAGTTTTTCAATTACCAGTAAAGAATTAAACGGGGCTTTAGAAAACGGGATGGGATTTGACGGTTCGTCGATTACCGGATATCAGGATATCGAAGAGTCAGATATGATTGCTATGCCTGATTTAGATACTTTTGCAATACTGCCCTGGAGGCCGGTAGAAAAAGGGGTGGCCAGAATGATCTGTAATATTTTAAATCCAGACCGGACTCCTTATGAAGGTGATCCGCGTTATGTATTAAAAAAAGCTTTGGAACGGGCAAAAAAAATGGGCTTTGATCATTTCTATTTGGGGCCGGAATTAGAATTTTTTTACTTTAAAACAGATTCTAGCCCGGAAACCCTGGATAAAGGCGGATATTTTGATCTGACCACGCTTGATGTCGCCAGTGATTTAAGAAGAGAAACTGTTTTTGCCCTGGAAAAAATGGGCATAGATGTAGAATATTCACACCATGAGGTTGCTCCTTCTCAGCATGAAGTAGATATGCGTTATAAAGATGCACTTCAAATGGCGGATGATGTTATCACCTACAGAATTGTCGTCAAAGAAATTGCCAGCAAGTTTGGCGTATATGCAACCTTTATGCCGAAACCTATTTTTGGGGAAAATGGTTCAGGTATGCATACACATCAATCTTTGTTTAAAGGATCCAAAAATACATTTTATGATGCAAAATCAAAAGATTTTTTATCAGATACAGCGTATAGTTATATTGCCGGGCTTTTAAAATATTCAAAAGAGATATGTTCTGTATTTGCACAAACGACAAATTCATATAAAAGATTAGTACCGGGATATGAAGCACCTGTATATATTGCCTGGAGCCGCAGAAACAGAAGCGCATTGATCAGGGTTCCGTTATACCATCCGGGCCAGGAAAAAGCAACGCGCTGTGAATTCAGGGCCTGCGATCCAGCGTGTAATCCCTATCTTACATTTGCCGTTATGCTGCAGGCGGGATTGGAAGGTATCGAAAAAAAATTGAAAGTTCCCAAACCAATGGAAACAAACCTCTATCATCTAAGTGATGAGGAAAGAAAAAAGAAAGGGATTGAAACTCTCCCGGATAGCTTGGGGCATGCAATTGCAATCACCGAAGAAAGTCAATTGGTAAAAAAGGTTCTCGGAGAACATATTTTCTCAAGGTTCATTACGATTAAGAAAAAAGAGTGGGATAATTATAAAATTCAGGTTCCGCAATATGAACTAGATAAATATCTTGCAGTTTTATAAGGAGTAATTAACAAGTATTCAATTTAAAATTAGTTTTATAAACGAGGAAGGTTATGAAACAGGGATACTTTTTTAAAAAACAAGGTCTCTACCATTCAGTTGTGGAGGCAATGGAAAGGCCGCTGATTGAGAATACCCTGAAAAAAACTTATGGTAACCAGATTAAGGCGGCACAATTATTAGGAATTAATCGTAACACATTACGCAGTAAAATTAAAAAATTAGGAATAGAAATTCATAAGTGGAAAAATTAAGAGTTTGAAAATTTTTTTAGGAGCAGATGCTTAATGTTTAGGCAATTTCCCCAAAAACAAGGTTTGTATGATCCGCAATTTGAACATGATTCTTGCGGGGTGGGGTTTGTTTGCAATATAAACGGCCAAAGTTCATATCATATTGTTGAACAAGGGATTAAAGTTTTAGAAAGTTTAAGCCATCGCGGCGCAGTCGGCGCAGATCCTAAGACAGGAGACGGCGCGGGCATTCTGATTCAGACACCGCATAAATTCTTAATTAAGATTTGCCAGAAAAAAGGAATTTTACTGCCTAATCTTGGCGATTACGGAACCGGATTGGTGTTTTTACCTCAGGATGAAAAAGACAAAAAAACATGTATTGATTTATTTGAACGCATTGTTCAAGAAGAGCAGCAGAAAATTATCGGCTGGCGGGATGTCCCGATTAATAATTCTGTCTTAGGTGAAGGAGCCAGGCAGACAATGCCGTTGATTATGCAGGTATTTATTAGCAGGAATAATAATTTAGAAAGCCAGCTGGCTTTTGAAAGAAAACTCTATGTTATTCGTAAGCAGGTAGAGAAAGCGGTTAAGATGTCCGCGGTTGAGAAAAAACAGTTTTTTTATATTACAAATCTATCATCCCGGACATTAAGTTATAAGGGATTGCTCATGCCCTCACAATTAAGTGATTTTTTTCTTGATTTAAAAGACCCATCTATAGAAAGCGCGCTTTGTTTAGTCCATTCCCGTTACAGTACAAATACTTTTCCCAAGTGGGATTTGGCACAGCCGTTTCGTTTCCTCGCGCATAATGGTGAAATAAATACCTTACGCGGCAATGTAAATTGGGTAAGAGCCCGTGAACGTATCTTGGCCAGTGAGTTTTTCGGTGCAGATATGGAAAAACTTAAACCAATTATTGTCCAAGGCGGCAGCGATTCTGCGGCGATTGATAATATTTTTGAACTGCTTGTATTATCCGGCAGATCTATCGAACATGCGATGATGATGCTTATTCCTGCGGCTTGGGAACATGATTTATTTATGAAACAAGAGCTTAAAGATTTTTATAAATACCATGCTTGTTTTATGGAACCCTGGGATGGCCCGGCAGCGATTGCGTTTACAGACGGGAAAAATATTGCGGCAGTGCTGGATAGAAATGGTTTACGTCCTGCGCGTTATCTTGTAACTAAACAAGGGTTTGTAGTTATGGCTTCTGAGGTGGGAGTATTGGATATTGCTCCAGAAGATATTCAGATTTCCGGAAGGATTGAGCCCGGTAAAATATTTTTTGTCGACACTGAATCAAAAAAAATAATCAGCGATTCTGAAATAAAACAAAGAATTTCTCGCCGTTGTCCTTATGGCAAGTGGAATGAAGAAAATATGGTTAACCTGGATAAACTGATCAGCAGTGGTGCCGTGAATAAAAATTCTGAACATTTATTATCAAGCTTGAAAGCGTTTGGTTATTCACGGGAAGATTTAAAATTAATACTTAAACCGATGGCGGAAGAAGGCAAAGAACCTATCGGTTCAATGGGTAATGATACTCCGCATGCTTTTTTATCGAGTCAACCACAAATTTTATTCAACTATTTTAAACAGTTATTTGCCCAGGTTACTAATCCGGCAATAGATTCAATCCGGGAAAAATTAGTTATGAGCCTGGAAAGTTTTATCGGGCCGGAAAAGAATTTGTTGCAGGAAGTTCCCGGACACAGCCATAAACTGAGAATAAAAAATCCCATATTGACGAATGAAGAGCTGGAAAAAATACGCGGGATTAGTATGAACAGTTTTAAAGCTAAAACTATTTATACTTTTTTTGATGCCGAAAGCGGCCAAGACGGTTTTTTGCGGGCTTTAGATAGGATTTGTTTTGAAGCCGAATATGCGATTGAAAAAGGATATTCTTTTATTATCCTCAGTGACCGGGGGATAAATAAAGATAATGTTGCTTTGCCGGCTCTTTTAGCCACAAGTGCAGTGCATCAGCATCTTGTCGAAAAAACAATCCGCTCACAAGTAGCATTAATAATTGAAAGCGCTGAGCCTCGAGAAGTGCATCATTTTGTTTTGTTGTTTGGCTATGGCGCGGGTTGTGTAAACCCATATCTGGCTTATGAGGCCATAGAATATTTGGTTGCAAAAAAAGAAGTGCAATTAGATTATAAGGTTGCATTAAAAAATTACAATAAAGCTGTAACCGACGGAATATTAAAAATTTTGTCAAAAATGGGTATATCTACATTACGCAGCTACCGCGGGGCGCAGATATTTGAAGCTCTGGGTTTAGATGATCAGATTATAAATAAATATTTTACAGGCACTGCATCCAGAGTCGGCGGAGTGGGGATTCAGCAGATAGCTCAGGAAACCATAAAAAGACACGTTCGGGCTTATGCAGCAACAGAAATAGAAAAACCTTATTTATCAAGTGGCGGCGTGTATCAATGGAAAAAAGACGGAGAATTTCATCTTTGGAATCCGGAAAGTATTGCGGCTTTGCAGGATGCCAGCCGGAATAATAACTATACCCGATATAAAGAATTTGCCCAGATGATAAATGATCAGTCTAATAATCCGACGACGTTAAGAAGCCTGCTTGAGTTTACAAAACAAAAACCTGTGTTGCTTAGTGAAGTTGAGCCGATTGAAAATATAATGCAGCGGTTTGCTACCGGAGCAATGAGTTTTGGCTCAATCAGCAGTTCTGCACATGAGACGATTGCTATTGCGATGAACAGAATCAAAGGCAAATCAAATACCGGAGAAGGGGGAGAAGATCCAAACCGGTTTATAAAATTACCAAACGGAGATTCACGCCGCAGTGCGATAAAACAAGTTGCTTCCGGAAGATTCGGGGTGACGATAAATTATCTGGTTAATGCGGATGAGATCCAAATAAAAATTGCGCAAGGCGCAAAACCAGGCGAAGGCGGCCAATTACCCGGGCATAAAGTCAGCGAAATAATTGCCCGCACCCGGTATACAACTCCGGGAGTAACCTTAATTTCACCGCCGCCGCATCATGATATCTATTCGATAGAAGATTTAGCGCAGCTGATATTTGATTTAAAAAATGCCAATCCTTATGCGCGGATAAGTGTAAAGCTTGTTTCAGAAGTAGGCGTGGGTACAGTTGCTGCGGGTGTGGCTAAAGGCCATGCGGATATGATCCTTATCTCTGGCGGAGATGGCGGAACAGGAGCATCACCGCGGAGTTCAATTAGATATGCCGGGCTTCCCTGGGAACTGGGTTTATCCGAAACACATCAAACCCTGATTCTTAATAATCTGCGTTCCCGGGTTAGATTACAAACAGACGGGCAATTGCGTACCGGCCGGGATGTGGCGATCGCCGCTTTATTAGGAGCGGAAGAATATGGTTTTTGCACAGCCGTATTGATTGTCTCAGGCTGTGTAATGCTGCGTCATTGCCACCTTAATAATTGTTCGGTTGGCGTAGCTACACAAGATAGTATTTTGCAAAAAAGATTTCGGGGCCGGCCGGAACATATTGTAAATTATTTCCATTTTGTTGCGCGTGAACTGCGTGAAATCATGGCTGATTTGGGTATCAGGACAATTAACGAAATGATCGGCCGTACAGATCTTTTGCAAGTACAAAAAGATAAAATACCGCCAAAAATACAAGGATTAGATTATTCCAAGATTCTTTATAAGCCGGATGTTCCTGAAGACTTTGGGCAGTATTATCGTCCCAGACAGAATAGCCACCTCGACAATATTCTTGATCAGAAACTTATAAAAATGTGCCGCGGTTTTCTAGAAAAAAATGAGCCGGGTCGAATTTCAGTTAAAATTAATAATACTAACAGAGCAACCGGAGCAATGCTTAGCGGAGAGGCTCTGAGAATATGCGGTGACGGAGTGCTTTTAGAAGATACCATAACTTGTAAATTTCAAGGCATTGCCGGACAAAGCTTTGGCGCGTTCTTAGCTAAGGGAATTACTTTTGAATTAGAAGGCATGGCTAATGATTATGTGGGCAAAGGTATTTCCGGCGGAAAAATAATAATTTATCCGGATAGACAAGCGGATTATAAAAACGATGAAAATATTATTATCGGGAATACCACATTCTACGGCGCGATATCCGGTGAAGCTTATATCAGCGGCGTAGCCGGAGAAAGATTTTGCATAAGAAATTCGGGTTTATACGCGGTTGCCGAAGGAGTGGGGGATCACGGTTGTGAATATATGACTGGCGGGCGGGTAATTATTTTAGGTAAAACCGGAAGAAATTTCGCAGCCGGTATGTCCGGAGGAATTGCTTATATTTATGATGCGGATAATTCGTTTCAGGGTAAATGTAATTTGGATATGGTAATTTTAGAACAAGTAAAAGAAGAAGATAAGGATACAATATATCATTTGCTTTATAATCATTTTAGACAGACAAAAAGCAAAAAAGCAAAAATGATTATTGATAATATGCAGGAAGAATTGAAAAATTTTATTAAAGTTATGCCGATAGAATATAAACGCATTCTGGAAGGTGTTAAAACAGAAGAAAAGCTGGAATTAACGGAGGCTTCGGATGGGTGATCTGAAAGGTTTTTTAAAAATTGCCAGGCAAAATCTTTGTTATCGAGAAGTTTGTGAACGCGTGCAAGACTTTAAGGATGTTGTTAAATTGCGGCCGGAGAATCTTTCACAGGAACAAGCTTCACGCTGCATGGATTGTGCAACGCCGTTTTGCCATTGGGCGTGTCCGATAGGTAATTATATCCCGGAATGGAACGATGATATGTTTAAAGGTAATTGGCAAAACGCGCTGAATCTTTTAGAAGCAACGAATAATTTACCGGAGATAACCGGGAGGATATGCCCGGCATTATGTGAATATTCATGCATCTTAAGCCTTAATGATGATGCTGTGACAATTCGTGAAAATGAACTAGCCGTTGTAGAATACGGATTTAAAAAAGGACTGATTAAGCCAAATCCGATTCAATACAAAACAGGCAAAAAAATAGCAATTATTGGCTCAGGCCCCGCGGGTTTATCTTGCGCTGTGCAGCTGAACAAAGCTGGGCATAGCGTAACTGTTTTTGAACGCGATAAATCATTAGGCGGCATATTACGCTACGGCATTCCTGATTTTAAATTGGAAAAAAATATTATAGACAGACGGATTAAGTTATGGAAAGATGAAGGGGTTATGTTTGAAACAGGAATTAATGTCGGCAAAGATTATCCTGCAGAAAAACTGCAGGATGAATTTGATGCGGTTTGTTTAGCGGGCGGTGCGCGTGTTCCCAGAGATATTAAAATTGAAGGCAGAGAATTAAAAGGTATATGTTTTGCCATGGATTACCTTACCCAAATAAATAAGCTTTTAGCAGGAGAGCATGTTCCTGAGCAGGAGTTGATAAATGCAAAGAATAAAAAAGTAGTTGTTATTGGCGGCGGAGATACTGGCTCAGATTGTGTGGGCACAGCCCATCGGCAGGGTGCTGCCTGCGTTGTGCAAATAGAAGTGCTCTCAGAACCTCCGCAATGCCGGAGTGAAAATGACCCCTGGCCAAAATACCCTTTACTTTTAAAGACTTCTTCCAGCCACGAAGAGGGAGGAGAACGTTACTGGTCTGTATTAACTAAAAAGTTTATGGGAGAAAAGGGACGGATAAAAAAGATTTCCTGTATAAAAGTTGAATTTATCCTTTCCGAGAATAAAGCTTGTTCGCAGATGAAAGAAATTCCGGGCAGTGAATTTGAAATCGAAGCGGATTTAGTTATTTTAGCGGTAGGATTTTTGCATCCAGAAAAAACAGCTTTACTTACTGATTTAAAAGTTGAATTTGATGAACGCGGTAATGTTAAGACAAACGAAAAATATATGACTTCCGTTAAAAATGTATTTTCCGCTGGGGATATGCGCCGCGGTCAATCATTAGTAGTGTGGGCAATAGCAGAGGGCCGGCGCTGTGCGTATTTTATGGATGAATATCTTATGGGTAAAAGTAATTTACCTTCGCGCTAAGGAGTGAATAAACATGATTAGTACAGGCATAAAAGGTTTAGATAATATAATTACCGGGCTAAGAGCCGGCGATAATGTTGTTTGGCAGATAGATGATTTGACTGATTACATTGAATTGGTAAAACCTTTTGTGCGGGAAGCACTCCGGCAAAATAAAAAAGTTATCTATATGCGGTTTGCTAAGCATAAGGAACTGCTGAAAGCTTCAAAGCAAGTAAAAACATACACGCTTAATGCCTTTACTGGTTTTGAATCTTTCACCACTAAAATAAATATGATTATTACTCAGGAAGGAGAAGGCGCCTATTATGTGTTTGATTGCCTTTCGGAACTTCTTTCTGCTTGGGCTAGTGATGATATGATCGGCAACTTTTTTATGGTAACCTGCCCTTATCTTTATGAACTTAAAACACTGACTTATTTTTCGATACTCCGCAATAATCATTCTTTTAAATCTATAGCCAATATCCGCGAGACAACACAGTTGCTTATGGATGTATACCATTGCGAAGGCAGCGCATATATTCATCCCTTAAAAGTATGGAACCGGTATTCTCCGACAATGTTTCTGCCTCACAAAAAAGATAAAGACAAGTGTATTCCGATCACAGACAGTTTAGATGCGGTAAAAATACTTTCCTATATTCGTGAGAAAGGATTGGAGAGCGCGGTAAGAAATCTTGATTATTGGGACCGGTTATTCTTAGAAGCGGAAGAAACAGTAAAAAAACATGTAGTTAAAAAAAATCTTGTAGATACGGTAAAAAAATTATGCAGGCTAATGATTACAAAAAACAAAAAGATTCTGGTATTAGCCCTGCGCAATTTTTCGCTAAAGGATTTGATTGATATAAAATCTCGGTTAATTGGTACGGGTTTTGTCGGCGGTAAAACTGTGGGTATGCTGCTCGCGAGAAAAATGCTCGCAAAAAATAAATCATTTAAATGGCTGGAGTTTTCCGAACCGCACGATTCATTTTATATTGGCTCAGATATATTTTATTCGTATATCGTTCAAAATCAGTTATGGAAATTACGGATGCAGCAAAGAACAGAGGAAGGTTATTTTAATATCGCAAAAATTTTAAAAGAAAAAATGCTTTACGGTGTATTTTCGGATGAGATTATGGAGCAATTCCAGCAAATTATAGAATATTTTGGCTCCTCCCCGATAATAATTCGATCCAGCTCGCTTTTAGAAGATGGATTTGGAAACGCATTTGCCGGAAAATATGAAAGTGTATTTTTGGCTAATCAAGGCACGCCAGAGCAGCGTTATTTACAGTTTGCCGAAGCAGTAAGAAAAATTTATGCCAGTACCATGAGTGAAGATGCCCTTGCTTATCGAAAACAAAGAAAATTAGATAAATTAGATGAACAGATGGCGCTGCTTGTACAGCGGGTTTCCGGAGCACATCATAAAAATTATTTTTTCCCTGATCTTGCCGGAGTCGGGGTCTCATATAACACTTATGTTTGGAATGAAAACATGGATCCAGAATCAGGGATGCTCCGGCTAGTATTTGGATTAGGTACAAGAGCGGTAAACCGGGTTGAAGGTGATTATCCTCGCATGGTGGCTTTAGATAATCCCCTGCGCCGGCCGTATGCGGACAAGAATAACTTAAGAAAATTTTCACAGCATAATGTGGATATTATTAATATCAAAGAAAATGCATTGGAAACCGTGCCTTTTGAAAATATTATGGCGGCAGATGCCTATGTTGACACAGAACAGCTTGCATTAAAGGATGAAGAGGCAATAAGCATGATGCAAGCCAGAGGCATCACGGATAAAGAATATTGGATCCTGACTCTTGACGGAATATTTGAAAACGATAAATTAACAAATATTTTTAACAGAATATTTAAAACTCTTCAAGAAAATTATAATTATCCGGTGGAAATAGAATTTACGATAAATTTTACAAAAGACAATAAATTTAAAATCAATTTACTGCAATGCCGGCCTTTACAGACTATCGGCAAAGCCCCAAAAGTAGAGATTCCGCAAAACATAAAAACAGAGGATATTCTTTTTAAATCACAAGGATATTTTTTAGGCGGTAATATTTCACAAGGGATTAAAAAAATAATTTATGTGCACTCCGGAGAATACAGTAAGCTTATTTTAAGCGATAAGAATGAAATCGCGCGTTTGGTGGGAAAATTAAACCGGGATATCCTAGATCGAGAAAAAGATCCAATTATGCTTATGGGGCCAGGCCGCTGGGGAACTTCGACCCCATCACTGGGCGTACCTGTAAATTTTTCAGAAATAAATAATGTTGCGATACTAACGGAAATTGCTTTTTCTGAAGGTAATCTTATGCCGGAATTATCATTAGGCACACATTTTTTTCAGGACTTAGTAGAGACAAATATATTTTATGTGGCGTTATTTCCGGATAAAGAGGAAGTTATTTTTAATCATCAATTACTTTTAAAATCGGAAAATTTATTTGCAAAACTTATGCCGGAATCAGCAAAATATAAAGATGTAATCGGAGTTTATGATTTAGATAAGCGCGGTTTACGTATTGCTTCTGATGTAGTTGCCCAGGAAGTAATCTGTTTTTTTGACAGAACAAAATAGTTTTTAAAGGTCACTGGTTATCTCGTTTAATTTAAAAAATTTTTATCTCCCGTTTTTTTATCTGGGGCAGTATTTAATCTTCTATCAACCAATCCTTAGCTTCTTCCACATTATCAAAAGCTTTTGTTTTTATTCCGGAAAACAAATTAACTGTTTCTAAAATAACTTTTTGAATCCTTTTTACTCCGATTACTGCACTTTTTTTAACATGCGGCATAATTTTTTTCGCTAATCTTTTTAATTCTGCAACCGCTTGCAAATCAGCATAGCTGTTGCGAACATCTACTAATTGCAGCAGATCATACTCTTTGAGGTTGTCGATAAAAACTTCTACTTCTCGGGCTAGCTTTTTACCCTCTTCGTCCATAAAACCTTTAATCCCAGAATAGTCGTACATTATAATTTGTTTTCCTTTATACTGAGTTCTTTTTATGCGCTCACTCATTTATGCCTCCTGGTATAATCCTCACTCCTGGATTGGATTATCCCTGATTACCACGATTAACAATAGATTACAAAGATTAAACCATTACTTAATCACTGTAATCTCTCCATAAAATAATTTTTATTTCTTAAGGTAATATTGTTAGACATTTTATAGATATAATACCACTTTACATTGTATAAAACAAGGGGTTATGGATAATTTTAAGATAAAAGCTGGCAAAAATAAAAAGCAAGCAGATTTTACTTAAAGCTTTTTTAAATTAATCAAGGCCAGCTATTTTTATAATTTAGTTGACAAATAAGGAAAATCAGAGCATACTAAACTTAGTAGTAAATAAGGTGATTGAGGTCATAGCCCGCAAGGCAAGAAAGAGTTCGCCTTGCGTTTTTTTCTTTTTGACGTTATTTGCTATAAATTTTAAAAGAAAGGATGTAATAGATAATGGCACAGGGAACAGTAAAATGGTTTAATAGCTCAAAGGGTTATGGTTTTATCACTCTGGAATCAGGCGAAGATGTATTCGTACATCATAGCGCAATTCAGGGAGAAGGTTATAAATCTTTAGATGAGGGGCAGCAAGTTGAGTGTGAAATTCAACAAGGCCCTAAAGGAGAACAAGCTGTAAATGTAGTAAAGTTATAATTAAAAGAACAAGGCCGGGCATTTTATCCCGGGCTTATCTATTTTACAAGGGAGGATATATGCATACAGGTAAAATAAAAAAATTAGTGCGCGATAGAGGTTTTGGTTTTATTAGTGATACTGATGGCCGGGAGGTATTTTTCCACCAAAGCAGTTTAGTTGATGTCAGCTTTAATAATTTAAATGAAGATGATCCTGTTGCATTTGAGGTTCAGAAGTCTGATAAAGGCCCCTGTGCTGTCAATGTGAGCATTACGAAGTAAAGAGGTAACTTTGTTCTAGGCGTTCTTTAAGTTTAATCACAGAAATATGATCACGAGATAGTTGTTAACAAAACAAAAAAGTCTGCTTAACTTGCAGGCAAGGAGGAAATATGGGATTTAGACAAGGTGGTAGTGGTGGTGGTTATGGCGGACGTCCGCGAGAAATGCACAAGGCAACATGCGCAAAATGTAACAAAGAATGCGAAGTTCCTTTTAAACCCAGCGGAGACCGTCCTGTATACTGTAAGGAATGTTTTTCGAAGAACAGAGATAGCAGCCGTTAATAAAGAGTAAGGCGTTTTACCCAGCCTAATATAAATGACACAGGGTTAGTGGCCAAAAATTCTCTGTGGTAAAGAGAACTTGTATTTCTAACGGACGCTGATACTGGATAATGGGTGGGACTTTTTATTGTCATTTTCCCTCTGGTGCGCATAACAGTAAATTCCTGGATTGTAAATACTTAAAATCCGCTTACAGTGAAGGGACTTACAGATTCTCTTTCTTTTAATTGAGGCGATTTTTTTCATTGTGGCTCCTTTTCATGTATTATACCACGAAATAAGCATTAAAGGGGATATATTTAGTTTTAATTTTAATTAACTATATTTACTTATTACCTATAAAATTCACTGAATATTGGAAACAAAAAATAAGGCAGACCATTAGGTCGGCCTTATTTTTTTTGCCTTAAGGAATCAGGTTATATTTTAAGTGGATATAACCTATTAGTTTACAAAAAGCTGATTTTATGGTATACTTTAATAAAGTATTTAATAATTTTATTTGTAATATGTTATGTAAAAAATCATGGAAAACTTAAGATGAAAAAGTTAGATAATTTTAAAAAAATTCATTTAAAAATAACTGCTTTTATGGTTATCCAGGCTGTATTTTTATCCTGCAGTGTAGGTGTTTTAGGGCATGGTTTGATTATATCAGTTGAAAAATCTACAAATAACAGCATGCTTTCACCGCATTTGAATATGAATAGCCTGGAATTGCAACACACAATAAAACAATATGCTGAAGCCAATAAAATTTCTGAAAATTTAGCAGAAATTCCTAAACAGGCTCCTAATGCTCAATCTGCAGTAAAAGAAAATAAATTTAATTATTTCTTAAAAAACGCAATGCTCTGGTTAGTATTATCCTGGGGGGTTGTCTATGGACTTTCATTTTTTGATGTTGTTAATGCTGCCGGAGAAGGAATAAAAATGCTTATTACAGAAAAAGTAATTATTGGCGGATTACTTTTTAGCGGAGGAATGATTTTTACTAATTATATCTATATGCTTAAAAACATAAATTATGAATCAATAGTAAGTTCTTTTGATTTTGTTAATTCATTAACTTTTAGAAAAATAAGTCAGTTTGCTTTATCCCTGATATCGTTCGGGCTGATAAATTATTACCGATATATCCCGTATTATTTTTCCGGGAACAGTATAAATTCAAATCCTTATTTTGATTTTAATCCTTATAGTTTACTTTGGGAAATAGATCATTATTGGCTTAATGATTTTATTGTTTTTATCGGGATTGCCTTAGGCTTGTATTTGACTTTTAGTACCATATATTTTGTGGGTAGCGCAGTAAATAAACTGGGTTCTTATAGTAGAATTCAGAGTATATTCAGAATGCTAAGAATTGAACCTGATCTTTCAACAAAAATTTTAAGAATATTACCTTGGTCAGGGTATATATTATTCTCTTTTTTTTCAGCCTGGGTTTTGTTAGCTGAGGTAGGGAATGAATTATTACAAGCCGGGTCTTTTTTAAATGTTGGCCCAGCGACAGCCAAAGAAATTGGAACATTTGATTGGGGGGATATGATTGCATATTTAGCGGGATTTTTTAGCGCGAAAAAATTGATGTCATATCTTTTTTCTCAGAATAAAAAACCTGCTCTTGAGATGAATGAATCCAGAGAAATTGAAATATTAAGCGTAAATAATATACCAAAAGAGGTGTCAGATAAATATACTCTTGCAAAAAAAGAATTACTCGAAGGTGGTGCAGAAGAAAATAGGTTACTTAAAGTAAACAGGGATAACCAAAAAATAAACTTGTTAGAGGATGTTTTTTCTGGCCCTGCCTTACAAACAAACCTATCGATAAACAGCACGGCAAATATAATAATTATTGAACAGGCGATTTAATAATCATTAGAGCGTATTTTTCCCTAATCTAATTTTTCTCTTGCAGGCTTAAGTCAAAGAAGAGAATAGTGCAAAAAGAAGGGAGAGTTTCATGGTAATGGTTAGTAAAGTTTTTCTTCCAAAAAAAAACATTGCATGTTTATCAATAATTCTCTACAATATAATAGATAAGATGAGATAATCAGGAAAAGAATATTGCTGTTTTAGCCAATTTAATAATAAATCAATTTAAATATTAGCTTGGTAAAAAAACCGCGGAATGCGCTGGTAAAAAAAATGTTGACAAAATTTTATAATATAATATTATACATACGAATAAATGACAGAAAAGGTGCGTATTATTAGCAAACAGAAATTTTGAAAGGAGAAAATCTTTTTATGAAAAAAGGAATATTCAAGGGTGAAGATTCGGAGAAAGAAGACCCTCCGGGCACGGATGTCGATAATAATGAATGTTTAAAAGAAAATAATATAAATAATAATTCGACAGTAATTACTGCTGTATCAAAACCTCTTCCTAAAAAATCAATCACAACGGTTGAGCAGCTTTCCAAGTTTATCGATTTTGATTCTACGACACAAAAAGCATTAAACGAAATTGTAAAGAAATATCACATGTTAATCACGCCGTATTATTTTTCCTTGATTAAAGATTTAAAAGATGAGAATGATCCGATTCGTAAGCAGTGTGTTCCCATGATCGAGGAGCTATTCTATAATTCTGCGGAAAAGATTGACCCCTTAGGGGAAAAAGCAACGTCCGTGACAAACATTCTGGTGCATCGGTACCCGGACCGGGTGCTTTTGATTTCAACTTCGCGCTGTTTTATGTATTGCCGTCATTGTACGCGGAAACGTTTATGGCAGAATAATAATGTTGAACCAACATTAGCTGAAATCCGTTCCTCTTTGGATTATGTGCGAAAAAATGAATCAATCCGGGAAATTATTATTTCCGGCGGAGATCCGCTGACGCTTGATCCGGAAAGGCTCGACTGGATTTTAGAAGAAGCCAGCAGTATTGCGCATATTCAGTGTATCCGTATTGGCACAAGAACACCGGTTGTCTTCCCGGAAAGGATAACCAAGAGTTTATGCCGGATCTTAAGTAAATATAATAAGTTATGGATTAATATCCAGTTTAATCATCCCCGGGAAATAACGCCGGAATCTACAGAAGCCTGCCGCATGCTTCAAAAATGCGCCATACCTTTAAGTAATCAAACGGTTTTGCTAAAAGGAATTAATGATTCTGTGGCGGTAATGAAAGAACTGTGTCAAAAATTACAGGCGATCAGAGTCAGGCCGTACTATATTTTCCAATGTGATGAAGTCGTTGGCGCATCGCATTTTCGCACATCAATATTTAAAGGCATAGAAATAATAGAAAATATGCGCGGACATACCAGCGGAATGTGTATCCCTAAATTTGTTGTTGACGGGCCAAACGGTAAAGGAAAAGTTCCTTTGGACCCTCAATATATGCTTTCCATGACGCCCCAGAAAGTGATTTTAAGAAACTATAATAATGAAGTTTTTGAATATTTTAATCCGCAGAGTGATTAGACTAAGAGAAATATGTCATGAAAGCAGCTAAAAAACATCAACTTCGCGCCGGAATATGTTTTAATCTTAAAAGAAATATAAACAATGATTCTGAAGAAGAATATGATGAGATAGAAACTATTGAGTTTTTAAAAGAACGCCTGGAAAGTTTTGGTTTTGAGGTTTTGTTGGTTGATCAGGATGAAAATTTATTCAATAAACTTTACACAGGTAGTCTTGATTTTGCGCTCAATATTGCTGAAGGCAAAGGAAAAACCCGCAGCCGGGAATCCCAAGTGCCTTGCATTCTGGAATGGCTGAATATTCCTTATTATGGCTCAGACCCGGTATCTTTAGCCATAACGCTTGATAAATGGCTTACCTATATTGTCCTGAAAAATGCCGCGATCCCTGTCCCGCAAATGCATACAGTAGAAAATATTAGCCAGATGCAGGAGCTGTCTATTTCTTTTGGTCAATCTAAATATATTGTTAAACCCCGCTGGGAAGGGTCTTCTAAGGGTATATTTAATGATTCTGTGGTAAGTTCAATAGATAAGTGCCGGGATAAAGTTAAGTATATTATTAATACGTATAATCAGCCGGCATTGATTGAGGAATTTGTCGAACAGGATGAGATTACAGTCGGGGTTTGCGGAAATGAGACAGTTGAGATATTAGGGATGATGAAGATTTCACAATATGAGGCTTGTAAAGATTTCGTTTATTCCATAGAAAATAAGCGGGATTGGCGCTTACGTATTAAATATGAATGTGCAGAAAGTGTAATTCAAGAAAAAATATTAAAACAGCTTAAGCAATATGCAATAGCCGCATTTAAGGTGCTTGGGTTGCGTGATGTGGCGCGGATTGATTTTAGAGTGGATAATGCTGGAATTCCAAAGATAATTGATGTAAACCCTCTTCCCGGGCTTTCTCCGAAATACAGCGACCTAATGCTGATGTCTAAATTGCATAATCAGAAATTTGTGGATGTGATAGATAAAATTTTAACAATATCTTTAAAAAGAAATAAGATTAATCCCCGGTGAAAATACTTATAACCGTTGCCAAAGAAAATAATGCGAGAAAGGATAATGCAGATGCTTTACGCTGCGCGGATTCTATTGTCTGTGCTTTAGAAAAAAAATATATATCCGCAGAAATGTTATTTATTGAACCAAATGATTTTTTAAAAAATGAAAATGAGGTAATAACCCAAATTAAAAGAAAAAAACCAGATTGTGTTTTTAATCTGTTCGAAGGTTTTAGTAATGATGCACAAAAGGAAATAGAGTTTGCCGCGATACTGGAAAAAAGCAATACCCCTTTTACCGGCAATAACAGTAAAGCACTAAACCAATGCCTGGATAAAAATTGTTGTAAAAGCCTGCTTGATGAAGCCGGTATTCCTGTGCCTGCGGGTATTTACTTAAAACAAGCAGAAGACTTAAACACAGGTCATGTTACATTGCCGGTATTTATTAAACCCTGCTGTGAAGATGCCAGTGTAGGTATTGATCAGGATGCACTGGTTTATACAAAAGAAGATTTAAGCCGGGCAGTAAGAAATAAACTCAAAAATTACCCGGCCGGATTAATTATCGAGGAATTTTTACCAGGTAAAGAATTTAATATTTCTTTTATCGGTAATCCCCCCTATGAAACCCTGGGAATATCTGTGATGGATTATACCCAACCTAATGCGAATAAGCCGTTTATGAGTTACGCAGCAAAGTGGCTCAAACAAAGCTTGGATTTTAACCGGCTAATTCCCCAGGTGATTGAAAAGCAAAAATATGGTAAACTAGAAAAGGTAATTATTGCTTTAGGCTCAAAGGCAGCTCAGGTTATGGGCTGTGAAAGTTATTGCCGGGTAGATTTAAGGCAAAAAAATGATAAACTGTTTGTGATTGATGTTAATCCTAATCCGGATATAAACACAGACAGCGGCTTTGCGCACCAGGCGTATAAAGCCGGATATTCCTATGAAGAGATTATTCATAAAATTGTTTGTTTAACTATTAAAAAGTGTTAAGCATAACCTGGCACGGGGAGTTGGTTATGAAATACAAAATAAATGATTATATAGATGTTGCAAAAAATACCGAGGCTTTTACAGAGGGTGAACTCGATATCCTGAGGGAAGTTTTGGAAGACTTGCAAAACAACAAAAAAACATCTTATCATTTACTGGAAGAGGAAGTTGAGGGGAAGCTGGTGGGTTTTACCTTGTTCGGCCGCACCCCATTAACAGAATTTACCTGGGATATTTACTGGCTGATTGTAGATAAATTGTTCCAGGGAAAAGGAGTGGGGAAATCACTGCTGGTCAGAACAGAAGAGTTTATTAAAGGAAAAATACCCCGGGCAGCAATAAAGCTGGAGACATCAACCCGGAAAAAATATTCTGCAGCGCACGGTTTATATAAAAGAAATAAATTTATGGAAGCAGGTAAATTACCGAATTTTTATTCGGAAGGCGATGATATGATTATTTTTTATAAAGAAATCTTCGCAGAAGAAAAATCATAGGGAAGAAGAATATTTGCTAAACAAAGCTTAACAAATTAAAAACACCCGCTTGAAATTCAAGCGGGTGTTAATTTTTTTGGTTCTTTCTTATTTTTTGTGAAATTGAAAGAACCTGATTACAGTGATTAAAAACCGATTACACCGATATACTGATAGAAAACAATCTTTGTAATCTATTAATAATCTGTGTAATCAAGGGGCATTCTTAAATTTCGCCTAACAATTTGCAAAGCAACGGCTTATAGAAAATTGTTCACATTATTTAAGAATGACCCATTTTTTTTACCATGCTTTGCTCAAAGCATTTAATTTAAATCGCGGAATTAATAAATTCTATTGGTTGCTGTAATA
Source organism: Candidatus Omnitrophota bacterium (assembly GCA_043814605.1). Lineage (GTDB taxonomy): Bacteria > Omnitrophota > Gorgyraeia > B26-G9 > B26-G9 > JBDRJV01. Next base: position 12,890 of record JBDRJV010000013.1, on the reverse strand, counting down.
ATACATACTGGCCTAATTCTTTGGACATTTGAAGTACGCTTTCTGAAAAACCGCCTTCATTAGGATAAGCAAGTCTTAAGCTGACAAAACTGGCAATCACTTGGCCACTCTCATCAAAAATCGGCTTAACCCTGGTATATTCCGGCATGAGAATCGACCCAGCTTTGCTGCGGATAAATTGTGTTGTGCTCGTAATGCCTTCAATTACAGCAAAACGGTTTTTTAACCCGGTTTGAGCAAGCTGAGTAAATATTTTATTCAGATACTCTGCATTCTTTACCGGTTCCACGGTAATCATATTCAGAGTAACATATGATCCAGAAAGGGCAGGCCCGCGAATTGCAAATCCATCCCCTTTGCCTTGTAACTCTGGATTAACTAGGCCGGCTGCACCGGCTGCACCGGTTGAGGTAAATGCCAGATTGGTTCCTGTGCGTTCTCTGCCGGGTTTATTTTTTTTGTTAGGTTTAGGAATAATTAGCTCGCCAGTTGCTGCATGCAAAGTTGCAAATAAATAATTTTTTACCCCGAACATCTTCTGCATAATAAATAAAACCGGAGTGATACAAGTAGTTGTGCAGGAAGCCGGAGAGATTATTTTTTTAATCTTGTCTTTAAAAAGTTGTTTCCATTCACCCAGCCATTCACTGGTTCCGGATACAAAATGGAGAATTTTGGTTTTTGCGTTTTCTGATGGCGCAGCCATTATAAATCCGGCAACTTCTGGATGCTCTGTAAAATAACCAGATGTTTCTTCAGTTAGATACTGGCCGCTTGAGTCATAAAGCATGGTTGTGCCGATTTCTTTAAAAGGAATACTGAGGATAGATTCTCTGGTTTTTTCAGCCCGCTTGTAAAAACTTATTCTCTTTGTTTCTCCAGTTTGAGTGTTTGTAAATTCAATCCAGGTTTCGTGTTCCTGATCAAAAGTAATCTTAAGCGGAAATCTTCCTAATTGAGCTTCGTTTAAGAGACGGGCAAATGCTTCCAATCTCCCTATTTTTTTATCAGCATATATAATAGCTTTAACATCAAATCGTTTATCTCCGAGCAGGCGCCAAATTGCAGATTGTGAAGTCCGGCCTCCGCCGATAATAGTCAAAGGAATTGGCGTGTCCGAATCTGTTGCGGGAATACTTAAATTATTCCAATCTAACAGTTGTGAGGGAATTTCTTTCTCCTTAATTATTGGGGTTGATTTAATAGGTTCTTTAGATTCATGTTGTGGAGTCTGTTTTTGATGCAGTTGATCACTTTGAAAATTAAGGGCAAAATTCATAGTATCTGGCTGGTCCATGCCTTGATCAGGATGATCATCCTGATAACGTATTTGCCGGGCCATTTCCAGTAACTGGGTGGTTTGGGTCCACTTATCATCATACATAAAGGGGATAATGACAAGAGTTCCTATATCAGATGTTTTAATTTTTATATAATCACTAACAATAACTCCGTTTTCCATTTGCTTAACCATATCCGGAGATGTGGCAATGTTACCGGCCCATATTTCTATCTTATTTTTCAAATTCCCCTGAGCTATCCCTTTGTTTAATGCGCTTATAATTTCGTTTTTATCATGTTCCCCTTGTAATAGGGCAGTATAAAGTATCACTGTACCTGTTGGATGAGGGAAATTATACGAAGGTGCATTCATAACTTCATGTTCCCCATTTACAACCTGTGGGAAAAACTGTCCAGACCGGGAGCGGGTTACAGAAATAGTATTATGGGTTGTCGGCTGATCCGGCCGGTTAGAATGGACCACATCGTATGATCCTTCTAACAATTTTAAACCTGAGGCAGAAATCATTTTTTCTAAAAAACTTACCGCAGCAATAGTTCCTGTTCCGACCCGGGTGATTTTATCCTGTTTATCCAGTGTTGAGGAAACTCCGGGCACATATACATTAGATTCATATTTAGGCAAGTGCAAAGGAGTAATAACTCTGGAAATACTATTTGCAAGGTACTCCCTCATAAAACGCTCTGCTTGCCTGACCTTGCTTACATGCAAAATATAATTAATCCGCTGATTTGCTGAGTATTGAATTCTGTTTCCACGCAAAAAATCATTTTCTTGTATGGAATCCGCAATCACAACTTCTATTTTAGCTGTTTTTTGCCCATAAGTGATATTAATATAAACAGGTTTGTAAAGACGGCTGTTATCAACTTCTACTGTAACAATTCCTGGGAAATCACCGTATAATTCACTGTGGCGGATTGAGTTCGCAATTGCTTCTGCTCTTTGCTGAAGATATTCTGTTGTTAAATCAAGTGTTTCTCCTGTTGTTTCAAATATTTTTCTGGGAGTATTAGTGGTATCAATCACTGCTACCGGATTAAAATTTTCATCCCCGTAAAGAAACATTTGCCATAAGGCTAATACCCCTTCAGCGCTTTCAATCCCGTAGATAGCTACGTTTCTCGTCCGGCCATTAGCTTCAAGCGTAATTGTTCGAGCAGGATTTTCAGCTTCCGGCAGATAATGTACATATTGGGGCACCTTAGGGTTGCTGATAATATTTTTTATTGTATCCATGATCTGCAGTGTGGGCGAGAGGGTAGCGTGATTTGCCGGTGAAGGTTCTGCCTGGAAACGTGCTGCTGAAACCGGGCTGATGCACCAAAATAAATATGTAATTATAACTGCATACGTACTTAAAAAACGCACAGTTTTTGCTGTTGTTTTTTCAAACATTTTTACCTCCTAAGGTTAAAAATACTTTAAAAATAAAGTTAAGAAAAGTAATAAAGTTTATCATATTTTTTTATAATTTTCAAGGAGCTGCAAAAATTTTTTTAACTAAATATAACACAAGGGGTTAAGTAAAAAGACTGACTCGTCTTGAGCCTGAACTATTGAAAGTAACAATGGGATAATAGTATAAATAAATAAAACTTAATTACTTTTTCCTTTTTTTATTTGATTTTATCAATATATGCTATAATTTAGCTAATTAACTTAATTGAAAAAAATAGCATAGGAGTTTTAAATTTTAAAAACTATGAAATATTCTGTAGTAATTCCAGTATTTAATGAACAGGAAAACATAGAACCTTTATATTCCAGCTTAAAGGATGTTATGAATTTTTTGGGGCAGGAGTATGAAATAATTTTTGTTAATGATGCAAGTACAGATGGAACTCTAGAAATTTTAAGATTTTTAGCAGCAACAGATAAAAACATTGTTTTAATTCTTTTTGAGAAAAATAAGGGGCAGTCTGCTGCTTTTGAGAAAGGATTTAATGCGGCCTGCGGCGATATTATTATTTCTCTGGATGGCGATTATCAGAATGATCCCGCGGATATCCCAAAATTATTAGATAAATTAAAAACAGGATATGATGTTGTTTGCGGCTGGAGAAAAAATAGAAAAGACAGGTTAATTGTAAAAATATTATCCAAGATCGCTAACTTAAGCCGCCAGATTTTACTCAGAGAAAAAATCCATGATGTAAGTTGTTCTTTGCGAGCTTATAAAAAAGAAACATTAAAAGGAATAATTTTTAAAAATGAAATGTATTATATGCTTACAGCAACATTATTTTCCCGCGGCTATAAAGTAGGAGAAGTTGAAGTAAAACATTTACCGCGAGAATCCGGAAATTCAAAATTTAGTGTTATAAAAAAAATACAAAGCTCAATGCTTTTTTTTAAGTATTTTTTTATAAAAAATCATTATCAATCGCGAAAAGATTAAAAGTAGTGGTGATTATGTTAAATTATTATTTATTTTTTTTATTAATTTTTTGTTTGATCACAATTTTGTTGAGATTATTTAAAACAAGTTTGTTAGATAAATTTGTTTTCGCAGCGAGTATTACAGCGCTTATTTTTTCCTGCGTATTTATACTATTAAATATTTTTAATGCTCCGTTTTTTCTTTGGAACGGGGCACGTTTAGCCTGGGCACTTTCACCCTTATACGGATACAAATTATACCCGTATTTTTTTGCCGGCCCCATACTTTCCGGAATGTATCCGCCTCTGGCAGCGATAATATATTTCCCGGTTTTTTTTATAAAAGAGCCGAGTGAAGCAATCATTTTGTCCTCTTTTCTTACAGCTTGTTATTATTTTATTCCGGTATTTTTTCTTTTTGCAAATAAAGGTTTTTTAAAAAAAACTAATAGTAATAACATATTAAACCTATCTGCTTTTGCCTGTTTTTGTTTGTTTACTTTTTATTCTCCCTCATTGATTACTTCTGCTTTTACGGTTTCTCCGGATGCGGCAGCATTAGGAATGAGTGTCTTGGCATTAGGATTTTTAATTCAAGATAAGGATAAAAAAAATAGCAATATAGCATTTTTATTTTCAGCGGTTTTTGCTGTACTTGCTATTTACACAAAACTTTTTGCTTTAGTGTTGTTAATAGCTTTACCCGGATATATTTTAGTATTGCGAGGGTATAAAAAATTTAAGACTTATGGATTATGCCTTTGCTTGTGTCTTGTAATGATTACGGGTATCTTCGCTTTATTATTCAATATTAAAAGAATGTTTTTTTACATATTTACAGTATCGATTAGTACAATTAGTAATAATATTTCTGCGGGTAATTTTGATTTAAAAATAATGATAAGCCATTACCTATTACATAAGCATTTAATTTTTATTATGTTTAGCATAATCATGATTTTTTACGCATTGTTCGGCTGCTTATTAATAAAAGGGAGGAAATTCCAAAAACTGAAATTATGGGTTGAACAAAATTCTTGGTATTTATTTTTCATAATGAGTTTTTTAATGATCCCAGCTTCAATATTTGGTCGAATGAGATTTGGCGGGGATGTAAATACTCTGAGCCCGTTCATGTATTTTCTAGTTATTGCGATATGTTTAGCTTTAGCTAAATTTCCAGAGCAAAAAAAATCTGCACATTCGGGATTCTATTCTAAATCCATAAAATTTTTAATGGTTTTAATAATTTTTGGGTTTACTTTTATGCAGGTGCCTAAATTATATTATTATGCTTACAAAATCAGGTATTTACCTAAAAATGCTCAGAAACAAGCATTTAATTACTCTAAAAAATATCCCGGCCGGATTTATTTTCCAGAATTGGCTTTAGTATCAATTCTATCAGAAGGCCAGTATTATCATTGCGGCATTGCCCTAAAAGATATGAATGATGCCGGGTTTTTATTAAATAATAAAGATTTTAAGAAATATATTCCTAACGGCATGAAAATGATTGCGTTTAGCCCTGGGTACAATTCCCAATACGTGATGAAATATTTTCCGGAATACGCAGAAAAAATTGAAATAAAAGAATTACCAAGATGGGAAGTTTACAGGAAAGGATATAAAAATTAAAAAATCGTATTTTCACAATAAAATATAAATAAAAAATTTAACTATTTGTGATAGTTAGTGTTACAAATAGTTATTTTTTTTGCAAAAATGTAGAATATCAGGTATACTCTAATGTTCTTTTTGATTATATATTGCTTAATTTTACTAATCGCCAGAGGAGTTAGAGGATGATTAAAAAATCCGTTAAATCCGCACAAAACAAACTGATCGGGGTTTTTCTTATTCCCAGCTTAATCTTCATAACTATTCCCAGGGCAATGTGTTCGGAACTTATTGCGGCCAAGCAAGTTCCGGATATTCATAATAAAACATGCCTCTCTCCTTCACTTGAAATTTGTAGTGAAATTATAACAAATATCTTTTCACAGCAGAATTCAATGAAGCAAGCTATGCAAGGGATTTCTAAAATAACCGAAGTTGAAGAAAAATTATTGCAATCATGGATTGATAAAGGAGACTTAATAATATTGCCGGAAGGAGAGCTGATTGAAGGCCAGGATGCTAATGTTATTGGCCGAGCGGAAAATCTGCTTTTAACCCCAGTGGAAAAAGCGAAAATACAGCAAAAGGGAATTTTTATTTACGATATTGATAAGACTTTAGCACGCCGGGACCGGGTATTACTTGAACAAACAATCCAAACCATTGAAAGCTTAATGCGCAACGGGCATCTGGTAGTGATTATTACCGGACAGCCGATTGATATTCAGCGCGATCGAATTATTACTCCGATCGATGCGAATTTACGTCGTAATCTAGTAGTAATTACCAATGAAGGAACGGTTGTGCATCATTTTTTACCCGGCGGTAAAGAATATTTAGTGATGAATAATTTTACGCAACAATTTGTGTTTACGCCGGAACAGGCAGAGGTGATGGAAAATGTATTTGATGGCTTTATGCAGGAAAATGGTTTTGAATATGCTGACGGCGGAGAATTTGATGCGCGGGAAATGGCCCAGGCAGCAATTAAATTACAGGCTTCTTTGCAAACCCGGGAAAAATATGCTAAGCATTTAGAAGCAAAGTTAAAAGAAAATAATATAACCGGATTCCGCGGCTGGGCCAGCGGATCAAGTACAATTTCTTTTTTACACGAAAAAGCAAATAAACGCGATGCGGGATTAGAATTTTTAAAACAACAGGGATTTGCTATGCGCAATGCTGTATATCATGGGGATGAATTTTTCTATAACGGAAATGACGCATTTATTATGGGGGATCCGGATATTAATATTACGGTTGTAGGCCGTTTAGAAACAGAACCGTTTGAAATAATCGTAGCAGGGAAACCGAAAAAGATATCTTTAAAGGAAAGAGATAAAGTTTTGTATTTAGGCGGCGGACCTTATGCGACAACGGAATTTGCTCAAAATTTTATTCAGGCAGAGAAAAAATACGGGCATTTAGGTTTTCAAACGATAATCGAGCAAATAGCAGCTAAAAATATAAATATCGAAGCAATAATAAATAAAATCAGCAAAACAAAACAGCTTCCGGAAAAAGATATTTTAGAGGAATTATTGAATAATTGGATTACTCCGAATAATCTAATTTATAACACCATACAGCAATGGCTGGCTTTAAGCGCGGATCAGAAAAATGTGACAATTCTAGAAAGGATTGATGTTGAAAAACTCCAGGATTTAAAAATCCTTTGTGAAGAATACCGTATCGGTCCACAGGCGATAGCTTTGTTGTATAAAACAATATTCGGTCAATCATTACAAGATGACTTTAACGCGGTAGTAGCTTTAGCTGCAGAAAAATTGTACGGAGCAAAACCGATTAAATATGCACCGGGTGAGGATACTTATAAATTACGCGGTGTATTAACCGGATTTGCGGATTTATTTACAGTGATGCTCGGGGAAAAAATTGGTAGTAAGTTTAAAGATTCTGTAGAAAAATTAACGGCCCAGGATCAGGTCTTCAGGTATTCTGAAGATAAGCGGGAACTGGCGTTAGCTGCGGTGCGTGAAAAAATTCAAAAAACCCAAAAAGCTTTAAATTTCTTTTTTGAGGAAGAGGGGATTTTTAGCTGGCTGTTAGCGGCTTTTGGTAACCGCTTGAGAGTATTCCATAATCATTATGAATTTGAAGATTTGTACACACCGGTGCACGATGTGCTTGATGAGAAATTAACTGATGAAGATGCGGAAATTACACAAGGCCTTGTGGGTTTAAGCGGCGGCGGCGGAGCGCAGATAATGTCGGAAATCATGCTCAAAGCCGAGGTACACAGGCTTTTGCTGCCGATTGCGAAAAAAATGCCTTTTATCATGATTGTACCGGCTGAAGATGACGGAGGGAGTACGGCAATTATTCTTTATGACGGGGAAGAAGTGTACCGCTTTAAACTGCCGGCAATGGGAGATTCCATGAACGCTTATGCCGGATTAAGCCGCGGGGAATTAAATGATTTTGGCGACCCGAAATTTCCTTATTTTTACGATGTTACGCGGATGCGTTTTGCTCAAGAGGGCAATGATCCGCTTTTGCTGGAATTCGCGCAGCTGGCTTTTGAGCAGATGCAGGGGCTGATGTACAAAAAAGCTAAGCCTGATGAAATAAAAAAAGTTGTGACATTTTTTAGAAGTTTGCATAATGTTTTAAAAGATTTTACGTTAATGCCTATTGAAGGGCAAAGCATGGGAAATATAATCTGGACAGCTACCACGGACAGAAAAGCGGAAATAGACAAACATAAATCTGCTTTTTCGGTTACGCAAAAAACAAAGCTAGTCCCCTTAAAAAAACTTCAAGATAAGCAGTTGGTGGAAATCCAAAGATTTTTAGCCAGGATCTACGGGTTGGAAAATATGCTGGTAATTCCTTCTAATTTATCTCCCGGGACTTTGTTCGTAATGCTGGATAAATTAGTTATCCAGGAAGGCAAACAGAAACCGGTTTTGGTTGATAACCTGGGACTGGATCAAGGTACGCAGGCAATGAGTGCTGGCCGTATGTTTTGGCTAAAGGAAAAAATAGAAAACGTAATTGATGAGGAAAGTGGAGTAACTTATTTAGATTATGAGATTAAAGAAGGGGAAGAATTAATCGTATCGCATCAAAACAAAGAAATCCCTTTAGCCGGTCAAATAATTTTCCGTACCCGCTTAAGAAAAGAACAAGGGAACATATTCGCGCAGCATAATATCGGTTCTGAACCCTGGGGGCAGGAACATGTTTTGGGCGAAATTCCGGAAGTAATTGGCATTCCCAGCGAAGCAATTAAAGAAAAAACTCCGAATCAGCACAAATGGGGTGCCCGGGTCTGCACTGTTAAAAGCGGGGGTAAACTTCGGATCTATTTAGACCGCGTAGGTGCGGGAACAACGCTTAGGTTCCAGGAGGAGCCAGATAAACCGGTAATGTTTAAAGGCAGAGTTGTGGTTAAGCAAACCAATATTACCGAATCATATCATTTATCTAAATTTGTCAAACTTGGGTTTACAGGTACGGAAAAACCTAAATCTGTAGAATTTATTCTTAAAGCATTAAGAGAATCTCAGGTGGGTTGTGTTATCGGCCCGGGCAGTATTGGAACGAGTTTGTTGCCGATACTGATGCTTGATGAAATACGGGAAGAACTTCGGAATATGGCCCGGCGGGGTTTACCGGTTATTTTTATGATGAACCCGGTTAAAGATAATGAAACTGCTTATGAAACTATTAACTCTTTAATGCAAATGATTGAAGATAGCTGCGGGGAGCCGGTTTTTGGCATAGCCCGCGGCGGTTTTATTACGGATATGTTTGTTAATGATGCCAGCGACCTTCCGGATTTTGTCCGGGAACTAACAGATTTGACAAATTCAAAAAATACGCGTTTACGCGATGCAGAACGGCCGCGCGGCGTGCTTTATTTTCAAGCCGGAGAACGCGAGCAATTACAGAAAAAACTAGGGAAAGATTTTGCTATACATACTGCCGATGTACTCAGTGTAATTAATAAAGAAGTTCGCGGCGGAGCTCCGGAAAAGGGAGTGGGGTATGAGCCGGCTTTAGTGGGCCAGCTTTTGGAACGCATAGTTTTAGGCCGGATGCGTAATGCGGTTACCAAATTAGATATTTTTAAAGATGCTTTAGCAATATTTAACGGGCAGGAAGATATTCTAAATGCCGCAATAACCTACTTAAGAAGAAAAGAAAAGATGTGGAGTGAGGTAAATGCGTTACAAAGAATCCAAAGCGCTTTTCGGGCTAAGAGAGAATTCACCAAAGAACTGTTGCATAAAACCGCACCGGAAGTTATTGTTTTAAATTTGGCGCATAATATTTTGCAGGATTCAGAAAATGGCTATGTTTTTTCTCCGCAAATGCGCGATGCAATGGCAACATACTTAGAAGCCGGCGGGAAAATTATCATCAGTACAGGGTTGCCCTTTGAAGAAGTAAGAACGCATATTTTCGGCGGAATTAATCGCATTCCGGAACAGTTAGCTGATAATGTTTATACCATAACTTTATCCGGATCAGAAGTACATCGCGGTTTTAGGATGCTTGATGAGCAAGGCATAATAATTCCTCTGGAGGCATTAAGTATTGTCGAAAGAGTAATTGATATGTACGGTTTGCCTAAACGTGAAGTCTTGAAAAATTTTGGTACGTTTATCAGCTTGCGTTTACATAAGTTTAACAAATTATCCGCCGAAGAAGTCAGCGCGATAAATGCCCGGTTAAAAGAAAATACAGATGAAGACCGGACATTTTTTAAAATACAATGGGTTTTAGGCGCGTTTGCAGATAAATATGATTTACGGGATATTATTATAAAAAATTTACAAAGATTATTTAATGAAGCAGGTATTAACTGGGATATCGAAGCTCAAGGGAAAGCTTCGATTGACATTTCTCATGTTTCGGAGGTTGATACAATAAAAATGTTATTTGAACGTGGACCGTTGATAGGCATTGATGAAGCCAATCTTTTATTTGCTTATGCGGGTAAAGGGTTAACAGAAATTGCGCCAAAAATGCCGAATGCCTCGTATCTATCTATGCCGCTTAAAGACCCACGATCACTTTTTGTTCAAGATGCAATGATTCCTGCTTTAACCAAAAAAACTTCTGAATGGAACAGTGATGTTTGCCGTGCCTTACTGATTGAAGCAGGTAGAGCCCTAAGGCAAAAACAAGGCAATGATCTATCCGTAAATGAAAATATACACTCACAAAATAATATTGATTTTGTGGAGAGTGCAATTTAATTTTACTTAACTTTAGTTTGATGTTGGTTGTATAATAACAAAGTGGCATAAACTTTCTTGCCAGGATGCAACGTCTTTTTTAATGGGTTAAAGCAATCATTTTGAACTTGTAATTGATACTTCAGCAAGATTGTATTTATGGGGATCATTAGTTGTGTTTTGAGGAACAGTTGTACAGGTAATGTGAATGCCATTGAGAAGATTCTGAAAAATACAACATTTATTTAAATAATTAATTTATTTTATGAAGAAAACAGCGATTTTTAATAATATTTCTAATTAACTTTCAGAAGAAACAGGTAATTTAATTGTGAATTTAGTTCCTTTTCCCGGGTTAGCGCTTACTTCAATGGTTCCTTTATGTGCTTCAATAATGCGGTAGCAAATAGATAAACCCAGCCCCATGCCTCCGGAAGATGATTTAGTGGTAAAAAACGGGTTAAAAATATTTTCTATATTTTCTTGAGATATACCGCCGCCTGTGTCTTCAAAAGATATTTCAATAATTTTACGGGATTTATTGAGTGCGGTTACTATTTTTATTTCTCCGCCTTTTGTCATGTTTAAACTATTAATTGCATCTTTAGCATTAGTAATCAGATTAATAAAAACTTGTTCCAGCTGATTAGAATCTCCGTAAATTTTGGGCAGGTTATCAGCGAGTGATTTATGCAAAGTAATATTACTTGTTGTAAGATTTTCGGCTAAAAGCAATAAACTGTCATTGATTGGCTTAGTAATATCAATCGGTTCTAAAGTAAAAGAAGCTTTGCGGGCAAATAAACGTACATTTTTAATTATTGTATCCATCCGGTTAGCTTGCTCAATTATTTTTAATAAATCTTCCCGCAAAGGGCTATTTTCGGGAAGGTCCATGAGCATGGTTTGGGCAAATCCTTTTACCCCAGTTAACGGCTGGTTGAGCTCATGGGAAATTCCTGCAGCCAATTGGCCCATCGCTGCCATTTTACCAGACTGGACAAGTTCCTGCTGTGTGTTTTTTAGCTGCTCATACGCGGTTTTAAGTTGTTCTTCTACTTTTTTGCGGATTGTGATATCTTTATCAACTCCGCGATATCCTTTTAATTTGCCGCTCTCATCAATTATCGGCACACCGTTTGTTAGAAAAACAACCTTTTCCCCGCGTTTTGTCAGATTGGTATTTTCCAGGTCAATAATTGGTTTCTTTTCTTTAACTATTTGTAAAAACACTTGTTTTATTCTTTCTGCTTCTTCTTCAGGCATGAAATCAAAAGGAGTTTTTCCGATTAGTTCGCGTTCTTCATATTCAAGCAGTTCCTTAATTTTTCCGGCAACAAAAATATATTTTCCGTCTTCATTAACCTCCCAAATCCAGTCGGCTATACTATTAGCAATATCTTTAAAACGCTGTTCGGAAATCTTTAGTTTTTGTGATTCTAATTTTCGCTGAGAAATTTCGTTTTCCATCTGCTTATTTAAAATATCCAATTCTTTGTTCCGGGCGATTTCTTTAGCGGCAAAAATCTGCTCTTTTTGCATGAAAGACTTTAAATCCTGCGTCATAGAGTTAAATAAATTTGTGAGACTGCCGATTTCATCATTGCTTTTACTAATGATATGATGATTTAAATCTCCTTTGGCTACTTTTAACATACCAGCTTCTAATTCGCGCAAGGGGAAAACGATTGTTTTTAGTGAAAATAAAGTAGTGAGAATCCAGATTACCAGTAAACCGGTCAAAGACATTAAGATGTTCTGGCTTTTACTTAGGTTTATTGTTTGTAAAACTTTCTCCCAGTCTAAAGCGATGCGCAATATTCCGAGTATTTTTTGGTTAGAATCGTGGCAGGCAAAACATTTTTTTTTATTCATAATCGGGATAATTTCTGAGAAAACTGTTTCCTGCGTTCTTTGCCGAAATTCAATGCCTTCGAATCTATCCCCTTTTTCTAATATTTGCGTGATATTTTTAGCGGTGGAGTGTTTTCCTAATAAATTTTTATCTGTGCTTCTTTTAATAATGCCCTGATGATCAAGTAAGTGCACGGCTTTTATTTCTTTTAATTTTGCCGCTTCGTTAAATTGATGCTGAATGCTTTCCTGCTCACCGACCAGCATATGCTGACGGATTGCCACCAGAATCAGGTTAGCGATTTGTTTAGCACTGTTTAATTCTGTTTCCGATAATATACGGCTCTGGAGGCGGATATTCATTGCTGCGATTCCGATCAAGATAAAAAACAGGATTAAAGTCAAAAAGATTATAAATTTTAATCCTAATGAATTTTTTATTTTTTTAATTGAAATCATTTGCAATCTCCTGGGGGAAAACAATGTTATATAAACATATTATATTATTTTTATAAAATATG
>JBDRJV010000012.1:0-15878 GCA_043814605.1 Candidatus Omnitrophota bacterium | reverse complement strand
TGTAAAGACATCAAAAAATAACATTAAATAATGATTTTAATTATTAGTTTTTAACTAGTAATTGATATTTAGTTTTTGTGTTAAGTTTTTCATTTATAACTTTATCCCAATGGATAGTTTTTATTTTTAGCTTTTAATTCGTAACTCATAACTTGTAATTTATAATTTTTTTTGGAGCCAAAATATATGTTAATACAATTGCTTATTATTCAAGTTTTAGCTTTTGCCGGAATAATTTTTGTCCTGAGATTTCTGCTTTATCGGCATATGAATTCTGCCGTAAAGAGACTAAAAGAATTGCAAGCGGAAAACCAACAAAAAGAAACACAATTAAGAGCAGAATTAGACAGGGCAAAAAAAGAAGCTCGTGCCCAGATTGAAAAAGGAAAAGAAGAAGCGAAAAAAATCATTGAAACGGCGGTAAAAACGGGTGAGATTTTAAAAAGAAACCTTGAAGATAAAGGAAAACTCGAAGTGGAAAAAATTACTGCACAAGGCGAAGAAAAAATTACCCGTTTAAAAGATGACATTCAGGCAAAAGCTAAGGCTACAGCCCTGGATATTGCCCTGGAGATCATTAAATATACTTTGACGGAAGAATCAATTAAAATTTTTCATCATCAGCTGATTAATGAAATCATTGAAGAAATAATGAAAATTGACAAAGAAAAATTTTCCATGGTAACCAGCGAAAAGATTACTGTGAGTTGCAGCTTTGCGTTGCTGGATGCAGAAAAGGAAAAATTAAAACAAGTTTTAGCCCAGCAAATGGATAAAAAGATTGATCTGGATGAAAAAATTGATGAGTCTATTATCGGCGGATTATCAGTTGCCATCGGGGCTTTTGTTATTGACGGCAGTTTAAAAAACAAATTGTCAAAAGCAGCAAAGTATATTAAAACCCGGCAGGTGATTTAAACTTCAGGGTAAAGGTTGAAGAGTAAAGGGTTAGGGGTTAAGAATTCTTGATCCTAGATGATGGATTTAAGACACAAGAAAAACGACAAATCAATAAAATTCAAATGGAACCTCCACGGGCTAAAGCCCGTGGTTCCTGGGGTGGAATACTCAAGCGGCCTCCTTTTATCCGCGCCATAAATGGGTGCGGTTTTAGGCCGCGGATGTATAAAAAGCAAAAACGAAAAGGTAAAAGATTTAATTATTGAGTATTTGTTTGTTAAAGGCAGACAATGAATTTTTGTAATTAGGCATTTGTAATTAATAATTAGTAATTAGTTGTTTACTGTTTAGTATTTTGAGTTTAGAGTTTAGTGTTTTAATATAAGGGGGTATTAAAATTCAGATACCAACTATTGAAATTAAGGAAGTAGGGCGAGTAAAAGAAACCACGCAGGGGATTGTTAAAGCCGAGGGGCTGCCGTCTTGCCTCTACGGCCAATTAGTGGAATTTGATGCCGGCGTAAAAGGCGTAGTGCTGGGGTTTAATCCGGATGAAGTGTTAATTATTGTTCTGGGAGACTATCGCAGCATTAAAGCCGGTGATTTTCTCACAAGTAAAAGTGAATTACTCTCAGTGCCTGTGGGCAATGCTTTTACCGGCAGAGTTGTGGATTGTTTAGCTCAGCCCATCGACGGAAAAGGAGACATCATTGCCTCTGATCAATACCCTGTTTTCCGCGAAGCTCCCGGAATTATGGAACGTGAGCCAATCACAGACCAACTCTTAACCGGAATAAAAATTTTAGATTTGACGATTCCGATTGGCAAGGGGCAAAGGGAATTAATTGTCGGTGACCGGCAGACCGGCAGAACGAGTATTGCTCTCGATGCTATTTTTAACCAAAAAGATAAAAATGTAATATCCGTGTATTGTTTTATTGGCGGATCTTATGCTAGTTTTGAAAAAATAATTTATAAGTTAAGGGATAAAGGAGTATTATCTTCTGTGGTGGCAATATGTGCTCCGGCCTCCAGCTCTCCGGGCGAACAATTTATCTGCCCTTATGCGGCCGCGGCATTAGGTGAGTATTTTATGCATCAAGGGAAAGATGTTTTAGTTGTTTTTGATGATTTTACAAAACATGCCTGGGCCTATCGGCAGATTTCCCTTCTCCTGGAACGGTCTCCGGGGCGCGAAGCTTATCCGGGAGATATATTTTTTATTCATTCTCAATTGGTTGAGCGTGCCGGAAGATTAAAACAGGAATTAGGCGCAGGCACAATGACCTTTTTGCCAATTGTGGAAACTTTACAAGGGGATATTACCGGATATGTTCCTTCTAATCTTATTTCTATGACCGATGGTCAAATATTTTTAAGCACAAATTTATTCCATGAAGGATTTAAACCGGCAATTGATATGGGGCTTTCGGTTAGCCGTATTGGGACCAGAATTCAGCCGCTGGCCCTCAAGGCTGTAAGTGAGGGATTGCGGTTAGATTATTTACAGTACCGGGAAATGCAGCGGTTGATGCGTTTAAAAACCGGGCTTTCCCCAGAAGCCCAGGAAATAATCCGCCGCGGACAGGTGCTGGAGGAACTTTTTACCCAGGAAAATTACAACCCGATTTCCTTAGTAGAAGAAGTAGTGCTTTTTTATGCATTTAAGCGAAAAATTTTGGAAGTTGTTACTCCGGAGATTGTGACAAAATTTAAAAAAGAAATCCAGCCTTTTTTAAATGAAAATTATCCGGAGATTGTGACGATGATTGGGGAACAAAAAGATTTAACAGACGAGATAAAAGTTAGGCTGGATAAAGCACTGGTTGATTATTTTAGAAAACTGAAGAAATAAAACGAGTAACTATTGTTTTTTTATTTAATTTTTTTGTTAAGCTGTTAACTTTTAGTTTTTCACTTGTAATTTGTCACTTATAATTTATAACTTAAATCATGCAAGCAATCTCAAAATTAAAATACAGTTTAACGTTTAATCAGAGTTTAGATAATATTATTAATATTTTAAAAATTGCCACGTCCATTCAGCTTAGACAATTTCAGGCAAAAAGTTGGGAGCAGCAGAGCTTTATTTCAGAGATTAATAAATCACTGGCTTTTTTATCCGCAGAGGAAGTAAGTAAACATCAATTTGTCGCCAGAGAAAAACAAAGCCCTAAAGGGGTTGTCGTGATTACATCCGATGAAGGGTTCTTAGGCGAATTAAATACGCTTTTAGTTAATGCGGGGATAGCGGAAAAAAATTCCGAACAAGATGTTCTGGTTATTATCGGAGCAAAAGGTGCGCAGTCTTTGCGTGAAATGAAACAGAACCATTTATATTTTTCCCAAGTAAAAGGGGAAACATATTTTAATGAATCGCACAAATTAAAACAATATATAACCCAGGAATATTTAAAGAAAAGATTTAACCAAATAGTTATTATCTATGCCGAGTTTATTTCTATTACCGCACAAAGGGTAAGACGGCAAACATTATTGCCTTTTCCCATAACTGAATTAAAAGGTATTGAGAAACGGGAGAAAGAATCTAATAAAACATTATTAATTGAACCATCTGTTGAGAGCATTATTGAGGGGTTAATCAGTTTAAATTTAGATTATAGTTTACGGAGAATTTTATATTCAAGCAAGCTCTCTGAATTTGCGGCAAGGCTAATGCATTTAGAACGCAGCTATCAGGAGCTCTCTCGTAAAAATAAACAATTATCGCTTGAATATTTTAAAAGTTTACATGCTTTAGCGGATAAAAGAATCCGCGAGATTTCTGCATCCCGGATGTTGAAGAAGAAAAGTTGATCCCCTAAAGGTACGGATAATTATAATGATTGATAAAAATATCAAAGGGAAAGTCGTGGCAGTGTACGGGCCGGTGGTTGATGTGCTGTTTGAAAATATTGATCTGCCGCCGGGAATACACGAGATTTTGCTTACTAAAAATTATAATAATGAGAAAATTGTTTTAGAAATTATTGAGCATAAAGAAAATAATATTTGCCGCTGTATTGCGTTATCTTTTACATATGGATTAAGGAGAAATACTTCTGTGGAAATAACCAATAGTGTTCTTTCTGTGCCTCCGGCGAAAGCATTATATGGCCGGCTGATCAATGTTCTCGGGGAGCCCATTGACGGTAAGGGGCCGATAAAAACCCAGGAACTTGTACCGATCCATAAACCATTATTAGAAAACACAATAAAAATTAAAGATGAATCAGAATTAAAATATGAAATTCTCGAAACTGGGATTAAGGTTATTGATCTTTTATTCCCATTTATCAAAGGGTCAAAAACCGGGATTTTAGGAGGCGCGGCTTGCGGTAAATCGATTTTAATTTTAGAAATTATTCATAATATTGTACAAAAACAAAAGGGTTCTTGTGTGTTTAGCGGGATCGGAGAACGTATCCGAGAAGGCAATGAACTTTATTATGAATTTGTGGAAAAAAATTTATTAAAAAATTCAATCTTGATATTCGGACAAATGAACGAATCTCCGGGTGCGAGATTTGAAAGCGCGCATACATCCGTAACCATTGCGGAAACATTAAGAGAAGAAGGCAAGGATGTTCTTTTCTTTATGGATAATGTTTTTCGTTTTGCGCAAGCCGGCAGTGAGCTGTCTGCGCTCTTGGGCCGGATTCCTTCCGAAACAGGTTATCAGCCGACATTAACCAGTGAAATCGGGGAATTACACGAGCGGATTTCATCTAAAGAAAAAGGCAGTATTACCAGCGTGGAAGCTGTATACGTTCCGGCGGATGATTTAACTGACCCGGCAGTTGTAACTATTTTTAGCCATTTAGGATCAATTATGGTTTTATCCCGTACTTATGTGCAAAGAGGTTTATATCCGGCAATTAATCCGCTGGAATCTTCTTCCGGATTTTTATCTACAGAAGTTATCGGCGATGCGCATTATAGTATTAGCCAGGAAGTTATGCGGTATTTTCAAAGATATGACGAGCTGGAAAGAATTGTATCGATTATCGGCAAAGAAGAATTAACCCGTGATGAAAGAGTGGTTTTTGAACGCGCGAGAAAACTGCAGAATTTTTTTACACAACCTTTTTCTACTGTGGAGCGTTATACAGGCAAAAAGGGCCAATATGTTAGCCTGGAAGCAACTTTAGCCGGATGTCAAAAAATTATTTCCGGGCGATTAGATCATATTGCGGAAGAACGATTCTATATGATTGGCACAGTTGATCAAATAAAAGAATAATTTAAGGAAAAATGGAGAAATCCAGATATGGCAAGAATCGGTGAGATTTTAATACAAAAAGGACTGCTAACCCAAGAACAATTAGAAAAGGCATTAGAAGAATCAAAACTAACGGGTAAAGTTATTGGTAAAATATTAATTGATTTGCAGTTTATTACAGAGATACAATTGCTCAAGACTTTAGGGGAACAACTGGGCTTGCCTTTTTACGACGATCTGGTAAATATGGAAATCGGAGAAAATGTAATTAAATCTGTCCCGATGAAATTTGTTTGGCATTATAAAATTATACCGATTAGCTTAGCGGCAAATGTATTAACAATTGCGGTTTCTGACCCTATGGCTATTTGGTTTATGGAAGACTTAAAACTGCATTTGGGTTTTAATATCGAACGGGTTTTATCTACAGAACAAGAAATTATGGCGGCAATTCGTAAGCATTACGGATTCGGAGCAGAAACTGTTGAAGAAATTTTAGAGCAAAAAGGAGAAGTTAAGGATAAACAAAAGGAAAAACCAAAGCCGGATATTATTGCAGCAGCTGCGGAAGAAAAATCAGCCCAGGATGCATCGGTAGTAAAATTAGTTGATCAAATTTTAGAAGAAGCAATTTCTTCCCGGGCAACAGATGTTCATATCGAAGCATTTCGCGATAAGGTCAGAACACGCTGCCGGATTGACGGGGTGCTTTATGATATGAATGTTTCCGAACAGGTAAAACATCTGTATCAGGCAATAGTTTCCCGGGTGAAAATTATTTCATCGCTAAATGTTGTCGAAAAACGCTTACCGCAGGACGGCCGGGCAATAATGAATGTTGCAGGCAAACAAATTGATTTAAGAATTTCGGTCATCCCTTCAATATACGGAGAGGGAGTAGTGATCAGGATTTTACCAGTACAGCATTTATTTAATTTACGTAAATTAGGGTTTTCCAATGAAGCTTATTTACAAATTGAAGAAATGATGAAAAAACCTTTTGGGATTATTTTTCTTACCGGTCCAACCGGCTCCGGGAAAACAACAACTTTATATTCTTGTTTGAGCATGCTTAATAATAATACGGTTAAAATTATTACAATTGAGGACCCTGTAGAATACGAGCTAAACGGGGTAATGCAAATTCATGTTAAACCCAATATCGGATTTACCTTTGCCAGTGCCCTGCGGAGTATTTTACGCCATGATCCGGATATCATGATGGTCGGAGAGGTCCGTGATTTAGAAACCGCAGAACTGGCAATCCGTACAGCATTAACCGGCCACAGAATTTTTTCAACTTTGCATACTAATGATGCAGCTAGCGGAGCAACCCGTCTTTTAGATATCGGAATTGAACCATATTTAATAACATCTTCTGTAAATGCGTTTATTTCTCAGCGGCTGGTGAGAATGATTTGTCCGAAGTGTAAAGAAGAACGTAAAGACAAACAGGGCTTACCAAAAATTTATGATAATATTACATTATTTAAAGGTAAAGGTTGTGAAGAATGTAATTTTATCGGGTATAAAGGCCGGACAGTTATTTATGAGATTTTACCGATTGGCTCAGGCATTCAAGCATTAATTTTACAAAAGGCTTCGGCTGTTGATATTAATAAAAAGGCCCGGGAAATCGGATTTAAAAGTTTAGGCGATGTGGGTATTGAAAAAATAAAGCAAGGCATAACTACGCCTGAGGAAGTTATGCAAGTAGCGAAGATTGAACAATAAATAGCGTATAGCAATTAGAAAAAAAGAATTTTAGATAAACACAGATTGAAAAGCTTGGATGAACAATGATGAAAAACAGGGTTCAGGCATGCCTGAACCTTTATAATAAAATTTATACATCCGCGGCCTAAAACCGCGCCCATTTATGGCGCGGATAAAAGGAGGCCGCTTGAGTATTCCACCCCAGGAACCACGGGCTTCACCGCTTAGGCGGGACAAGTTAGCCCGTGGGGGTTCCATTTTTACAGGTAAAATTATGAAATTTGACTATAAAGCGAAGAAAGGTGTTAATGAAGTTGTGGAAGGTGTGATTGAAGCTTCCAGTCAAAACGAGGCCTTGGACTTATTAGGTGAACAAGGGTTATTCCCAATTTCTGTGGAAGCTGCGGTAATTACTTTTGAGCAAAAACAAGCGCAAGCTAAAAAAAAGAGTTATTTAAAAAAATTAAAGATTTTTTCTAAAAAAGTGAATTCACGGCAAATTCTTATTTTTGTGCGAAAATTAAGCACACTGATTCGCGCCGAAGTAGATTTATTACAAGCTTTAAGGATTATCTATGAACAAACAGAGCATGAGGCGTTTCAAAAAGTAATTTTAAGTTTGTATAGTGATGTAAAAGAAGGCCGGCCTTTTTCAGAAGCATTAAGTAAGTATCCTCAATATTTTTCTTCTTTATTTATGAATATTATAAAATCCGGTGAAGCGAGTGGTTTATTAACCGAAGCATTAAACCAAATCAGCGAGCACTTAGCACGTGCAGATAATCTAAAACGTAAAATTACCGCTGCCCTGGCGTATCCCGGGTTACTTTTAATGGTTGGTTTTATCAGTGTTTTTGTTTTGATTAATTTTGTTATCCCGCGTTTAGGTAATGTATTTGAAAGTATGGGTCAGGAATTGCCGTTAATGACAAAACTAATTCTGGAATTTAGCGATTTTTCTGCGAAAAATTCAGGGATAGTAATTGGTATTATTTTAGGGAGTGTTTTAGCGATTATCCCGCTTAAGGGATTATATTTTTTTAAAATAATCGGAGGCAGGATTAAAAGGAAAATGCCGATTGTAAAAGGGTTGATTAAAAACCAGGAACTTGCCCAATTTGCGGTATCCTTGTACTTACTTTTAAAAAGCGGGATTTCTATACTGGAATCATTAAAAGTTGCCGCTTTAACTGTAGAAGATCCAGTATTAAAAAAAGAATTAATATCTGTTTATCAGCAGGTAACCCGGGGAGAGACTCTGGCGAATAGTTTTTCCTCTTTTACGAGTATGCCGGATTTTTTTACGAAGATGATTGCCGTCGGAGAAGAATCCGGTAAATTACCCGAAGTTTTAGAAGAAGTTGCGCATTCTTATACCCAAGAGGTCGAAGCAAGTATTACCTTAATCAGCTCATTACTTGAGCCTGTTCTTATTCTGGTTTTAGGATTAATTTTAGGGGTTATAGTTTTGTCAATACTTTTACCTACATTCCAAATAACTCAAATGGTGCGTTAAGCATGAAACAATTTGTCAGCATAGAAATCGGGGAAGAATATTTAAAAATCATTGCTAGTGCACGCAAAGGTATTCAGACAAAATTAATAAATTGTTTTGCAAATCCCATCACCACATTTACCGATAAGCAAATTATCGGAACGATTATTGATATTTTCCGTAAAAATAAATTCAAGCCGACTTTTGTCGCAATTTCTCTGCCGCGTAATTTAGTGACGTTAAGAAACTTAAATTTCCCTTCTCAGGATACAAAAGAAATCAATAAGATGATTGATCTGCATATTAGCCGTATAATTCCTTATAAAAAAGAAGATGTTATTTTTGGCTACCGTATTGCGGGTATTGATGAAATGGGATATTCAAAAATAGTTTTGGCAATTGCGCAAAATGAAACAATTAAAAGGCCGATGAAAATACTCGATCAAGCGGGATTTTTGATTGACAGCATCTCTTTAAGTTCTTATGGAGTTTGGCTGGGGTTAATCCGTAACATGGGCGGGATAATCAACAGTGCTGATCTTTATTTAGCTTTAGATATAGATTCTGTATATACGGACTTTATTGTTTTTAAAAGTGATAATCTGCTTTTCTCGCGCAGTATTGCAATTAAATTACATGAGTTACAAGATGATTTAGGCAAACGCAGGCTTATTGGAGAAGTGAGGCAGTCATTGCTGATTTTCGCTAATGATGAATTAAGGAGAAAACCCAAAATAATTTTTCTCTCCGGAGTTAATGTCCAAGGTTTAGATAAAGCAATTGAGAGGGAACTTAATCTCGAAGTAAAAATTATGCCTAAACTGATCAAAGATAAAGAGTTAGGGAAGGAAAACAAAGAAAACCACTTATTTAATAAAGTATCTTTTTCCGGAGTAGCAGAATTAGTTCTCGGAGAAAGCGATAAGAGGCTGACATTTGATTTGCCGGAAATTAAAATCAGGAAATCTTTCCGGGATAAAATCGCAAATATAGTAATGCTCAGCATTTTTAGTATTTATTTATTCACCGTAGGGTTTTTAATTTTATGGGGGCGGATGTACAATAAACAAGTTTATTTAAATAATATTTCGCAAAAAGCCAACAGCATCGAAAGAGAATTAGGCGATATTGTTTACCAGATAGAACGCATAGAGTTTGTTAAAAACCAGTTAAATTTACGTAATATCCCCTTATTTTTACTGGGGAATATTCAATCCGTGATTACCGACGGGGTGACAATTGAAGTAATTCGTTTTGAAGAAGATAATAAAGTTATTTTACGCGGTCAGGTATTACAGTTGTCTGATGTTATGGATTTAACGAATAGTTTAAAAGAAATTACCCGGATAAAAGATGTACAAACTAAGGATACGAGGCGTAAAAAAACAAAAAATAAAGAAGTTACTAACTTTGAAATAAATTTTTATCTGGATATGTGAGTTTTAAAAATGGCTAAAAATATTACAATAGGGAAAAATCAAAAAACATTAATCTATTTAGGGGCGGCAGTTGTTGGGGTGATTATAATTTGCTGGCTTTTTTCTGCGTATTTATCAAAGCGTTCTAAAAATATCTATAACAAAATAAGATTAGAAGAATTACGTTTTAAGAAAAACTTAGCTATTCAAAAAGAGAAAGATACAATTGCTCGTGATTATGAGCTTTCCCAGGAATTTTTAGAATTTATGAGTTTAGATGAAGAGACAATCAAGTCCGCTTTATTACAAGAGATAGAAAAGATTGCACATTCGGTGGATGCTTCAATTACAAATCTATCCCCTCAAAACCGTGCGGAAGAATCTGCAGATTTTAAAACATATAAGGCAGATTTACGCATGGAAATAACTTTTAATCAATTAATCGGGTTTTTTCAAGCGGTGCAAAAAAGTAAATTGTTGATAAAGTTTGATAAGTTTGCAATTACTCCTAAAGATGATAAAGCAGAATTGTTAAAACTTGAAGGAGTTGTTGATATAACTGTTCTTCGTAACATATAAAAGTAATCCTCATTTTAGTAAATTTAAAAAAAGGCGAATTTTGAAAAAGAAATATATTTAAGAAATTGTTTTCTCAGGGGGCCGTTAGAGATTACAGAAAAAAGTTTATGAATGATTATCGTAAATTAAGAAATGTAAAGGGAGCATATTTAAGGCTGAAAAGTGACTTACGTCCCGCCTTAGCGGGACTATCCCGTACGACAAGCCTACGGGATAAATCTCTAACGGGGTTTACCCTGGTTGAATTAATGGTTGCGGTATCTATTTTTGCGATAGGAATAACCGGAGTTTCCCGGTCTTTTATAAGAATAGTTGCGGCAATGGATACAACTGACCTTGAATTTAAAGCAGTACAGTTTTTAGAGACAAAAATAAATCAACTTGAGGAAAAGTTTATTCAAAATAATGGTAGTAAATTGCCGGGGGTGCAGGAAGAAGTAGAATTAGGGGCAAGAGCAGGAGTTTATAAACTCGAAATTATTGCCATAGATGTACCGGATGAACTGGATGTGTACCCGCCGGAAGAAGAAGCGGGTAAAATGGTTGAACCCGAAGAAACAGAAAAACCAGAAGAATCTGAAATGAAATTATATAAGGCAAATCTGACACTAACTTGGCAGCAATCAGGCCGGGAAAGAATTGCCCGGCTGGAAACTTTTTTTATTGAAGAAGAAGAAAAAAAAGAAGAAGTTATCCAGTAATTTTAAAAGTAAAGAGGGATAGATAATTTGGATAGAAAACTAAAAGCAACTACATTAATAGAAATGATTATTGTGATGACGATATTTTCAGTTATTGGCGCGGCAATTGCGACAAGTTTTATGGCCGGGATGAGAATATGGGGCAGGGTCAATAATCGTGATTTTAAGCATAATTTTATTTTGCTTGAAATTGAATCTATTGCGCGGCGCATCCGTCAAAGCATTGGAATTAAAGAAGTAGAATGTTTTGGTAAAGCGCGGGAATTTTCTTTTTTAACCTTTAAAGCAGATCACATAATTCGCGTGACGTATATATTTGATGCAGAGAATAAGCAGTTATTGCTTACTGAGGAAACATTAGCTGCTGTCTTATCAAAACAGGAAGCAGCGATTGCCCCGGCAGAGAAGATTTTTGAACTAGAGGATCTAACTTTTAATTACTTTTTATATGATCATGAAAAAAAGCAATACTCTTGGGCAGATTCCTGGGGTAGTGATAAGGAAATTCTCGCAGGTGTAAAAATAAAATTAAAATTTAAAAATGATGAAATCACAAAAACAATTTTTATGCAAAAAGTCTGATTCCGGCAGCGTGTTAGTTGTGTGTATCTGGGTCTTAGTTATTTTTTCGATTCTAAATGTAGGATTGTATAAAATAACTTTTTCACAAGCAAAAATATATAAAAACATAGAATTAAACGCAACTTCTGAGTATTTAGCAAAAGCTGCTTATTTTTATATTAAAAAAATTAGAAGTAAAGACAAGACAACATATGAGAGTTTTTATGAATTACGCAAACTGCGGGAAAAAGAATTAGGCAAGGGTAAGTTTAAATGTGTTATTATTGATGAGGAAAGTAAAATAAATATTAACGTTATTTCCGAAAATATATTAGCTCAGTTACCGGGATTAAACGAGGGGATTGCGGAGAATATTGTAAAAGCACGTAAGGATCCGTTTTATTTTAAAGAACAGCTTTTAGACGTAGAGGGAATTACCGAAGAAATATTTGATCAAATTAAAGATCATGTTACAACATACGGTAATGGAAAAATTAATTTTAATACCGCTTCCGATGCGGTATTATCAGCATTAGGAATTGATGATTTTCATATAAAAGTTATTAACGAATATCGTGCAGGTAGTGATGCGGAGCTGGCAACTGAAGATGATCGCTATTTTGAAGGGACAGGAAAGATCTTAGATAATTTACGTGAGTTTACAGGTATTTTTACAGAGCAGCAGCTGGTGATTTTAGATTTAATCAATAAAGGTATAATCGGGGTTGAATCTGATGTTCTAACCTTACAAGTGGATACAGAATATTTAGGTAAGCCGGTAATGAAATATTATATTACCATGGATGAGGAAGGAATTAAGCAATGGAGGGAAATGTAGATTGTAAATTACAAGTGATGAATTACAAGTGACAAATGATAAGTAAAAAGATAGTTTAAAAAGTGATAAATGATAGGTGGTAAGTAGTTTAGTTTGACTGTAATAAAATTAAAAATAATACTAATGTTTTCAGGCGTTGTTTAGCTGTAAGGAGCAAGTTTCAGGCAACAGGTAAAACAGATATGGTTTGGATTTTTTACTTGAAGCCTGCGGCTTGTAGCCTGCAACTTGAAAGGAAAGGATGGGTAGTATTTATGACTAGGAAGAGAAAAGGGTTTACCTTGATTGAATTAATTGTGGTTGTAATCATTATCAGTGTTTTGGCGGCGATGATTGTCCCGCGTTTTGTCGGCCGGTCTGAGGAGGCACGATTAAAAGTAGCGCAAGCTGATGTTGATGTAAACATTGCCACAGCGCTTAAGCTTTTTGAGGTAGATAACGGTAATTTTCCTCCGACGGATGAGGGGTTAATGGCTTTAGTGCGTCCGAGTCCCAGTGCTAAAAACTGGAAAGGGCCTTATTTGGATAAGCAGCCTAAAGACCCCTGGGGTAATATTTATCATTACAGTTGTCCTGGTATTCACAGAACTTATGATTATGATTTAAGTTCCTGGGGTAAGGATGGAATTGAGAGCGAAGATGATATTACTAATTGGAGTGAATAAAAATTGCATGTTTCTTGATTTTTCGTATAATTTATGGTATCTTACGGCATACACTCAAGTTTCGGGAAAACAAATTTTTATTGGTTTTAATATTTTTAAATTTTAAATATAGTAACTGTAACTGGCAAAATTGATAAAATTAAAAAATTACCTAATAAAGGGGAGGTTAGATATGAAAAGAATGGAAGTAAAAAATATTGATTTAATGTCAGTTTTTAAGCTGTTCGGCAGTATGAGTTTCATTTTAGGATTTATTTTAGCTTTATTTGGCAGCGGTTTTGGCGGAGCTGCATTTAGGCAGCAGCTGCAAACAGTTCCTTTTGTGGGCCCCTTGCTGCAAGGGGTTTTAGGAGCAGTAATATTCGGGTTAATTGCTGCAATATTTAATGGTTTATGTGCTGCATTAAGTGCGGTTATTTATAACATTTTTGCGATGATCATGGGCGGTGTTGAGCTCGAGATAAACGAAAGAGCATAACAAATCCTGCTGATTTATCCTGTAGGGTTCAGGCATGCCTGAACCGCAATTAACAATCAGTAATATTTATTAGGTTGCGGCCGTGGCTCAATTGGATAGAGCATCAGTCTACGGAACTGACGGTTACAAGTTCGAATCTTGTCGGCCGCGCCAATAAAGAAAAAACTCCAAAGTAATTTGGAGGTTTGTTATTTCCAGCGCGATAACACTATATAGATATTTCTATCAGCTGCAAATGGCGGGCAGTATTCTTAAGGGGTAATTTTAATGCTTCCGGAGATTCTGTGATCGGCTTAAAGTTTTGTCTCAGCCGCTGGAATTTTCTTTTGATTTTTCGCCGGAGCATGGATTTGAATTTTAAGTCCAACTGGAAGGGGCGAAAATTAATCCCAATTGCCTTGTGGTCGATGATCACAGGGATGGAGTTTCCGTTAGCAAGGGTCTTTACCGCCAGGTTATTCGGGCCAATGTCCATATAAGGGATATTATTGCTTAAAATAAATTGTTCGATGCAGTCCAGGCGCGTCCAGAACTTATCATTACTTACCGGGTCGTGTTGTTTTAGCGTTGGAGAGATTGTCCCATCGGCATCAGTAATCAGCTCGCCGACCAATACCTTCTCATTGTTGTGCTCTATGATGGTTAAAATTTTCGCGAAGCTATCCGCTAAATCTACAGGGATATGTTTTAATAATGCCTGGTAATTGTGATACTCTGCCGCATTAAGATCATCTACACCATAAAGATATCTGGTGTACAGTTTGGTGGGTATTAACAACGGGATAAATAAAAAACGTTTTTCTGTGTAGGGGTTGATGGTTTTAAAAACAACCTGTCCGTTGCTGTACACCTGCCTGAATGATCCATTATTTATTTTGTATAATATACCTTTTTGTATATCCGGCCAAAAAAGGTTGGATAAGGCGCCCCATTTTTGCACGAAATCCTTATTATCCAGCAGTAAATGGGGAGATAATGTGCCGGATTGCCGGTAATAGGCTGTGCCGCAAGGATTGTTGTCATGGGCGCAATGCACCGGCATATGTTGAAAAACGAGCACAAATACAATAAACGCGAATATTATTTTAAAGTGTTTCATAGGACGTTTAGACATATTAACTGCAATACCGTTAAAGTGTTAGGGATAAAAAGTCAAGCAAGTTTACACTATTTTTAATGATTTTGCAACCTAATGTATTATTGCTCAGGCAGCGTTTGCAAAATTTAATCATTGGCAGGCCATTCCTTTAGTGATATACTTTTTAAATCATGCAAAGCTCAGTTTTTGACAAAAATTCTGATGAGCTGTTTATGTTTGAGGCGATTAAACAGGCTAAAATTGCCGCGGCTAAAGACGAGGTGCCTGTGGGGGCAATAATTGTGCATAAGGGGAAAGTTATTGCCCGAGCGCATAATCAAATTGAAATGCTTAAAGATCCGACCGCGCATGCAGAGATGATTGCGATTACCCAGGCAGCGAATTTTTTAGGGAATAAGTGGTTGTCCGGATGCAGTATTTATGTTACAATCGAACCGTGCTCAATGTGTGCGGGAGCCTTAGTTTTATCGAGGATAGATGAATTAATTTTTGGTGCACACGATTTGAAGACCGGGGCATGCGGTTCAGTCGTAGATATTACAAATAATGTGAAATTGAACCATGCGGTTGCAATTCGTTATGGAGTTTTAGCGGATCAATGTTCTGGTTTATTAAGTGATTTTTTTAAAAAGAAGCGCGAGCAGGGGAAGAAATAATATAGTTATACGAATGTATTACATATATATTCTGAAAAGTATAATAAAAAATAAAACATATACGGGATTTACTTCAAATATTGACAAAAGACTGGCAGCCCATAATAATGGGGCTGTAAAATCTACAAAAGCATATAAGCCATATAAGCTAATTCATCTTGAGGGTTTTGCAACATCACAGGAAGCGAAGGCTAAAGAAAAATTTTATAAAACTACATCAGGAAGAAGAAGACTTAAAGCAATTTTACTGCTCGCCAAGAAAAATATTTTGGTGGCCAGTGGCGAAGCATCGCCGCGGGCTACTTCGAAGATGTAAACTCGGCGTGGAGAGGTGCCTGAGAGGCCGATAGGAGCTGCCTGCTAAGCAGTTGACCTGGGCAACTGGGTCCCTGGGTTCGAATCCCAGCCTCTCCGAAAAATTTCCCGCTGAGAATAAGGGGAAGAAATTTTGAGGCCTTATCAGGAGTCCTACGAAGCGCCTCTGATCTTTGCAACTATATAAGCGCGGAGTAGGGCCCAGCCTCTCCGTTTGAGTATCAATTAAAAATAT
>JBDRJV010000011.1:0-3006 GCA_043814605.1 Candidatus Omnitrophota bacterium | reverse complement strand
GACCCGCGTTTTCACACTGTGGCTACGGTTTTTATCGGTAAGGCTAAAGGAGAACCTCATGCTGGCGATGATGCCGCTGGTTTAGAAATAGTCAAATTAAACCAGATCAAGGCCAGGGAATTTGCCTTTGACCATAAAAATATCATCCGGAATTATATTAAGTACATCAAAGGCAAAAACCCCTTTTAAAATATCGCCTAGTGTTATAATCCTTGTCCGATACAACTGAGGGCTTGTTAAGGGGGTTGCAGGTAATCCGTCCCCCTTTTTCCATAATATAGCAATTAAATTATCACCGGCAATACCTACTTATAATGAAGCAGCAAGTATAATCCGGTTATGCCAAAAATTAATTGACGTTTTGAGCGCGCTGTCCCTTGATTTTGAAATTATTATTGTTGATGATAATAGCCCTGATGGAACTTGGAGAGTTGTTGAGGATCTAGCCAAACAAAATTTAAGAATAAAACTAATACGCCGGATGCGCGCTAGAGGCCTGGCGAGTGCGGTAGTTAGCGGTTGGGAAGTTTCCCAAGGTGAAATTTTAGGCGTTATTGATGGAGACCTGCAGCATCCTCCGGAAATTTTAGAAGAAATGCTCGACCGGATTATTAAGCATCAAGAAATTGATATTGTAGTTGCCAGTAGGCATGTAGAAGGAGGATGGTTTTTAAGCAGAAGTTTTTGGACAATCCTTAGGTCACGGTTGGGCATTTTTCAGGGATAATCTTTTTGCCAAAAATATTTAAATCAATTAAAGATCCAATGTTAGGGTATTTTATTTTGCATAAAGAAGTATAGTTGGTAAACAGCTCAGGCCGATCGGTTATAGGACCCTGCTTGAGCTTCTGGTGATGGGCAGTTATAAAAAGTTTATGAGCTGCCTTATATTTTTGCAGAAAGAAGACCTGGTAGAACTAAGGCCGGTTGGCAGCAGTATTTTATTTATTTATTTCAGCTCATTAAGCTAATAGGAAGACAAAGTGATAATTCTTAAGGAAATGCAAGTTTTAAAATCAAAGCTAATTGTAAATAAAGAATTCTGGGGGATATTAATTATCTCGATTATTGCTCTGGGTTTAAGGTTATACCGTTTAGGATCATGTAATTTTTGGTATGATGAGGTGTATAGCGCTTTAATTTCTAAAAACTTTTTGTATAATTGGAATCCGCCGGTTTATTTTATTATTTTGCACTATTGGATAAAGTTATTTGGTGTTTCTGAGTTTGCTTTACGTTTTCCTTCTCTGGTGTTCAGTGTTGTTAGTATTCCCTGCCTATTTTTTCTAGGTAAGAAAATTTTTAACAGGCGGGTCGGGTTATACGCTTCACTGGTCATGTGTTTGTCAAGTTTTCATCTTTGGTATGCTCAAGAAGCGCGGCCTTACAGCTTAAGTGCGCTTTTAAGTATTTTATCGACGTATTTCTTATACCGCTTTTTAACCGAAGGCAAAACCAAATTAGGTTTTATTTATATTTTGTTTTTTATTCTGGGCCTTTATTCCGACATCACCTATTATTATTTATTTTTACTATCTACCCAATTATTAGCAGCAGTTATATTTATAAGAAAGAATATTTATTTAAAGTTGTTTTTATTTTCTTGCTTAATATTCTTAGTTTTTTTCTTGCGTTTAGAGCATTTTATTTCCAAGTTTTTGTATGTTAAAGCTGGTTTCTGGGTGCCCGCACCGAGTTTAAAGTCTCTAATCTTTACCATAGAAAATTTTAATTTAGGATACAATGTTTCAATTTGGGTATATTGGTTTTTGGATTTGATAATTTTGATAATATTGACGTTAGGCTTTTTAAGCCTTAGACAAAAAAAGGTAGAGAAAAGAAATTTTATATTTGTAGCAATATTATTTCTTTTGCCGTTTGCCCTGGTTTTTTGGTTTTCAAAAATATTTTTCCCGGTTTACCTGGACCGGGGTTTTATTATTTTTAGCCCATATTATTATCTCCTGTTAGGCTTAGGGATAGATTATTTAGGGAATAAACGGTTAAAAGAGATTATTCTAAGTGTTTTTTTAGTGATTTTGCTTATCAGCCTAGCTAGTTATTATCGAAATTTAATGCCCGCAGGAAATAGCCATCATATCGGTGTATGTTTAAAAAAACCATATAAGCCGGCGTTAAGGTTTATTGAGGATAATTTTAAGTCGGGCGATATAATTATGCATACGAATTCTTCTTCGCAGAAAGTTTTTGAATTTTATTCTAGGAATAAAGAAATAGCGCAGAATTTTCTATTTGCCCCAAAAATGATTGATTCTAATTGGAATAGGCCCTATGTATCCGGCCCAGGAATGGTAAGTGTTGAGGAGATAGCTGCTATTAATGCCAAGAGGATATGGGTGGTTTCTTGTGATTGGGAACGCGGTAAAGAATTAGACGAAAATTCTAAAGCTGTAAACTCTGAAATGAGCAAGATGTATAAACTGGATTTAAGTTTAGAGTTTGATGGATTATGGGTATATAGATATCTGAAGCTTTAATTTATCAGCTGATCTCGTTGCTAGGTTTCCCTTAGTTGTTTTTCCGCGTCGACCACGTCGCGGTTGATCACGCGGATAGTTTCTCTGATGCGGCTTTTAAGTAAAGTAGAAGAAATCGGGTTGTCTCGGATTTCCCGTAAAATCTGGATGGCCATCCGGAAATAGCGCACGACCTCTCCTTCATCGGTATCGGTAAACCTCAAGATTTTGGAAAATGCTGTCCCATTAAGCCAATATTCCATTGCCAGGGCCAGGTGAAAATAAGGAGCCTTGCTAAAAGGATAGATCCTGGCGTGGGCTTCCTGATTTTTAATTTTTTCGTGTAATTCTGCACAAAGCGCTCTGATCCTGCGGGTGCTTTTGGAAATATTCAGAAGTTCCTGGTTTTTTCTCGGCTCAAACACAGTGGAAACCGCGATCACCCCTAACCCGAATTCATCCAGTTGCTCAAAGATATTCTGCTCGTAAAGTTCAGCCAAAATTAACTCATAACCATAAACTGCTTTGG
>JBDRJV010000010.1:0-76861 GCA_043814605.1 Candidatus Omnitrophota bacterium | reverse complement strand
TATCAATCTCATCCCACTCTAGATAATGCAAACGCTCAAACAGGTTTCCCACATGCCCTTCCACTGAACTAACCTCTTCCTCCTTGATCCCCTGCACAAAATAATAATCACCCGCGGACATGTCTTCAAATATGCGCTTTAACTGCGGATTGATTTCTGTTTGTGTTCCTTCTCCTAAATATGCAGATACATCCCGCACTGGTTCTTTGGTAAAATCTTCAAATATATCCAAAAACGCTTCCCAGCCCATTTTTGGGATATCTTCAAATCTATTGCTTTCTGGTATTAATACTCTTTTTTCGCCAAAAGTATCTATGCAATCCTGCTTTGAATCATCATCTCCGACACTAAACACTCTGATGTACATTGATTTTTGCTCTGCCTTTTCACAAAGCAGTGATAATTCCGGGTTAGACGCAAAATTTCCGTCTGTAATACCCAGCAGAATATAAAACCCTTTTTCATTATCTTTATTCATTACATCCATCGTCTCGCGGATACCGATGCTAAAAGCTTTTTTATCATCTGTCCAGCCGCCTGGATCTAAAGCTGTAAGAGTATCATAGACAACTCTGGCTGAATGATGTTTTTTAATTTTAGTGCTATCCTTTAATTTAGCACCCACTCTAGTTGTGGCTTGATCATAAGTGATGCACTCCCATTGAAAAATTTCCGCATATTCCTGGTTGATTTCAATCATGATTTCATAAAAAAGCATAATCATCAAACGCGCCCATAAAACACGTTCTTTCTTCATGCCCATACTAGCGCTTTTATCCACCAGGAAGACTAATTTAACCGGGAATGGACGTTTCTTAATGAATTTCCCGGTTCCCGGCTGGTTCATTTTAATCTCGACAATATCTATCCATTCATTGGATAAATCATCTGTACGTTTCAATTTCCTGCCTAAATATTTTTTTAAGAAAACTTTAAATGCTTCTTTTGTCTGCCGGAGTAATTTTTCCGGGATTTGCCTTTTCCAAGCCAGATAAATTTTAAGTTCCTCCGGACTAAGCCCGTAAAGCGCAATATTTTTTTCTGCATCAAGTTTTAAAAGCTGATCATCCGTCCAACTAGTTTGCGATTTTCTATCCGGTCGTTTAGTTCTTTTAAATTTCTTTTTAGTCTGATTCGCTGTGCCTTTTAATAAATTATTAAAAGTATCCCCATCTTTTGGCGGGGTTAGTTGAGAAATTGCGGATTGTTTAGCATTGGGTATTGAGGGGCCGCTGTTATCAATTCTTTGATTGCTGGTTCCTGTTCCATCACTTGGTTCATTATTAGTTCCTAAAGGAGTATCGCCTGGCTTTGCATCAGGATCAGCACCTTTACCCGGAGTATCGCCTGGCTTTGCATCAGGATCAGCACCTTTACCCGGAGTATCCCCTGGCTTTGCCTTTGGATCAGCACCTTTACCCGGAGTATCGCCTGGCTTTGCTTGAGGATCTGTTGATGCCGCTGGGCTGGGAGTACCTTTACCTTGTGGCGTTATACCACTGCCGCTTGCAGACCCTGAACCCGGCATAGGCATGCCTAAACCACCTGAAGAGGGCATGGGTATTGCATTTGGATCCTGCGGTGATTGGCCCCCAGGCATAGGCTGCGGCATAAACTGTAATGGATTAATCCCCAGCTCTTCTAATTTTTTTAATTGCTCAGATAATTTTTCAGCTTCTTTTTTCTTTTTTTCTGCATCAATTTCCTGCTGCTGATCATATAATTTTTTAAATTCCGGATAAATCCTCTCGCGCACTATTTCTAATATTTTTTCGTTGGTCAGGGCTTTATCTGCCGGATAGAAAAATATCCATTCCCAGCCGTCTTCAAAACTATTGACTATTGCTTTTTCCAAATCACTACCCGGAATAACTCTGGGATCGGCTAATTCCTCTTCATCCTTTCCCTGATAATGGCTCCAAATCCTGAATAAAGAATTAATATATTGAAGATGCAGCGGGTATGATTTTAAAATTTGCTCATCAACTTTTTCATCCCCAAAATCTGTAAGCGAATGAAAAACTGAACGCATCTTATCCGGAATCAGCTGATATTTTTCCTTTTTTTGCTGTCCTTTGCTGTCAATACTGGTTTTTATTCCTTTATTACCTTTATGTACAGCGCTGGGAATAAGCAAAAAATCAAATAAATTTCTCAGTAGTGCTTGATCAAAATCTGATTCAAGCGTTTTATAAAAATCTTTACTGGGGCTATACACTTCGCGATACTGAGCCAGCATTAAATGCCCAAAAGCCCGGTCTTCAATATCTGCTCTATTTTTTAATCTTTCCTGTTCATCTTTGCCTTTAGGCACTAAAGCTGTACGCCAGTACTCAACTAAGGCGTTAAGTGAATTTTCTTGTTTAAACCGCCAAAAGCCTACTTCATTTAAATTTCCGGAAGGGATAAAATCAACATTTGAGCCAAAAATACCCTGCACAAAAGCTCTTAACTTTGGGATTAAAATCTGATCGATCCATTTTTTATCTTTTTCTGTTGCGGCATTAAATACTTGATCAAGCTGTTTAAAATAATCCGCCATGCTTAAAAGCGGCTGCTTACCAGTTTTTTCATATTCAGCGACCCAAACTCCTGAAAGTAAAATTCCCACAACGCGTTGCGCATCATATCTTACACTGTCAAACTGATGTTTTTCAAAAGCATTTTGAGGCGGGCGCCTTAAATAAGTCCAATACAATCTCAGATTATTACACTCAATGCCGTTTTCCTCATAAATATCAATACAAATTTCCAAAAGATCTTCAATTGAAACATAACTATGCTCTCCCTGCGCCTGAAGTTTAAGATTAAAAATGCTATTCCCATTGATATAGAGTTCTTTTCCTTTTTGATATACCACCTGGCCAATATTAACAGAACTCACATATAGGCCGATTATTGGCGCCATTGTCTGCTCTATTTGTTCAAGCGGCAGATTAAATTTTTCTTTAAGCTGGACAATTTTATGCGCAAACGCACCGCCATAAGTAGTAAATTCCCAGTCACTATTAATTTTTAAATAATCTTTTTCCGCCAAAAAATGGACCATTTCATGTGGAGCAGAAACTGCTAATCTCAGCAAATTGCTGGTATCTTTTACATTGATTAAACCGGTTTCCGGGGTAACTGAAGCATTAGCCAAACAGTAATCACTTAAACTTTGAATTCTTGCGGCAATAAAATATCTTTTCTTTTGATCGGAAAAATTAGCCTTTTCAAAATATTCCTGGGGAATTAAATTAGTAATATGGGTGGGTTTTGTATTTTTTAGAATTTGTTTTTTTAATTTTTCTTTATCCTTTTCCTCACCTAAAACATTAAGCACCTCCTCTGTGCTATCATCTAAAAGCTCAGATATTTCAAGTGAAAATTCCCGGTCCGAAACAGCCAGAACTTCCTCTACTAATAGTGTTGCTAAATCCGGATTAAATCCCAAAGCTTGTATAATTTCTTTTATGCTTTCTTTTGAAACAATTTTTACCAATTGGCTGATATTTTCAATTATTGCCAGCCACTGATTATTTAGCTCTATTGCCTGAGTATGATTATTATCGACAACTGCTTCAAAAAGATTATTTTTAATTTTAAAATACGCCTTTATTTCATTTGCCAGTTCATCCTTTTGGGCTTTTAAGGTTATTTGATCATATAAAAGCGCAACAGATTTTTCTATTTCTTCGGCTAAAGGTTCAGCATACTCCTGATTTTGCCCGAGCATCAGAACCAGACCATACACAATCTTGCCTAATTTTTCCGAAATACTTAAAGTTGAAAAAAATTGGTGATTAAAATATAAATTTTTATCCTTTCCGTAAACTATATATTTTTTAACCTGATATTTATTTCCTATATCTTTAAATAACGCATTAAACGTATTTTCTCCGAATCTTGTTGCCAAAAAATAAAAAGATAATTGAGGGCTGGAAATTAATTTGATAATTTCCTGGGAAAGATCTGCAATTGTATCAGGCAGTTCTGCTTTTTTTAATAAATTATTCAACGTATGTTTTACTGCCTTAGGCAGTAAATTTAAATTATCAATAACAGATTTTAAATCCTGTTTTAATTTTTCCGGATCATAATCTTTTGTTTTATTATATTTAGGATCTTGAACAAGTTCATTTAATTGGTTTTCTATTAATGTTTTTACTGAAAATTCTGATGTTTTTTTAAGTTTCTCAAAAGAATCAGTTGATTGAACTTTAAAAGCATGCTGAAAATATTCAAGATTAAGGCTAGTTTTCGGTGCAAGATTGCTAACCTGATTGCGTTCAGGTATAGAAAACAATTTGTTTGCCCCGGCCCAGGCAATATCCATAACCAGGAAACATTGAATTAGTATTATTGCAATGAGTTTATATATTTTCTTAAGCATTTTTAATATCTTTTCCTATAGCTATACATTAAAAAATATTAATTTTTTTATTATTATTTTTTTACGAGAAAACCCCCGGTGTAAAAAAGGTAAAAAAGTATACCATATGTTTATACAGTTTGCAAATTAATCTAATAATTTTATCTTATTGATTTTAAAGATGTTACGAGGTTTTTAGAAATAAGTTTTTAAAGAAGTTTAAAAAATGAATATAATCATTCATTTTAAGAAGCCAAAAATAAAAAAATAACCATACTTCCACCGCGTAGGTGTTAGAAGGGTGTTAATTTGGTTATTTTTTATAAGTACCTGATTATTCTACAGTTACGCTCTTTGCTAAGTTTCTGGGCTGGTCAATATCACAACGTAGGCCAAATGCAATATAATACGCCAATAGTTGTAAGGGGATCGCAACAATAAGCGGTGAGAAAAATTCATCTATTTCTGGGACCTCGATCACAAAATCAGAATAATCTTTTTTCCTAATCTCTTTATCTCCTTTTGTGGCAATAGATAAGACTACCCCTTTCCTAGCTTTAATCTCCCGGATATTAGAAAGCATTTTATCGTATAGTACAGATTTGGGAGTGATACAAACAACCAGCGGAAATTCATCAATCAAAGCAATCGGCCCGTGCTTCATCTCCCCGGCAGCATAACCTTCGGCACTGATATAAGTAATTTCTTTAAGCTTTAGAGCTCCTTCTAAGGCACTCGGATAATTCACATTGCGGCCTAAATATAAAAACGGGAAATCCCCAAACCGTTTGCCATAAGCTAACTGCGATTTAGCCGCACACGTTTTAGCAAAAGCTAAAGCCTTTTTATCATCCTTAAATACGCCAATCTCCTCTTCCAAAAATTTAAATTGCTCAGCCAAACGGTAATTATATTTCTTGATATAACTGTTGGCTACCCTTTTAACATTATTATTATCCTTTAAACACTCTTGCATTAACCTGGGTATTTTAGAAAATTCTGTTAATAATTTTTTCGATATTTTAGCATTTAACGACCCAAAAATTTGGCCTAAGTAAATACCCAGTAAATAAAAATTAGCCAGCTGGGCCGTATAGGCTTTAGTCGAAGCTACGGCGATCTCCGGACCGGCTAGAGTATAAATTACGCCGTCTGATTCCCGGGCAATGGAACTGCCCACAACATTACAAATTGATAAAACTAAAGCGCCTTTTTCCTTTGCCTCTCTTAAGCCGGCTAAAGTATCTGCTGTTTCTCCGGATTGGCTAACCAGAATAATTAACGTTTTCCCTTTCTTAATGATTTGATCCCGGTACCGGAATTCACTGGAGGTATCTACAGTAACCGGAATTTTTAATAAATTCTCTAGAATATATTTTCCGCAAAGTCCGGCATGATATGCTGTGCCGCAGGCAACAATATAAATATTATCAATTTTTCTTAAATAAGATTTAGAAATATCAATATGCCTGAAAATAACCTGATTTTTCTTAACCCGGTTATTTAAGATTTCGCTTATTACCTGCGGCTGTTCATTAATTTCTTTGATCATAAAATGAGGATAGCCGCTTTTTTTTGCACTGGATGCATCCCATTTAATCTGCACTTTTTTCTTTTTAATTAAACTTCCTTTTATGTCAAAAATTTTTACATTATCCTGGGTTAAAACCGCTACTTCATTATTATCCAGATAAATAATATTTCGCGTATAAGAAAGAATTGCCGGCACATCTGAAGCAATAAAATTTTCTCCCTTACCCAAACCAATAATCAAGGGACTGTCTTTACGTGCAGCAACTAATAAATCAGTATGCTTTTTACTGATTACCCCCAAAGCAAAACTTCCTTTTAATACCTTAATGGCTGCTAAAACTGCCTGGGCGAGATCTCCTTTATAAAATTTTTCGATTAAATGAGGAATAACTTCGGTATCTGTTTGCGAATGGAATTTATGGCCTTCAGAGGAGAGTGTAATTTTTAATTCGTGATGATTTTCAATAATCCCGTTATGGACGATTAAAAAATCCTGGGTATTGCCAAAATGCGGATGCGCATTGATTTCATTCGGCTCACCGTGCGTTGCCCAGCGCGTATGTCCAATACCCAAATGCCCCTTGGTGATGCGCTTATCTAAAATATCGGATAAAACTTTTAGTTTACCCTCTTTTTTCTTCAGATAAAGATGTTTTTCTCTGTCTAAAACAGCAATTCCGGCAGAATCATAACCCCGGTATTCTAAGCTTCTTAATCCATCAATCAATATCTTTGCGGCATTCTTATTTCCGATATAACCGACTATTCCACACATAACTATTTATCTCCGTATACGTTTTAAGAATTATATCAAATTTTTGCTAAAGATAAGGCGGATACTCACAATTCAAAGGCCTCTAGTCTAAATATTATTATATACTATTTTCCCGCTGATCATTGTCATTTTACATTTAAAATTATCATCAAACATCACAAAGTCAGCATCAAAATTATTTTTTATTTTACCTTTTTTCTTATTTACGCCAATTACAGTTGCCGGATTAAATGACGCCATCTTAACTGCATCATTAATACTAATACCAGTATATTGCATCATATTTTTCACAGCATCAAGCATGGTCAGATTACTCCCGGCAATCGTATGGGTTTGCGTACAATAAACACCTTTAATCTTTTTTAAATTTAATCCCTCCATGGCGTTTACTGAATCTGTAATTAAAACAATCTTATCTCGCGGCTTATTTTTAACTAATAACCTAATTAACGCCGGATGCACATGATATCCGTCTGCAATTATTTCCGCATAAACTCTATCATCTAAAAGAACTTGCGTAACTACACCCGGATTACGGGAAGACACACTACTCATACGGTTAAAGGTATGAATTGCATAATTTATCCCCAAATCCACGCTTTTTTCTGCCTGTTCAATACTGGCATTAGTATGGCCGAGTGCCGCGATTATTTTATTTTGTTTTAGTTTTTTAATTAAATTAAATGCACCCTTTAATTCACAGGCTAAACTTATAATTTTTATACCTGAAGGTAAATTCTTTAAAAATTCGTTTATATTCTTCTTCCCAGGGGCAAGAATATTCTTCCCCGGCTGTGCCCCGGCCATATCCGGATTAATAAACGGGCCTTCAAAATGAAAACCTAAACATTCTGCGCCTTTTAAAACTTTCTGCTGTGCTGATTTTATCTTAGCTTTAAAACTTGAAATTTTATCTGTATGTAAACCTAATAAAAAACCGGTTGTGCCGGATTTGGCCTGTTGCGCGGAAATTTTCTTGATATTACCATGGATATGCAAATCAATGAATCCCGGTGCTAAAAAATTATTTTTTGCATTTATTTTGACAGCATTCGTAATATTTTTCTTACCCGTACCAATAGCTTGAATTTTATTTTTATTAATTAAAACCCAAGCATTTTTAATAATCCTGTTTTCTTTTAGTACTCGCGCATTAAAAATAAGAATTTGTTCCGGATTTTGTTTTTTCATCTGCAAATTAGTTCTGCTTAAATAAACTTTTTAGGCCTTTTTTAATTGCATCCTCAACATTATCCCCAGCAATAGTTTCTTCTTGTGACTGGGGATCTGTTTGTCCGCCCTGCATCTGCTGTTTGATAACATCCTTTAAAGTATTTCCTATATTTTTAACTTTATCTTTTATAATATCCCCCACCGGAGGACCGAAAGTTTCAAATTTAATATCCGGGATTTTTCCAAATACTTTTGCTCCGCCTATGGGCACCCCCTGTTCATCAGAAACAAAATTTATAAACTGCTCCGCTCCGATATTGCGGGCAAAATCATGTGTAAGTTTAAACATAAACTCAGAATTTAAATATAATTCCAGATCAACTGACCCTTTCCCCGTAACCATTGCCTCTTGAGAAAGAGCTAAAATATCCTGCGAATCCACTTTCCCGTCTTTGATTGTAAAGGTTGCGCTAGCTTCATTAATTCTCATTTCATTTAATCTAACTATTTTTAAAGCATTCGCAACTTTTTTGAAATTATCCGGCATCTTCAGCGTCCCGTCCGCAAGCTTAAATCGGCCGCCTCCAGTTAGCAGATTTAAATCCGTGACAGAACCGTAAATTCCTGCATGCGCCTCAAAAAATCCCCCACCCATATCCTGGCCCATGATATCTTTAACTAACGGCTCCATATTTACATTTTGGATATCCCCTGAAATCTCAATCGGTAATTCAGTTTTTACAATATTTACATTCCCTTTAACCTGAACTTCTCCTTCATAAAAAACACAAGTTGTTGGCTCAAGCTTAGCCAGGCCTTCTTTTAAAGTAATTTTAGTTTTAAATTCCGAAAATTTTAATTTATCTATGCTTGCGTTTTCAATCCCGGCATTAATAACTGCATCCAAAGTCTCAGGCTTTGTCGGTTTACCTTGAGCCTGGGCTTCAAATACACAATCTCCTTTTAGTACCGGAAGTTTTATCCCGGAAATAATGTTTGCAACATCCGCAAAATTTATATTACCTTTAGATTGAGCTTGAATTTTAGGATCATTCATTTCGGTTAATACAGCGTTTAAAGAAAGGTTAGTATTTACATAGCTTAAATTAAAATCATCTAACTGCACATTATTTTTGGAATATTTTCCTTTAGCATTAATTTTCACAGTCTCGTTTGAAATGACTGCTTCTAAATTTTCGGTGAAGAAAGCATTTTCTGTACAAACAATTTTTCCCTGTATTTGCGTAATATCCGAAATTATCCCTGCCCCAATTCCGGTTACACTTAAGCTGTCCAGGAAAATAACGGCTTTAAACTCCGGGGTGTCCCCTTTCCCTGAACGTAAATCAACATCGATTGTACTGCTGCCTTTAACTTGAAGTGCTTGCTGTTCAAAAGCAATTTCCGAGACAAGAAGTGCGGCTTGTGCCGAAACATCTTTACCTTTTAATTTAGGGAACCCTTTTAATTTTAAATCAACTTTTCCTATTTTTAAAAATGGAGAGGCATCCCGGTTAGTAATATCAATGGCGGAAAACATTACTCCCTTAAAAGGAAAATATACCGCTTCTTTTATGGTTACATGTTTATCTAAAGTTTTTTCTAAAATCTCAATCACAATCGGCTTAAGATTTTTTGGTATGTAGATATTGTTTGCATAGATAAATAATCCCACTACAACAAATATCAAAACCCCAAAAATTATCGCTCCAATAATTAAAATTTTCTTCCCCATAGTTTAACCTCCTTGGATTTTTAAAATCAGAAAATTTTTCTTTTATTTTTATTATTTAGTAAAAGGATTGAGCCTTTTCCAGAATTTTTTTGTTTTTTTCTGTTGGAGTAATTCCAGTATTTGCGGTTTGGCTTTATTTGCCGCTTCTTCTCCCGCTTTGATGCACTCACTGGCCCGAGAAAAACTTGCCCAGCTGATATCCGCAACATCAGGATATATTTTTATATCTGCACTTTCCAGCCTTAACTCACTAAGTTTATACGCCCGGATAGCATCCGCCTGAAACATAATATCTAACGCATTGCCTAGTTTCTTATTATAATCTACTTCTGCCTCTACTCCTACTCCAATAATTATATCTGCTCCCATTTCCCGTGCTAAATCAACCGGTACACTGCCCAGAATCCCTCCGTCAATAAGCAATTTATCCCCTCTTTTTACCGGAGGAAATACCCCGGGCAAAGCAATCGATGCCAGAATTGCTTCCTTCATGTTTCCTTGACTAAAGATAATTTCCTCTCCTGTGCGCAAATCCACACTCGTACAGCCAAAAGGAATAACTGTATTCTTAAAATCAGTATCTAAACCCAGCTGATCAAAAATCCAGCTGATTTCTTTTACATTAAATATCCACCTTTTTAAAGCTCTTAAATTTATAAAATACAGCTTTTTTACAAAAGAAAGAATAGTCTCAACAATAAGTTTTTTTTCCTCACCTGCTGTCTGAGTACTGACAATTTTCTCAATTTCAACAATCTCTTTTATTTTTAATATTTCTAGAACTTTTTTTTCTAAACTTTCAATATCCTGATACAAAGCATAGTTACCCCCAATAACCGCTCCCATACTGGTTCCGGATATAATATCTATCTTAATATCTTTTGCTAATGCCCTGATCACGCCGATATGCGCCAGGCCGCGTACTCCTCCACCACCTAAAGCAAGTGCAACTTTAACTGTTTTTTCCGCCATAACAACAATCCTTCCCTAACCTTAAGTTTTATATATAAATAACGTAAACATATTTTATGCTCTGAAAGAGGAATTGTCAACTAATCTCACGAAGCAACACATTCTGTCCATCGGAAGAAACAATCTTTTCCCCGATAACCCCTTTTATGGGTTCAAATCCCAACTACGGGGAAATAAAAATAATGCTTAAAGAATTCTATTAAGTTGTGGACAAAGTCCACTCATTTTTATACCGAATGTAACACTTGTAACAAAATTTTCTTCGGTATCCCGAAGAACTACTTAAAAGAAACACTTCATTCGGGAGGGAGATATTGTTTTCAAGAAAAAAGGGGACAATATTCCCCCTTTTTCTTGATTAAGAATTTAACCTTTTGGAAAGGGGTGACAGCGAGCTCCCGCCATCGGCGGGACGAGCGCCAAGAGGGGCGTCGCTGGGTAAACAAAGTTAGAACCTATTTTATTCCAGCACCGGTTCTAACTTGAAATCGCCTTGACTAATGGGGTGCATTACAAATTAGTTTTTATTTTTGAGGGCTGACCCTGATTTAATCTTCTGATGCCTTTAAATTCCCGCTTTTTTAAAAATGCTCTTAACAAATTCAAGATACTCAAGGCTATCCTTCTCTCCTACAAAAAAACCGCCATCATAAAGATTAACGTTGCGCTCCTGTCTCATTTTATTGCCAAGCACAACAATATCTTCATCCTTAAGCAGTTGGCTCAGTTTCTCCAAAATCTTAATATGATGGCCGGCTGTGCTTCTTACTTTATGGCCTTTCTTGGCAATCAGCGCAATGCCCAGCTTAATCAAAGCGTCATAGCCGAATTTAAAAATAACATCCGGCACGTCCGATTCT
This sequence comes from Candidatus Omnitrophota bacterium, assembly GCA_043814605.1. GTDB lineage: Bacteria > Omnitrophota > Gorgyraeia > B26-G9 > B26-G9 > JBDRJV01. The sequence goes on along the minus strand of JBDRJV010000010.1, from coordinate 65,459 downwards.
TCGGCGATCTTAAGATCATGTCGGGCGGATAGCAAAAACTGGTCAATCTGTTTTTGCTGAAACGTAAGTTTTTGAAAGTGTTGGCTCTCAAAATTGATCATATAAGCCTTATAGTTTTAGTTTTAAAGACGCTATTTATAAAATGGTTCTTGTCTTTTTTCTTTGCCGCAAATTCCTGCGAGTTTAGGTTTGTTACATTAAATTCCCGGCCCGTATCTTTCTGCCATTTAGTGGCGACTCTTTGTAATTCCAAAACAGAATGCGTGCCAATGGCTAAAAGATCGATGTCGCTTGAAGAATCCATCTTATTGCTCGCGTATGAACCAAACAGGTACGCTTCCCTGAGCCCTTTAATACCGCTTAACGCGTCTTTGAGCCTCTTTTCTATGCCGTAGGTTTTCAGGAAAATCTGACGGTAATGCTTTAAAACCGGATTATCTTTTGCAAGGAAAAAATACCTTTGTTTTCCGCGGAATTCGCTCTTAAAGAGGCCTTCTTTTTCCATCTCTTTAAGCTTGGTTTCAGTATTCTTGGGATCAAGTTCCAAAATCCTTGCCAGCTCATTAATGTAGACTTGCGCTTCAGGATTGAGAAAATAGTAATCCAGTAATTTTATTGTCACTTTTGAACGTAAGGATATCATCTTTTCACCATGGTTATGGTAATAAATTACCATAACAAATTATTTTGTCAAGCAATTCGTAATTTGAAATTATTTGAAATTTTTAATTTATACAGCGGGTATATTGTATATCGAGGGAAAGTTTTAGGCAAGTTCTATCAAAATTGCGGCGGCGAAAAAACTTATCCTGAGCGAAATCGAGGAATATAAGATACGGTTAAGTAATAGAGTTTTTGAGAGTTATATCAAGTAAAGCATGTTGGAATAATTAACTATTTTTTTAATGTACAAATATTCGCTAAACATGTATTAAAATTAAATTGCTTGGAATATAAGAGTATTACTCGTCAGTAAGTTTTGTTGTTTTCTACTAAATATTACTATACTACTTGGCAGGATAAAAGGTTCATCTTTTGCGGCTGCATCTGCTTTGCTTGCCTGTTGTTTTTTCTTTTTTTTGTATTTTCCCATTAATCTTCGAAGAGCAGGGATATTTATTTTGTCTTCTTTTGCTGCATCTTCAAAATAAGAAGGGCTGATTTTTTCTGCTTTTTTAAAATGTATGCGTGCATTATTGTTATCGCCTAATCTCCAAAAAATTCTTCCCATGGTCATTCTGGTTTCAAATGACTCTCCTTCTAGTGATATTGTTGATTTTAATAGTTTGATAGCTTCTTCTAATTTTTCTCGATCTTTGTTTTCCCAGCCCGAGGACAATAAGTTGAAAATAAAAGCTAAGTGCTTGGTTGATTTTAATTGATTTTCATTTTTTAAAATTTTGATGTATTGATAATCTTTGTTAAATTCTTTTTTTGTTTGATTGCCTTGGTATTTGCTGTATCCGTCATCGATTTGTTTATATGCTTTATTGAAAATAAAAATAGGGCTTAACCATTGCATGCTTGAATCAATAATTTGAGATTTTCCGTTAGAATAATGAACTAAGACAAAATAATGATAAGGATATTGATAAACTAAATCAACATTTAACCCTAATGCTTTTAATTCAGAATAAACTAGTTGTGCTTTTCCTAAACAATTAGCGCGATTTGTTTCAAATACCTCATTAATATCGTATAAGTGTCTTTTATAGGGATAATCATCTTTTGCTTTTTCAAACGCACTTTTGACTAGATTTTCTTCACTATAAAAGTTTTTGATTAGGCCGCTAGATACTTGAAGTTCGGTAAGAGTATATAAGGCTTGAGACTTGATCTCATGAGGATAGTATCCTAATTTCTGTAATGCATGAAAATTGCAAAGCTCGATTAAGTATAAGATGTACAAAGAAACTATGGAAAAATTTACTAATAAAGCCCGAGACCAAGGATTTTTTAGAAAACCCTGTTCTAATATGCCTTCTTTTTTTAATGTCCTAGTTGTGATAATTGCGTAGCCGATATTTATGGCAATAAGTATTCCCGTGACTTTGGTTAAGACAGCAATATCCAGAACAGGGACAAAATAGAATATTACAATTCCAGATATGAGTGAGGAAACTAATAATAAAGGGATTATTTTCAAAACCAGTCTTTTTATAGGATTTTTTCTCTGTATCTGATTTTTGTTTGTAAGGAATGAGGATTGTTCTATATTGGTTTTGCTTTTTAAGGTGTAAAAATTGTTGTATGCAAAAGAAAAACTATCTGCAAATATTGCTACTTTGGGAGAAAGACACTCAGTAGTAAGATTATCCTTATGGATATTAACTGGATAAGCCCAGGCAATATCTAACGTTAAAAATGTTGCAATAATAAAGATAGCAATTATTCTAAAAGTAGTATTTACTGTGAGTTTCACTTTTTTTCCCTATTTTTTTCCTTTAGTTAATAAGCACTAAAGTATACCTGAATATCCTCCTTTTTTCAAATAAATCAGAAAATGCGGTGAAAACCCAAATTTGGATAGCTATTTCCATATATGTGCTAATAGCAATTATCAAAAAACAGCTAAAAATAAAGTTAAATCTCTACACAATTTTACAGATTTTTAGTGTTACTATTTTTGAGAAAGTGCCGATATTACAACTACTTACAGATTATGAATACAACAACAAATTAACTGATTCTTGTAACCAACTAGAATTATTCAACTTATAACCGGACACTAGTGAAGAAATACCTATTAAGATTTTATTGGGATCACTGATTTAAAGGCTTTGCAGATAAGAGGTTAAGTTTATATCCTTGTGCGAAAGGCCGAGTTTTCTGCGGATATTCCTGCGATGTTTATCGATTGTCAGAGAGGAAGTATTTAAAAGACTTGTTATTTCCTTGGTCGTCAGGCCGAATTTGACCATATTGCAAATCTCGATCTCTTTGGGTGTAAGTTTGAGATTTTTTTTTATTATTTTGCGGCCGAAAGACGAAACCAGCGATTCGATACTATTTTCATGTTAAATAGGGACAGCGACCATTTTATTTAGCTTTGGGAGGCCTTCCCCAAGCTAAAGCATGTAATCGCCTTCCGCTGTTTTTTTCTAATTTTGCAATAAAAGAGGCTTCTCCTAAAGGCCGGCCATTCATCGTATGCTTTTTAATCTGCTTTTTATCTTCTTCTTTATCTTGCCTTTCGATGTACTCTTTCCAGCTTTTTTCATTAAAATCAATATATTTAAAAATTTGTTTTACTGAATTTAAATATTTTTCATCTTTGCCAATATGCGCTCCCGCACTAGAATACTTCCATTCCCAGGCTTTCTTCACTATCTTTGCCCGAACAGGATTTCTTTCTATATAACGTATTGCGGCTAAAAAATGTCCTTCATCTAAAACACAGGAGTAAAACCTTCCCTGCCATAAATGCCCTTTTACTCCTTGTCTCTTATTAAAATATTGAGAATATCTCATGTGGGCGGTATTAAAGGTTTTGGCTAAAGAATTTGCTTCTCGGGGGATTGCAATAAAATGAACATGATTATTCATTAAGCAATACGCTAGTATTGTAAGATCAAATTTCTTACTCGCTTCAGAAATAAACTCCATATACATTTGCTTATCTGCATCATCTTTAAAAATATCATTTTGATAATTACCTCGCTGCGTTATATGATGCGGCAAATCAACGGCTACTAATCTGGCTATTCTTGGCATATGATTATAATACAAATCATCGCAAAAAAAGTCAATAAAATAGTCGCTGTCCCTATTAGAATCCAAGAATCTAAAAGGTCTGCGTTCGCTTGCTTCAAATCCCAGCTACGGTGATAAAAATAAAAACCACCCGAATTGCATGGGTGGTTTTATTTTTATGGCGTCCCCAAGGGGATTTGAACCCCTGTCGACAGATCGAAAATCTGTTGTCCTAGACCTAACTAGACGATGGGGACGTTTAATTTTTAAATTTTTTTGAGTGGCCTGCCATCTGTAGCTTATTTATTTGATAGTTCTTAAAATAAGCAAAAGATGGTGAGCCGCCTTGGTCTCGAACCAAGCACAACCGCCTTAAAAGGGCGGTGCTCTACCAGATGAGCTAGCGGCCCACTAAATTCTATACAAAAATATTTTTTTATTTCAAATAACTAGCCTGCTACATGCTACTTGCAACCTGCTGCCTGCTATACTTCCATGATATCTGCTTCTTTTTTCTGGGAAAGGTCTTCTAACTGCTTTATATATTTGTCCGTCAATTTTTGAATATCTTCGTGACCTTTAAAACTGTCATCTTCCGTAATATTTTTATCTTTCTCTTGTTTTTTTAAACTCTCATTAGCTTCACGTCTTATAGCCCGAATTGAAATACGGCCTTCTTCCGTCAGCTTATAAACAACTTTAACTAATTCTGCCCGCCTTTCTTTGGTCAAAGGCGGTACGCTCAAGCGAATTACCTTCCCGTCATTAGAAGGGGTAATGCCTAATTCTGATTTTAAAATTGCTTTTTCAATCGCACCGATACAAGAAGGATCCCACGGCTGAATTACAATTAATCTTGCCTCAGGAATAGAAATCCCGGCTAATTGCTTAAGAGGCGTCGGCGTGCCATAGTAATCAACTCTAATGCCTTCAACTAATCCGGAATTGGCCCGGCCAGTTCTAATTGCACTAAAATCGTTTACAATTACATCCACGGATTTCTTCATCTTATCTTCTGTCTGACGAATAATTTCTTTAACACCCATGAATACCTCCTGCTAATTAATATTAATTACTCAACAAGCGTACCAATGTTTTCGCCCAAAACTGCTCTTTTAATATTACCTTTTTTGAATAAATTAAAAACCACAATCGGTAATTTGTTTTCCATGCAAAGTGTCACCGCTGTACGATCCATCACCTTGAGGTTTTTATTAACTACTTCAATGTAGCTTAATTTATTAAATTTTTTCGCTTTTTTATTTTTAACCGGATCATCAGAATAAACACCGTCAACTTTAGTTGCCTTCAAAATAACATCAGCATTTATCTCTGTCGCTCTGAGAGCAGCCGCGGTATCAGTTGTAAAATACGGATTTCCCGTGCCGCCCGTAAAAATTACAATTCTGCCTTTTTCTAAATGCCGGACCGCTTTTCTGCGGATATAAGGTTCCGCTAGTTCCTGCATATCAATAGCTGTTTGGACACGGGTATGTACACCTAATTTTTCTAAAGCATCTTGTAAAGCCAGGCCATTAATAACCGTGGCAAGCATCCCCATGTAATCCGCGGTAACCCTTTCAATCGCCCGGCCGATGGTGGAAGCCGCACGAAAAATATTACCTGCACCAACAATCACGGCAATTTCCAACCCCAGACTTTTAATTTCCTTCAATTGCTCCGCTATTTCTAAAAGCACACCCGCATCAATACCGTAACCTTTTTTGGCATTTTGCAATGCTTCACCGCTGAGCTTGAGCACAATTCGGCGGAATGCTGGTTTTTTCTTCAAAATTATAACTCCTCTCCTAGCTGGAAACGGGCAAATCTTCGGATTAAAATATTTTCACCAATTTTAGCGATAACAGAATTTAAATAATCTTTAATACTTATTTTATCATCCTTAACAAAAGGCTGGTCTAAAAGACAGACCTCTTGATAAAATTTATTTAATTTACCCGCAATCATTTTTTCGACAACATTTGCCGGTTTATTTCCAGCTTGAGATTTAATGATATCTTTTTCTCTTTCGATAATTTCCTCAGGCACCTCATCACTATTAAGATAGGTTGGATTTGCCGCAGCAATGTGCATTGCTACATCTTTCACAAATTGTTTAAAATCTTCATTCCGGGCCACAAAATCAGTTTCACAATTTATTTCAACCATAACTCCGATTTTACCGCCCATATGGATATAAGACTCGACCAATCCTTCTTTAGCTGTACGCCCGGACCTTTTCGCAGCTACAGCCAGACCTTTTTTTCTCAATTCCGCAATTGCTTTTTCAATGTCACCCCCGGTTTCAGAGAGAACTTTTTTGCAATCCATAAACCCGGCGCCGGTTTTTTCTCTTAAAAGCTTAATTTGTTCTGTAGATACGGCCATTACTTTTCAACCTTTCTTTTTGCTTTTGCTCCCCTTTTTACAGAAGTTGCTGTTTCTTGTTTTTTTATCCTAGGTTCAGATTTTTTTACTTGAGCATCTTCTTTTTTTTCAATTTTTTCAGCCTTATCGATAACTTCTTCTTTTTTCGGCGCAGCAGCATCAGTTTTTAAATACTTACTTTTACCTTCTAAAATTGCATCGGCAATTGTTGCGGCAACTAACCGGATTGATTTTATGGCATCATCATTACCGGGAATAACATAATCAATAATGTCCGGATCGGAATTTGTATCCACTAAAGCTACCACCGGAATATTTAAACGACGCGCTTCTTTTACTGCCGTCTCTTCCTTTTTAACATCAACAATAAAAATTGCACTCGGCAACTTGTTCATGGTTCTGATCCCGCCTAAATTTTTAAGTAATTTAGACATTTCTTTGTTGAAAACTGCAATTTCTTTCTTTTTCAGCTTATCAAAAGTTCCATCATCCCGCATTTTTTCCAGCTGATCCAAACGCTTTATACTTTTACGAATAGTTTCAAAATTTGTCAGCGTACCCCCCAGCCAGCGTTGATCAACAAAAAACATGCCGCAGCGATTAGCTTCATCCACAACTGCCTGCTGAGCCTGTTTCTTAGTTCCGACAAAAAGAATGTTCTCTCCCCGGCTGGCAATTTTTAATAAAAACTGGCAAGCGTTTTCAAGCTCTTTTTCTGTTTTTTCCAAATTTATAATATAAATCCCATTTCGTTCTCCAAAAATATAATTTGCCATTTTTGGGTTCCAACGCTTAGTTTGGTGGCCGAAATGTACCCCTGCTTCTAATAGTTCTTTTATAGAAACTGCCAAATTATTCCTCCTTTTAATTAAAAAAATTACTGAAGTTTCAAAAATTTAATATTTCTAAGAAAATTAATTATTTAATGTTTTAATACTATATCATAACTTTTTATTTTTACAAGCATTTTTTATATTTTTTTAAAAAATTATATCTTTATATGTTTCTTAAGGTTATACTAAAAATTTATTTTTAAAGCAATTATTTATGCGAGAAATTCTAAATTAAAGAGTTTCTTATATGGCCCGTTTTTTCTCATTAATTCATTATGTGTACCTTCTTCAATAATCTTACCATCATCAAAAACAAGAATTCGTTCCAGTTTTTTCACTGTCGCCAGGCGATGGGCAATTACAAATGCTGTCCGGTTTACTAATAATTTATCCAACGCTTCTTGTACCAAACGGGTGGATTCCGCATCTAATTGAGAAGTTGCTTCGTCCAATATCAGAATCGGCGGATTGTCTAGAACTGCTCGCGCTATGGCTAAACGCTGCTTTTGACCGCCGGAAAGTTTCATCCCCATATCCCCGATAACAGTGTCATATCCTTGCGGTAACTCTATAATAAAATCATGCGCTTCGGCTACTTTTGCGGCTTTGATTATCTCTTCCTCACTCGCATCTTCACGGCTGTAGGCAATATTATTTTTTACACTGTCATGGAAAAGCATTAAATCCTGGGTAACAATACCTATTTGTTTTCTCAAAGATTTAAAAGTTACATCTTTTAAGTCAATACCATCGATTTTAACTGCGCCTTTAATCGGATCATAAAAACGCGGGATTAAATTAACCAATGTTGTTTTTCCCACCCCGCTCGCCCCTACCAAACCAATAACTTCCCCCTTTTTGACCTTCAAATTAATATTTTCTAAAATCATTTTTTCATCGTAACCAAAACTTAAATTTTCAAAAACAATCTCTTTACTTATAAGGGGTAATTCAATCGCATCTTTTTTCTCCGTTACTTTTATCGGTGCATCTAAGATGTCAAATACACGTCTTGCCGCAGCCAGTCCTTGCTGATTAATACTGTGGATTTCACTCAATCTGCGGCAAGGCCGGATCAATGATAACAAAGCCCCTAAAAATAAAACGAAAATCCCAAAAGACATTTGCTGATTTATAACCTCCCGCCCTCCATAATAAAGCACCACGGCTCCGCCGCAAGCACCGATAATTTCTGTCATGGGCCCAAGCAAGAGAGTCCTTCTTTGCATCCGCATCATAATTTTATAAAAAGCATTGTTATGATTTCCTACTTTATTAATTTCTTCATCTTCCATAGAAAATGCTTTTACGATTCTAACCCCGGAAATAGTTTCAAATAATTTACGATTTAAATCTCCCATTTTTTCCTGGGCTTGTGTGCTAATTTTTTTAATCACTTTCCCGATACTAAAAATCGGAAATGCGACAATAGGAATAATTCCCACCGACATTAATGCCCATTTCCAGTTGATATAAAAAACTATGGATGCCAAAAATATCATTGTCAAAAATTGATATACTAAATCTGTTATCCCGACAGAGATTATCCCTTTTAAGATATCTACATCATAAGTTATCCGGGAAACAAGGTGTCCGGTTGCACTTTGCGTAAAATAATCAAGAGAAAAATTTTGAATCTTTTTATAAATCCCGTCTCGAATATCCCGAATAACCAATTGGCTTAATTTTGTGATTAAATATGTACGGCCAAAGAAAAACAGCCCTTTTAAAATAAATAAAATTATAATTGCGATGACCGTAAAATTAAGCAGCACTAAAGACTCTGTTACATTAATTTTATTAATTAAAACAGTTAAAAATTCAGGTAATGGCCGGTCAAAAATTATCGGATTTTGGCTGAGAACTTTATCACTCAAGGGCACTAACATTGTTAATGATACGCTATCAAAGAATGCAGAAAAAACCATAAATAAAACTGCCAATGATAATGTGAACATATGCGGTTTAATAAATCTTAATAACCTGAAATATAAATTCATAATAATTTTTCCTTTTTATTTTTTTTATTTTCAATATAACGCAAAATTACTTTTTTAGCTTTATTAAACGCTCGGGCTCTATGGCTTATTCTATTTTTCTGCAAACTTGATATTTGCGCAAATGTTTTTTTAAGCCTGGGGCAATAAAAAACCGGGTCATAGCCAAACCCATTTTTCCCTTTTATTTTATCAAGAATAAACCCCGGATAAAATCCCTCAACAACATCAATAATACCTTGAGCATCGGCAACGGCAACACAACAAACAAAGCGCGCCTTTCTTTTTGATTTGGGAACACCTTTTAATTTTGTTAAAAGCTTTTCATTATTTTTTTCATATGTTGCCCCCGGCCCGGAAAAACGTGCGGAATAGATACCCGGCGTATTATTTAGAACAGCCACTTCTAATCCTGAATCATCCGCAACCGTTAAGTGTTTTGTTATTTTAGCAATTTCTAGAGCTTTTTTGCAGGCATTAGCATTAAAAGTTTTTCCGTTTTCTTTTACCTCTGGAATATGTGAAAATTTTTCTAAACTGATTACTTTAATTTTTTTGTCTTTTAAAATCCGGTAGATTTCTTTAAACTTATTTTTATTACGTGTTGAAACTACAACCTCCACTACTTTCTCCTCTTTTAAAGTAACAAGTAGCACCCTTAAGGGCACAAGCGAGTAACAAGTAGAGAGTTTAAAATACTCTCGCTACTTAAAAAATTAAAAATGCAAGGGAATGTCTTTGAGTGCTTTTTTTTGCAATTTAATTAATTTATCAATACCTTTCTTTGCCAGCCTCGTTAATTGAGTTAACTGCTTTTGGCTAAAAGGTTTTTTCTCAGCAGTGCCTTGCAATTCAATAAATTCACCAGATGAGGTCATAATCACATTCATATCTACATCAGCCTGAGAATCTTGTTCATAATCTAAATCTAATACTGCCTGGCCGTTTACAATGCCGACACTGATTGCCGCAACATATTTTCTTACAGGAAAAATCGGAATTGTTCCGGCAGTTTGCAACTTATAAAGAGCATCAACCAGTGCCACAAAACTTCCGGTAATACTGGCTGTACGTGTGCCGCCATCCGCTTGCAATACATCACAATCAATCCAAATTGTTCTTTCGCCTAATTGTTTTAAATCAACTACGGTACGCAAAGAACGCCCGATTAAACGTTGAATTTCCTGTGTCCGGCCGCCTTGTTTGCCTAAACTTGATTCCCGCGCAATCCGGCTGCGGCAAGAACGCGGCAGCATACCATATTCTGCAGTAATCCAGCCTTGTCCTTTATCTCTTAAGAAAAGCGGCACTTTATCTTCGCACGATGCCGTACAAATCACTTTAGTGTTACCGATCTCAATTAGACAAGAACCTTCTGCATACTTCATAATATTTCTGGTCATTGTAACCTTACGTATTGTATCCGGTTTACGTTTATTAACGATACTCATAAATATTTACCCCCCTGGTATCAATCCCCACAATCAAAGGAAAATTTTTTACTTCTAAAGCAAACACTGCTTCTGTCCCTAAATCCGCAAAGCATACTAAACGTTTATTTACTACATATTCTGATAACAAAGCTCCGCAGCCAGCGTAGGTAACAAAATATATTCCTTTATATTTTTTTATTGCCTTGATTACCTCTTTAGATCTTTCTCCTTTACCCAGAGTCCCTAATATTCCGTTTTCATATAATTTTGGCGTAAACACATCCATCCGGCTTGATGTTGTGGGACCACAAGCTCCGATCACTCTTCCTTTTTGTGCCGGGTTAGGCCCGCAATAATAGATCAGTTTATTTTTTAAAGAAAATGGTAATTTTTTTTTATGTTTAAGCATATTTACAATACGCTGATGTGCTTGATCGCGTGCTGTATATAAAATTCCGCTGTAGGCAATTTCCTGCCCAGCTTTTAGATTCTTAATATCATTTTTTGTTAATGGATCTTTTAGTATCTTCATTAATCTTTCTTCTATTTAATAACCATTTCTTAAATTACGGTTCAGGCATGCCTGAACCCTACAGGATTAATAATTTTTAATAATATCATCCGTGTTTTTCTATGGTTTAGGATTAAGAATCCAAAATATTGGATTAACCCTCTATCCCCTAAATCGTAACACTCGCACTTCTTAATGCGTGACAACTGATATTCACGGCCACCGGCAATCCGGCGATATGCGTCGGATAAGTTTTAATTTTTACGGCTATTGCTGTATTTTTTCCTTTAAAACCAAAAGCTCCGATGTTAAGTTTATTAATTTTTTTTAATAATTGTTTTTCCAATTTTGCTAACTTTAAATTTTTATTTTGTTTACTGATCGGATTAAGTAATGCTTTTTTAGCTAAAAGAGCGGCATAGTCTTGTGTCCCTCCTATCCCGACCCCAATGATATAAGGCGGACAAGCACTGGCTCCAGCCTGCTTTACAGTTTGGACAATAAAATCTTCAATCTCCTGTACGGTTGCCGTAGGAGATAACATTTTCACTTGTGCTTTATTTTCCGACCCAAATCCTTTAGGCATTAACGTGATTTTTATTTTTTTCCCTTTGATAACATCTGTATGCACAATACAGGGAGAAAATGAATTTTTTCTGCTTCGCGTAATAGGATCAGCTTGGATAGAAGCACGCAGCGCTGTATCCCGGTAAGCGTTCCCGACAGCTTGAATTATGATTTTCTTAATATCTCCATCAATAAAAACCTCATTACCAATCTCCGCAAAAACAACGGGTAAGCCTGTATCCTGACAAATTGCTATTTTTTTCTTTTGCGCAATCTCTGCATTTTCAATGATTGAGGAAATAGCTTTTTTAGCTAAACTATTTTTTTCTTTTAAGCATGCATTTTTCAAACACGCCAAAACATCAGCCCGCAATTTTATATTGGCTAAAATTGCTGTCTTAATAACCTTATCCTTTATTAATTCTGCGGTTACCCTTCGCATTATCTTTTACCCTTTGTCTTTTTCTCTTTAAACTCTGCACTAACTGTGGTTTTAATCCCCCCGCGTAAATTAAAATCACCGGTTACAATCATCTGCCGCGGCTTACAGGACTTAACTAAATCATCTAAAATTCTATTGACTGCATGTTCATGGAAAACCCCTAAATCTCGGTAAGCATTAATATAGTATTTTAATGATTTCAATTCTAAACAATATTTCCCCGGGCTATACTCAACAGTGATTTGGGCAAAATCCGGTAATCCGGTCTTCGGACAAATACAGGTGAATTCCAGAATATCCATTTGAATCCAGTAATTTTTATCAGCATACATATTTTGCCATACTTCAACCTCGGGCATTTTAAATTTCCGTACTTTTTTTTGCAGATTTTCATAATCACTTAATGTTCTTTGATTTTTTTTCATTTTTTCTATTTTCCCTTTTTTAATATCACTTAACTCCGATAAGTTTATGCATTTGAGGAATAATCCGGACATCTTTAATCTTATTCTGAGCAATTTGCTTAAACATCATCATCTTTTTTATTAATTCTTTAGACAAATCATCACTGTTTGGCTGTAAAATTAGTATTTTGTTTCTATCCACCCGGGCAATTAAATTTGTCAGCTTTTTTATATCCGCAATTGTAGTTTTTAAGCAGATTATAGCTTTAATAAAAATATTTTTCCCGCGGCACAATTTTAAAAATTTCTCATGTTCAAGCCAAAAAGATTTATGTTTGCCGGAACTCGGCAGCTTCACATCCATAGCCACGATATCGATCAATTCTCTGATTTGAGCAAAATCAGCATATAGTATGCCGTTGGTCTCAAGATAAATTAATAATTTTTTTTGCTTAATCTTTTTCAAAAATTCTTTAATAAAATCAACATAAAGCAGCGGTTCTCCGCCAGTTAAACTTAAAAACTGTGCGTTATTTTTTTTTTGTAAAGCTAAAACTCGCGTTGTTAGCTGCGGCACTGTATATTCTTTGACTTTATCAGCTTTGCGGTTTATTTTTGCCTGAGTATCACAATAAACACAATTTATATTACAAGCATCAAAACGCACAAAGATGTGCCCTGTGCCTAAATAAGGCCCTTCTCCCTGCAAACTAAAAAAAACTTCTTTAATCTTTGCCTTAATTTTCGCCTTATGCATAAGCCGGGTCTTTAGTTTTCGCAGCCATAAAACCCTGTTTTCTTAAAACACAGCTATCGCAAATACCGCAAGGATATTTACCGCCCAGATAACACGACCAGGTCAGTTCCAGCGGAATTTTTAAATCTAAAGCCATTTTTACAATTTGTTCTTTATTTTTTTTAACTAATGGAGCACAAACAGAAATTTTCTTACCGCCAGTTCCTTGTTTTGTCCCTTTTTCCAAAATCTTTTCAAACATTTTCAAAAAACTCATTCGGCAATCCGGATACCCGGAGTAATCAATTTGATTTGCTCCGATAAAAATCGCTTCTGCCTTTATTGTTTCTGCACAGGAAGCGGCAAAACTTAAAAAAATTATATTTCTCGCCGCAACATAAGTTGCGGGAATATTATTCATATTTTTTCGCCTTTGGGGGATTTTTATTTTTTTATCCAACAATGCTGACCCGCCCCAGGGCAACTGCATCTTCACTAACCGCCAGGAGCTTTTTGCTTTTCCGGCAATCTGCCGGGCTAAATTAATTTCTTTTTTATGACGCTGGCCATAATCAAAGGTTAACGCATAAGTTTGATAACCCTGAGTTTTTGCATAATAAAGCGTAACCGTAGAATCCAATCCTCCGGATAACAAAACCACGGCTTTCTTCACTTTTTTATTAAGCAGTTCTTTTTTTAGCACAACTCACCTTTAAAACAATTAAGTAGCGAGTAGCAAGAAAAGAGTAGAGAGAGTATTTATTTTTCTAAAATTAAAAAATCCCCTCTAACCTCTAACCGCTAAACACTATAGTTTTTGTTTATATTCTCATCTTATTAATAATAGCTTTTAGATTCTCTCTACTCATAATAAGTTGCCTTACTCCGCGGTGTTTCCCAAACATTAACACGCATAACATCACAATCCATTTTTTTTGCTTCTGATTTTAGCTTTTCAAAAATAAATTTTGCAATATTTTCAGAAGTGGGATTAAATTTTTTGAAATATTCTGTTTCATTAATATAAGAATGATCGAAATATGCAAGTACCTGCTTTAACATTTTTTTTGCTTGAGAAAAATCCATGACCATATTACTTTTATCTAATTTTTCTGATCCAAACGTTACCTCAACCTGCCAATTATGTCCGTGCAGTCTCTCGCACTTACCTTGATAATTACGCAAGTTATGTGCCGCACTGAAATCCATACTTACGCTAATTTCAAACATGATTTACCTTCTTTACATTATTAAGAGCAAAACCTAAAAATTTTTGCCCCAGATGCGAAAAATTTTCCGGTTCGTCGCTAACATAAAAACTGATATTATTGATTTTTGATTTTTGTTTTGTCGCCAGTAAATTCTCTTTAACTAAAATTTGTTTAGCCCCTTGAGCAACTTCCTTAGCGGAATCAACCAAAACTACTCCTGTGCCTAAGACATCTTTTATCACCGGCTTTAATAACGGATAATGAGTGCAGCCTAAGATCATTGTATCAATTTTTTTCTTTTTAAAAGGAGACAAATATTCTTGCGCAATAATCTTGGTTATCGGCCGATTTAACCAGCCTTCTTCCACTAAAGGCACAAATAACGGACAAGCATTACTGTATATTTTTGTATTTTTAGAAATTTTAAGTATTTGCTTTTCATAGGATTTACTTTTTATTGTTGTCTTTGTGCCAATAACTCCAATCCGATTATTTTTTGTAATACTCAAAGCTTTTTTTACCCCCGGGGTAATTACACCCATAACCGGCACCTTAAAATTTTCCTGGACAATAGAAAGCGCCACACTGGAAGCTGTATTACAGGCAATAATTATCATTTTTACATTATGTTTAAGCAAAAAAAGAATATTCTCAATTGAGAAACGCACAACAGTTTCTTTTGATTTTGGCCCATAAGGCACACGCGCTGTATCCCCAAAATAAATGATCTTTTCCTGCGGCAGTGTACGCATTACCTCTTTGACAACTGTTAATCCCCCCATGCCAGAATCAAAAATTCCTATCGGTCTTAAATTATTCATCGGCTAAACCCATTATTTAATTCAAACGTTCTTTTATATTTTATAATCCCGGAACTAATTGCCTCGGCCAACATCTGGCGATAATATGCATTATTAAGCCTGGCGGCTTCCTGAGAATTTGTCAAGTACCCGGCTTCTAAAAGAACCGCCGGCATTTTTGCGCCTTTTAAAACATAAAAATTAGCACCTTTGATATAGCGCGTATTTAATTTTAAATTTCTTTTTAATTCGTCAGCCACAAATTTTGCCATCTTTATGGATTCAATCCTATTTTCGGAAAGAATCATGTCCCAAAGTGTTGCATTTAAATCTGTTGAATATTGGTATTCTGTATTGTCTTCAAATTTTATTGCGGCATTTTCTCTGATTTGCACAGCTTTAGAAAAATCATCATGATCTACAGATAAATAATAGGCTTCAAACCCCTGTGCCGATGATGTTTGCGCAGCATTGGCATGGATACTGATAAAAAAATCTGCATTTTCTTCATTTGCAATCTGACTGCGTTTTTGCAAAGAATGGAAAATATCCGTATTCCGAGTTAAAACTACATTAATGCCTTGTTTTTTAAGCTCTTTACCTAAACGCTGGGCAAGATCTAAAACAATGTCTTTCTCTTTTATGCCACTTTTACCAACAGCTCCGGGATCTTTTCCCCCGTGGCCAGCGTCGATAACTATTTTTTTAATTTTAAAAATACCTGGTTTTGCTTCTTTTGGCGGAATTATTTCTTTTTCTATCAGAAAAAATTTTACAAAAGAATCCGGGGCCATAATTAAACCGTTATAAACTCGCACCGGTGATTCCAAATCATGCACTTGATCTGCATACAGTATCAGCGAACTGCCCAGACAAAGCTTTATCTGAATACCTTCTTTTTTTAAAGTAATAATATTAGAAAATCCGTCCCAATCATAGGAAATATTTTGATTTTTACAAATTTCAAAAACAGAAACATAACGTTTTCCGTTAATTTTAACTGATCTTTCCGTTATTTTACCCAAAGATGCTCTTGTTTTTCCCGAACCAGCACAGCCACTTAGAGTTAGAGAAAGAATAACTGAAAAAAATATTAAAACTGTCAAATTATATTTATATTTATTTTTAAACATCTTTTAATTCTATTTTAATTAGCGGATTAGTGTTATGCGTAGTATTGTATCACTAAGTACTATTTTTGCCAACAGAAAAACCTAATTTAATGATCATAAAATTTCCTGTTTGAATTTTAACAATATTTCTATATAATAAGAAGAGATTATTTGCAAAAGAAAATTAAGAATGCATGAGAAACCAATAAAAACCATGTTATTTTATATTACTTTTATTTTCATTTATATAACTGTTTTCACTAAAACAAGTTATGCTTATCTTGATCCTGGTAGCGGCAGCAATTTATTTCAGCTAATAATCGCCGGATTACTCAGTGGTTTTTTTGTTTTAAAATTGATTTTTAATAAATATAAATCTTTTCTTAAATCTTTTTTTTCTCGGAAAAATAAACATTTAGATGGTAAATAAAATACATTCAGCCTCATTCCGTGATCCTAGCGGTTTTATTTTATATCATAACCATGTCTTATACCGCCAAATTAATTATGATTATAAAGAAAATTATGATCATTTAATGCAATCCGGACTCTATACACAGCTAAGTCAGGAAAATTTACTCATTCCTCATCAGGAAGTTTCTTTAAATATTAGTTCTCTGCCCAGCCATTATAAAATTATTCAGCCGGAAAAAATCCCTTTTGTATCTTACCCTTACGAATGGTGTTTTAGCCAGTTAAAAGATGCTGCATTATTAACTTTAAAAGTTCAAAAAATAGCTCTAGAATTTGGCATGATTTTAAAAGACTCTAGCGTTTATAATATTCAATTTAAAGATTGCCATCCAATTTTAATTGATACTCTCTCCTTTGAAAAATACAAAAATAATCAATTGTGGCCAGGTTACAAACAATTTATACAGCATTTTTTAGCCCCGTTAGCTTTAATAAAATACGCTGGGCCAGAATGCACTTCTTTTTTTAAGTCTTTTATTGACGGAGTTCCTTTAGCTTTCGCCAGTAAACTGCTTCCTTTTTCAAGTTATTTTAATTTTTCATTATTAACCCATATTCACCTGCATGCAAAAACACAAAATATATTTTTTCAAAAAGAAATTAATTCTTCTGGGCAAAAAATAAGTAAAAAATCTCTCTGCGCACTAATTGATAATCTAGAAAACACTGTAAAAAATTTATATTGGAAGCCTCAAGCAACTTATTGGGATAATTATTATAATGAACAAAATAGTTATACTCCTGAGGCTTTAAAAAATAAACAGCAACTAGTTAATAATTTTTTAGCCCAAACTAATCCTGAAAACATTTGGGACTTAGGAGCAAATACCGGGATATTTAGCCAAATTGCCCAGGAAAAAGGAATTTTTACTTTATCTTTAGATAAAAATGAATCCTGCATTGAAAAGAATTATCATCAATGTCAAAATGCTAATCTAAAAAATATTTTACCTCTGGTTGTTGATATTGCCAATCCCAGCCCTAGCCTGGGCTGGGCTAATCAAGAAAGAGATTCTTTAGTTAAACGAGGCCCCGCAGATATGGTTTTCGTGCTAGGATTAATGCACCACTTAAGAATTACTGATAATATCTGTTTTGAGAATTTAGCTAAATTCTTTAGCCAGATCTGTAAATGGCTAATCATTGAATTTATTCCCAAAAATGATTCCCAAGTTGAAAAAATGCTTAAGGACCGTAAAGATATCTTTGACGATTACTATCAATCGCAATTTGAAAATGTTTTTCAGCGGTATTTTGAACTGCAAAAGTGTAAAGACATAACCCAATCCTTAAGAAAAATTTATTTATTTAAACAAAAGGAATCCTGTGAATAAAGAGAACAAACTTGCACATTCTTTAGTTGTAGTAAGTTTTTTTGTTTTAACAGTTTTTTTCTTTGTCCCCTTACATCTCTACCTGGCAAACTTAAATAATTTCAATTTTTATTCTTCTTTTTTCAGATTAGTACTTACCTGTTTCAAAATAACAATTACATTAATTTTTTTACTTTATTTATTAACAGCATACAATAAAAATATAGACAGATTTAAAAAAAATATCAGCACTTTATTTGTCTTAGGTTTTCTGTTTTGGTTTAACGCTAATATTTTGGTCTGGGATTACGGATTGTTTGACGGTAAACACATTGACTGGGGCAAATTTCATTATCGAGGGATTATTGATATTGGGGTTTATATTCTTACCTTTACATTACTCACTCGAAAAACAAATCTTGTTTACAGTTTTGCAAAAAAAACCAGTATAATCTTAATTTTAATTCAGTTATTTTCCCTTATATTTTCATACATAAATAGCAAAAATGATACGTCTATAGCACAACGTCATGAATGCACAATTGATTCTTCTAATAAATTCAGATTTTCAGAAGAAAAAAATGTGATTATTCTTGTTCTAGACAGTTTTCAATCTGATTGGTTTAACGAAATAATTGAACACGACAAAACCATGAGAAACAATTTTGCCGGTTTCACCTATTACCGAAATGCTTTAGGAGCTTTTCCTGTAACAGAATTTTCTACACCTGTAATTTTAACTGGTAAATATTATGATAATACTCTGCCGATAGATTTATTTATTGAAAAAGCTTATTTATCTAGCTCCTGCCTTCCTAAAAAGCTGAAAGAAAACGGATTTTTAGTAGATTTGTACGCTTATGTAAGGGTATTAATTGATAAAAGAATAGCATCGAATTATATAAAAAACACGATCGATCCTAAGCCTAAAACTAATGAAAATACTGTTCGAACATCTGCCAACGATGAATTCTTTGATATTATTCAATTATACGATGCGGCATTATTTAGAATAATGCCGCATTATTTTAGAAGATATATTTACAATAACCGCACTTGGTTTTTAAAAAGAATCTTCTCCTTGAACAATATTCAAAAAATACTAACTTTTAAAACAGGCTGTGATTTAAAACTACTCCCAGATAATCCGGAAGAATTACACAATGAAATAATTTATTCGGAAAACACATTAAATAATGATTTTGCTCTGTTTACACAAAACGCAGTTAATAATATATCTTTAGACAGTCCGCTGCCAACTTTCAAATATTATCATCTAAGTGGATTTCACCCGCCGTTATGTCTAGATGAAAACTTGAAAATTCATTATAACAATTTGCCTCAAACCAGAAAATCATTTATTTCCTGCGCTAAAGGACATTTAAAAATAACTTTAAAATTTTTAGAAATTCTTAAAGAAAACAATCTTTATGATAATTCATTGATTTTTATTATCGGCGACCATGGCTCTAATTGCGAAATCTCAGGCTTTGAACAAATAGGCGCATCAAAAAAATCAGATTATTTTAGTTATAATAACCTTGAATGCAAAATCTCCCGCGCTTTACCTTTAATCCTCGTTAAACCTTTTAAAACCAATACTCAACTACAGGTTTCTGATGCTCCGGTAGGACTCAATAATATTGCTCCGACAATCTTCCAGGAATTAAAAATACAAGCAGATATATTATATCCTTCTATTTTTGATATTAATGAAAATAATCAGATTACTCGGAATTTTTTTGTTTATTTCGCCGGGAATAACCACAACCACAACTACTTAGAATATATTCATAAATTTGAAATTAATGGATTAAGCTGGTACCCCGAATCATGGAAGTTTATCGAAGAAATGCTCCCGGCAACAGCGAGACGAACGCCATAAAAAGAAAACTTCGTTTTCTCCTGTGGAAATTTTCGCAAGAAAATTTGGTAGAGGTGGCGGATGTCTTACTTGCAAACGCCATAACTCCTTGAACAGTATGTATTATATCACAAAAATCAATTTTCAACACCATAGAACCCACCAAAATCATAACTCTATTATTCCAGGTCGCGAAGCGACTCCTTTATAGGGGGTACAGATTTCTAAAGAAGAGGGGGATACTCCCCTTCTTCTTTGACTAAGATCTATTCCATTTGGAAAGGGGTTACAGCGAGCCCAATGCATGATGGCGAGCGCCATAAGGGGAAAACTTCGTTTTCTCCTGTGGAAATTTTCGCAAGAAAATTTGGTGGAGGTGGCGAGAATTGAACTCGCGTCCTTAAGCAACCAATAAGAGTATCTACATGTTTAGTCTGTTTATAAATCTTTCTTTTAAAATCCCCAGCAAACAGGGTATTTCAAAAGGCAGCTTTTAAGGGTTTAATCCCGCCCGCTAAAAGCTAGGCGGCGGGACGATCCTGCTGATGACGCTTTTCTACCCCGCAGGCGCAGATAAAAAAGCGGGTTGTTTTATTTTAAAACAACACTGGTGTTGGAAGCATTCCGGAAAATGTCGGATGAGCAATGCCCGTTCCGATTTTTTCAAGAAGTGCATCCACGCTAGCTGGAACTTCAGTTTTAGCGTTTATTTTTTTGCCAGGTGTTTAACGAGGCCTCCCGACCACCTCGACATGCTGCTCTTACTTAATCCACTTAAGTCGAACCCTTTCACCCCCCAATTCCTATTAACTATAAGCGTTTAGTGTATAGCGGTTAACGATTAGAAAAAACAACGTTAAATTTTTTAGTAATTTATCTTATGTTCAAGTGTTAACCAGTTAGCCCGTAACCTGCTTTTCACTTTATAAACTTTATAGCTTTATGAACTCGAATCGCCATTAGCGTTTTATTTCCGGATACTGGATATTTTACGCAAACGCTGTTCAGTTTCCTTATCCTTGATCTTATCCCGCTGATCATAAAGTTTACGCCCTTTGGCTAATGCCAAATTTACCTTAGCTTTACCTTTGTCATTAAAGTATAAACTAATCGCAATTAATGTAAAGCCTTTTTGATTAATTTTGCCAATCAGCTTACTGATTTGGGCTTTATGTAATAAAAGTTTCCTTATACGCCGGGGGTCAACATTATTATAACTGCCTTTATCATAAGGACTTATATATAAATTATGTAAAAATACTTCTCCATTATTAATCCGGGCAAAGCTGTCTTTTAAATCTAACTTGTTCTGCCTTAAAGATTTAACCTCTGTACCGCAAAGCTCAATCCCCGCTTCAATTTTCTCCGCAATATCATATTGATATAAAGCTTTTTTATTAGTCGCAATTGTCTTTTTTTCCATTTTCCCCATTAGCGAAAATTATACCATATCAAAAAAATGTTTGCAATTTACTTTGATTTTATGATCTAGGGTTTAGGTTTTATAATTTTTTGGTTTATGAATACGAGATTAGAGTTTATGCATAAATCTGACTAAAACCTTGATTTTCTCAAGGCCGATTTCTATGTTAGGATTATTTTTTGCTAAAGCTAAAAGCACAGCCCAAATTACATTATTACGCATATAATAATCACCAAACCCGAAACTTCCGTCTTGGGCAATGATTACATCCGGCTGATTCCAAGGGCTTTTGTTTTTTATACTTATCGTTTCCCAAACTTTTTTTGTTAGTTTTAAAGCTTGTTTCTCAAACCCCTCATATATAGCTAAGGCAGCAAAAGAATAACACACGCCCGGCCAAATATTTTGAGAATGGTAGGATTCTTTATCTCTTCTTTTATTAACAAATACAGAATTTGTTGCGCCATATGAAGAATCTTGATCATTTAATTTAAAAATCCATTTTATCGCACTTTTAATATTATCTTCCGGGAAAACTCTTCCCAAACCTAAAAGATATGCATACCACTGACCCGCTAATTGCGCAACAGTACAAGACTCATACATCTTATCTTGATCATTTGATGTGATATAAAACTTCCCGTTCCATAATTTATCCTCAAAACTTTTTTGTCCTTTTAAAAAACAATGTAAGCACTTTTTTGCTAATCCCTTATCGTTAAAATAATCCGCAATTTTTTTAAGCGCCAAAAGGCTTACCAGAAAAATACTCCCATTATAAGAACCCGCCCCAGTAAATCCCCATGTATCAAAAGTGGTATCAAAACCTTCATTGTCCGGCAAACCGTCATTATTCTTATCGAAGTTTAAACTACACTCAAAAACCCGTTTTAGAGCCGGATACATATCTTTTAAAAATTTCCGGTCTCCGGAAAAAAGATATGCCCGATAAACCAGCAGAATAAATTTAGGATTTAAATCTTTCCATAACAGCATGGTTGTTCCATTTGAAGGCAAATCAATTCTATCTAACCCTAAATCATGCGGTATATATCCGTTTTTGCGAATATTTTTTTTAAATAATAATAAAGCTTTTTTATCCAGTTCCGGGTATAACAAGCCAATCACTACGGATGCATAAAAATAAACATCCAAAGTCCCCATCAAAGGACAAATTAAGGGAGACTCATACATAGTAAAATCATTATTACGGGTTAACCAGCTTGAGGAAAAAAGCGTATAGAGATTGTTCATTAAAGCATCTGCTAACCAGGGCGCAAGTTCCATACTTTTTATTATCGCGGGTAATTGCCTTGTTCTGGCTTGCAAAAAATTTATGTTTTTATCTACATAAATCGCAACATCTTTACTTTTTCTAAAACTTTTTTCATATAAATGGCCCTGAAAATGCTGCGGAAAATGCCAGGTATAGAAAAACGGTACTTTTTTATTTTGACCAGGAGTTAATTTAAAACTTACAGCTAATGCACCGCCGAGTTCAAAACTCTGGCTTTGAGTAGGGTGTTTCATCCTTAGATTAGGTAATGTGCCATTTTTTTCAAAATATTCAAAAGCATCTAATCCTACTTTAGGTTCAAAACAAAAATTTTCCTTTTGCATATTCCAGCCAGAGAGAAAACTAATTCTGCCGGATTTTTTGGAAACACTCAAGAAAGTATCGCCCGCTTGAGAATCCTGCGCTAATGGCTGGGTATGTAAGAATTCTAACCCCACAAGTTTCCCGTATTTTTTTAAACTGTTTAATCTGCCCACGGAGTTTTTAGAAATTAAATTCCGCGCTACACACATAATGCCCACTTCAATATTCTTCGGCATTGGATTCATAACTTCAAATTCAAAAACACAAGCCGGCAAACTGGAATTTTTTATATCCGCAGGGATGAAGATTGAATTGGCACAAAGAGAAATTTTAACTGGTAAGTTACGATCTTTATAATTCAAACGCGCATAAGGAAATTCGCCTTTAAATTCAATTTGACTTATCGTCCGATAATTTTGGATTTTTTCTGTCTGTAATAACTTACAAATTACCGCGGCCTGGGCATTTACATACAAGGCGAAATGAAAACCCGCAATTCCCTGCGCTTTTTGTTTATCTTTATTTGTCGCATTACATATCGGGTTAGTCCAATTATTCTGGTAAGTAATATAATCTAAAGTGCCATAAGGCGTTATTTCTAACTTCCCGGCGCCAATACCGCCTAAAGGAATTCCAGATTTGATATGTTGTTTTGAATCATAGATTGGCATAGATTACTATTTGTTTCATTAAAAATGATATATCCTCAGTTTTATTTTAACAATAGAAAAATAGATAGGCAAGATAAATAATAACTCTTATATTTTTTAATTTTAAATAGCTATTTGAATAGTTTGAAAAATTGGTGATTTTTCTTTTGATATCTTTAAACTTTTTAAGCAGCTTAATGTTTGACTTAGTTTATTAATAAGTTTTTGTTTTTTTTCTTCATCAATTTTATGATTAATTTTCTTTTTTTTCTGCAATTGCTCAGCTATCGGCACTTCCGTATTTAAAATTAGTTGTGCTTTTAAGAGCCCGTTTTTAAATTCAAAATCATTATTCTCTCTTTTTATGAAATTATTAAACTTTTCCACTATCTCCTGCTCACTCAGATGAAGGTATCTTAACCCGTTTCTCCACCTTTTCATGAAATATTCCTGCCGTTTTTTCTGAGAAGCCATGACTACCAGTGTTTTCTTTGCCTTGTTTCTTGCCCGGGGAGATGTCAATGCCTGTTCAAACTCAAAAACATGAATCGCTTCTTTTTCCGGCCGGATTTGCTCAACAATTTCCCCTGTCCCATCATTATTAATTCTTACATAGATATCATTAGCGCTATTAACTAAAAAACTGCTCAATGGCTTTTCACTTAAAACCTTAAAAATTTGGAGATATTTTTCCGGTTTCTGCCTTTTTGATTTTATTTGTTTTTTTATCCTTTCTAATCGCTGAGAACTTACAAAATTCTTCACTGGCAAATTTTTCTTAGCCTTATCCAGCTTTATCATTTTAACACCATCAAAATCACTTAAAATTACACCTTTTTCTTTAATTAATGCTTGAATTATTTCTTTACTAATTAACAATCTCTTTGAAAAAATATGCAGGTAAAATGGCAAATAAATCGGTTTCCCCTCAGAAAAATCCTCCACCATTTTGATATATTTTTCATATTCATAGGTATTATAAGGATAGGATAAATTCTTTTCTCTTTTAGATTCTGTCTTTAATAACCGGTCTATGGATATAATACGGATTTTCTTATTGAACATTTTACTTCCCTTTAAAGTTTTATTTATCAGTTCAAAAAGTTCATTTTTACCTACGGCAAAATAACCGCCAAGCAGTATTATTGCCGGCTTTTCCTCTTTCTTTATAGATTTTGCTAACACTGAAACAAAATCTTTTACTTCTCTTAATATTTCAAAAACATTTTTTCCCTTGGTTTTCTCTAAAAATAACTCATCTTCCTCAGTTTCAGAAAAGATTTTATTTACTTTTCCAATAATCAGCGGGATAACTATAAAAATTTGGATACTTGACAAACAAGCAATTATCCCAAAAAAAATGAACCAGAAAAACTGCATACCTAATGAAATAAACCATTTATTATTATAAATTCCTCTTTGTACAATCATCCTGATTTTTTCCAGCTCCAGCTCTTTACTTAATTCCATAGATATTCCCTTTTTATCAATACCAAAAGATCTTTCAACTTTTAAACTCTGCGCAACGCTATTATGCCCCATCTCATGCATTATTAAAGCAATTACCACAATTAGAAAACCAATCCCGGCAAACCCGCCAATACTTAGCAAACTTACCGGGATTGTTAAAGCACTGATTAGACCGGTTATAGTTGGCGATTGCGCAAAAGCTTTAAGAACTGTTTCAATACGTAAGTACATAAACGGTACAATAAACGCCTGAATTAAAGTTTGCCAGGTACAATAGATCTTATTAAACTTAGTCTTTTCTTGATATTGAATCTCTGTATTTATGGACTTGGCTAAATATAATATAATATTTACAACCATAGGGATAATGACAAAAGCAGCCAGTTCAATTTGTACTGGAATAATAATTAAAGCCAGCATCGCACTGATTAATGTAAAAGTTGACGTATTATGTACCTTTTTCCCATTTTCCATAATTTGTTTGCGTTGTTCCTGATTTACTAAACCAGGAATTTTTAAAAATACTCCTTTTTGGTTTACATGATTTTTACCCTTTAATCCTTGCCTAGCAGCAGCCAGAGAGTACCCTATTCCTCTGAACCCGATCCCACACAATACAGAAATCAAGCTTCCCATAAATAATGCGGCAAAATACGGACCGGCAAGTGTTAGTAACGTAATTTGCCCTGTTAAGCCTAAAACCTGCAAGAAAGAAAAAAACTCCACCGCAGCAATAAAAGAACCTGCTAATGCTAAGCTAATTGTTCTCCAGGAGAGATGATAAATTTGCGTACTTCCAGGATCCTTTTTACCTGCTTCATCAGGGTTAATCTGTTCATAAAAATCAATAATGGAAATCTGCTGATCATGATCCGGATTAGTAAAATCTGTTTGATTATTCCCGGATTGATTAAAATACTTGTGATAGTTAGAATAGTTATACTGAAATGATTCAATACTGATACAAATTTGCGGGGATAAAGTTGCCACTTCCGTTTGTTTTTGATTCTTATATGAGGAAAGCTTTGGGGAAAAGGAATAACTAATATTAAGACAAAAAAATGCCTGGATTAAGACTAAACTAATTATCCGCAAATAAATCCATTTTGATTTAGAGGTTTGCTTCATAATTTCACCTTTCTTTCTAATTGCTATTCAACTATTTAAACTGCAATTTAGGTAAAACTGCGCATACCCCTAATATGCGTTTTTAGAAGAGTTTCTAAGTTTCTTTTTAAACTTTCTTCTAAAGATATTTAATTTAAAGAGCGAACAATTTTTAAACAACTTTAAAAAGACTTTTTAAGTGTATCACATAATTTTTAATTCTGCAAGGGGAGTGAGAAATTTTTTTTCTTTTGTATCGGAGAATTAGTAAAAAAGCTATTAAAAAAGCAAAATAAGTTTAAAATCTACTGTTTCTAGGGGGGGGTTGAATATGTTCTTTATGTAATTAAAGAATGCCGGGAAAGAGTTATTTTTAAATTGATTGTTCAATTAAACTGTGTTTTTCTATTGTTTGCAATAATGCTTTTCCTGCCTTTGATATATTAACGATATAAGGTAAATTTGCCTGTAATTTTTCGGGTTTTTCCCTTCCTTCCGGAACAGAATTTTGAACTGTTTGGCTATTTTCATCAAAATATTCTTTCAGGACTGGGTATTTAGAAATTGGTTGCACCTTACGTTTATAAGCATTAAGAGGAATTTTCCCATTATTATTCCAGCCAATACCCGCAGCAATGATAATTCCTGTATCACCATCTTGCGCATCTTCATTTTGCATAGGTCTTTTTTTGTTTTTATTATTTTCATCCGCAAACTCCTGCATTAGAGAAACCCAGTCTTCGCCATTAATTTTTGCCGCAATAACTCTAAATAACTGATAATCATAAAAGTCAGTTTCCGGATAATATCCATCTCTTACAGTTAAAACTGCATTTGCCGCTTTTGTATAAATATCACAAGCAATCCCCGCGATTTCTTTATTATTTATTTCATCAAAAACCAGCCATGCCTGGGTATAGGTTAAATTAATAATCAGCTTATCACGTTCAAAAACATCATCAGAAGTTTCTCGCGTTAATGCTATTTTGAGTAAAAGAGTTACAACTAAAGACCTGGTTGTATGTTGTAAATTAGAATCCCCTTTTAAACTGATAAAAGGAATAAGCATTATTCCTAATAATAAATAAGGGTTAAAAATTTTCTCAAGCATTTCCCTTCTTTGCGGATTAAAAGAATTTTTTATTGAGTTAATACCTATTATGATTTTAGGGAGAAATTTAAAAGCAAGCGCAGCAATAAAAAATCCCAGGCCAGTATAAATATATCCTGCGGGAATATTAATGTTTATTTCTTTTCCCCAAAATGAAAAGCTAAAGATAGATATACTAAATGTAAAAAATGAAAAAAATCTATTTTGGCTGGATATTTTATCTAATAAATCAGCCAGTGTTTGATTCCATTCATATCTGCTTTCATATTTTAGAGCTTTTCCGAACTTAAACGGGATAGGTTCTTTTAATTTAAACTCAGGAATCCGGGGAGTTTTACCAAATATTATATTTCTTAAGATGACTGAATCTTTACCATCATCTCTTTCATATTTATTTTGACTGATTGTTTTAAACATTAGGAGATTTAGATTATGGAATTTCCCCCGTTTATCCACGAATGAAAATAATCCAAAATCAGCAACAAAAGCTTTTCCGTCATTAGTTAATGTCCTTTGTATCTGTCTTAAGGCTGCAAATTTATTCTTAAAATAAGGAGCGACAACATCAGAAACAATAGCCAGATGAAAAAAATCACTATTATATGGCAACCCATTATCAATATCGCCAATCGTTAACTGATTTTTATCTCTCATTAAAGCTAAGTTTTCATTTGCGTATGAAAATACATTCACCTTGTTCTTTGGGATCTTTAAATCAGCCTCGATATGCACTTTAAGCTGTTCATCCTGCAATCTTCCTCCGCCGATAAGCAGAATATTTATCTTATTTTTCCGGCCGGGATATTTTTTTGCAAATTGTAAAATAACTTCATCAATTTTTCCCCGAAAAGTAATATTATTTAAATCACTATAGCTACGCCTGATTGAGGGCTCATCATATGAGCCTTTCGTAACAAGTAATAACGGTTTTAGAGCTGATGATCTTTTTTCATCTTTAGATCTTATAAATAGAGCGGGAAAATATACTATTTTTTCATAAATATCATTAATTATTTTTAATATAGCCTTTAATTTTATTAATAAATTACGGTTATAAAAAAACTTCTTCTGTTTTACTTTAATCTCAGCTATTCCATAATCCCATTTTTCCTGCTCCATATCAAATTCGAGATTGCCGATTATTCCATCTTCAATTATTATTTTAATATCCTTGATGCCTAACTCTCTTTTAAACCCCTGAATCAGTGTTTGTTCAAAAGGCGCATAACTTACGTCATTGTTTTCAAAAGTTAGCTTAGAAAAAATTATTTCAACCTTTGCATGAGAATCTGCATTTATTTGCTGTTTTAGCTCTTTTACCAGAGCCTTTATAACATGATTAACTCTTTTAAAAGTATTATCCGGGAAAAAGTGGATTAGTCCTATTCCTTTTTCTGTTTTTAAAGTTATCAAAGCACATCCATCAATTCTTCTGACTGCCGGCTTATAATATTTTAGAGAAATCTTTCTTAATAAGACCACTCCCTTACCCAAAAAAAACCCCAGCATTGCTTGTTTACTTGCCTTATCATAAATCAATAAATTATCTTCTCTTAAAAACAATGGCCTTAATGCACCTTTTGTTATGATATCCTTTGTTTTATCTCGCTGCTCAAGAGAAATTTGTTTGAATACATTTGTTATTGTTTCACTATTTAAGCCAAGCACGGGAGAAAGATTATCTAAATTAACCTGATTTACCTTTTTTTCTTGAGTATTCTTCCCCGCATATCCCGGCACTGGCAAACAAGTTATGATTAGAAATGTCTGCATTAATAAAAATGCAATTATTTTTTGAAATTTTGTGTTTTTTGGCTTCATTTTTTAAATTTATGTTTTTAATTTTACTAATGAAGTATTAGTCTTTTATTACCTGTAAATTAATAACTTATACTATTTTACCCGCCTACTTAATAAAAAGGATTATAAAGTATACCATATAAATTATATTTTTACAAAAAAAAATGATAATTTTTTAAAAAATTATCATTAACTTAACTTATTTATTCTATTATAGTTACAAAAAATAACTTTCGATTAAAATGTTTTTTATCGCTTAAATAGCCTGGCCCACTAAATCCAAATCTTTTAATATGTCATTGGGGTGCATGTCCCCAATAATTGCTTCAAGGATATCTAAATCTACTGTTGTTACAGGCTGTTCTAATAGTACGTTTTCATATATAATCATGTCGCCTTTTTCATTCTGAATAATTACTTTATCATACTCTCCATTATTTTCATAATTTTGTTTAATTATCTCAATCATTTCATCGGAAGTATTCATTCCTACAGCAAAGGCTAAAGGATCCCGTATTTTGCCTCTATTTTCAAAATCTTTCCGCAATTGTTCTATGGCTTGCGTTGCCGCCATGCGAACCCCAATATCCATTTCCTGACTCACATAATTTTTAATAACATTCAGCAAATGCGCTAACTCTTGAGTTTCAATTTTCTTATCAATAATTAAGCTGAATTCATCCCCGCCCATTTCTTCGACTATTTGATATTGTTCTAAATCGAATTTTTTAATTATAAATTTTTTCACGATTTGCATTGTTTTAACCAACTTTTCAGTCACATCATCAGCGGCACTCATCCAAAGCATTTGCAGTTTTTCCTGATCCCCTTCAGAAATAGCATTACTGATTTTTTGCAAATCTATTTCAAAAGATTTTATATTCATTAATCCCATTTTTTCAATATCCAGTGTGATTATAACCGGATGTTTAGCTTTTAAACCAAAATTATAAAAAGCATGGGCTGAAGTAAACTCCTGGACCTTG
This sequence comes from Candidatus Omnitrophota bacterium, assembly GCA_043814605.1. GTDB lineage: Bacteria > Omnitrophota > Gorgyraeia > B26-G9 > B26-G9 > JBDRJV01. Next base: position 35,534 of record JBDRJV010000010.1, on the reverse strand, counting down.
GTTTCCCGTTCTAAATACTCCTTTGCCTGGCTAAACAATAACTTGGGATCTTGATTTTTTTGGATAGTTTTAAGTTGGTTTGTAATATCCAGTATCTTTTCTGCTCTTTCATAAGCCGATTCAAAAACATCATCATCAGCAGTCGATTCAAAATCACCATCAATCGACCATTTTTTTATGTAATCATGGATATTTAAATAAGAAAAATATTCCCGGGCCAGATCATAATTAACTTCTAAATTATTAAAATACTCTTTAATGTTTAGAGGAAGACCGCTCCATAACATATTTTTCCTTAAGGCATCACTAATATTATTTTTCAAGAAATAGGCTCCATTTTCCTGGTCAAAAACTGAAGTTTTAAAAACAAGCTGATTTCTTAAAATATTAATTTTAGCAATTACATTTTTATAATCTTGTTCTGAAAAAAATGCAGAATTATTCAGTTTAGAAATAGTGACTGCCTGATGCGCATTAATATCCGCTAAGAGCCGGCCTTGAGCAGAAGCTTCTTTTATTTCGCTTACCCCAAAATCAAGGGGAAACTGCGCTATTTCTTCAAGGGTAATGTTGTTACTAATAAGCCTATCCCTAAAGATAGAATTTTCTTTTATAAACTCAAATATTCTTTTTCTAAATTCTTTGCGTAAATCTTCAAGTTTAGCTTGGGTTAACAGAATATTTTTGTTAATTAAAAAAACATCTTCTTTATAAGTACTATAAATTCTACCCTGCTGATCATTAATTAATCCCTGCTCCTGCATTAACTTAAGAATAATATCTCTTTTAATTTGAATCAAACGTGTATTCAACTGATACTTTAAAATATCATTTAATTGCTTAATTCCCAGACTTGTTTCAGATATCCCCGGTACCTGTAACGCAACTATTTTATCTCCTTTTTCCCCTTTATTAATAATTTGCCCCAAAGGATTTTGGGAATTCAATAAGGCGATTATTAAATTTAATTCCTCATTTGATATTTCCTGAGCTTGGCCTTGTGATATCTTTTCCAGTTTTTCCATAACTTCTGATACCGGAGCTCGATCTATTATACGCTGCGCCATTTCTCGGGCATTTTCATTTCTTTTAATAATATGATCTTGTCCATATATAATTTTCAGTATTTCATCTGTTTTTATTTCCCGGTTAGTTTTATCAAACTTTTCAATTTCTTCGAGTTCCTGTAATCTGGTATTAATCGTTTTATCTAAAAACTCTCTTAATCTGATATTTTCTGAATAAAGCTGTTTTAATATTGCTGCAGGAATCTCTACAAGATTTACCGGCACTTTTACATTATGCGGTACTTGTACTGTAGAAGTCCGGTCATATCCGTTAATCACCGCGATTTCCCCAAAAATAGCACCGGGGACTAAAGTATTGACTCGATAACCATCTTTTTTAACTTTTACATAGCCGGATAAAAGAATATACGCTCCGGTCTGGGAAATCGAGTCTCCCTGGTTAATAATAATTCCTGCCCCGTTTTGTTCCTCTTCAGGTGATTTAGGGGGATCAACGAATTTAACTTTTAAACTTTTAAGTAAAAGATCTTTTCCTTTTTGATCAATAAGCTGATATAGTTCTGACTTTTCTACGGCCTGAAAAAAATTTAAATCTTGAACAATACCTTGTTCTTTTTGCCTTTTCCCTTTTTGAACAAATTCATTAATTTCATCAAAAAGCTCTTGGCTGAAATTCTGATCATAACCAAAATCTTTTTTTCCTTGATTAACAAAATCCAATAATACATCAATATCCGCTTGTATATATTCTCCTGATTTTATTTCATTAATTGCGGCATCAATGTTCCTGCTTATTTTTAATGTTTCCTGTCTGGCTTTAATTAATTCTGGAGTCGAATTCAAATAAGGTAAAATTAATTTTAATTTATTCAGCTTTATTTTCTCAGCAAACTGATGGAATCCATAACTTCCGGCAACCTGCTCAAGCATTGTTTCTGCTGCTGGACTGGTTTGATCGCCCCGGTTTCTGTCTTCATTAAATTCCTTTTGCAGATAAGGAATACGGAAAATATAACTTTTATCCTGGCCATAAATATCTGCCATAGCTAATATTTCACCGCCTAAGATTGCATCCAGAATTAATTGGCGGTGCTCAAGATTATTTAAGTCTGCTAATAATACTCCATTATCTTGAAATTTATTAACGATGAAATTATTATTTTTTAAAGTTTCTAAATCCTGAGGATTAATAGCTCCCGGGCTTTGATATTTCATTAATAGATTATAGGCCTGGGTGTAATCTGCGACTTCCTGGTCAAATTCTTTTTCTTCTTGCCCGGTTTTAAGCGCAGTCATATCTACCATATGTTCGATTGCCTTTAATTCCAGTTGAGAAAATAATTGAAAATCATTTTGGTCAATGGGATCAAGTATAAAATTCTTTAAGTAAACCTGAAAATCACGGAACATTTCATTACTTTTTGCTTCATGGCCTATGCGGATAAACTCTTTTTCTTTAAGTTTTCTGAAATATCCGGCATCATGCATATAAATTGCGGCTTTGATTAAAGTTTCCGATCTATTCCCTCTTAAAAACTTAAAATTATTATTTATTGTTATTTTTTCAAAAAAATCAAGCATTTCATTAATATGAAATTCATTATGATAACGAATTAACTGGCGATTTTCCTTAAATTTAGTAATTGTTTCTAAGATAAATCCCCGGACGATTTCCAAAGTTGGATTATCTTTATACCTTTTTAAATTATCCATAATCTTATTTTCATTAATTAATTTCAATTTGTTCAAGACAAATTCATGCCAATAATCAGCTAATCCCTTAAAATTAAATCGCAAAGTATCATCTAAATCCCTTAATTCCCTTATTTTTCTAAGCGTAATAATAATTATTATTGCTGCGATGCCAAAAACAACTCCTGCTAAATTAATACCAAACAAAGGATTTGAGGTTAAATCACTCAGCCAATCTGCAGCCAATGAGTTTGCCGGGTCAATAACTTCAAACAATTTTAGAAAAGGAAGTAATATAAGTGAGCGATAACGGTTTTTTCTTACGTTTTTTCTTACGTTTCTTCTTCCAGAACCAATATTTAGTGAACTTTTTCTTGCGCCTGAACTTAACCCAGTACCCCTCTTGTTTTCTGTATATGTGTTACGTTGGTTACCAGTTCTATTTTGAAAATATCTTATAATTAAACGCCCGATGAAATATAAAGGTAAAATTGTTGTAAAAAAATTAAAAATTAAAAACTTAATTAGAATTTCTGTTTTTGGGTGATAATATGGTGGCATTACATCTAATTCATGAATAAACATTCCCCCCTCTTCTAATGGTTCTATGCCAAAAATCTTAGTAAATCTTGCTTCTGCTTTATAAGCTTCTTTTTCTTCCGGTATAGCAAAGGAAAAAACGAATTTAGCAAAATTAAGAATATTATAAAGAATCAATCTTTGAATTATACCTTCTTTAGCATGAATATTCTCATGCTCTAGCATAAATGCAATCCAGAATGGATTATCAATATAGTCTTTACTGATTTTTATGAGCGGCCTGCCAAACCATCTCAGTTGTGAACCCCGAGTTTCCGCTACTCCCTGATCAACATTACCAATATATAAAAGAGCATTTTTCTCTTTTACATTCTCATGCTTAATAAGTTTCTCTAAAAGCAGTGCATGCCCTAATGCAATTGATTCTGGAGAATTATTCGTAGCCTTGATTCTTTCTGTAATATAATCATCTGATTGCCACAATTGCGGATATTTCTGCCAAATTATATTTATAGCTTTATTAATTTGTTCTACTCTTTCTCTGGCCTTTAAATTGGTAAACTCCATCCTGCCTTCATAAATATTGGTCTTAATTACCTTAATCTCTTCAGTTGGACTTCCTTGGATATCTGTAGGTTTTTCAATAGATACTTTAGAAATTAATTGTGCTAATTCTTGGGGCATTTCCGGGGCAGTAATGCTCACAGCCTGAGTCTGTTGAACAGGTGCAGCAATTGAAACCAAAGCATTAAAAAATGGCAGGGTATTTAAAAATGGAAACGTTAAATACAAAAATAATATTGTACTGGCTATAATTCTTCTAGGCCCAGATCCTTTAGTTTGAGGATTAGAATCCTTAGGTTTGGTTTGCACAAAATCCTGTGTTTTTTGAGGGGATTGATTAGCTGTAGTGAATATATTTTGTACAGCTTTCGCATCCAGCTGCATTTGCGGAGCCAAAGTACTCAGCTGTTCCTTTTGTGCAGGATAAGAAAAATCTCCTTGCGCCGCCTGAGCAAAATCTAAAACCAAGAATGCTTGAATAAGCACAATGGCAATAATTTTAATCCCTAAACTGAATTTTTTCCTATTAAAATTTTTCACTAAAACTATCCTTTAATCCCTGTTTTTTAATTTTTAAAAATAGTCATAAAGTATATCATAAAAAACATTCTTTTGCTAACTCCCAAACATAAAAATAAACGCTATAATACGTTGAAAACTAAGCGTTTAAGATGTATAAAATGTTCTATCTTTTAAAATGATTTAATTTTTATTTTCATTTTCCTCAAAATATGTATCTTTTAAGGGGGTTGCTTCGTTTTCAATCATTTCCTCAAACGGTGTTTTTTTGCCTTTTAAAGCATTAATATAACGGGTATCATCTTGATCTAATTCATCAATTTTTGGGGCAATCACCACATAAGAAATTCGTTTATCTTTAAAATAATCTGTGATCCCGTCTGTATGAAACCCTCCGGTAACTAAAATCGCGATATTTTCTTTTTCTGCATCCATAGCTTGAACCGTATTATTAGCCAAAATATTATTACGTTTGTGCGCATATTCATAAAAATCCTCTAAATCCGGCAAAGTTTTTTCCATCACCTCTAGATCTTCATCGGAAGGTATGTGTAACTCTAACTTTAACCGCTGCATCTGGCTTTTAATAAACTTCTTCATATCTTTGGCTTTAAATTCACTGCGGTATTTAGTTATGGCTTGCATATCCCGGTTTAATAATTTAGTTGAAAACAAGTTACGGGCCAAGCGAATAACTTTTAAATTATGGTCTAATGTTTTCTGCGTATAGCTGGTATAAATATTGTTCTTAATCCTTTCTACAAATTTATCCAGCTGGTGGAAAAGTTCAAATTTATCTAATGTCTCATGTTTATTTAAATATTGAATATAACAATGTAATTGCGGCCAAGCCTTGGCTAAAACCTGAGACTTATTCTGCATTTCACGATAAAGTTTTTCCAGTGTATTATGATAACTTAAGCTGTCTAGATTTTTTGCCTTGAATTCAAATGTCGCTTTTAAAAATTCTTCCAGAGCATACCGGGTTAAATTTTTACTTAAATAATCAATCAGCTCCTTGCGCTGCTCTTCTGCTTTTTTTAAATCTACTTTAGTTTTAATCTGTAAACTCTCATAAAGCTGATTAACCTGTGGAAATTCACGGGCAAGTTTATCCGAATCGTAGAGTTTACAGATATACGTAATATAATTCTCAAAATCTACTTCTCCATTTTCATAAGCAACAATATAATCATCTAATGCTTTGAGTTTTTTGTTATATATTTTATTCTTAAGAATACTTAAATCATTTTCTAAGACAGAAATATTTTCTAAAATCCTCTCACGGTTTGGCAGAGCCTTGAGAAACGCATCCAGATTTTTATTGTAATATTTGTCATCTTCTGCTCCGTAAAGAGCAATGTCTTTATTTGTGGTTATCGCAAAATACTCCGTACCATTAATCCTCGCCTCTTTTAAAAAATAATCGGCTACCTGTTCCTTAATTTTCTCATCCGGAAGCTCCTTATAAAAAGTAGTATCAATTTTACCGCTGCCGCCTTCAACACTGATTACTTTTAAACCGTAGGTTGTCGTCAGGTAGTCAATAACTTTACAAATATTTTTTTGCGCCTGATAATGGCAATGCAGATCCTGAATCGTGATAATTAACTGGTCGTTGGGATTACTGGGTACATGGATTTCTTTAATAAAACCCATATCTTCCGGAATCTCCAGGTTGCGCAGTACTTGTTTAACCCGTTCCGATTCATTAAGTTTTGGCCCGGAAACAGTTTTAATTTTAGTTTTAAGAAAACCTGTTTCTTGAGAAAATAAAGGTCTTACATAAAAAAATAAAACCCCAAAAATAACTAAAAAAATCAGTATTTTTCTTGAATGCAAACATTGTTTTATATTTTTGCTAACCATTTCTTTTCCCCTCCCCATGTTAGTAAATTATAATTCTAAACCTCATTAAACTTATTAAATAAAGGGATACGAAGACAGGGGGAAGTAGGGGCCAATAACCGCCTTAGGGGATAAGGCGATTCTGTTCTTCGTATCCCAAAATTTAGAATAAGTTTATTAAACAATACTTTTAAAAACTGTTTAATTAATGCGAATAAAAAAAAACCCGCTACCCCCCTGAATAAGTTAAGTGTTTATCTTTAGTAGAATTATACCATATATATTAGTTTTTTTCAATAAACTATAGTAATTTAAATTTAAATATAAAAAAGGGATACGAAGAACGGGGGAAGTAGGGGGCTTCTCATAACGCCTTAATTAGAGTAAAGACGCTATCGCTTCGTATCCCAAAATTTAATAAAATGCTACAATTCACTCTGTTATCCCCCTAGAAATAACATTACTATCATGTCGAATAAATTCCTTTAAGATAGTGATGTGGAAGTATACCACAACATTTTAATCCGTGCAAGCCTAAACCAAAAAAGCAGGTAAAAAAGGATTATTTTTTTAGATCGCGAAGCAACACCAATGGGGTGGGGTGAAAATCGGCGTTTCCGCCACAAAGCATGGCGAGACCTCGCCACTGTCCACTTCATAGTGTCCACTTGGCGGGCGCTTGCTTCAAATCCCTCACCTAAATAAAAAAATCTTCCAAAAAGGAAGATTTTAATATGGTGCGGAGAGAGGGATTTGAACCCTCATGAGATTGCTCCCACTAGCCCCTCAAGCTAGCGTGTCTGCCAATTCCACCACCTCCGCATAAACATTTAATTTATAAATTTGTAATTATTAAGGTATTATTTATACCACGAACATCTAAAAAATTCAAGCCTCAACTTAATCCAATAGCTCACCGGCAATCGCATCGTAAACTAAAATCCCCTTTTGGCTTAGCCGATACCCAGTTTTAGTTTTAGATAATAACTTATACTTATTTAATTCCTTTAACTTACCAATTATTGTTTTTGGAATTTTGATCTTAAATCTGTATTCTATGTCTTTAAGACTAACTCCTTTCATCTGTCTTAAATTAAGAATTAATGTCTCCTTGATCAATGCATCTTGCTTTAACCTTTCCTGATTATAAAATTTAATTTTCCCTTGTTGTACCTGATCCTGATATTTTTGGTGATCTTTAACGCGGCTAAAACGCAACCCGTTTAAATAAGAATATGCTCCCGCTCCTAAGCCTAAATATTCTTGATTCAGCCAATATGCCTGGTTATGCATTGATGCATAGCCCTTTTTGGCAAAACTAGATATCTCATACTGCAAAAATCCGGCAGATTTGAGTTTCTGCCTCCCTAAGATATACATTTGCGCTTTTTCATCTTCCGATAAAAAATTAAACTTTTTCCTTTTTTTATAAAAAGTTGTGCCTTTTTCAACAGTTAAATCATAAAAAGAAACATGATTAATATCTAAACCAATAACCTTATCTAAATCTTCCTGCCAATCTTTTAGTGTCTGCCCGGGAATTCCGTAAATGAGGTCAATGCTAAAATTAGAAATTTTTTCTTTTTTGATCATTTTAACAGTTGCTAATGTATCCGAGGCATTATGTAATCTGCCTAATCTCTTTAGAAAACAATCATTAAAAGATTGTACTCCCAGACTGATCCGGTTTATCCCTGCTTTTCTATAGAGGATTATTTTTCCACTTATTGCTGTTGCCGGATTAATCTCAAGGGTTATTTCCAGTTTATCAAAAATAAATATTTTTTTTATTAACTTTATAATTTCTGAGATTTGATCCGGCCGGACTAAAGATGGGGTTCCCCCGCCAAAATAAATACTTTTTATTTCGTAATTATTTAAATTCTTTAAATTCAGACTTGAAATTAAAATATCTTTTTTTAAAGCTTGTACATATTTTTCTATTTGCTGCTGATTTTTAATTTCTTTTGAATTAAAATTACAGTAAAAACATTTTTTCAGGCAAAAAGGGACATGAATATATATACTAAGCGGTTCCATACTATAATCAGAAGGTAAAAAAAGAAAAATAAAATCAGCTGATTTTTATAAGCTAATTTTTATTTAATTTTTTTTCTAGTTTTTCTAAGAGTTCATTTATCTTATAGGGTTTAAGCAAATAATCATCACAACCTTTATTAAATGCTTCTACCCAAGGATTTTTTAATGCGGTCAGCATCACTATATACACTCCATGCCCCAGTTGAATTCCCCGGCGCTGTTCTTCTTTTCTAATTGCCTCAATCGTTTGCAGCCCATCCCCTTTAGGCATCATAATATCTAAAATTATCGCAGAATAGGGGTTATCCTCGTCTAAGGATTCCAGGTACGCACCTACCGCTTCCCTGCCCCCGGCTGCAGTTTCAAATTCATATCCTGCCCGGACTAATGCTGTACTTAATATCTCTCTCAATTCTGCTTCGTCATCAACAATTAGTATTCTCTGAGCCACGCTTCCTCCTTTATAAAAGAATTGATTTTTGTACATTAAAATAATAATTATTATAGCATAATATTTTTAAATTTATAATTTATTGTAAAACATCTGCTTTCCAATTTTTTTCTAATACTTCCAGTTCAACAAACAAAACATCCTTTACTGCTTTGTAAATATTTTCACCTTCTCCTAATCGTCCTAATAAATTTCTTATATCATAATAAGAAGCTCGTTCAATTAAATAACTAACAAAAGACTCACTCTGTGCATAAACAAGCTCAATGCTTTTCCCCGATAAAGCTAATAATTTCATTAGATTCATTGCTCCTAACTGGTCTAAAGAAAAAAGTGTATTGTTTTTTAACGCCAGCTTAAGTAATATTTGTCTGGCTCTTTTTTCCTCCAAATTTTTAAATTTTTGAGCCTGGCACTCAGCTAAACCTTCATTCAGCCAAAGCGGCACATTATCCCCGCCCAAGAGCCTGATAATTACATGCGTATATTCATGAAATAATACTGAATTCATTTGTAAACCATTTTTACCCATTATTGCCAAATCTTCGCCAATACGGATTTTGCCATCATAAGTCCCCGCTGCCCAGTCTGGAAAATAATCCAGTTTTTTTAATTCCTTCTTGGGATAAATAATCACTGGAATTACTTGCTGCGGAAAACAACTAAAATCCTGCCCTACTTCTCTATAAGCATCGCGAAGTATTGCCGCGGCTTTATCAGCTAATTTCCGGTTATCGAGACCTTCAAATTTCAAGCGAAAATGTTCTACTTCCTGAACATTAAAATTTTTTTCAATATTTTTTTCGTTTTTAAGTTTTTCTAGTTTTAATTTTACTGCAGATAAGTGCGGATTGATTTGTAAAGCTTTTTCCCAATTTTCTTGGGCAAAATAATAATTATCCTGCACATAATCTACTTCTCCTTTTAAAACATAAAGATAAGCATTTTCCGGGTCTTGCAATTCTGCTTCTTTTAAAAAATTCTCACACCTCATATATTCCGCCAAGTGAAACTCTTCGTTTGCCATGTCCACATAAACTACAGCAAGATTTTTTTTGATTTGTGACTGCTCTGATGCGTAATTAATAGCTTCTTTTAAATTTATTACTGCTTCTTGAAAATATTTTTTTTCCCTCAGTTCTAAAGCATAGCCATTGTAATAATAAGCCAGAGCGTTTTTTATTATTGCCTCTTGGGGCTGTAATTGATACGCCCTGGTTTGCTTTGTTATCGCCTCTTCCCATAACCCTTTTTCGGTAAGTTCATGCGCCCAATTATGATATAAAATGCTTAATTGTCTTTTAATGCCAAATTTGAACCAATTTTGAGAAAGTTGTTTTTCATATTTTGCGGTTAATTGTTCATAATTTATTTCTGCCTGCAGAAAAACAATCTCCCCATAAAAAATCACTATAAAAATTATAAAAACTATTATTTGTTTCTTTAATTTCATTTTATTCAGTTTCTCGGTAATAATTAATTATTTATTAAACTTATCAATCGTAATTTTTTTTGCTCCCCAATTAAGCATTTTTTCGATTGCTTTGGCTGAATCACACGCTCTTTTATTAACCCCTTTAATGGCATCCTGTAATAAATCAACTTTAAACCCGTATTTGATCGTATCGTGCACGGTTGCTTTTACGCAATAATCTGTAGCTAAACCTCCAATCAAAAGTTTTTTAACTCTTAATATTTTCAATAAATCCAGTAATCCTATTCCCTGATGATTGACAGCATCAAAAGCAGAATAACTGTTTTTCCCCGGGTCCATACCCTTGGAAATAATAACTGCCTGCTTTATGAATTTTAACCGGGGATGAAACTTAGCCCCGGGGGTTTTCTGGATACAATGATTTGGCCAGAGTCCGCCAAATTTTTCAAAATGGCGAGTTTTGGGAGGATGCCAATCCCGGGAAAGAAAAATAGGGATTTTGTTTTTTTTACAAAAACGGATGTACTTATTTAAAATGCTGACTATTCTATCCCCCCCTGGAACAGCTAAACTTCCGCCCGGGCAAAAATCATTCTGCATATCAACAATAATCAACGCTTTATTTGGCTTCATTTTCTATTACTCCTTGTATTTATTCAAATTATATATTAGAATAAATTAGAGTATATGACAAGGTTATTATTTTATCTAAAATTAAAGCTATGAACGCAAATTTAAAAGGCAGCCAGTTCTTAATCGCAAAAAAGTTTATCGAAGAAAAATTTGGACCAGAAGCTTTTGATAAGATTCTGGAACAATTACCGGATCCAGACAAAACCCTGCTTTGCCGGCATCTTTATTCCATAAACATGTACCCGGAACAAACTCTTATTAATTTGATAATTGCCCTGGATAAGATTTTTGGAAAAGGAGACTATAAATTATGCGAGGAAATAGGTGCTTATGGAGCAGAGGTGGGTACTGCTAAAATTTTTAAAGTATTTATTCATTTCGGTGATCCCTTATTTGTTCTTTCCCGCAGCCCAATTTTTTGGAAAAGAATACATGATCATGGATCTATAAAAGTGACATCAGTTAAAAATAATACCGCAACCTTACAAATTCAGGATTATAAAACTCCTCATCAAAGTTTCTGTATGCTCACTATCGGTTATTTTAAGGCTATTCTCAAAATGAGCGGGGCAAAAAATATAGAACTATTTGAAACTAAATGCGTTACAAAAGGAGCTAATTGTTGTGAATTTTCTGCTGCTTGGGATTAATTTCTTCCCTGCCTGATTTTTTTACTGCTTTTGTTATTGACAAGAAAAACCGACTGATTATACAATAAAACCTATGTTAAGAAAAACAATACCCTCAAAAGTTAAGAGTCAATACAGCGCGGAACTATTAATGCTTTATGAAATTGGTAATGCCATGCGTTCAACGCTGAGATTGGATGAAATTCTCTACATTATCCTAACTAGTGTTACCGCCGGCGAAGGGCTGGGTTTTAACCGAGCTATGGTTTTTTTAGTTAATGAAAACACTAATCAGTTAGAAGGCCGTATGGGCATCGGCCCGGATTCAGGGGATCATGCCCAGGATATTTGGCGATTTATAAAAAAATCCGGTAAAAATTTGGATGAATTGCTCAATGCCTATCAAGAATTTGGCAGAAGTAATGATTCGCATTTAAATAATACCGTCAAAAATATGTCACTACCAATAAACTTATCTTCCGGGATTTTAGCCCAAACCGTTTTAAATAAAAGCCCTTTTGAAATTATTAATGATGAAAAAAAACTCTTAATTAAAAAAAACGATCCGGTTGTGTCTTTGTTTAATATGGAATATTTTGTTACTGTTCCTTTATTAGCTAAAAATCATGTTGTGGGAGTAATGCTGGTTGATAATTTTTATTCAAAACGTTCAATTACAACAGATGATATTTGGAAGCTTTCGATGTTTGCCGATCAAGCCGGCTTAGCGATTGAGAATTCTCAAGAGTTTGAAAAAGCATTGGTTATGTCTAATACTGACCGGCTTACAAATCTTTGGAATTACGGATATTTTCAGCATCAAATTAATGAAGAAGTAAAAAGAGCCACTCGGTTTAATCGGTACTTAAGTTTGCTCATGGTGGACCTTGATTACTTTAAAGATTTTAATGATACATTAGGCCATATTGCCGGAGATGATTTACTGAAAGATCTGGCAGAAATTCTCAAAAATTCATGCCGGGAAGTTGATTCTGTAACCCGTTATGGAGGCGAGGAATTTGCAATCATTTTACCAGAAACATATAAAGAAAAAGCTTATTCTTCAGCCGAGCGAATTAGAAAATTAGTTGCTGCATATTCTTTCTGCCACAATCAGAAGGCTACCCCCAAAAGAATTACAATCAGCATTGGAGTTGCCAGTTTTCCGCAAGATGCATCTACTAAAGAAGAATTAGTTAATTGTGCCGATAAAGCGCTTTATGCTGCCAAAAATACAGGCCGCAACAGGGTTTGTATGTTTAGCCGGGAATTAATGTGACTTGCGGGGTTAATTTTTCTTTTAGGTAAGTGCCGCCTCTTTAATTTCGTGAACATGTTCAAGCTGCTGATTTTCTTTATACTCACTAAATTTAACGGATACAAGTTTCGAAACCCCAGGCTGCTGCATAGTTACTCCATACATAACATCAGCCATAGCAATCGTCTTCTTGTTATGAGTAATAATAATAAATTGAGAACTTGTTAAGAATTCCTGTAAAACTCGTGTAAATCTATCAATATTTGATTCATCTAAAGGCGCATCCATCTCATCTAAAACACAGAAAGGAGTTGGCTTAATTTTAAAAATTGCAAATAATAATGCAATTGCCGTAAGCGTTTTCTCTCCGCCTGAGAGCAAACTAATATTCTGCAGCCTTTTCCCCGGAGGCCGGACAATAATTTCTATGCCGCTTTCTAAAACATCTTTGCCTTCCGTTAAATGCAGCTGTGCATCTCCCCCGCTAAATAAAAGTTTGAAATATTCTTTAAAAGTAACTTTACTCTTTTCAAATGTCTCCAAAAATAAGCTTTTTGTTTGCCGGTTTATCTTTTGAATTGCCTGCATTAATGATTGTTTAGCATTTAATAAATCGTCTTTCTGACTTGTCAAAAATTCTACTCTTTCTCTTAACTCTTCTTCTTCCTCAACTGCTGCCAAATTAACTGTACCGATATGATCAATTTTACTCTTTAAAATATCAATCTGTTCTTTTTGTTTATCCCAATCAATATCTTCCTCAATTTTTATTTCAGAATCATTGAAATTTTCCATATCTACTTTATAAGCTTGCTTAATTCTATTTACCAAATACTCAATTTTATAATTTAATTCTACCTTTTTAACATCTAAATCTCGTATATTGTTTTTAGTTATATTAAGTTCATTTTCTTTTTGTTTTATTTGATTTTGAGTCTCTTCAAATTCCTGCAGCAGTGAAGCTCTTTTTTCTGATATTTGATTTAATGCTGTTTCCGTCTGTTTTTTTTCTTGTTCTAAGGCTTGCAGGTTTGCTTCAAGTTCAATCACCTGACGGGTACAATCCTCTGTCTTGAATTTCAGTTCCTCAGTTAATGTTAAATACTCATTAACATTATTTTGCTGTTCTGCTTGAGATTGTTTCAACATAGAAAAATTAGCATTTAATGTTTCTTCCTGCTCGCTTAAAAGAGAAAACTCAGTTTTCATTTTAGAGATAATAATCAAAAGCTCTTCTCTTTCCTGAGTTTTAATCGCGATTAATTCTTGTCCGCGTGCCATTTCGTGTTCATTTAAGGCGGCTGCTTTATCAATTTCCTTAAGCCTTTCTTTCTTCTGAGACTCTTTTTCTATTAACTCTTTCTCATCAAGAATTGTTTCATCTATCTCAATATCAATTACGGCTAGTTCATCATCAAGTTTTTTTCTGGTTGATTCAATATTAGCTTTTTCAGAATTTATATTTGCTAAAACAATTTTCTCCTCCTGCAGCAGCTCATGCAATTGGTTTAATTGTGTTTCCAGATTAAACATTTGCTGCTCTTTTTCTGAGTCTATCTGCTTTTCCCTAATTATTGCATTTTCCAGATTTTGACATTCAATTTTTAACTGCCGCATCCGGGCTTTTTGCGAAATTAAACCAATCCCCTGCTCTGTCAGACAAGAAGTAATAAACTCAACAGAAGAATAAAGTTCTCCATTAATATTTACAATCCGATCATTAGTTTGAACTTTGCCCCATAAATTCAAATCCTGTTTTTCCCCACTCACATTAGCTGTTATAATTTTAATTACGGAATTTATGTTACCATTTTGGTCTGCCTCTTTATACGGATTATTCGGATCTGTTACCGCCTGGTTATCGATAACAAATTTATAGCGATATGTTCCCTCCTTCAATTTAATATGAGTGCGCCAAATCCGATCCGAATAAAAATTTAAATTAATCCGTTCTGAAGCACCCCAATTATTAAATTCGCCGATTATTTCCACTGTTTTTGCATTCCCCGCCGCGCAGGAAAAAACAATACCCGCATCGGAAATCTGCGGACCGCTAACAGTATCGGGAATAATTTCTTGAGAAAATTGAGATTCCGAAGTTTTCTCCCCGGGGATTAAATATGTGTTTTTAAGTAGAAAATTAATTAATTTTTTATATTTATCCTGGCAGCTAATTGTCTGGCTGATTTTTTTAAACCCTTGTTTTTCAGATTGTTGATTCCCTTGGCAATGGCAATCTTCGATTGAATCAAGCATTAAAAATTTAACACGGCCTAATTTCTGATTTGAAATAAAATTATATAATCTATTTATAGTTTCTTTATTATCGACAACAACAGCCTGCAAATATTCTGCCAATGCGGTTTCTGCGGCTAATTCAAAACCGGGGTTTACATCAATTAAATTAACTAGAACATCATGCACCCCGTTAAAAATTTCAGGGTTTTCTTTTTTATTCCGCATTAAAGTTTTTACCGCCGTTGAAAAACCTTCATACTCCTTATTTAATTTTTCTAAAACTTCAAGTTGAGATTGATACCCCACTAATGTTTGTTTATCATCCTGAATTTTTAATTTTAAATCTTTAATTTGTACTTTAAGCTGACTATAGGCTTGTTTTAAATCATTCTCCTGTAATTGTTCGTGATCAACTTTTCCGTTTAGCTGATCCAATTCACTGGCTTTTTCTTGAAGCTGAGAATTGATTATTTTAAGCTCCTGATTTGTTTTCTCTTTTTCTTGGTTCAAACGCAATAATCGTGACTGTGCATTATGAATATTCGCGGAAAGTTTTGCTAATTCGTTTTTAATTTGTGCATGTTCTGAGAGTAATTTTACGGCACTTAAACGATTTTCATCCACCACTTGGTGCGTAGTTTTGATTACTCCTTCAATTTCCGAAATTGTTGCCTGCTTTAAGTTTAAATTGTGTTCTTTTGAATTTTTTTCCTCTGTAAAAAGATCAATTTTAGTTTGCAATAAAGATAATTGCTGTGTTAATTCACGGATTTTTTTATTAGCATTTTCAATGTCCAGGCCTAAACTGCTTACCCGTTGTGTAAATTCATCAATCCGTTCCTTATTCAGGTTTATCCTGTCAGAATTTTTTTCGATTTGAGTGCTGGCACTAATTACTTTATTGTTTAGCTGGTTGTAATCTTGCTCAACCAGGGAAAGAGTTTCTTTTACGCGAGAAAATGACTGGGTTAATTCATTAAGATAATTTTCTAAATTTGTTTGCTCGCGGTGATAATTATTTTCTTTTTCTTGAAATGAATTTTTTTCCGTTCCTAAAATTTTATATTCGCAATATGCATATTGTGTATCTAATGTTTTCAACTGTTCAAAATGTTCTTTATAGCGCCGGGCTTTAGATACTTGCCTTTGAATCGACCCTAATTGACGATTAACTTCTACAACGATATCATTAACTCTTAAAAGATTTTCTTCCGTTGCCTCTAATTTACGCATTGCTTCGTTCTTTTTCTTTTTATAACGTGTAATTCCACTGGCTTCTTCAAAAACAACGCGTCTTTCTTCTGGCTTTGAACTCAAAATTGCATCAATACGTCCCTGCTCCAGTAATGAATAAGCTTCTGTTCCAATTCCTGTACCCATTAAAAGTTCATGGACATCTTTTAAACGAACTAAAGTTTTATTCAGTAAATATTCACTTTCACCCGAGCGGTAAAGACGGCGGGTAATGATCACTTCATCGTAATCAATGGGTAAGAGTTTTTCTTTATTCGAAAGAGTCAGGGAAACTTCAGCCATATTAACCGGAGGCTGGGATTCGGTTCCGTTAAATATAACATCTTCCATTTTAGATCCACGCATAGATTTTGCACTCTGCTCACCTAAAACCCATTTTATGGCATCAGAAATATTACTTTTTCCTGTACCATTAGGCCCAACAATTGCTGTTACTCCGGGCTCAAAAATTAGCGTGGTTTTTTCAACAAAAGACTTGAAACCATAAAGTTCTAGCTTTTTAAAATACATTTTATATCCTTATACAAACTTTGGCAGGGGCACTCCCTTGCTTTAAAAAATTATAACAAATTTAAATTATATATGCAAGATATTTGATAAAATAGTAATACATAGACTATAGACTAAATACCAAAAACTACAAATGGAACCCCCACGGGCTAAAGCCCGTGGTTCCTGGGGTGGAATACTCAAGCGGCCTCCTTTTATCCACGCTATAAATGGGCGCGGTTTTAGGCCGCGGATGTATAAAAATTTTATCACTTAATAATTTTAAAAAATTTTCTGCATTAACCCACACAAACAGTAAATTATCACTAAAAACTTCCTTATGGCTTATAAAGCAGCACATTAACCCCTTTACTATCAGCAGGTTATCTTTATATCAACCTGAAAATTCAAAAAACCATTAAACAATATTAATATACCGTCTCCGCAGTTTTAAATCTGCCTGATTAGCTATTCTTTTTATCAAAAAGTTTCCCTTTTTTTATTTTTTTAATTAGAAATTTCCATTAAGTTGGCAATTGTATCAAATAAAGATTTCGCTTGCGGAAAATCTTTAGCTTTAGCCGTAAAAGTTAGAATTACCATTTTTGTTTTAGAATTATTTGTCATGGGTATCTGATAGCAACATAATTTTAATCCATTATTATTTTTGTAATTAATTTTATAAATAATTCCGTATAAATTTCTTGTATGAAAAATAGTTTCGTATTCTAATTTTGCATCTGTCAAGCCAGATAATACGCCTTCTTTAACCATCTTAAACAATAACTCCAAATCAACCGCAGCGGTAATATTTTGAAAAGAAATATTAAAGTTTTTTAAAAAATCTGTTTTTTCAATATGCGGTTCTTTAGCTTGTATATATAAAAGAGGGTCTTTAGCACGGGTCAACTGCCAGTTTTTTGGATAATAAAAACTAAAAGTTTTATCCTTGGATATGTGCCTTTTAAAATTTTGCGGGATTTTATTCGTAACCTTAGAGCTAGAAACTAACTTTCTGTTCAAGATATCCACAATAAAATAACAACCAATAAACAGCCAAAAAATATTGATAAAATCATTAATTAATTTTTTATCGTAGGCAGTAAAATAATGCGGATGAAAATACATTAGAATATAAATTACGATTATAATAACGATTATAACCAGGATAGGGAAATGCGGCAATTTTTGCTTTTTTCCATTGAACATGTAAATTATTATAATTTTTTACAAATTAACTTATAAGAGTATGTTTTAGTTTCTGGTCTTTAGTCTTTTGCTCCGAAGAGAGTAACTTCTCTAGAATTTCTTCGGAGTTTCGCATCTACGGGATCTTTAATCTGCAGATTATTTTTTCTGGAATTTTTTAATTAATACTGGAATTATTGTAAATAAATCGCCAACAATGCCGTAGGTAGCAACTTTAAAAATCGGCGCATCCGGATCCTTATTAATGGCAACAATAATATCGGATGATTGCATGCCTACTAAATGCTGGATTTGCCCGGAAATTCCGCAGGCAAAATAAATTTTTGGACACACTGTTTTTCCGGTTTGGCCGACCTGATGTGAATAAGGAATATACCCGCTATCTACAGCAGCCCGTGAAGCACCGACAGCTGCGCCAATAGTTTTTGCAAATTGTTCCAGTAGTTTAAAATTCTCCGCATTACCCATTCCCCGGCCACCGGAAACAATTATATCTGCCTCCGCAATATTAATCGTTGACTCAATTTCTTCAATGCTGTCAATAAACCTAGCCTTGGCTTTAAAATTAATACTTTTCGCATCAATCTCAATAACTTCTCCCTTATTGCTATTATCAACTTCTGCCTCTTTCATCACCTTATGTCTTACCGTAGCCATTTGCGGCCGTCGGCTGGGACAAATAATTGTGGCCATAATATTACCGCCAAAAGCCGGACGGGTTTGCAGCAGCATCCCTCTTTCTTCATCAATATCTAACCCCGTACAATCCGCAGTAAGACCTGTTTTTAACTCAACCGCAACCCGGGGAATTACAGAACGGCCAATGGTTGTGGCTCCGGTTAACACAATTTCTGGCTTATAATCTTGAATAATCTTTGTTAATGCATTTGCATAAATTTCCGCCTGATAATTTACAAGCGCCGGATGCTCCAGTAAATAAACTTTATCGGCACCGCGGGCAATTAACTCTTTTGCCCTGGCTTTAACTTTATCTCCTAACAAAACCGCAGCTAATTTTTGTTTCCTTTTTTGAGCAAGTTTTTTACCCTCACCTAAGAGTTCATACACTACTGACTGAATTTTCCCTTTTTTTTGTTCGGCAAAAACCCAAACATCCTGGTATTCATCAAGATTTATCTCAACTTCTTCATGTTTTCTTAAAAGAATAGCATCAAATTTACAACTCTCCACACATGCTCCGCAAAGCGTACACTTATCATTAATTACCGCCACATTATTAACTATATCAATTGCGTCATAAGGGCATGATTTTAAACATAATTTACAACCAACACATTTTTCTTGAATAACTTCAATTGCCATAATTTTCTCTTTATTTTTTTAATAATTTAAATATTAAATAATTTTATCTTTTAACAACTCTGCTAATTTTTCCGCAATATCTTCCGGTTCTCCCATAAGCTTTTGACCTCCGGCCCGAGCCGGAGGGCTGAAAATCTTCACAACTTGAGTCGGAGAACCATCCAAGCCAATCTTTTTTTCCTGGGCTT
Source organism: Candidatus Omnitrophota bacterium (assembly GCA_043814605.1). Taxonomy (GTDB): domain Bacteria; phylum Omnitrophota; class Gorgyraeia; order B26-G9; family B26-G9; genus JBDRJV01. Next base: position 16,196 of record JBDRJV010000010.1, on the reverse strand, counting down.
GAATATCTTCCGCTGTCCATTTAATAATCTCTGCCTTTTTAGACCGCATCATGCCTTTTAATGAAGGCATTCGGGGTTCATTAATCTCTTTAACCACAGTAAAAAGACACGGTACAGGGATATCCAAGACTTCATACCCTTCTTCAACCATTCTTTGCACCCGAAAAATATTTTTGCCTTTTTCTTCTCTAACATCCTCAATCTTTTTAACATAAGCAACCTGCGGAATATCCAGCCAAACAGAAATTCCTGGGCCAACTTGAGCTGTATCACCATCAATCGCCTGTTTACCGCAGATAATTATATCTACACCGCCTAATTTTTCTATTGCCCGCGCTAAAGCATAACTAGTCGCTAAAGTATCACTTCCGGCAAATGCCCGATCTGATAATAAAACTGCCTCATCAACCCCTAATGAAAGCGCTTCCCTTAAAGCTGATTCCGCCTGCGGCGGCCCCATAGTTATTACCGTAACTTTTCCTTTAAAACGTTCCCTTAACCTTAACGCTTCTTCAATTGCATACATATCAAAAGGGTTAATAATTGATTGAACTCCATCTCTAATTAAAGTATTTGTCTCTGGATTAATCCGGACATCAGTTGTATCCGGGACTTGTTTTATACAAACAATAATATTCATAATTGGTTAAACCTTTTTTGAAGCAGCTAAAGCTTCTTTGATTAAATTCGCCGCAATAATACTGCGCTGAATTTGGTTGGTGCCTTCATATATCTGGGTAATTTTAGCATCACGCATGAATTTCTCAATTGGATAATCACGCATATATCCATAACCACCAAATATTTGTACTGCATCAATACTGACTTTCATCGCAACATCAGATGCAAATAATTTAGCCATGGCTGATTCCTTAGCAACCTTTGTGTTGCCGCTATCAATCATTCGCGCTACACCATAAACAAGCCCCCGGGCTGCTTCAATTTGTGTTGCCATATCTGCAAGCATAAATTGAATTCCTTGAAAACTAGAAATCGGTTTACCAAACTGTACTCGCTGCCGTGAATACTCCAAAGCCAGATCCAGTGATCCTTGCGCTATTCCTAATGCTTGAGCCGCAACTCCCGGACGAGATAAATCAAATGTTTTCATGGTGATTATAAACCCCATGCCCTCTTTACCTAATAGATTAGCCTTGGGAACCTTACAATCTTGAAAAATAAGTTCACTGGTAGTGGAAGTGCGAATTCCTAATTTTTCTTCTTTTTTGCCAAATGTAAAACCAGGGGTTCCTTTTTCGACAATAAAAGCACTAGAACCGCGTTGGCCCTTGGCTTTATCGGTCATAGCGATAATTACATATATTTCCGCTTCTCCCCCGTTAGTAATAAAATGCTTTGTCCCGTTTAAAATATAATGATCCCCGGTTTTTTTCGCTGTAGTTTCAATTGCCCCGGCGTCACTACCTGCATTAGGTTCAGTCACACCAAAAGCCGCAATTTTTTTACCGCTAGCTAAATCTGGTAAATATTTTTTCTTTTGCTCTTCTGAGCCAAAAAGAATAATCGGATCAGTCCCCAATGCGCTTGCCGCATAACTTACGGCAACTCCACCGCAAATACGGGAAAGTTCTTCGGTAACTAAACATAATTCCAGAACTCCTGCACCCATTCCCCCCGTATTTTTCATCAATATAAACTCCAAAAAGATCAGATTCAGCAAGTAGTTTCATAATTGGCCAAGGAAATTTCTCCTGTTGATCATATTCAGCCACTACAGGTTTTAATTTTTCCTGAGCAATTTTTCTGGCCAGATCTCTTACCATTAGCTGCTCCTCAGTAAGCAAATAATCCATAATTTGACACCCCTTTCAATTGACTAAATATTTAAACTCTATAAATTTATTGAGTTAAGCGATTCTTGAAGTAATAAAATAGAAATTTATTATACCTAAAATTATATTTACTGTCAATTGGCTAATTCCTAAAAAATTGAGGACAACTTTTATGGTTGCCCTCAATGTTTAAAATTTATTTTAATAATTATAGTTAAGCTTTTTTAAATACTAAAGTTACATTATGCCCACCAAAACCCAGCGAATTAGATATCGCAACATTTACGGGTTGTTTTCTCGCTGTATTCGGCACATAATCAAGGTCGCAATCCGGGTCTGGATGCTCATAGTTTATTGTGGGAGGAATAATCCCATATTTAATTGCTAAAACGCATGCTGCAGCTTCTACGCCTCCGGCAGCTCCGAGTAAATGACCGGTCATAGATTTTGTCGAACTTATCGCTACTTTTTTAGCATATTCCTGAAAAACTTTTTTAATTGCTAAAGTTTCTACCTTATCATTCATAGGAGTAGATGTCCCATGTGCATTAATATAATCAACAGCTTCGATACTAACATTAGCATCATTAAGTGCACTCCGCATACATCTGGCTCCCCCATCTCCTGTTGGGTCAGGCGCAGTAATATGATAAGCATCACCGCTTTGGCCGTATCCGACTATTTCTGCATAAATATTCGCACCTCTGGCTTTAGCATGCTCATATTCTTCAAGCATTACAATCCCTGAACCTTCTGCCATTAAAAACCCATCTCTTTCCTTATCAAAAGGACGACAAGCATGTAAAGGATCATCATTTCTTGTTGTTAATGCTTTAATTGCACAAAAACCGCCAAAACCTAAAGGTGTAATACAGCTTTCTGTTCCGCCAGCAAGCATCATTTCCGCATCACCCCTTTGGATTAAAATAAATGCATCGCCAATGGAATGACCGCCGGAAGCACAAGCAGTTGTTACGCAGGAATTAGGACCTTTTAATCCTAAGCTTATCGATACCTGTCCCGGAGCCATATTAACAATAAGCATCGGAATTAAAAAAGGCGATATGCGTTTTGGGCCTTTTTTCATATAAGTAACCTGCTGTTCTTCCACAACATGCAACCCGCCAATTCCTGTACCAATAAGGACTCCAATTCTGGTAGGATCTTCTTTGTCTAAATTAACCCCGGAATCATCAAACGCCATTTTGCTTGCACATACCGCAAATTGGACAAATCTATCCATGCGTTTGAGTTCTTTGGGATTAATACAATAGGTAGGATCAAAATTTTTTACTTCCGCATCAATTTGTGAAGAAAATTCTGAGACATCAAAATAGCTAACTTTCCCTGCGCCATTTTTCCCTTCACAAAGAGCATTCCAAAATTCTTGTTTTGTATTACCAACAGGTGTTACTGTTCCCACACCTGTAACAACTACACGTCTTCTATTCATAATATTTTATTCAGAGAAACTAATTCCCAGGTTTTCCTCTCTATGGCTTCTTTTTCTAAAATATATGTTTAACGGGATAATTTAATATTGATTTCTCTATTCTTTATTGCTGCTTTTGCTGTCAATATATTTAATTGCTTCGCCTACAGTAGTCATTTTCTCAGCATCTTCATCTGGAATCTCAATCCCAAACTCTTCTTCCAGCGCCATTACCAACTCTACTGTATCCAGAGAATCAGCACCTAAATCATCCACAAAAGAAGCTGTTGCTGTTACTTCCTCTGCTTTAACTCCTAACTGATCAACAATTATTGATTTCACTTTATCTTCAACTGCCATTTTTTACTTCCTCCTTTCAAGATGCTACATCAACATCCCGCCATCTATTTGAATTACCTGGCCTGTGATATAGCTTGCGTCATCACTGACTAAAAATAACACTAATTTTGCTACATCTTCTGAATTTCCAAACCTATTCAACGGAATCTGTTTTAGCATTGCTGTTTTTACATCTTCGGATAAAACTTGAGTCATTTTTGTTTCAATAAACCCAGGAGCAATAGCATTTACATTAATATTACGAGAAGCTACTTCTTTTGCTACACTCTTCGTCAAACCAATTATTCCAGCCTTAGATGCGGCATAATTAGCCTGACCCATATTACCCATAAGTCCAATGATTGAAGCGACATTAACTATGCTTCCCGCTCTTTGTTTAAGCATTACTTTAACGGTAGCTTTGGTGCAGTTAAAAGTCCCTTTCAAATTAACAGCAATGACTGAATCCCAGTCTTCTTCACGCATTCGAATAAATAACCCGTCTCGGGTTATCCCTGCATTATTGATTAGTATATCTATTTTTTTGAATTTGTCAATAATTTTGTTTACCATTTGCTCGCATTGAGATAAATTTGTTACATTTAAAACTACTGGTAAACACTTTACTCCTTGAGTTTGAATTTCTGTTGCGGCTTTTTGCAGTTCTTCCTCATTCACATCACAGATTACACAATTTGCTCCTTCTTTAGCTAATGTGATCGCAATTTGCTTACCAATGCCTTGTGCTCCACCAGTAATAACCGCAACCTTACCTTCTAATTTCATATTATTCCCCCTGTATCTCCATTATTTTTTCTAATAAAATATCAAAATCCGCAGTTTTTTGCAGATTAATTACTTCAAGGCTGCGGTCAATTCGCTGTAAAAGACCTTTCAGCACCTTTCCTGGACCAAGTTCCAGATAGGTATTAATGTTATGATTTCTTAAATTACCAATACTTTTTTCCCAGTATGTTGTACTCGCAACCTGCTGGGTTAGTAATTGCCTGATTTGTTCCGGACCATCAGTCTCCTGTGCGGTAACATTAGGTATAAACATAACTTTTGGCTTTGATATTTCTACATTATCTAACTCTTTTTTCAAACTAGCTGCGGCAGAAGACATCAGGCTGGAATGAAAAGGACCGCTAACATCAAGCGGAATAACCCGTTTTGCCCCTTGCTCATTCGCTAATGTATTTGCTTGAGCAATCGCCTGCACTGAACCTGAGAGTACAATTTGACCCGGGCAATTTAAATTAGCTATTTCTGCTTTAGTTTTCTGACAAATTTCCTTTGTCTTAGTAATATCCAATCCGAGGATACAAGACATTGTTCCGGGATTTTCCTTTGAAGCTGTATCCATAAATTGCCCTCTTTTATGTACTAACCTAACTGCATCCTCAAATTTTAAACTTTCACAAGCAACTAATGCCGCATATTCACCCAAACTTAAACCCGCACAGGCATAAGGAATCAAAGCTTGAAATTCCTCCTTATCTTTTAAAACCTCAAGCACGGCAATACTTAGCGTAAGAATTGCCGGCTGACAAATTGCACTTTGTGTTAGTTCTTCTTGTGGGCCTTCAAAACAAATAGATTTTAAGTCAAAGCCTAAACATTCGTTAGATTTTTCAAAAATTGTCTTGGCCGATTCAAATTTCTGATATAAATCCTTACCCATCCCTACATATTGAGCTCCCTGGCCGGGAAATATAAAAGCAATTTTTTCATAATCCATATTATAAGCTTTCTGCTTAACTTCTCTTAAATTAACTTATTAATATAAGGTCAGTCCTTATTGCCCGAAATTATTTCCACAATATGCTGGTTAACTTTCTGTAACAGGGATTCTTGAGCAACACGAATCGCATTTTTTATAGCATTCGCACTCGAGCCGCCATGCGCAATAATACAAACTCCATCCACACCTAAAAGCGGCGCTCCTCCATATTCAGAATAATCAATTTCTTTTTTTAATGTTTTAAAAGCCGGCGCACTTAAAAACGCCCCTAGCCTTACCATAAAATTAGAAGAAAGATTTCTTTTCAGCATTTCTTTTATTGCATCTGCTAATCCTTCAGATACTTTTAAGACAACATTTCCTAAAAACCCGTCACAAACAATAACATCACAATTACCCATATAAATGTCTCGGCCTTCAACATTACCAATAAAATTAATATTTTTGTTTTGTTCCAGTAATTTAAAAGTTTCCTTGACGAATTCAGGCCCCTTTGTTTCTTCTTCCCCAATATTTAATAACCCTACTGTAGGGTTATCTTTATTCAGAACAAAATTACTATATATACTTCCCATAATTCCATATTGTAAAAGATGTTCGGGTTTAGCATCAATATTCGCCCCCATATCAATTACCTGCACAACATCTTTTAGTGTCGGTAAAAGCACGCTAATCCCCGGCCTGTCGATACCCGGAAGAATTTTTAAAAATAGACTTGCCGCACAAACAACAGCTCCTGTATTTCCTGCAGAAACAACAGCATCTGCTTTTTTATCTTTAACCATATTAACCGCAACATTAATCGATGAATCTTTTTTTCGGCGGACACTTATTGCCGGTGGTTCTTTCATCTCAATCACTTCCGCTGCCTGTGCCAGACTAATATTTGAGGGGATATTATTATAAGAAGATAATTTTGATTCTAAAATATTCTTTTCGCCTACCAAAATTATTTCAGCATCTATTTCTTTAGCTGCTTCAATGGCTCCCTTAATTACAACATCCGGAGCATTATCTCCACCCATTGCATCTACTGCTATTTTCATGCAATACTTCCTTTTTTAAAAAATTATTTGTAAATTATAAGTTTCGCAATTTATTTTTTCGGTTTTTTCTCTTTCTTTACAATATATTTTTTCCCTTTATATTCACCGCAATGCGGGCAAACACGATGGGGCTGCTTGGGTTGTTTGCAGCTCGGGCAAATAGATGCTGTCGGTGTTTCTAATTTCTGGTGAGTTCTTTTCTTATCGCGTCTTGTTTTAGAATGTTTTCTTTTTGGATGAGCCATTGTTTCCTCCTTAGTTACTCTTAAATTAAATCTTTAAAATTATAAAACAAAAAATAAAATTTTTAATATATCTCAACTGCTACTTAAATATCAATATTTATCCCTCCGGAAGACATCTCCTGAGGTTTACAATCACACTGGCTTTTATTCAAATTAATCCCGCAAATTGGACACAAGCCTTTACATTTATCATTACACAATAATTTTAAAGGATACCCTAATATAATTTCTTCTCTGGCAATTTGAGTCAAATCAACAGATCTTTCTTCTTTTAGAGTTTTAAATATTTTTACTTCCCTTTTTATTATCTGCCGTAACGGACTTAAACAACGCGCACAAGTAAACCTTATTTCTCCTTCAATATTAATCAAAATCTGTACATTATCATGGTCTCGATTAATATCAGAAATAATTGTAACCGGACCGTAAAATTCAAAATCATCTCGCTCAATATCCAAATCCGGGGCAGCCTTCGTTTCTTTTAATACTATCCCATCCTTAGGAATTTCATTTAAATTTATCTTCATTTTTTCTTTAACTTATTGATAATATCAAAAGTATCCATAGCAATCAATTTTTCTTCCTGTGTATGAATTCTCAATAGTTTAACCTTATTTTTAAAAATATTACTCAATTCTTTTCTTAACCGTTTTTCAATTATTAAAACGTTTTCACCTATCCCTGCCGTTAAAATGACCGCATCCGCCCCATTCATTGCGGCAATATAAGCACCAATATATTTCTTTACTTTATAAATAAAAATATCAATTGCTAACTTTGCTCTTTTATTCCCTCCCTTAGCGGCAAAGAGTAAATCACGCATATCATTACTAATACCGGATAATCCGATCAGTCCGCTTTTATTATTCATCAACTCATTAACTTCGTCAATTCCCAACTTTTCTTTCTCCATAATATAACAAACTAATGCCGGATCAATATCTCCGCAACGTGTTCCCATAACTAATCCTTCCAAAGGCGTAAATCCCATACTGGTATCAACAGAAAACCCATTTTTTACCGCTGTGATACTGCAGCCATTACCTAAATGGCAAGTAATTAATTTTAATTTACTTAAAGGTTTTTTTAACAATTTTGCGGCAGCACAAGCAACATAACGATGACTTGTTCCATGAAATCCGTAACGACGAATGCAATATTTTTTATACAAATTTAACGGCAGTCCGTAGATAAATGCGTGCTCGGGCATTGTCTGATGAAAAGCGGTATCAAACACCGCCACTTGTCTAATCTGCGGAAAAATTTTTATTGTTGCTTTAATACCATTATAAGCCGGGGGGTTATGTAAAGGCGCAAGTTTAGAATAAAATTTTATTTTTTTTAAAACTTTTTTATTAATTATCACGGAAGATTTAAACTCTTCTCCTCCGTGAACAACACGATGCCCAACCGCATGGACTGAATTTTTATTTTTTAATACCCCCTGGGTAGGATCAGTTAATAAGTGTGCAATTTTTTCAATTGCTTTAAAATAGTCTGGTAAATCAATTTTAAATTTGATTTTTTTACCAGCTTTTTCATAAACAAGATAGGAATCTTTACAGCCTATTTTTTCAGCTATACCGCAAGCTAAACTAACAGATTTTTCCATGCAAAAAAGCTGATATTTAATCGAGGAACTACCGCAATTTATAACTAAAATATTCATATGCCTATTATTCTTTATGCTTATTTAAGCAAGCACTCTAATCGCTGTTGTACAAACCCCGTAAACAATTTCATCAATAGTACAACCCCGGGATAAATCACAACAAGGTTTCTTAAGACCAGCCATCATTGGCCCGATAACCTCAGCTTTTGCTAACCGCTGTACCAATTTATACCCAATATTGCCCGCATTCAAATCTGGAAAAATCAGTACATTGGCCGAACCAGCTACCGGGCTATCCGGAGCTTTAATTTTTGCAATTTCCGGAACAATAGCCGCATCTAATTGCAGTTCTCCATCCACAATTAATTCCGGATACTTATTATTAATTAATTCCTTAGCTTTAACTACTTTTTCCACCATTACATGTTCTGCACTGCCTTTTGTAGAAAAACTCAAAAGTCCGACTCGAGGTTCACTTTCAACTAATAATTTAAAAAGTTCCGCTGCCGACATTGCGATATTTGCCATTTGCATTGCGGATGGATCCGGCAAAATTCCACAATCCGCAAAAATAAAAACCCCTTCTTGACCATAAGTACAATCCGGAACACTAATCAGGAAAGAACTAGAAATTGTACGCACTTTTTCTCCAAAACCAATACAATAAATAGCGGCTTTGGCTACATCTGCAGTTGTGGTAATCGCTCCGGCAACAAAACCATCCGCTAAACCATGACGAATCATCATTGCTGCATAATAAACAAAATTTCCCATTGTTGCTCGGGCATCTTCCAGGCTAATTCCTTTTGCTTTTCTTAACTCATAAAACTCCTGTGAAAATTTTTCAAATTCTTCTGTTTTTAACGGTTCAATTATTTTTACCCGGGAAATATCTAATCCCACTTTTTCGGATAAATCAGCAATATTATTTTTATCCCCTAACAAAATAATCTTGGCTAACTGCTCCTCAATAATAATCTTCGCCGCCTGTAAAATTCTTTTTTCCTTAGCTTCCGGTAAAATTATCGTTTTTTGCAATTGTTTTGCTCTAGCTTTAATACTTTTTAAAATTTTCATTACTCCCCCGATAAAATATTTACTTTAAGAATTATTTAATATTTTCTTTAATTTTTTTTCAACAAATTTAGGAACAAACGCGGAAAGATCTGCGCCTAAAGCCGCTACTTCTTTTATTAGTTTACTGGAAACAAAAGAATATGATTCATTAGGCATCATAAATATTACTTCGATATTCTTATTAATTTTTCGATTAGTCAAAGCCATCTGAAATTCATATTCAAAATCAGAAATCATTCTTAATCCACGAATAACCACATTAATCTTTTTCTCATGAACATAATCAACCATTAATTGATTAAAGCTTTCTACTTTGACTTTTGAAAACCCTTGGGTTGTTTTTTTTATCATCTCCATGCGTTCTTTTGTGCTAAATAAAGTATTTTTAGCCGTATTATCCACAACTGAGACGATAACTTCATCAAAAATTTTAACCGCTCTTTTAATTAAATCAATATGCCCGTATGTTACGGGATCAAAAGTTCCCGGGTAAACTGCACGTTTTTTCAAAAAAAAACCCTCCCTGATTTTAAGCTGAATAATATTATTAAATAATTACTTTTAAATACCTGCCCTCAAGAAAAATTCAATTCTTCATAAAATTAGATAAATTCAGCTTAAATATATTTTCTGTGGCTATGAGTAGGAATAAAAAGAGACAAAAGTATCTCCATATTTTTTGTATTTCCAACGTGTTAGCGAATTACAGTTTTCCGGCAATTCATCTTTTTTATGGTGTTCTGCCACTACGATTCCAAGTGGATGTACTATATCATACTTGCTGATTTCGAGCAAGCATTTTTTTGCCAAATCTCGATAGTAAGGCGGGTCGATAAAAATTATTTCAAAACTTATTTTTTTTCTTGCTAATATATTAAGTGCCTCAAATACATCACATCCAAAAACCTGCGTATTTTTGCCTAAAACTAAATTTTTGGCATTTTCTTTAATCACTTTCACAAAAAACTGATTTTTTTCCACAAAAGTCACACTTTCAGCCCCGCTGCTTAATGCTTCAAGCCCTAACGCTCCACTGCCGCTAAATAAATCCAATACATTTTTTTTGATAATAAAATCACCTAAAATATCAAATATCGCTTTTCTAACTTTACCTGAAGTAGGCCGGATAAGTTTTGATTTAGGGATTTTTATTGTGCGGCTTTTTAAAAAACCTGTAATGATCTGCATGCGGTTTAATTCGGGTTTTCATCTAGATCAGCTTGAATCTCAAAATCAATAACCTCTTGATTTTTAATTTTTCTTCGGCTGGAATAATTAAGATGACTATTTTTAAAATGCGCAGATTTTTCTATTGCACTGACAAAATCTAAAACATCCTGCAAATTTTTTGTTTGTCCGCGCACCAGAAGCTGCCCCTGTTCATTAATCGAAAGCATGTTTAAAGTACAAGCACTCGAAGTTACATTAGCCAGATCGGTAATAGCATTAAGGATTAAGGCCTGAGAACTCAGCTGCATTTCTACCATTTCTAATTTTTGAATTTTATTCTGTATCTCCTGCGCTTGCGGCCTTAATTTTAGAATTTCTTCATCCATTTTGGCCATATATGCCTTTTTATTATTTAATGAAACAAAAAACACAGCGGCTGCTAAAATCATATTGACCAGTAAAATAAGTCCGCAAATTATTAATTTTTTCTTTAATTTTTCTTTAATTTTTTTCGCTATAATTTCATCACTTAATAAATTAATTCGATTTTCATCATCTAAAGCTAATCCGTAAGCAATATTAATTTTTTGATTGACCGATACCGGGATCTCAAAAATAGCTGCTAATGTATCCGCAATCTTTTTTAAATCAATATTTACCCCGCAAACAATAATTTTTTCCAATTTTTTTAATTCCAGGTTACTAAAAAATAATTCAATGCTGTGTCTAATTTCACTGATTAAAACTTGAAAAAAATTTTTATTATCGTTAACAAGGAAGCCGCGGCTGAATTCTAATTTCTTATTTTTTATAATAATAACCTCTATAATATTATCCTCAAAATAAACAACCATCGTATTGTTTTTTAAACCGATTCCATTTTTGCTTTCCGCTACTTTTTTTACACAATTAAAAATTGCCAAACTGCTTAAACTTAAAATATCAATATCTAATTGTGTTTTTTGAAATTTTTCGACAAATTGGCGCACCTCTTCTTTTGGCACAACGACAACAAAAGTATCGGAATAACCGCTATTGTTTTTATTAAGCACGCTATAGCGCATCACGATTTCCTCAGGCTTAAGCGGCAGGAGCTCAGCCGATTCAAAATTAACCATTTTCGCAATTTCTTTTTCATCCGGGGAAGGAAAAGAAAAAAACCGGGCCCCCACTTGATAGCGGAAAAGGCAACTAACAATGTGCACATTCAGCAATCCTTCTTTTTTAAGAAAATCAATGATGGGAATAAAATCAATCATCCCGTTTTTTAAAGCAAAACTTTTTTCTTTAACCACCTGCAGAGAATCAGTGGTAATATTAAAAAGTACTATTTTAAAGTTTTGTTTAGTAATATAACTGATTGTTTTTAACAATGTTAATTCTCCTGAAACATCAACATTTTAAACTTATGGTCTTTACGTTGTAATACTAAATTTATATTCTTTGAAATATTCTTTGTCTTTGAAACAGCCTGTGCGGCAATACGGAAAACCGCAGAATCAACCTTTACGTATTTAATTAATGCGCTCACCTGAGCTGCACTTAATCCCAGCAAAGAGAGATCTTCTGAAAGAGTTTCATTAGCGATAAAAGCCTCAATATCTCTATGATTAATAATTGTATCCACCGTAATTTCTTTGATTCCAGGAATCATCAATAACACTTCCCGGGGTGCTGTATTAATATTTATCCTTCCATCAGAAAAAGTTGTTACCAAATCCTCAATACTTGTTGTTTGAGGTTGAATTAAATTAAAATCTTCCTTATCTTGATTAATAATTGCTTTAATTTCCCCGTTTATATTAAAAGGGCGGTTTTTAATAAGTTTTTCAATGTTCTGCAAACTAATTTGAGGAAATATAAGCTGTATATTTTCCAGCATTTCCTCAGTGGCTGTATTAATATTTATAAATCTATCTTCATCTACTACTTTGCACAATAACAATCCTTGCTCTTTTTGTAAAGTAAAATCTTCGGCCCAAACTTCGCTGCGGGAATCAAAATTATTATCATCCTGAGCTAGTTTTATAATTGCCCGATTAATTCCTTCTTTAGCCAAATAATGCATTTGCATTTGTTGATTATATAAACTACGCAGTTTAATACTAAGTCTATTGCGAAAACTTAAAGTCAGAACCGTAACTGAAAGAAAAAATAATATCCATAATACTAAAGCGAGAATTATCCCTTTTTTTGAGCTATTACTATTATAATCTGTAAAACTGTTCAAAATAAATCCTCTTAAAATTTAACAAAACCTAATTATTTTTTTTTAGATGCATAAAACTATTTTATCGTGTAAATTCTAAAGTTTGAGCAATTGGCACAGCTACATATTTAACTAAATCTAAAAAATTTTCTTGATTTGAGTTCTGGGCAAAACTGATTTTAATTTTTATTAATTTAGGTAATTCCAGTTCTCTAGGCCAGTTCTCATACCACTCTTTAGTTTCATGATCATAGTAAGCTAATTTAAATTCTTTAATACTTCTATTAATAACACTAATTTTACTTTTTCCCTCTGCATCCCCCTCGAAATACCGGACCTTAGTTTTTGACATTAACAATGAAAATACATCTGAATCCTCATTTTCTTCTAAATAAAAAACTGTATTTTCAATATCTAATTCCGGACTTACAATAAAAAAGTCAATTTTAGCATCTGTACCAATAAATTTTATTTGTTCATTATTGGGGTTGATAAATGCACAACGCAAATCTTTAGCTAATTTATCTAAGGTCAGCATTGCTTGCTGCATAAGTTCATCCCGGCTTTCTTCTTGCTTAAAAACCTTAAGTCCTAAATATAAACTTGAATATACACAAGCAGCAATAATTGCAAAAATTGCAATACCAATCAACAATTCTAGGAGTGTAAATCCTTTTTTCATAGTATGTATTATAACATAAACTAAAAGTGATTTAAATTTAAATGGGGCACAAAAATTCGTGCCCCATTTTAAAAATACGCATGTTTACTTTCATTATTCTTATTTAACAGAATTATTTATCCACTTAAGATAGTTATTACTGGCCGCCACAATCGGCAAAGCAATAATTTCCGGAACCTCGTAACTGTGATATTTTTTTACAATTGTTTCTAGTTCTTCTAGTAATTCTGATTTTGATTTTACAATTAAAAGAGTTTCCTCGGCTTTATCAATTTTCCCCTGCCAATGGAATAAAGAATTTACTTTTGTTGTATTCACACAAGCCGCTAATTTTAACTCAACCAGCTTTTCAGCTAACATGTTTGCCTCATCCGCAGAACTAGCCGTTATCAAGATAACAACCTCTGTATTTGCTTTTATCATATAAATATTGCCTTACTAATTTTATCTTACATTGATCTTGTTTAGCCCGTCTAAATTCATTAAAACCTGATCACGCTTAAGCTGTTTCGTCTTCTTCTTTTTTATTATAACTGCCGCAACGCGGACAAACGGTCATTTTACTGGCAAAAACACTCGAATAAACAAAAGTACAAATAGAACATTTCCATAATTTGTATTCTTTACAATGTAATTTATCCTGCGTTCTCTTAAGATAAAAAAAAGAATACCCCCCGAGAAAAAATACGATAAAGAATAATAAATAAAAAGCAATTGCCTGTGCAATTTCTAAATTAATCATTGGAGTTTAAAAACCAATTTAATTGTTCCCCATTGTTCGGCTTGAGTCTGATCGATCAAAAGCGGTACAAATTTCCATTTTCTTATATATCTAACTCCAATTTCATCTAACTCCGGATACCCGCTAGATGTATTTTTTTCCACATTTGCCACAGTTCCATCGGGTAAAATCAAAAATTTTAATTCAACCTCAAAGTAATGACCCCATTCTTTTGCCCAATCCGGGTATTCCGGCAATTCCGGTTTAAACAAAACACTTCTTTTGTTCTTATCATCTATTTTTTCCAGTACTAAAAACTGCTTATTATCAGTAATGTCAAAAACAATTTCTGGCACGCTTTTTTGGGAAAGTTCGGATAAAGGCAACGACTCTTTTTTTAATTGTCTGCGTTCTGTATTAAATAATATCTCTTCTGGCTTGGCGTTAGGTATTAATTTTTCTTCTGTTTTAACATTTTTTTGCAAAGAATTTAATTTATTTAAATCTGCCTGTGTATATTCTGACTTTTCTAAAATTTCACCTAAAAAGTTAATTGCCGTAAAGTTATGAGAAATAAGTTTATCCGGCCAAACAATATTAACTGCCTGTACACTTAAAAGATGCCAGAGGACAGAACAAGATAAAGCAATCCCAAAAATATTCTTTCCCTCCATTTTAGTTTATTTTACTTCCTGCAAAGTAGCAATATTAATTTGAGATATCCCTACTTTGCGGCAAATATCCCAAACCCGCACGACTGAACCTAACTGAGTATCTTTATCCGCCTTAATTAACAGCGGCCTTTGTTTCTGGGAATCAACAATCTCTTTCAAATAACTCGTCAGTTCCTCTGCGGTAATCGGCTTTTCATTTAAATAAATTATATTATCTCGGCTAAGTGTAACGATAATATTTTTATCTTTTATTACTTCTGAAGTTACGGCTTTAGGTAAATTTATTTTTATGCCGGGCAAAACAATAAAACTTGAAGTAAGCATAAAAAATATTAACAAAAGGAATACCATATCCACAAGCGGGGTTATGTTAATCTCTTTTTGTCCTTTTTCAATCTCTAAGTGTTTTCTAAAACGCATAACTAATTTCCTTTAATACAGACTTTAGACAAAAGACCACGGGCCAAAGACTAAAAGCAAAAAATTAAATAACCAACTAAAATCTAAACACTTGTTTTTCAAAATTTTCTATAAGAAAATTTTGGTCTATAGTCTATTGTCTGTGGTCTTATCAAGTGTTTAGTGTTTTATTCATTTTACCTGCGCTGCGTCAAGATATTTACCAAATCTGTAGCTAAAATCTCCATTTCCACTACCAAACTCTCCACTTTAGCAACTAAATAATTATACGCCACAAAACAAGGAATAGCGACAATAAGCCCGGCAACAGTTGTAATCAAAGCTTCCCAAATCCCTTTAGCTAAAACTGATGGATCAACCGGATACATTGCTTGCGCTTTTTGTTGAATAATTTGAAAAGTACTCACCATTCCCGTCACTGTTCCTAGTAATCCCAAGAGAGGGCTGATATGGGCAATCGTAGCTAAGGCACTTAAATTCTTCTCAAGCTTAGGCACTTCATGCAATCCGGCATCTTCAATTGCCTCGCGAATCTCCTCCCGGGAACGATCATGGCGGGATATGCCTGCTTTCAAAATGTGGGCAATCGGGCCTTGGGTTTGTTCGCAAATTTCTAAAGCATCAGAAATACGATTTCGTTTTAATGCTGCAGTTATTTCATCCATAAATTTTGAAGTATCAATTCTCGAACGATAAATATTAATCAATCTTTCTAAAATAATTGCCAAAGCAAAAATTGAACATAAAATTATCGGAATAATTACCGGCCCCCCTTTATTAATAACATCTACTTTTAAATACAATCCCGTCGCCATTAAACAGGATATGATTACTCCCAATGTTTGAAAGACAAAACCTTGCATAATTATTCCTCCTGCGATCATAAAATAATTAAATGGAACCCCCACGGGCTAAAGCCCGTGGTTCCTGGGGGGGACTACTCAAGCGGCATCCTATTATCCGCGCCATAAATCTGCGCGGTATTAGGCCGCGGATGTATAAAATTTAAAAATCGGATTGAAACATAAAACA